>NZ_CAXTHV010000071.1:0-2127 GCF_964244265.1 uncultured Sphingomonas sp. | reverse complement strand
CGACCCGGCATAATCGGCCGGCGCGCCGTCATTGTTGCCGACATGCCCGATCGCGTCATCGTTGAACTATAACGCCGCGTGTTATAGTCTCCCTCTGAGAGGATTGTTGGTGCCGCGCATCTTCAAGAACGCCTGGTTTCAGCGGTTCGCGCGCAGGGAGCGGATAGACGATGCGATGTTGATCGACGCCGTTGCCCGCGCCGGACGCGGCCTGATCGATGCCGACCTCGGCGGCGGCGTGATCAAGCAGCGGGTGGCGCGGCCCGGCGCGGGCCGATCAGGCGGATATCGCGCGTTGCTCTTCTTCCGTAGCGGCGACCGGGCGGTTTTCGCTTTTGGTTTCGCCAAGAACCGACGCGACAATGTATCGGAGGCTGAACTGGCCTTGCTGAAACAGGCTGCAGGCGTTGCGCTGGGCTGGCATGATGCGGCGCTGGACCGGTTGGTGGAAACGGGCATTTTGATGGAGATCGATCATGACGGCCAAGACTGATGCACCGACCTATCGCGGCGACATTGCCGGCTCGATCCACGAAATGATGACGGGCGCATGCGAATCGGGCGTGGTGTCGCGCGAGACGCTCAGGACCTTCGATCGCGCATGCCTGATCGAAACGCCGATCCTCGCCGGCGCCGACATCCGCGCGTTGCGCGAGCGTGAGCATGTCTCGCAACCGGTGTTCGCGGCGTATCTGAACGTCTCGCGCAACCTGGTATCCGATTGGGAGCGCGGCGTGAAGCGCCCTGGCGGCCCGGCGCTACGGCTTCTGTCGATCATCGCGCGCGACGGGCTGGCAGCGGTGGGATGAGCAACGCCGCCGAACTCGTACCGGTCGGGCATCCCCCCATGGCGTGATAAGCGGGCGCCAAAAGTCACGAAAGTTCACGAGGTCGCGGTTGTCGTGAGCTTGCCCCCGGGGGAGCGCAGGCGGGTTCAAGCAGCCAAGAGCGGTGTTAGGTATAACGCCGTGGCTGCGGGCACGCAAAGTTAGTGAAGGTCGCGCACACGGCACCCGAAATGGCGTGTGAGGATTGAAGGAGGCAGCGGGTCAAAGAGCGGGAAGCGGGTTATCGCATGGATCTGGCTTGTAGGACAGCCGTGGAAGGCGCTCTCTGCGGCAACAGAGCACTCCGCGACAAGTTGAGGTGCAGCCGGCGATAATCCCGAGGCCAATCAGGGTGTTACCGAGGACGATCGGGGCGCGATCGGCGTTGCAACGGGCTGCACGCGCCAGACGCGATTTCCGGTGCAGCGAGAGGAGCGGCATGGTTCGGGGATTGCAGATTGGGCGTCATTGACGTACGTGGCGGGTAATGCAGACCCGTCCGATCACCGTTGCCGAGACGCAGGCGTTCGTGCGGTCGGCGGAGAAGGTATGGAACGAGCAGGAGCTGGCCGAGCTGGTCGATCACCTCGCGCACAACCCGGAAGCGGGTGACCTGATCCCCGGCACGGGCGGAGTGCGCAAGGTGCGCTGGGGACGGTCGGGCAGCGGCAAGCGGGGCGGCGCGCGGGCGATCTATTTCTACTACCGCCCCGATTGCCCGCTCTACCTGCTGCTGGCCTATGCGAAGGCGCAGGCGACCGACCTGACGCCCGAAGAGAAGAAGGCCGTCGCGGCGTTGGCCGCGACCATCAAGGCGATGGCGGATCAACGAGGAGATGAACGATGAGCGATCTTGGGACCAGCTTTGGCGAAGACCTGATCGCGGCGATAGAAGAGGCCGCAGCACACGCCCAGGGACGTGGCAAGGTGGCGCGCGTCCACACGATCGAGGTGCCCGATGTCCGCGCGATCCGCGAGGGGCTGGGCCTGTCCCAGCAGGCGTTCGCTAGTACCTACCGCATCCCGCTGGCGACCTTGAAGGGCTGGGAACAGGGACGCCGTCAGCCCGACGCGACCGCGAGCGCCTACCTCTCGGTCATTGCCCATCTGCCGGCCCAAGCCCGCGATGCGCTACGCGCCGCCTAGCCGTCGTCCTGGGCCGCTTCGGCATCGAGTGCGGCGATGCGGCGTCGATGTCGTGCCAGGCGATCCCGCCATCGGCGTGTCCGATCGGCCGGCGATCACGCTAGAGCGGTTTTAAGCTGATTTGAATCGTGAGGGGATTCACAAGAGCGTGGTT
>NZ_CAXTHV010000070.1:0-2402 GCF_964244265.1 uncultured Sphingomonas sp. | reverse complement strand
GCACGCCGGCGCCGTAGATGCCGGTCGGGTGGAACTGGACGAACTCCATGTCCTGGAGCGCGAGGCCCGCGCGCAAGGCCATCGCGTTGCCGTCGCCGGTGCAGGTGTGTGCGCTGGTCGCCGACTGATAGACGCGACCGCCACCGCCGGTCGCCAGCACCACGGCATGGCTGCGAAAGCGGTGGATGCTGCCATCATCCATGCACAGGGCAATGACGCCCCGGCACGCGCCATCTTCCATGATCAGGTCGAGCGCGAAAAATTCGACGTAGAAATCCGCGTCATATTTCAGGCTCTGCTGGTACAGCGCGTGGAGCATCGCATGGCCGGTGCGATCGGCGGCGGCACAGGTGCGCTGCACCGGGGGGCCTTCACCCATATTCTGCATGTGGCCGCCGAACGGGCGCTGATAGATCGTCCCTTCCGGATTGCGGCTGAACGGCACGCCGGCATGTTCGAGCTCGATTACCGCCGCCGGCGCCTCGCGTACCATATATTCGATGGCGTCCTGGTCACCGAGCCAGTCCGATCCCTTGACGGTATCGTACATGTGCCAGGTCCAGTGATCGGGCGTGTTGTTGCCGAGGCTGGCGGCAATCCCCCCCTGTGCCGCCACGGTGTGGCTGCGCGTCGGGAACACCTTGGTGATGCACGCGGTCTTCAGGCCAGCCTCGGCCGAACCCATCGTCGCACGCAACCCGCTGCCGCCCGCGCCGACCACGACCGTGTCATAGGTGTGGTCGACGATCCTGTAGGCCGCCGGCATCAGACCGTGCCCGCCAGCGCCACGCGCAGGACGCCGAAGATCGCGGTCACCGCGACCGCGGCCAGGAAGAATTCGGCCAGGATCACCATCACGACACGGCTTTCGTCATGCTGATAGTCCTCGATCACCACCTGCAGCCCCAGCCGCGCATGCCAGCACGTCGAGACGATCAGCAGGATCATCGGCACCGCGACCCAGGCCGATGCCAGCCAGATATGGAGGCTCTTATAGTCGAAACCCGGCAGGCGGCCGAGGGAGATGAAGAACCAGACCATCAGGAACAGGTTGGAGGCCGCCGTGATCCGCTGGCGCCACCAATGGTGCGCGCCCTCATGCGCGCTACCGAGGCCACGCACACGCCCGAGTTCGGTGCCCTGGCCCATCAATTGCCTCCTGCGAAGATGACGTCCTTGTAGAGCGTGCCCCAGAACAAGAGGGTCAGCAGCGTCGCGCCGACCATCGTCAGGATCGCGCCCGTGCGGTTGGCCTTGAGCTCATAGCCGGCGCCGGTGTCCAGCACGAGGTGACGAATGCCGCTCATCATGTGCTGAAAGAAAGCCAGGCTGAGCCCGATGCCGAAAATCCATCCGAGCGCGTTGAGCTTGCCGGTCGAATAGGTGAACACGTCGACAAAGGCATTGTAGCTTTCGGCGCCGCCGCCAAGGGCGGCGAGCCACCATACGAACAGGATGCCGCCGACCACCGCCATGCCGTCGCCCGTCGCGCGATGCAGGATGGAAACCAGCATGTGCGGTCCCCAGCGGTAATGGCTCAGATGCGGCGCGATCGGCCGGGCAGGTTTGGGGGGTATGGTGGCCAATTTCTGTTCCCTCGATACGCTGCGCTCTCTTACCCCGCGCCGACGGCGATGCAAGCGGCGGCGATCATTACTAACCCCGCCTTAACCAGTGTTGCATTAGGCCGGACGGCAGCGCTCACGCCCGTAACGGGCAACCCGGAGACCCGATTGTGATAACCGCCGACATGCAGATGATGCCTCCGCCAATGAGCGTCAGTGCGGGTCTCGACCTGAACGAACGGCTCCGATTGTTCAATCTGTCGTCCGTCGACCATGCCAATGCCCGCCAGCTATGGGAGATCATCGAGCCGGAGGCGGCGGCGATCGCCACCGTATATTGGGAACAATGGAGCCGCTTCTTCGGTCACCTGCCGATCTTCGCGGTACTCGATAGCGGGGCGATGGTCGAGCGGGGCATCACCTATCTGCGTGACCGGTACACCAAGCTGGACGGGCGCGATTGGGTAGAGTCCGCGGAACTGACCGTGGCCACGGCGTATCAGGCGAATGTCTCGCCGGCGGCCATTCTGTCGATGACCGATGCCGCGGGCCGCGCGACGATGACCATCCTGGAGCGCCTGCTCCCCCCCGACGATCCCCGCCGCCTGGTAATGTTCGACCTGCTGTTTCGGCTGCGATCGCTGGAATGCGAAATCTACGTTGCGCTGTTCTCCGCCTATTTCGACTTCGCCGCGCGCGCCGAGCGCGACCGGTTGGCAGGCGAGTTCCACCTGGGCATTGCATCCCTGGTCGAATTGACCCTGAACGAAAGCATCGAACTGCGCGGCCAGGCGTCGCGGACGTCGGCGTCGGCGCGTGGGATGATCGGCAAGACCA
>NZ_CAXTHV010000069.1:0-2444 GCF_964244265.1 uncultured Sphingomonas sp. | reverse complement strand
AGGCCGTTGACCATCGTCGTGTGGCTGTCGGTGCCGACCAGCGTGTCGGGATAGGCGATGGCGCGGCCGTCGCCATGGTCGCCGGTGGCGTCCGAATGCCACACCGCCTGGCCGATATATTCCAGATTGACCTGGTGGCAGATGCCCGTGCCGGGCGGCACCACCGAGAAATTGTCGAGCGCCTTCGATCCCCATTTGAGGAATTCGTAGCGTTCGAAGTTCCGCGCATATTCCAGCTCGACATTGTCGCCGAACGCCTGGGGGCTGCCGAACTCGTCGACCATCACGCTATGGTCGATGACGAGGTGAACGGGAACCAGCGGATTGATCTTGGCCGCGTCCCCGCCCAGCCGGGTGATCGCGTCGCGCATCGCCGCCAGGTCGACGACGCAAGGGACGCCGGTGAAATCCTGCATCAGCACGCGTGCGGGGCGATACTGGATCTCGCGATCCGGGGCGACGGGGTTCGCCTGCCAGTCGACGATCGCCTGGGCATCCTCGGGCGTGACGGTGACGCCGTCCTCGAAGCGCAGCATGTTCTCCAGCAGGACCTTCATCGAAAAGGGCAGGCGGCTGATGTCGCCGAGCTTCGCCGATGCCTTGGCCAGTGAATAATAATCGTAGGTCTTGCCCCCGGCGACGAGCGTGTCGCGGGTGCCGAGCGTGTCCTGGCCGATGGCGGTCATGCGGGTCCTTCCCCTGATGTGCGGCCAGTCGCGAAGCGCGGCGGGAAGGCGCCCGACGGGGGGCCGCACAAGCGCGCCCGGACGGGCGAATCTTACGTCATGCGGGCCTTAGCAAGGGGGCGGGGGCGGGGGAAGGGTGGGGCTACCCATGTTGCGCGGCGAGCTTGGATGAACTAAGTCCGGTTAGTCTAGTTTACCTGAAGGTATGCCATGCTCACGGTCAACATCCATGACGCCAAGACCCGCTTGTCCAAGCTGATCGAGATGGCGGTCAACGGCGAGCCGTTCATCATCGCCAAGGCCGGCAAGCCGATGGTCAAGGTCACCGCGGTCGACGCGCCCGATCCGCCGCGCCGCAGCCGCATCGGGTTCATGAAGGGCCAGATCAAGGTGCCCGACGATTTTGACACGATGGGCCAGGAAGAGATCGAGCGCATGTTCTACGGCGACGAATGAGGCTGCTGCTAGATACGCACCTGTTGCTGTGGATCGCCGAAGGGTCGGCGCGATTGTCCAAGATGGCGCGCGCCTTGATCAACGATGACGGCAATGTGCTGATGTTCAGCGCGGTCAGCATAGCCGAAGTGTCGATCAAGCATGCGTTGCGCCGTCCCGACTTCACCGCAAACCCCGCTGGCCTGCGGCGCGGGCTGACCGACAACGGCTATGTCGAATTGCCGCTGACCAGCGATCACGCGGTCGCCGTCGGCGCCCTGCCGCCGATCCACACGGACCCGTTCGACCGGCTGCTGCTCGCGCAGGCGATGGCGGAGGGCATCGTATTGCTGACTGGCGACGCCGTGCTGGCGGAATATCCGGGGCCGGTGCGGGTGGTGTGAGAGCCGCGCGGCGTTCCCGCGCTTTGCCTGATGCAGCCGATCCGAACCGCAAAATGCTACGTCAAACATATGAAGAAAGCGGTCTAGCGATCTCGCTACTTAACGCCGTGCCCGCCTAATAGAGCGTCCTTGCCTGCCGCCTTCCGCGATCGGGAAACATGGGGACCTTATGGCCTGCCGGATAATCGCGCCCATCGCGGCGATGTTCATAGCCTTCCGGACCAGCGACTTGCGCCGCGCCATCGGGACGGCAGCGGGCGGATCGCCCACCCCCGGCTGCTGACGGGAGCGCCAACCATGCAGGACATATTGTGGATCGCGATCACGATCGGGCTGCTCGCGCTGACCCTGGCCTATTTCCGCCTGTGCGAAAAAGCGTGAGGACCCTGTCATGACGATCGACCTGTGGCTCGGCGGCCTGACCGCCGTCGGCTTGCTTTTCTATCTCGTCGCGGTGCTCGTCCACCCCGAGCGGTATTGAGCGGAGACCATCGATGACCGTACAAGGCTGGCTGCTCATTCTGGTTTTCGCCGCGCTCGTCGTGGCGATCACCAAGCCGTTCGGCATGGGCCTGTTCGCGATCATGGAGGGGCGGCGCACGTGGTTGCATCCCGTGCTCTCGCCCGTCGAGCGCGGCTTCTACGCGCTGTCGGGGATCAACCCCGATGCCGAGCAGGACTGGAAGCGCTTCGGCATCCACATGCTGCTGTTCAACGTGGCCGGCCTGTTCTTGACCTATGCGATCCTGCGGCTGCAATATTACCTTCCGCTCAACCCGCTCGGGTTCGCGGGGCTGGCGCCGCACCTTGCATGGAACACCGCGGTCAGCTTTGCCACCAACACCAACTGGCAGAGCTATAGCGGCGAGGCGACGATGTCGCAGTTCAGCCAGATGGTGGGGCTGACGATCCACAACTT
>NZ_CAXTHV010000068.1:0-2569 GCF_964244265.1 uncultured Sphingomonas sp. | reverse complement strand
TCAACTACGCCTGGCCGACCGCCGAGATCGCGGTGATGGGCGCGAAGGGCGCGGTCGAGATCATCTTCCGCGGCCGCACACCCGACGAGATCGCCGAACGCACCGCCGAATACGAAGCGAGGTTCGCCAATCCCTTCGTCGCGGCGAGCAAGGGCTTCGTCGACGAGGTCGTCCAGCCGCATTCCACGCGGCGACGGGTGGCGCTGGGGCTGCGCAAGCTACGCGGGAAGCAATTGGAAAATCCATGGAAGAAGCACGACAACATCCCACTCTGACGCGGGCTAATTGGGTAGCTGTCGCCGCCTACCTCGGCTTCGGTTTTTGCGCACTCGCTATCTTGGTCAGCGCATTCGTTGATTCGGATTGGATCGTGCCATTGTCGGCGACGGCCTGCATCTGTGCCGTCGTTCAATTGCTGGCAAATTCAGCCGATGGGTTGATGGAAGGCCGGGTCAAATGGCGGAAACGGATTTATAGCTGCTACGAAAGGCCTAAATGGTTTTGGAGCCTTCTAGGTGTAAATGCGACATTCGTTTGCCTGTTCGTGTTCGTGGCGCTCTTCCTTATGAATCTGATTCCATGACCCTCGGCCGCCTCAACCATGTCGGCGTCGCGACGCCCTCGATCGAACGATCGATCGAGACCTATCGCGCCCTGCTCGGCGCGACCGTTGTCGGCAAGCCGTTCGACCTGCCCGCGCAGGGGGTGAAGGTCTGCTTCATCGACACGCCCAACACGCAGATCGAACTGATCGAGCCCTATGACGACAGCTCCCCCATCGCCGGTTTCCTCCGCAAGAACCCTGCCGGCGGTCAGCATCATGTCTGTTTCGAAGTACCCGACGTCCACGCCGCCGTCGCCGATCTGAAGGGCAAGGGCGCAACCGTTCTCGGCGAACCCCGCATCGGTGCGCACGGGACGCTCATCGTGTTCGTCCACCCCAGGGATATGGGCGGGGTGTTGGTCGAATTGATGGAGACGCCTACAGGCGGTCACTGACCAGGGGGGAGCCAGCGATGCCCGATTACCAGACCATTCTCGCCGAGCGGCGTGGCGACGTGCTGCACCTCACGCTCAACCGTCCCGACCGGCTCAATGCCGCCTCGCTCGACATGGCGGACGAGCTGGGCGACGCGCTCGACCGGCATGACGGGGCGAGGGCGGTGCTCATCACCGGCGCGGGGCGTGCGTTCTGCTCGGGTGCCGACCTGCAGGCGCGCGGCGACCGCACCGTCGGGGGCGGCCAGGCGAGCCACCGGGCGCTGACGAAGTACTACAATCCGCTGATGCTGAAGCTGGCGGAGCTCGACGTGCCTACGGTCACCGCCGTCAACGGCCCCGCGGCGGGCGTCGGCTGCTCGATCGCGCTGGCGGCGGATTTCGTGGTCGCGGGCGCGTCGGCCTATTTTCTCCAGGCGTTCGTCAATATCGGCCTCGTCCCCGACGGCGGTGCGTCGTGGATGCTGACGCGGCTGGTCGGCAAGGCGCGTGCGACCGAGATGATGATGCTGGGCGAGAAGATCGGCGCGGCGAAGGCGCTCGACTGGGGCATGATCCATAAGGTCGTGCCCGACGACCAGTTGCTGTCCGAGGCGACGGCGTTGGCCGAGCGGCTCGCGGCAGGGCCGACGGTGGCGCTGGGCGTCATGCGACGGAATATCGCGCTCGCACTGGACGGCACCTATACCGACGCGCTCGGCCGCGAGGCGGCGGGGCAGCGCATCGCCGGCGGCACCGGCGACGCGATGGAGGGCGGCCTCGCCTTCTTGCAGAAGCGAAAGGCCGAGTTCAGAGGGGCCTGATGGCCGAAATCGAACTCAACGTCGGCGAGGACGCCGGCAGCACGGCGCCAGCCCGCGACGTCACCCCGCCGGCGCCCCCCACCCCGGTGCTCGCCGACTGGCGGGCGCTGGCCGCGAAGGAGGTCAAGGGCGCCGACCTGACCTGGCGCACCCCCGAGGGCATCGACGTGAAGCCGCTCTACACCGCCGAGGACGTGCGCGCCGACCCCGGGCTGCCGGGCTTCGCGCCCTTCACCCGCGGCGTGCGCGCGTCGATGTACGCCGGCCGGCCGTGGACGATCCGCCAATACGCCGGCTTCTCGACCGCCGAGGAATCGAACGCCTTCTACCGTCGCAATCTCGCCGCCGGACAGAAGGGGCTAAGCGTTGCCTTCGACCTCGCCACCCATCGCGGCTACGACAGCGACCACGCCCGCGTCACCGGCGATGTCGGCAAGGCGGGGGTCGCGATCGACAGCGTCGAGGACATGAAGATTCTGTTCGACGGCATCCCGCTCGATCAGATGAGCGTGTCGATGACGATGAACGGCGCGGTGATCCCGATCCTCGCCTTCTACATCGTCGCCGGCGAGGAGCAGGGGGTCGAGCGCGCCAAGCTCGACGGGACCATCCAGAACGACATCCTCAAGGAGTTCATGGTCCGCAACACCTACATCTATCCGCCCGAGCCCTCGATGCGGATCGTGTCGGACATCATCGGCTACACGTCGCGCGAGATGCCCAAGTTCAACAGCATCTCGATCAGCGGCTATCACATGCAGGAAGCC
>NZ_CAXTHV010000067.1:0-2607 GCF_964244265.1 uncultured Sphingomonas sp. | reverse complement strand
AAGATTTCTTAGGACGGTCGGAGACCACGACCTTGATAGATCGGATGTGGAAGTGCGGTAACGCATGGAGCTAACCGATACTAATTGTCCTATTCGCGCTTGAGAGTTCCACCATCAATGACAGCCCTCGGGTTGGCATGAGGTCGGATGATCGGCTCGACGCCAGAATAACCTTACATCTTGCAAGGTGCATCGATTTTAGAACCGTTCAGACGCACACAGGCTTCATTGCCTGGTGGCCATAGCGTCGGTGTCCCACCCGATCCCATCCCGAACTCGGCCGTGAAACCCGACTGCGCCGATGGTACTATCGCTCAAGCGATGGAAGAGTAGGTCGTCGCCAGGCATTGCAGCCTGTGTGCCCTGAACGATTTGGAACCCATTCACATTGTCCCTGCCTCGCGCAGGGATTGGCGCGGGGTGGAGCAGCCCGGTAGCTCGTCAGGCTCATAACCTGAAGGTCACAGGTTCAAATCCTGTCCCCGCAACCAACAATAGCCTGCAAGTCGAGAGACTTAGCGGGCTTTTTGGCGTCTGGCAGGGTCGCTGCACGCTGTCGGGAGCGGTTGCCGCGCCTCACCGGCTGTGCGACTCCCGCTGCAAGGCGAAGCGATTTCGCCGCAGGAGAGACCATGCCCCATTCGCGCCAGATCCATCTTACGCGCCGGCCGCAAGGCCTGCCCGTGCACGACGACTTCGCGCTCGTCGATGCTGTCGTTCCCGATGCGGGCGACGGCGAGATGCTGGTTCAGGCGCTGATCATGTCGGTCGACCCGTATATGCGGCCTCGGCTGGACGCCGATCAGGCGCTGGGCGAGCCGCTGCTCGGCGGGGGCATCGGCCGTATCGTCCAGTCGCGCCATCCCGACTTCACCGTCGGCGACCTGGTCCGGCACGGCAGCGGCTTTCGCGAGATGTTCGTCTCCGACGGCAAGGGTCTGACCAAATTGCACCCCGACCCGGAACTGCCGCTCACCGTCTACATGCACGCGCTCGGCGGCACCGGGCTGACGGCCTATGGCGGCCTGCTCGAAACCGGCGCGCTCAAGGAGGGGGAGCAGGTGTTCGTCTCGACGGCCGCCGGTGCCGTCGGGTCGGTCGCGGCGCAGATCGCGAAGATCAAGGATTGCTACGTGGTCGGTTCGACCGGCTCGGCCGAGAAGGCCGCCTGGCTGCGCGACGAGGTGGGGCTCGACGCGGTCATCGACTACAAGGCGGCGCCCTTGGCCGAGGCCCTCGCCGCCGCGACGCCGAACGGCATCGACGTCTATTTCGAGAATGTCGGCGGCGCGCACCTCGACGCGGCGCTGCCCCGCATGAACGTCCGGGGACGGGTGCCGGTATGCGGCACGATCTCCTCGTACAACGGCACGCCGCAGGCGGTGTATGGGCTGTTCAACCTCATCTACAAGCGCGTCCGGATGGAAGGTTTCGTGGCGACCGACTTCGCCCCGCTCAGCGGCGCGTTCATGCGCGACATGACGGGCTGGCTCAAGGACGGCCGCATCAAATATCAGGAGACCGTGCTCGACGGTTTCGAGCGCGCGCCGGAGGGGCTGATCGGCCTGTTCGAGGGGCGGAACATCGGCAAGATGCTGATCCGCATCAGCGACTGACCAGCGCCCGGCGTACGGTCGGCAGGATGCGGTCGACGATGATCGCCACGCCCTGTGCGTTAGGATGCAGGCCGTCGCGCTGGATCAGCGCGCGATCGGCGGCGACGCCGTCGAGGAAGAACGGATAGAGCGGCACCCGGTGCGCCGTGGCGAGCGCGGGGTACATGCCCTCGAACGCGCGGGCATAGTCCGGACCGAGATTGGGCGCGGCGCGCATACCGATCAGCAGCACGGGGATGCGCCGCCGCGCCAGCTCGGCCAGGATCTGGTCGAGGTTTGCGCGCGCCTGCGCGACCGGCAACCCGCGCAGCATGTCGTTGGCGCCGAGCTCGACGATCACGAGGTCGGGCGTGCGCCCCAGCCCGCGCAGGCCCCAGCGCAGCCGCGCCCGGCCCTGCGCCGCGGTATCGCCCGCCACCCCGCCGTTGCGCACGGTCGCCGCCACCCCCTGCCGGCGCAGCGCCGCCTCCAATCGCGCGGTGAAGCCCTGCGTCGGGGGCAGGCCATAGCCCGCGGCGAGGCTGTCGCCGAACGCCCAGATCAACGGCGCGCGCGGCGCGGCGGCGGCCGGCCCCGCGACAAGAAGAGCGAGATGGACAAGCAGCGTCCGCCATCCGTATCGCGTCGGGGGTGACCTCCGCCTCATCCCCGGTGCCTAGCGCCGTCATCGCCGCGCGCAACGTCTCGTTGGCGCTCGGCCGGCCGCCGGCGCGGGTCGACATCCTGCGCGGCATCGACCTGACCGTGCTGGCGGGGGAGAGCGTGGCGCTGCTCGGGCCGTCGGGGTCGGGGAAGTCGTCGTTGATGGCAGTGTTGGCCGGGCTCGAACGGCCGTCGGGCGGTGAGGTGCAGGTGACGGAGCTCGACTTCGGCACGCTCGACGAGGATGCGCTGGCGGTGGCGCGGCGGGGTCGCATCGGCATCGTGTTGCAGGCGTTCCACCTGCTGCCGACGATGACCGCGCTGGAGAATGTCGCGGTGCCGCTGGAGC
>NZ_CAXTHV010000066.1:0-3468 GCF_964244265.1 uncultured Sphingomonas sp. | reverse complement strand
CGCTCTACGGCCGCAACGCGACCGGCGGCGCGATCAACGTCATCCCGACCCAGCCCAAGCTCGGCGAGCTGTCGGGCTATGCGACCGCCAGCTACGGCAATTACAATGCGGTGGTGGCGGAAGGCGCGCTCAACCTGCCGCTGGGCGAGAATGGCGCGCTGCGCGTCTCGGCCAGCACGTCGCGTCATGACGGCTATCTGCGTGACGGCACGTCGGACGACAAGACGACGTCGCTGCGCGTGCAGATGAAGGCCGCGCTCACCCCGTCGCTGACCGTCCGGGTCGCCGGCGACTACAGCCATCTCGGCGGCACCGGCTATGGCGTGTCCTATGTCAGCAACTACAATCTGAACCCGGTCGCCGGCCGCTACGTGACGGTGCCCTCGCGCCTGTCGCTTGGTGAAGGTCTGTATACGCCGGCGGCACAGGCGTATCGCTCGTCGGTGTTCGTCGGGGTCGCGGGGCGGACGCTTGATGCGATCTCTCCCTACCCTTTTCAGCGCAACAATTTCTATGGCGCCAACGCGCAGATCGATTACGAGACGGGCGCCGGCACCCTCACGATCATCCCCGCCTGGCGCTACGCGTCCCAGAATTACCTGTCCGAAGCCGGCGCCTTTACCTACCGCAATCGCGAGAAGGACGAGCAGTTCAGCATCGAGGGGCGGTTCACCGGCACCCGGGTCGGCATCTTCGACTACACGCTCGGCGGCTATTTCTACGACGACTCGATCAACGCCCGCATTGCGATCAATCTGTCGGCGGCGCAGAACTTCACCGTCCAGCATTACGCAACCCGCTCGTTTGCGCCGTTCGGGCGGCTGACGGCGCATCTGACCGACCGGTTGCGCGTGGTCGGCGGCATCCGCTATTCCAAGGATATCAAGCAGTACACCAGCGCCGGCATCGCGCTTAACCTGGTCTGCATGGCGCGGGTCGCGGGCGTCCCGAGCTGTCCGACCGCGCAGCTGTTCACCACCGTCGAGGATATCTCGCAGGTGCCGTTCGCGGTGCCGACGACGCCGGCGCCGATCCCGCAAGGGACCTCGGGCGCGATCATCGTGCGCTCCAACACCGCGTACAACCGCCGGCTGACCAACGATCGCATCACCTATCACGGCGGCGTCGAGTTCGATCTCGCCGAGCGGTCGCTCCTCTACGCCTCGGTGGAATCAGGTTATCGATCGGGCGGCTTCTCCGGGGCGGTCGGTTTCGAGACGTATCAGCCGGAGCTCATCACCGCCTACACCGTGGGCCTGAAGAACCGCTTTTTCGACAATCGCGTCCAGCTGAACATCGAAGGGTTCTGGTGGGACTACACCGATCAGCAGGTCTCGCATCTCGGCCTTGATCTGAGCACGCCGCCGCGCACCGCGCAGTATATCCAGAATATCGGCACGTCGCGGATCAAGGGCGTCGAGGTCGAGGGCCGTGTGCTCGTGACGCCGACGACGCTGGTCAGCGCCGACGTCCAGTATCTGGATGCGAAGAACCGTTCGTTTGCCTTCCAGCAGGGTAGCGCGACCGGCGTGCCGTTGACGGGCTGCGCTTTTGCGCTGTCGTCGGATCCGACCCGCTACAACATCGATTGCGCGGGCAAGCAGGCGTACAATTCGCCCACGTGGACCGTAAACCTGGCGGCGCAGCAGACCTTCAACCTCGGCGACTATAAGGTCGTCGCGGGCGCCGACACGCAGTACAAGTCGAGCCGCACCGTCGGGTTCGAGTTTCTGCCCGAACAGCGCGAAGGCGAAACCTGGATGACGAACGCGCAGCTCTCGTTCGGGCCCGCCGACGATCGCTGGTCGATCGCAGGTTTCGTGCGCAACATCGAGGACAATCGCATCCTCAACTTCGCCACGACGCACCCGCTGGCCAACGCGCTGGTCGGCGGATCGACCGCCCCGCAGACCTATGGCGCGCGCGCGTCGGTCAAGTTCTGATCGCACGCCCGACAATCGGAGTGTTTGAATGAAGCTGGTGCGGTTCGAGGATGGCGGCGAGAAGATCGGGGCGGTGAAGGGCGATCGGGTGGTCGACCTGGTCGCCGCCGGCAGCCGCTGGACGACCATCCGCGCCATCGCGGGCGGCGGCGCCGACTCGCTGGACGCGGTGCGCGAGATTGTCGAACGCGCCGAGCCGGTGCTGGCGCTGGCGGACGTGAAGCTGCTCGCGCCCATCGAGCGGCCGGGCAAGTATCTGGCGATCGGCATGAACTACGCCAAGCACCTGGAGGAAGCCGACAAGCTCGGCGTCGCCCGGGCCAAGCACCAGACCTGGTTCAACAAGCAGACGACCTGCATCTCCGGGCCCCATGACGACATCGACCCCGGCGTGACCGAGAAGCTCGATTACGAGGTCGAACTGGGCGCGGTGATCGGCCGGCCCGCCAAGCATGTGTCCGAGGTGGATGCACCCGGCCACGTTTTCGGCTATTTCGTCGCCAACGACGTGTCGGCGCGCGACTGGCAGTTCCACACGCCGACCTTCACGATGGGCAAGTCGTTCGACACGCACGGCCCGATCGGGCCGTGGATCGTCACCGCCGACGAGGTGCCCGACCCGCACGCGCTCGCGCTCCGCGCCTACGTCAACGGCGAACCGCGTCAGAGCAGCGACACGAGCCAGATGATCCACAACCTGTGGCAGCAGATCGCCTATCTCTCCGCCGCGTTCACGCTGGAGACCGGCGACCTGATCGCCACCGGCACGCCCGAGGGGGTGGGCGTCGGCATGGAGCCGCCACGCTTTCTCCAACCCGGCGACGTGGTCCGGTGCGAGATCGACGGCATCGGGGCCATCGAGAACAGGGTCATCGCCCCGGCGGGCTGAGCCGGGCATCACGCAAGGACGTCGCTATGCCAGTGCTTGGACCACTTTCCTTCACGCTCGAGGTGCCGTCGCTCGACGAGGGCGTGAGATTCTACACTGACGCCGGCCTGGTTGCGGATGTGGCCACGGGAGACGGCGGTGACGTCGCGCGGTTGCGGTGCCCCGGCCAGGACCGCGATTCGATCGTCCTGCTCGGTGGCTTTCCCCGCAAGCGGCTTCACCACATCTCGCTACGGGCCGACGCGCTCGACGCGATGGCGGCAGATGCCCGCGACCACGGCGGCAAGATCGTCGCCGCGCCCCAGGGGTTCGAGGACAACGGGCTGTGGGTCGAGGATCCGCATGGCATGCTGATCCATCTGTCCGAACGCCCTGCCGACCCCGAACTGACGGCGGCCGAGCCGTTCCAGGTCAATGCGCCCGGGCTGACGGTGCGCAAGCGCCGTTCGGCGATGCTGCCCGGCGCATCCTATGCGCCGGCGAAGCCGCTGCGGCTCGGCCATATCCTGGTGTTCAGCCCCGACGTGCCGGCAAGCGTCGCGTTCATGACCGAGGCGCTGGGCATGGGCCTTGCCGATCGGGCGCAGGACATCATCGCCTTCTGCTGCGCGCGCAAGGACAGCGACCATCATGTCG
>NZ_CAXTHV010000065.1:0-4132 GCF_964244265.1 uncultured Sphingomonas sp. | reverse complement strand
CCATGGCGCGCGTCACTGTCGAGGATTGCGTCGACAAGGTTTCCAACCGGTTCGACCTGGTATTGTTCGCGGCCCAGCGCGCGCGGCAGATTTCGGGCGGCGCCGACCTGACGATCGATCGCGATCGGGACAAGAACCCGGTCGTCGCACTGCGCGAGATCGCCGAGGAAACCGTGCGTCCCGACGAGCTTGAGGATGCCGTCGTCTCGGCGATGCAGAAGGTCCAGGTCGACGATGACGACACGCCCGACGCGGTCGGATCGCTGTCGCAATCGGCCGAGGCGCTGCGCCTGACCGCCGCGGCGCCGCCGCGCAACCAGAATCTGGGCGGGGATTATGAGGGGTGAGCACGAGGCCCGCATTTAGCGCCAGCTAAATCCGGCTCCAGCCGAGCGCCGCCGGCGGGTCGCAGACCCGACCGACGACGCGGCTTTGCCGCGGCGAAGCTTGCGTCATGGATCGCCCCCAAAGTTCACCGAAGTTCACGGGGTCTGCACCCTAGTTCGCCGGGCGGTCACGCGGCCAAAGTTCACGAAAAGTCACGGTATCGCAGGAGGTGGGCGGCGGCGGCGCGCCCCGCGCTCGCGGGCCTCCGCTTCGTCCCGTTCGCGTGCCGCGGTCCGCGCGTCCGCGGCGGCATAGCCTTTGGGATTGGCCGCGCGCTTGGCCGCCGCCAATGCTTCCTCGAACGCGGCATCCGGCTCCAGCACCCCCAGGTCGCGCTGGCCGCCACCGTCCTGCCGCGACCAGCGCGGTAGTTCGCCATCGAGCTGATCGGCGATATCGAACCGCATTGCGGCATCCTCGGGACTCATCAGCGCGGCGGGAGCGGCGGGCTGTACCGGGCCGAGCGCGATCATCGTTTCCGCCACCGCGATCACCGGCGGCGCACTCTGGGTTTCAGGACGGTCGCGGCCGAAGTCACCATAGCGCTCGGGGAAATGCTTGCGGAGCAGGAACATCATCAGCCCGTCGCTCTGGCGGAACCGGCGTCCGACGACCTGCCCGTCGCGGCCATAGACCGGCTCTTCCGATCCGTTGATCGCGCGCTCGAACGCGGCATCGACCAGGGCGTGCGCGGCCTGCCGGATCGCCGCGTCCCAGGCGGCGGCGAATGCCGCGCCCTCGCGCGAGCGCCGCAATTTGTAGGCGGACGACGCCGACATGCCGACCTGCTGCGCGGCGGCCGCGACGCTGCCGCAATCGGCCAGCTCGCCGATGAACGCGCGCTGGCGCTGCGGCGACCAGCCATCGGCGCGCGGTTTTCGCAAGACCGGTACCCAGTCATAGGCGGCAGGATCGTGGCCATGCGCATCGAGCGCGGTATCGGCATCGTCGGTGACGGCAGGCGCATAACCCGGCGCGGCGCGGGGATCGGATGAGTTGCTCATCCGCGAGTATGGACCAGAAGAAATCCTACATTGGAAGGTAAATTTGGATGAGATCCAGTAAGCGGAGTGCGAAAGATCAGCAGATGAGCCGCGCAGCGAGCGTACTTCTAAATCGAATCAGACTTGCAAGTATAGTTTTGTTATAGAGCGTGCCTGTGCCGATAGCGGTCAGCTATAGCCGCGGGGCGTTGACGATGCTCCGGCGAATGGATCGCAAGACGGCCGTCAGAATTGTGGCGAAGGTAGAATAGCTCGCCGAAGCGGGCGGCTATGGCTCGCAAGCCACGCGGCGCAAGCTGGCGGCGGCGCTCGACGCACCGATTTCGGGCGCTTGAGGAGCAGCACGAGGCCGCGGATTAAAGCATAGCGCGGCTATTCCGCTGCGCGGCCCTTGAACCCCTGCGCCACCACGAACCATTCCACGCTCCCCTTGCGGCTGGCCGGCGGCTTGGCGTGCTTCACCGTCGCGAAATTGCGCTTCATCTCGGCGACCAGCGCCGAATCGGCGCCGCCGGCGAACACCTTCGACACGAACGTGCCGCCGGGTTCGAGCATGTCGATCGCAAAGGCCAAAGCCGCCTCGACCAGCGCCATCGTGCGCAAGGCGTCGGTCTGCGGATGGCCGACGGTGTTGGCCGCCATGTCCGACAGGACCAGGTCGGGCGCGCCGCCGAGTTCCGCGATCAGCTGGGCGGGCGCGACATCGGCCATGAAGTCCATCTGGAGGATGGTAACGCCGTCGATCGGATCGACCGGCAACAGGTCGATGCCGACCACGCTCGCCCTGGGAATCGTCCGCCGCACCACCTGCGCCCAGCCGCCCGGCGCGATGCCGAGATCGACCACATGCTTTGCGCCCTTGAGAAAGGCGAACTTCTCGTCGAGCTCCGTCAGCTTGTAGGCGGCACGGCTGCGATAGCCGTCCGCCCGGGCGCGCTTGACATAGGGGTCGTTGAGCTGGCGTTCGAGCCAGCGCTGGGATTGCGCGGTGCGCCCGCGCGCGGTGCGCACGCGGACATGGCCGCCGCCGCCGCCCCTCAAGGGCGCTCGGCCCCCATCAGGCGGCGCAGGATGCCCTCGCGAATCCCGCGGTCGGCGACGCCCAGCCGCTCGGCCGGCCAGATGTCGAGGATCGACTCCAGGATGGCGCACCCGGCGACGACCAAGTCGGCGCGCTCGGTTCCGATGCACGCCAGCCGCGCGCGGTCGGTGATCGCCATCGTCGACAGCTCGCTGCTGATCCGGCGCATGGAAGCCGCCGGCACGATCAGGCCATCGATCCGCGAGCGGTCATAATGGTCGAGCTGGAGGTGGACGCTGGCCAGCGTCGTCACCGTGCCGCTGGTGCCGAGCAGGCGCGGCCGCGCGACGGCCCGCGGCAGGCGCGCGGCGAACGGCGCGAAGCTTTCGTCGGCCAGCGCACGCATCCGCGCATAGGCGTCGCGGCGTTGCTCGGCGGTGGCGCCGCCCCCGGCGCATTCGGTCAGCGACACCACGCCCCAGGGCGCGCTGTGCCAGTCGAGCACGCGCGGCTCGCCGCCCGACGCATCGACCAGCACCAGTTCGGTCGATCCCCCGCCGATGTCGAAAACCAGCGCGGGGCCGTCGCCGGGCTCGATCAACGCGTGGCAGCCGAGCACCGCCAGCCGCGCCTCCTCTTCGGCGGAAATGATGTCGAGCCGGATGCCGGTTTCGGCATAGGCACGCTCGATGAACGCGGCGCCGTTGGCGGCGCGGCGGCAGGCTTCGGTGGCGACCGAGCGCGCGACGGTCACATTGCGGCGTCGCAGCTTGTCGGCGCAGACGGTGAGCGCGGCGATGGTGCGGTCGATCGCGGCGTCGGACAGTCGCCCGCTCGCGGCCAGCCCCTCGCCCAGCCGGACGATCCGCGAAAAGGCGTCGACAACGGCAAAGCCATCCTGCCGCGGCCGCGCGATCAACAGCCGGCAATTGTTGGTACCCAGGTCAAGCGCGGCATAATGCGGCGCGGCGGGCCAGGGTCTCCTGGTGTCTTCGGCCGGACGGGTCCCGACCGCTCTCTCGGAGACGTCGCCGGACCGGTACGGCATATTGGCGGAACGATCCCCCATGCCGATATCGCTTATGCTCTGGCGGCCCGGCGCCCTACGCCCCCCGCTGCTTGGCCGCAGGCGTAGCGCAACCCCGGCGATCCGACAAGCCGAGGCTCGGTATGGCGCAATCGGCTTGACCCGGTCCGGCGCGCCGCCTAACTGCCGCGCGCCTGTTGCCCCGTCGTCTAAAGGTAAGACTACGGACTCTGACTCCGTCAATTGAGGTTCGAATCCTCACGGGGCATCCAGGCTTTCGGTATTAGGTAGCAAACGCACCTAATGTCTGAACGGTGAGTTCTGACGTGGGCGGCAGGTTAATAGCGTGGCAATCCGCAAACCCCTCATAGGGTCGTTAAAACAGGGGTTGTTCAAGCGCCGCGAGTTTCAGCCTCGCGCGTTCCTCTGCGACAAAATGGTTCACCGCACTCCTGAACGCGTCTGGCCTACCGACGAGTGGCAGTAGGGGAGCAGCCCGCTCGATCACCCGATCATCGGTGAGCCCATGCAAGAAGCGGCGCGCCTCGTCGCTTCGTCCGAGCAGTCCAGAAGCAATCCCTGCCTCATAGCCCCACCAACTCGGTCCCATCCGTTCGGGGGAAGTCTGAGCACGCGTGATGAACCGCCCCGGGTTTGTCGGAGGCCCTAACTCCTGAGAGGAAGGGGCTATGA
>NZ_CAXTHV010000064.1:0-4523 GCF_964244265.1 uncultured Sphingomonas sp. | reverse complement strand
TGCAACAAGATGGCGCCGGCGCTGCGCAAGGTCTACGACCAGATGTCGGAGCCGAAATACGTCATCTCGATGGGCTCCTGCGCCAACGGCGGTGGCTATTATCATTACAGCTATTCGGTGGTGCGGGGCTGCGACCGGATCGTCCCGGTCGACATCTACGTCCCCGGCTGCCCGCCGACCGCCGAGGCGCTGTTGTACGGCATCCTCCAATTGCAGCGGAAGATCAGGCGCTCGGGGAGCATCGAGCGGTGAGATCGCCGGCGCCTGCCTATGCCATCGACCTGAACGGCGAGACGATCGAGGCCGCGCGCGCGGCGCTGGGCGACATGCTCGACGAGGCGCGGGAGCGGGTGTTCGAGGTGCAGCTCTTCGTGCGGCGCGACGATCTGGTCGCGGCGCTGACGGCACTGCGCGATACGCCGGGGTTGGCCTATCAGCAGCTCATGGAGATCGCGGGCGTCGACTATCCCGACCGCCCGGAGCGGTTCGAGGTCGTCTATTGCCTGCTGTCGCTGACCCGCAACCATCGCGTCCAGGTGCATGTCTCGACCGACGAGGAGACGCCGGTGCCGAGCGTGACCGGGCTGTGGCCGGTCGCGGGCTGGCTGGAGCGGGAGGTCTATGACCTGTTCGGCGTGCTGTTCGAGGGCAATCAGGACCTCCGCCGCATCCTGACCGACTACGGCTTTCGCGGCCATCCGCTGCGCAAGGACTTTCCCCAGACCGGCTATACCGAGCTGCGCTATTCCGAGGAGGAGAAGCGCGTCGTCTATCAGCCGGTGCAGCTTGCGCAGGACTGGCGGACGTTCGACTTCATGTCGCCGTGGGAGGGCGCGGAATATTCTTTGCCGGGCGACGAGAAGGCGGCGCTGCCCGAGGCCAAGGGCGCGCCGACGCCGTTGAACGCGGACGCCGTCGCTAAGGCGGATGCGGCGCAGTCCGCCAAGGCGCAGCCGACCGATCCGAAGGTGACCGAGACCACGGCGCAGACGGGCGCGGGTCAGCCGCATCCGGGGAACAAATCGGGCGAGAAGCCTGCCGACCCGGACGTTTTGCCCACCAAGGGCCAAGGACAGAATCATTGATGCGCGCTCTCTCTGCTTCCCCGGCGAACGCCGGGCCCCAGTCCCGAGCGCCGGACTGGACCCCGGCGTTCGCCGGGGAGGGGTGTGGCGCATGAGCGATACCGCCCCCGCCACTACCACGATGGACCCCTACGTCGACGAACTGCTCGACGAGCGCTCGGCCGCGCATCCGGAAACGGGCGACGTCACGATCACCAACTACACGATCAACTTCGGCCCCCAGCATCCCGCCGCGCATGGCGTGCTGCGGCTGGTGATGGAGCTGGACGGCGAGATCATCGAGCGGATCGATCCGCATATCGGGCTGCTCCATCGCGGCACCGAGAAATTGATCGAATACCGGACCTACCTTCAGAACATCCCCTATTTCGACCGGCTCGATTATTGCTCGCCGGTGTGCATGGAGCACAGCTTCGTGCTCGCGATCGAGAAATTGCTCGATCTGGAGGTGCCGCTCCGCGCGCAATATCTGCGCGTGTTCTTCGCGGAGCTGACGCGCATCTCCAACCACATGCTCAACCTCGGGTCGCATGTGATGGACGTCGGCGCGATGACGCCGAACCTGTGGATGTTCGAGGTGCGCGAGGATTGCTATGGCTTCCTCGAGCGCATGTCGGGCGCGCGGATGCACCATAATTACTTCCGCCCCGGCGGGGTGCATCAGGACGTGCCGCTGAAGCTGCTGACCGACATCGGCGACTGGCTCGACACGCGGCTGCCGCGGCTGTTCGAGGATGCGATCAGCCTGGTCGCGGACAACCGCATCTTCAAGCAGCGCAACGTCGACATCGCGACGGTGAGCCGCGAGGACGCGATCGCCTGGGGCTTCTCCGGGCCGATGATCCGCGCGGCGGGGCTGCCATGGGACCTGCGCAAATCGCAGCCGTACGACGCCTATGCGCGGATGAAGTTCGACGTGCCGGTGGGGACGCGCGGCGATTGCTACGACCGCTTCATGGTGCGCGTCGAGGAGGTCCGCCAGTCGGCGCGGATCATGAAGCAATGCCTGGCAGAAATGCCGGAAGGGCCGATCGCCAGCGACGACCGCAAGGTGGTGCCGCCCAAGCGCGCCGAGATGAAGCGCTCGATGGAAGCGCTCATCCACCACTTCAAGCTCTACACCGAGGGCTTCCACGTCCCCGCCGGCGAAGTCTATGTCGCGACCGAAAGCCCCAAGGGCGAGTTCGGCGTGTATCTGGTCGCGGACGGGAGCAACAAGCCGTACCGCTGCAAGATCAGGCCGACGGCGTTCTCGCACTTGCAGGCGATGGACTTCATGAGCCGGGGGCACATGCTGGCGGACACGACCGCGATTTTGGGCGCGATGGATATCGTGTTCGGGGAGTGCGATCGGTGAAACCCCAGACGACGTTCTGGCTGGCATTGTTCGCCGCGCTGCTGGCGGCGGTAGCCATCGTCCTGCGATTGAGCCGCGGTTCGGGCGATCTGTTCGAGATCGTCGGTCCGGCCGGGATCATCCTGCTGATGCTCGTCATCATGTCCAACAATCGGCGCGGTGGCTCGCATGGCTGAGGCAGCGACCATTCCCGACGAGACCGAAGTCCGCGCGCGTTGGAGTGCCTTTACGTGGACCGAGGACAATCAGCGCAAGGCGAACGAGATCCTCGGCCGCTACCCTGCCGGGCGCGAGCAATCGGCGTGCTTGCCGTTGCTCGACCTCGCGCAGCGGCAGGTCGGCGCGGAGACCGAGACGCAAGGCTGGCTGCCCGTGCCAGTGATCGAGTTCGTCGCGCGGCAGATTGGCATTCCGTACATGCGCGTGTTCGAGGTCGCGACCTTCTATACCATGTACAATCTTGCCCCGGTCGGGCGCTATCACGTCCAGGTCTGCGGCACGACGCCGTGCCTGCTCGCGGGCTCCGACGAGGTGCTGGCGGCGTGCAAGAACCATGGGCTGACCAAGGGGCGGACGACGCCCGATGGGATGTTCACGCTGACCGAGGTCGA
Source organism: uncultured Sphingomonas sp. (assembly GCF_964244265.1). Taxonomy (GTDB): domain Bacteria; phylum Pseudomonadota; class Alphaproteobacteria; order Sphingomonadales; family Sphingomonadaceae; genus Sphingomonas. The sequence goes on along the minus strand of NZ_CAXTHV010000064.1, from coordinate 1,470 downwards.
ATGCCTGGGCGCCTGCGCCAACGCGCCGATGGTCCAGATCAACGACGACAATTACGAGGATCTTGACTACGACCGCACCACCGCCGTGCTCGAGGCGTTGGCGCGCGGCGAGCAGCCCGCGCCGGGGTCGCAGACGGGGCGGCGGGATAGCTGTCCTGCGGGCGGGCCGACGTCGCTGCGGGAGATGGTCGACGCGAACCACGATTATCGGGGGGAGTGGGCGAATGGCTGACGAACATCCGACGATCGGCGATCTGACGTATGAATTGCTCAAGAAGATGCGTGCCGAGCAGCAGGACATGCACGCCGATATCATGGAGCTGAAAATGCGAGCCACGTCGGTGGATGAGCACCTGAGCGGCGTGATGATTTCACTGTCTGGACTTAATTCTCGCGTCGATCGGCTCGACGAGCGGCTTAAGCGCGTCGAGCGACGCCTCGATCTCACGGATGTCGGCTGATGCTCGCCGACAAGGACCGCATCTTTACTAACGTCTATGGGTTCCAGCCGTGGACCCTCGACGCCGCGCGGACGCGGGGTGACTGGGACAATACCAAGGCATTGCTGGCACTCGGCCAGGACGCGATCATCGACGTCATTAAGGCCTCGGGGTTGCGCGGGCGGGGCGGGGCGGGGTTCCCGACCGGGACGAAATGGTCGTTCATGCCCAAGGAGCCCAAGCCCGAGCGGCCGAGCTTCCTGGTCATCAACGCCGACGAATCCGAGCCCGGCAGCTGCAAGGACCGCGAGATCATCCGCCACGATCCGCACAAGCTGATCGAGGGCGCACTGGTCGCGGGCTTCGCGATGCGGGCGCGGGCGGCGTATATCTACATCCGCGGCGAATATATCCGCGAGGCGGAGGTGCTCTTCGCCGCCGTCGCCGAGGCCTATAACGCCGGGCTCGTCGGCAAGAACGCCTGCGGCTCGGGCTATGACTTCGACGTCTTCGTCCATCGCGGCGCCGGCGCCTATATCTGCGGCGAAGAGACGGCGATGCTCGAATCGCTGGAGGGCAAGAAGGGCCAGCCGCGCCTCAAGCCGCCCTTTCCGGCAGGCGCGGGGCTGTATGGGTGCCCGACCACGGTCAACAACGTCGAATCGATCGCGGTCGCGCCGACCATCCTGCGGCGCGGGGCGGCGTGGTTCGCGGGCTTCGGCAACAAGGGCAACGAGGGCACGAAGCTCTTCCAGATCAGCGGGCACGTGAACGCGCCCTGCGTGGTCGAGGAGGCGATGAGCATCAGCTTTCGCGAGCTGATCGAAACGCATTGCGGCGGCATCCGCGGCGGCTGGGACAATCTGCTCGCGGTGATCCCCGGCGGCTCGTCGGTGCCGCTGGTCCCGGCGGCGCAGATCATGGACGTGGCGATGGATTTCGACGGGCTGAAGGCGGTCGGCTCGGGGCTCGGGACGGCGGCGGTCATCGTCATGGACAAGTCGACCGACATCGTCCGCGCGATCAGCCG
>NZ_CAXTHV010000063.1:0-4808 GCF_964244265.1 uncultured Sphingomonas sp. | reverse complement strand
CTGATCCAGGAGAAGATCAAGCAGCCGCTGGCCGAGGAACTGCTGTTCGGCAAGCTGGTCCATGGCGGCGAGGTAACGGTCAAGATGAAGGATGGAGCGCTGTCGTTCGCCATCGAACCCGCCGCGCCCAAAAAGCCGAGCAAGAAACGCGGCAAGGCGGCCGCCGACGCCGATTGACCTGACCCGGCGCCGGCGCCGGGTCACGCCGTCATCGTTTCGACCCAGCGAATCCGTCTTTGCGTCGGGCGCGTGATACGATAGCCATGTGTCGACACGGGGGGAGGTCGAACATGCGACGCGCGGCATTGGCTCTTGTCGGCGGCAGCACCATTGCCGCGGCCGGTATGGCGGTCGTGGGATCAGCCGCTCCGCCGGCGTCCTCGTCGCCGGTTGCGCGCTATCAGATGGACGTCTCTACCACCTCCGGCTTCATGGCCGGGGGGATCAGCGTCAGCAAGATGATGTTAGGCGGGGGCGGTAATTCGGTCGCGCATACCTTGCTGCTGCGGCTGGGCTCGACGCTGATGCCGACATCCCGGCCGGCGACGGCCGATCACTTCATGCCCGCCGGCATGGGGCTGGGCACGTCGGTGCCGCTGGTGACGCCGGTTCCCTCGCCCGAGGCAACGCCGACACCCGGCGCGACGGAGCAACAGAACTTCCGCCGGCCCAAGGGGCGGCTGCTGATATTCTGGGGCTGCGGCACGCATGCCGGGCCGGGCCAGCCGGTGATCATCGATTTCAGCAAGATGGGGCAGCAGCAATTCCCTCCCGGACTGTTTTCCGCGACGGTGCCCGTCGAACCGGGACCGACCTTCGGCAATTCGCGCACCTATGGCGACTGGCCCAACGGCAAATCCGGCAAGCAGCCCAAGCCCGCCTCGTCGCTGCTTGGCGAGCATCGCGTCGCCGGCAATTACAATCCGGAAATCAAGTTCGCGCTGGACCAGGACTTCATGAGCGCGCTGTCGGCGCAGACCCAGGCACAGCCCGACGGCTCGCAATTGCTGAGCTGGGGACCGGTCGACGCCGCGACCGGCTATTACGCCTGGCTGTTCGGCGCCAGGGAAATGGGTGACGACAATGCCGACATGGTGTGGTGGACGTCGGCGGCGTCCAGGGAGTTCGGCGCCGGGCTGTGGGACTGGCTGCCGCCGGCGACCGTCTCGGGACTGATCGCCAGGCGGGTGGTCATGCCGCCCCGCCAGACCAGCTGCGCCATTCCGGCCGAGGTGAAGACGGCGGCGAGTGGGTTCATGCTCGCCCAGCTTTACGCCTATGGACCCGAGCGCAACTTCGCCTATCCGCCGCGCCCCGCCAACCCGAAAGCGCCGTGGAAGCCCGACTGGACCGCCCGCGTCCGCTATCGTTCGACGACCTCGCTGATGCTCGGCATGCCCGGCATGGGCGATAACGGCGACGGCGGCGCCCCGGGCGGCGGTTCCGCCGACCAACCCAAGCCGAAGAAGAAATGCAAGCCCAGCCTCGGCGGGCTGATGGGCGGCCGGATCTGCTGATCCGGTGCGGCGCTTGCCGGCCCGTGTCCGGCGGGATAGGGTTGATCCTGGAGGATATGGCGATGCGCAGGCGTAGGATCATGGCGGGCATCGCCGCAATCGTGCTGACCGTTGCGATTGCCCGCCATCCGTCCGCCGATATCGAGATACTGACGCACGACGCCGGCGACCCGGTGCCGCACCGCGTCCGGGCGGCGATCGATCTCGGCGTGGTCGCGGTGAACCTGCTCGTGACCTGGACGGGCACACGCCACGCGCGTTCCTGACCGGCTCAGGCCGTGCGAGGGCGGCCGTTCCGCCTTATTTCTTGTCGGTGAAGATGGTGATTGCCGGGCGGCCGACCATCGGCGTGGCGGTCCTGGGCATACGCGCCTCCAGCGGCTTGAGCCAGGTGTCGACCTTGCTGCCGATCGCGACCTGCGGCTCGCTGGGGGTGACGTTGCCCATCGCCTCCCATTGCGCGATCAGCGCGCCCGCGTCCGCGCCCGCCTTGGCCAGCGGCACCGGCTGACGCAGTGCGTTGTTGATCATCGCATCGCCGTAAAAGGTCCAGTCCTTGTCCGACGCGCATCCGAACGACGTGCGGTCGGGACGCGCGGCGGTGAACAAGGCGGTGGTGTCGCTCGACAGAGCGGGCACGAAGATGCCCGAGAAACATGCCGACAGGATCAGCAGGCGGTTCTTGATGCCGAGCTCGTCGAACATCCGCGCCATTCGCGCCGGCGGGATGATGCCGAAGCCGTCATCGGCATCGTGATAGGCCAGCCCGACCTTTGCGCCGTGCCCGGCGGTGTAGAGGACCAGCACGTCCTCGTTCCTGTCCATCAGTTCGGCGACGCGGGCCAGCGCGATGGCGAGGCTCTGCGGGCTGCCATTGGGCAAGGTGCTGGGGCCCGATCCCTCGGTTCCCGCAAGCACGATGGTGTGGCCGACCGCATTGTAGCGACGGCTGAGCACCTTGCCCGCCTCGCGCGCCTCACGCCCGAAGATCGGATCGCTGTCGAGCCCGACGACGACGACATAGGCATCGACGACGCCCTTCTTCTGCGGCTTCAGCCCGGCGAGTGCGGCGGCCAGCCTGCGCTGGTCGTCGAGCAGCCAGGCGGGCGACCGGTCACGCTCCAGCTGCGGCCCGAGCGCGAGCGACGCGTCGACCTCCGCCTGATTTTCGCCCGACACCATCCCCGGCCAGCCGCCGACATGCTGCGGCGCGCTGTACGGCGCGGTCGACTGGCCGGCGGCGGACGTGGCGAGCAGGAGCGGCACGGCGAACAGCGCGCCCAGGGTGGTGAGACGGCGAACAAGCTGACTACCCATGTGATTCACCCCGAAGCGACGATTCAACCGTGCCGAGCGGCATCGCGGTGTCAAGCGCGGAAGCGCGACCGTCAACATTTACCCAAGCAATGTTGCAACCTTGTGCTTACGGGCCGTTGAGTTACCGCCGAGTACAAAGGATGAGACGATGCAAAGCGCGTTGCGTAGAATGGGCAATTCGATGGGCCTCATCGTGCCCCGGGCGCTGTTGGGCGAGATCGGCGTGACAACCGGAGCGACGATGGATTTGAAGGTCGAGGACGGCAAACTTATCGCCACGCCCGTTCGTGCATCGACTCGTATGGGCTGGGCTACGGATGCCGCGGCGCTCGGCCCCGAAACCGAGGAAGAGATGGACTGGAGCCGGTTCGGCAATGAGGTAGATGCCGAGCTGGAATGGTAAAGCGCGGCGAGATCTGGCTCGTCGCCCTAGATCCGGTGGTCGGCGGTGAGATACAGAAAACACGCCCTTGCCTGGTAGTCTCGCCCGATGAATTGAATGCGCATCGACGCCTTGTCCTGATCGCCCGATGACGACCGGCAGCCAGCCGGCGCGATTTCGCGTTTCCGTCACATTCCAGCGCAAGCAGGGGCTGATCCTGCCCGACCAGATTCGCACGATCGACAAGATGCGGCTGATCAAGCGACTGGGGCAGGTCGAGGCGGCAACGTTGAGGGCGGTGCTGGAGGTGCTGGGAGAAATGTTTGGGGAATGAGGGAAGTCACGAGCCACTGCAGCGACTAATCCTGCGATAGATGGTAAGGGCCGTTCATCAGCAAGATACTAGGAAAGCCCAGGATGCCGGCCGCTGCTTCAGCAGCGCCGGCCGGGCCGGATGCCGATAGCCGGGTCGAACGAACTACATTCGACCGCGGCGCTCCCTAATATACCCGCTTCTTCGGCTTGATGTACTCGACGTCGTCGGTCATCGTATAATCGTGGACCGGGCGGTAATCGATCGCCACCGTGCCGCCCTTGCCGCCCCAGCCATCGAAGGTCGCGATGGTGTGCTTCATCCAATTGGCGTCGTCGCGGTTGGGATAGTCCTCGTGCATGTGCGCGCCGCGGCTCTCGGTGCGGTTGGCCGCGCCGCGCATGGTGACCACGGCCTGGCCGAGCAGATTGTCGAGCTCCATCGTCTCGACCAGGTCGGTGTTCCAGATCAGCGAGCGGTCCGTAATGCCGACATCCTGCATCGTCTGGTTGATCGCGTCGATCCTGGTCACGCCTTCGGCCAGCAATTCGGTGTCGCGGAACACCGCGCAATGCTTCTGCATCGTGCGCTGCATGTCGGCGCGGATCACCGCAGTGGGCGTACCGCCCTTGGCGTTGCGGAAATGGTCGATCCGTTGCAGCGCGAACTCCTCCGATCCCTGGGGCAGCGGGGTGTGCGCGGTATTGGGCCGGAGCTGGTCCTTGAGCCGCAGGCCGGTCGCGCGGCCGAACACGACCAGGTCGATCAGCGAGTTCGAGCCGAGGCGATTGGCGCCATGGACCGACACGCACGCCGCCTCACCGACCGCGAACAGTCCGGGGACGATCGCGTCCGGATCGCCGTCCTTCAACTGGACGACCTCGCCGTGATAATTGGTCGGGATACCGCCCATATTGTAATGAACGGTCGGGGTCACCGGCAGCGGCTGGCGCGTCAGGTCGACGCCGGCGAAGATCTTGCCGGTCTCGGTGATGCCGGGCAACCGCTCGTGCAGCACCTTTGGATCGATATGATCGAGGTGGAGGTAGATATGGTCGCCATGCTCGCCGACGCCGCGGCCTTCGCGCATCTCGGCGGCCATCGATCGCGCGACGACGTCGCGGCTGGCGAGGTCCTTGGCGGAGGGGGCGTAGCGCTCCATGAACCGCTCCCCTTCCGAATTGGTCAGATAGCCGCCCTCGCCGCGCGCGCCCTCGGTGATCAGCACGCCGGCGCCGTAGATGCCGGTCGGGTGGAACTGGACGAACTCCATGTCCTG
>NZ_CAXTHV010000062.1:0-5000 GCF_964244265.1 uncultured Sphingomonas sp. | reverse complement strand
CGCCGGTGATCATGTTCTTCACATAATCGGCGTGGCCCGGGCAATCGACGTGCGCATAGTGGCGCGCGGTCGTCTCATACTCGACGTGCGCGGTCGAGATGGTGATGCCGCGCTCGCGCTCTTCGGGCGCCTTGTCGATGTTGGCGAAGTCGACGGCGGTGCCGCCGGTCGTCTCGGCCAGCACCTTGGTGATCGCCGCCGTCAGCGAGGTCTTGCCATGGTCGACGTGACCGATGGTGCCGATGTTGAGATGCGGCTTGTTCCGCTCGAATTTAGCCTTGGCCATGGTCTTCCCTCTACAGCGCGCCGCCTTGGGAGCCGGCGGGCCGCGTCATCACGAATCGAAAGTGGACCGGGTTTGCCCCGAAAACACAAGAAGCCGGGCGTCACCGCCCAGCCCCTTACGAGGCCGCGCACATAGCGAGCCAGGGCGAAGGGCGCAAGCGTGCTTGCGCCCTGTCTGCCGAAAGACGACGCCGCGGCCCGGCCGGCCCCGGCGCACGCTGCGGGTTCGACGTCACCATTTGTGCGGGGGACGCCCCCCGTCGCCGGAGAATGCTTGCGGATGGCGTCGTCCGGCATAGGCTCAGCGTCCCATTTCCTTCGCCAACTTGCGGCTGACGGACGCTTCGGGATATCTCGCGGCCATGGGTCAACCCTACAGCCACCGCGAAACCGCGCGGGCCATAGGATCGATATTTGTCCAGCGCACCGCGATGGCGGGCGCGGGCGAGCTGCTGCCGATCGGCGCGGCGGGTGGCCTGCTGTCCGCCCACGCGGCGCTGCACTTTCTACCCGATGGCGAGACGCACGGCCCCGACGGCGAGATACTGCGCTGCCGCGCGGGCGACGCGCTGCTGACGAGCGCCGGCAGCGCGTGGCGGACCGCGGGCCGGGCGGGAACCGAGTGCGTGACCGTGCTGCTGCCCCGCCAGTCGCTGGCGGCGCTGCTCCCTGCCGCGCGGTCGGGGTGGCGGCTGCTCCCGGCCTCGGCGGCGCTGGACATGGCGGCCGCCTGTCTCGCCGCGCTCGGCCTGGCGGCGGACGCGCTCGACGCGGAGCAATCGCGGGTGGCCGCCCGCGCGCTGTCGGAAATGGTGCTGGCGGCGCTCACCGCCGCCGACGACGAGCCGTTGCGGCCGCGCCGGGAGACCGGATTGCTCGAGCGTGCGATCGCGACGATCGACCGGCATGTCGCGACGGTGCTGGGCACCGCCGAACTGTGCCGGATGCTGGGTTGCTCCCGCTCGGCGCTGTACCGCGCGGCGGCACCGGCAGGGGGCGTGACCGAGCTGATCGTGCAGCGACGCCTCGACGCCGCCGAACAATGCCTGAGCGACCCGCGCGAGCGACGACCGATCGCCGCCGTCGCCCGCACCCTGGGCTTCACCGACGGCGGGCAGTTCGGCCGCCGCTTCAAACGGCAGTTCGGCATGACGCCGGGCGATTATCGCCGTTGCGTCGCGCCGACCGCCGCCCCCTCCCCGTCCCCGATGTCGGCGGGCCGCTGATGCAGGTGATCGCGTTCGATACCGACGGCGTGCCGCCCGCCGACCGGCTGGCCGCGTTTCGCGGGGGCGCGCCCCATTTTCGCGTCGACGCCCTGACCGCGGATTTCGCCGCGCGCTGGCGCCTGCTGAGACTGGGGGACGTCAACCTGATCAGGTCGTGGATCTCGCCCGTGCGCTATCGCCGCGACGCGGCGATGATCGAGGCGGACGGCGAGGGTCGCGTGACAATCCACGTGCGCCTCACGGGTATGGCGCGCGGCGTCATCGATGGCGAACAGGTCGAGGTCGGGCCCGGGGTGGCCAGCATCTGGGATCTCGCCCGCCCGCTGGACGTCAGCGGGGACGGTGACAGCGAGCTGCTGATCGTCACCTTGCCGAGACACATGCTGCGCGAGTTGTTCGCCGCCGGCCTGCCGACGGGCGCGCTCGCGCCCAGCCCGGCGCTGGCATTGGCCTCCGGCGAAGCGATCCGGCTCCTTGATCGCGCCGAAGACCTGCCCGACGCCGGCGCGCCCTTCTATGGCCGTGCAATGCGCGACCTGTTCGTGGCAGCACTGCTGCCGCTATGCCGGTCGTCGAGTCGCGACCTGGGGTCGGTCGGGCCGCTGCTGCTGCGGATATACGCGCTGATCGACGCCGAGCCTGCCGCCTCCCTGACCGCGCGGGCGCTGGCCGAGGCGCTGGGCGTGTCGCTTGCGACCCTGGACCGGGCGCTCGCCCGGGCGGGCGGCCTGGCGCCGCTGGTCGAACGGCGACGGCTGCTGGCCGCCTATCGGCTATTGTCCAACCCCGCGGAAACGGCGGCCGTCTCGGTGATCGCGCTACGGTGCGGCTTTGCGGACATGCCCCGCTTCAGCCGCAGCTTCCGGTCGGTGTTCAACACCTCCGCCTCGGAGCTGCGCCGACACCAGCGCAGCCACCTCCCCGCCTGGGCCGGCGCCTATCGCGTCGAACAAAGCTACGGGGCGCTGATCGCGGCGGAGGAATAACACCGGGCGCCAGACGCCGGCGGGCGCCGGAATGAGCGGCGCACGTGAAACGCCCGCCACTTCCCGGCGGCGTCTGCCCCGCCGTCGTCCAGTGCGCGAAGCGGTCGGCCTGCTCGCCCTGCGCGTCCGACAGCGCCACGGTCACGGACCGTGGTCCGCCATCGTTCAGGAGACGCGACGATCATCACGCTATGCGGCGATCAGCTCGGCTGGCCCGTATGTGCCCTCAAGCGGCAGTGACCGCCATGGTGATGCAGAAACCAAAAGTTTTGCATCAACATAGGGGCAAGCGGAAGGTAGGCTGCCGCTAGATTGCGGGTCGTCCCTCCTGAATGCCACCATTCCTGATAGCGGCATTGTAGCATCGGTAGCGCTAAGGCAGTTTGTCATCATGACCCACGTTCGCACCTTCCTGATCGATAGCCTTCGGCGCGTCACCGATGGCGGCGATGTGACAAACGATGAGCTCGACGCCGCTATCGCTGATCCGGCCGGGCTGCGAGGCGCTGAGCGGAAGGCGTGGCACGGCCTGAGTTATTGGGCTGACGATGACGACATCAGCGCGCAGGACCCAAGTTATGCCCCTTCACGGAGGCAGCAGCTTGGTGATTTGCTAGCCGATTTGGAGCGCGAAGGGGGCGGTTAGCGGTAGCCGTAGGCTCTGCTCCCCGCTGTGCTAAAGGGGCATTTATGACCGGGTTCACTGATTTGGAGGTGGCGGCGCTTCGAGCCATTTTCTTGGAGACGCCCGAGCTTGCGCCAGCGCTCGAACGACAGCTTGAAGCTTCGGTCGTCACCGAACGCGAGAACAGCGGTGGCGGCTTTTTCACGACGATCGAGGTCGCGGATGATGCCCCTGCTGTGAATAGCCCGTCGGTGCTTGGTTATGACACCCAAGCCCGCATCGGCGGCCTGGAACATGGCTTCGGCTTCGTCCTATTCATTAAAGGTGGCAGGCTGCACATGCTGGAGGGCTTTGCGTGGGCCCCAGAGAGCACCCATGATCTCGACCTCACCGCTTTACAGTTCGAGATCTACAATCAGCCGGTGCAACGCCTCGGGTGAACGGCAGCTGACCGCCCCCTTTTGGCCGTCGTTATGCAAAACTCACAGGATTTGCATCACCCCGTAAACGGCGGCAATCCAATGCGGTCGTGATGCAACAATCCGATGCACCCCGCCACGATCCGCCGCGCCGACCCTTCACCCCACCAACCCGGCGGTCTCCACCGCCAGCCCCTCGATCGTCGTCGACGCGAGCACCTGCCCCAACGGCGCCTCCGCCCGGCGGGCATAGCCCTCGCCGTCCGGCCGGTCGTACTGAACGACACGACCGCCGTTCACATCCACCACCCAATATTCCGGTACGCTCGCCGCCGCATACAACGCGACCTTGCGGCCCAGGTCGGTGTCGAGCGTCGTGTCGGCGATCTCGATCACGAGCGCGACCGTATCCGCCGGGATCGCCCGATCGCCCCGATAGCAAGTCAGCACGACGTCCGGCTCCGGCATACTGTCGTCGGCGGCGCGCATGGATACCTCGACCAGGACTTCGAGGTCGCTGCCGATCTCGGCGAGCCTGCTCATCAACGCAAAGGAAAGCCTCATCTTTACCCGGCCATGGCGACTCCATTGCGCGTTCATGTAGTAGATGTCCCCGTCGATCAGCTCGGTCTTGCCGTAGTCGGCGAACGCCCCGCTGTCGGCGAGCAGCTCGAAATCCTCGACCCGCAACCGCAGGCGCTGTGGCACAAGGACAATGCGGGCAGGCGCGTTCATACGCCAAGCTACCGCGCAGGCGCGAGGAAGGAAAGCACGCACGAAAGAGGCCCGCCCATCACCCTTCCCGGCGAAAGCCGGGACCCAGTCCTGCGCTCGGGCCTGGACCCGGCGTTCGCAGGGGACACGAACATGGTCTAGCAGAATCGGCGGCAAACCCCGTCATGCCGGCCTCGTGCCGGCATCCACCTCATGCCTCATCCGTCGCTCGACAAAGAAGGCCCGCCCGAACGGGTCGGGCGGGCCTTCTCTCTGGAAGGGCCGTCACGGCAGTAAATTCCGTGACGTCGAAGCTCGGCAAGCCGAGCCCGGCCGGCCTTGCGACGTATCGGGGCTAAGCGCGGCTCAGCCCCGCGTGCCGTCAGGCCAGCTTCGCCCGCACCTCTTCGGCCACGTTCGCGGGCACTTCGTCATAATGCGAGAACTGCATCGTGTACTGCGCGCGCCCCTGCGTGAACGACCGGAGCTGGTTGACGTAGCCGAACATGTTGGCCAGCGGCACCTGCGCCTCGACCGCCTGCGCGTTGCCGCGCGTGTCGGTGCCCTGGATCTGGCCACGGCGCGAGTTGATGTCGCCGATGACGTCGCCCAGATAATCCTCGGGCGTCACCACCTCGACCTTCATGATCGGCTCCAGGATCTTGATCCCGGCCTTCTGCGCCGCCTCGCGCATCGCGCCGCGCGCGCAGATCTCGAACGCCAGCGCCGACGAATCGACGTC
>NZ_CAXTHV010000061.1:0-5144 GCF_964244265.1 uncultured Sphingomonas sp. | reverse complement strand
TCACGCGCCACATCCAGCCGGTGCCCTCGCGGCACGGCGTGCACTGGCCGCAGCTTTCGTGCTTGTAGAAATAGGATAGCCGCGAAATGGCGCGGACGATGTCGGTGGATTTGTCCATCACGATCACCGCCGCCGTGCCGAGGCCCGAGCCGAGCTTCTTGAGCCCGTCGAAATCCATCGGGCAGTCCATGATCTCTGCCGCCGGGACGAGTGGCACCGACGATCCGCCCGGGATCACCGCGAGCAGATTGTCCCAGCCGCCGCGGATGCCGCCGCAATGTTCGTCGATCAGCTGGCGGAACGGGATGCTCATCGCCTCCTCGACCACGCATGGGCGGTTCACATGGCCGCTGATCTGGAAGAGCTTGGTGCCCCTGTTGTTCTCCGCGCCAAAGCTCGCGAACCATTCGGCACCCCGCCGCAGGATGGTCGGCGCGACCGCGATGCTCTCGACGTTGTTGACCGTCGTCGGGCAGCCATAGAGGCCGGCCCCCGCCGGGAATGGCGGCTTCAGGCGCGGCTGGCCCTTCTTGCCCTCCAGGCTCTCGAGCATCGCGGTCTCTTCGCCGCAGATATAGGCGCCCGCGCCACGGTGCACGAACACGTCGAAATCATAGCCCGACCCACAGGCATTCTTGCCGACGAGCCCGGCGTCATAGGCTTCGGCGACGGCGGCGAACAGCGTCTCCGCCTCGCGGATATATTCGCCGCGGATATAGATGTACGCGGCACGCGCGCGCATCGCGAAGCCGGCAATGAGCGCGCCTTCGATCAATTTGTGCGGATCGTGGCGGATGATCTCGCGGTCCTTGCAGCTGCCCGGCTCGGACTCGTCGGCGTTGATGACCAGGAAATTGGGACGCTCGGGTTTGGGCTCCTTGGGCATGAAGCCCCATTTGGTGCCGGTCGGAAAGCCCGCCCCGCCGCGCCCGCGCAAGCCCGACGCCTTGATGACGTCGATGATCGCGTCCTGCCCGCGCGCCATCAGCCCGCGCGTGTCGTCCCAGTCGCCGCGCATGATCGCGGCATCGAGGGTCCACGGCTGGAACCCGTAGACGTTGGTGAAGATGCGGTCCTTGTCGGCAAGCATTATCCGGCATCCGTCAAATCGAGCCGCCGTTCGACACGCGCCAGCCGTGCATCGACCTTGTCCATTCGCGAATTAAGGCCGGCGACCGACATCATGATCGAAGCAAGATGCTCTTCGGTCGCGGTCACTCGCAGCTTGATATCGCCGATGTCGTTCTCCAGCCGATCAAGCCGCTGATCCAGGCGCCGCATAAAGAGCAGTGTCAGGTTCTCGATATTGTCCTCAGCCATGCGTCCACTCCCCCCGGTAATCGTGGTTCGCGGTCACCATGTCCTTCAGCGTCGTCGGCCCGCCCGCCGGGCAACTGTCGCGCCGCCCGGTCTGGGAACCCGGCGTCACCGCGCCGCCGGACGCCAGCGCCTCCAGCACGGCGACGGTGCGATCATAGTCGAGGTCCTCGAAATTATCGTCGTTGACCTGCACCATCGGTGCGTTGGCGCACGCGCCGAGGCATTCGACCTCGGTCAGCGTGAAGAGACCGTCGGGCGTGGTGCGGCCCTTGACCAGGCCCTTGTTGTGGCATGCCGCGAGCACATCGTCGCTGCCGGCCAACATGCACGGCGTCGTGCCGCACACCTGAACATGGAAGCGCCCCACCGGGGCCATGTTGAACATCGTGTAGAAGGTCGCGACCTCGTACACGCGCATGTACGGCACGCCGATCTCGCGCGCGACGAATTCGATGACGGGCACCGGCAGCCATCCCTGCGTACTCGTTTCCGCGCCGACCTGCCGCTGCGCCAGGTCGAGCAGCGGCAGCGACGCCGATTGCTCGCGCCCCTTGGGATAGCGCCCGAGGATCTCGTTGCGCTTGGCCTGGTTCGCGTCGGTCCACGCGAACGCACCCCAGCGCGCGCGGGTCTCGGCTTCGTCGGGGATTTCGGGGGCTTCAGCCATTGTCGTCGTCCTGCCAGGCACCGGAGTTGGACGCGGCGTCCTCCTTGGCCGACAGATATATTTGCGCACCGATTCCCGTTACCGCGATGAGCATCGCAACGACAAAGGCAGTGGCGAAGCCCGACCCATGCGGGGTTGCGATGTCCCGTGCCAGCAACGACACCGGCAAAGGCATCAACGTCAGCGCGATCGTCGCGTTCTTCTGTTCTTGCTCGTTCAAGCGATGGAAGATCACCGGTCGCACTCCCCGAACACGATATCCATCGCGCCCAGAATCGCCGTCGTGTCCGCCAGCATGTGGCCCTTCGCCATGAAATCCATTGCTTGCAGATGCGAGAACGCCGTCGGGCGGATCTTGCAGCGGTACGGCTTGTTGGTTCCGTCAGCGACCAGGTACACGCCGAACTCGCCCTTCGGACTCTCCGTCGCGACGTAGACATCGCCCGCGGGCACGTGGAAGCCCTCGGTGTAGAGCTTGAAATGGTGGATCAGCGCTTCCATCGACTGCTTCATCTCGGCGCGCCGGGGCGGCACGACCTTGCGGTCGTCGCTGGCGATCGGGCCGCTCGGCATGTCGTTCAGGCACTGCTTCATGATCCGCGCGGACTGGCGGACCTCCTCCACGCGCACCATGAACCGGTCGTAGCAATCGCCGCGCGTGCCGACCGGCACGTCGAAATCCATCCGGCTGTAGACGTCGTAAGGCTGCGACTTGCGCAGATCCCAGGGAATGCCCGATCCACGGATCATCGGCCCCGAAAAGCCCCATTTCACCGCATCCTCACGGCTGACAATGCCGATATCGACATTGCGCTGCTTGAAAATGCGGTTGTCGGCGACCAGGCTGATTGCGTCCTCGAACAGACGCGGTACGCGCGTATCGAGCCAGTCGCCGATATCGGTCAAGAGCTTGAGCGGCACATCCTGATGCACCCCGCCCGGGCGGAAATAAGCCGCATGCATCCGTGCGCCACTGGCCCGCTCATAGAAGTTCATGCAATCTTCGCGCAGCTCGAACAGCCACAGGTTCGGCGTCATTGCACCGACATCCATGACGTGCGAACCGAGGTTCAGCATGTGGTTCTTGATGCGCGTCAACTCGGCGAAGAAGGTGCGCAGATATTGCGCGCGGATCGGCACTTCCAGATCGAGCAGTTTCTCGACCGCGAGCACATACGTATGCTCCATGCACATCGGCGAACAGTAATCGAGCCGGTCAAAATAGGGCAGCGCCTGCAAATAGGTCTTGTATTCGATCAGCTTCTCGGTGCCGCGATGGAGCAGCCCGACATGCGGATCGACTCGCTCGACGATTTCTCCGTCAAGCTCCATGACGAGCCGCAGCACGCCGTGCGCGGCGGGGTGCTGCGGCCCGAAATTGATCGTGTAGTTCTGGATCTCCACGTCGCCGGCGGTCGGATGTTCGCCGTCGGTGCGATGTTCGATCTGGTCGAGATACTCGGTCACTGATTCTGCCCTCCGCCGGTGCCCCCGCCGCTACCCTTGCTCGGGGTGACGTCAGGATCGGCCGGCTTGGCGCCGGCATGCGGTGAATGCTTGCCCGCCCCCGTTTGCGCCGTGCTCTCGGTGACCTTGGTTTCAACAGGTGCCGAGGTCGGCGACCTGTTCGCATCGGCCTTCGCGATCTCGTCGGCCTTGAGGGGCGTGGGTGCGCCTTTCTGCTCCGGCAACCCGGATATTCCTTGCGCTTTTTCGTCGCCAGGCAAGATGTATTCCGCACCCTCCCACGGACTCATGAAGTCGAAGGAGCGGAAATCCTGCGCCAGCTTGACCGGCTCATAGGCGACGCGCTTGGTCTTTTCCGAATAGCGCAGCTCGACATATCCGGTCAGCGGGAAATCCTTGCGCTGGGGATGACCGACAAAGCCGTAATCCGTCAGGATGCGGCGCAGGTCCGGATTGCCGTCGAACAGCACGCCGTACATGTCGTACACTTCGCGCTCCAGCCAGCCGGCGACCGGCCAGATGCCCGTCACCGACGGCACCGGCTTGATCTCGTCGGTCTGGACATGGACGCGGATGCGGTGGTTACGGGTCAGCGAGAGCAGGCAATAGACGACCTCGAACCGGTCAGGCCGTTCCGGATAATCGACCCCGGCAATCTCCATCAGCTGCTGGTATTCCAGGCCGGGCGTGTCGCGCAGGAGCGTCATCGTCTCGATCAGGCTCTCGCGATCGACGGTAAACGAAACTTCGTATGCCGCTTCGAGGCTGGACAGCACCTTGCCGCCAAGCGCCTTCTCGGCGATATCGATCACGCCCTC
The DNA here is from genome assembly GCF_964244265.1 of uncultured Sphingomonas sp. Lineage (GTDB taxonomy): Bacteria > Pseudomonadota > Alphaproteobacteria > Sphingomonadales > Sphingomonadaceae > Sphingomonas. The sequence continues at coordinate 872 of NZ_CAXTHV010000061.1, read as the reverse complement.
GTTCGACGTATAAGCCGGCGCTGGACTACGCATTGCGCGCATTCCTCCACCGCAGCACGACCAGCGCGAACGTCCCGACGGTCAGCACGAGCGACACCAGCGCAAGCCAATGCCACCGAATCCCCTCGATGCTCGCCACGAGATGGACGAGCGCGGCCACGAACACGATCAGTGCGATCCAGAACTGCACCCGCATCACCGCTCTATCGCCCCACCACGGCGACTTCGCGCGCCATGTCACCACGCCCGCGATCACCACGGCCAACGCGCTGAGGATAACGAAGCCCAGGAGTATCTGCTGGAAGACCACGATATTCTCTCGCAGCATCATGCCGAGCTCGTGGCGATTGCGGAGCAGCGCCGGTATCAGCACGAACGGAACGACGACCAGCGGTACAAAGGCCGCACGACGCCGAGCCACGGCTGCTTGCTCCGACTTGGGGAGTGCCGGCGCGAGCGTCGGCAGGAATCGCTCGACCCAGAGGATCGATCGCCAGATGGGCCCTCGCTCGCTCACCGCTCGATCGTCCCGACGCGGCGGATTTTGCGCTGCAACTGCATGATCCCGTACAACAATGCCTCGGCGGTCGGCGGGCAACCGGGGACGTAGATATCGACCGGCACGATCCGGTCGCACCCGCGCACGACGCTGTAGCTGTAGTGATAATAGCCGCCGCCATTGGCGCACGAGCCCATCGAGATGACGTATTTCGGCTCGGACATCTGGTCGTACACACGGCGCAGCGCCGGGGCCATCTTGTTGCACAAAGTCCCCGCGACGATCATCACGTCCGACTGGCGCGGGCTCGCGCGCGGGGCGGCGCCGAAGCGTTCGAGGTCGTAGCGCGGCATGTTGACGTGGATCATCTCGA
>NZ_CAXTHV010000060.1:0-5401 GCF_964244265.1 uncultured Sphingomonas sp. | reverse complement strand
CGGCAGCAGGTTGTTGCCGATGCCGGTCGCCTGCGGACCATAATCGACGATCGTCCTGACCTCGTCGGCGGTGCCCGCGCAGCTCGCCAGCGTCCGGCACGCCGAGATGCCGGTCAGCCGGGAGACCGGATCCCCCGACGCCACGATCCCCGCGCCCCGGTCGAAATACGCCTGGAGCGTGGTATAGCTGTAGGTCGTCCGGGGCCGCACCGCGCCCGTGGCCGGCGCCGGCAGCGTGACGGTCAGCAGGTCGCCCGAGGCCGCGTCATAGCTGTAATCGGTCACGTTGCCGCGCGCGTCGGTGGTCGCGTTCGGCCGGTTGCAGGTCGCCGCGTTGCTGCAGGTCGCGTCGTACGACGCCGAGGTGACGATGTCGGCGGCACCCGAGCCGCTGTCGGCGACCACGCGCCGCTCGGTGACGTTGCCGCGGCTGTCATAGCCATAATGCACATAGCTGCCGGTCGCGCCGGCCAGATTGCCCATCGGCCGCGTCGCGCGGGTGACCCGGCCGCTGGCGTCATATTGCCAGCTGGTCTTGCGCCCGGTCGCATCGGTCATCGCGGTCATCAGCTGCGAGGCGATGTCGAACGTGTAGGTCGTCACCTTCGAGGCCGGATCGGTCACGCTCACCGTGCGCACCCCGCCCGCATCGCTCGCCGCATAGCCGGTGGTGCCGACCCGGGTGGCGACCGACGACACCCGCCCGCCGCTATAGGTGGCGGTCGCGTCCTCGCCCGTGCTGCCGGGCAAGGTGATCCCCTCGATCCCGTTGGCGGTCGAGCGATAGACGGTCGCCCGGCTCAGCGGGTCGGTGACGGTCAGGTACGTGGCCCCCCCGCTCGCGCTGATCGAAAAGCTCTCCGACGGCGTCCCCGCGCCCGAGACCGCGAGGTTGTCGCCGACCACCCCGGTCGCGGCCGACCACGTGGCGAAGTCGGGATGGTCGTTCGGATCGTCGGGATCGAACGAGTCGATCGCGCCATAGCTGAACGCCAGCCTGTAGCCATAAGCGTTGCGCACCGACGACAGCCGATAGGCATAGGAATGCGTCAGGCAGATCGGGCCGCCGCTGCCGAACTTCTCGGCCGAGCAATAATAGAGGCTGTCATAGGAGAATAGCAGCTTCGCGCCCCCCGGCGTGACGATGTCGGTCACGCGGCCCTCGTCGGCGTAATAAGGATAGGGCGTCTTCTTGTTCTGGTCGAAATGCGCGACGGTGCCGTCCGAGCGCGTATAGCTGTAGACCTTGGTCGTGTTGTTGAACGTGAGGGTCGCGCCATTGCCCTGGGTCGGCGTATAGCTGCTCCCGGAGACGATGAACACGTCCGACGTGCCGCCCATGCTGACGGTCATCTCGCCGGCGTTGAGGGTGAGCGAGGCGGTGACGTTGTCGGCCCAGCCATTGCCCCGCGTCAGGCGGTAATAAGACAGGCCGTTGTCGCTGCCGCCCAGGGTCAGCGCCGGCGCATCGACGTTCATCGTCCCCAGGAACAGGTCGACGCCATTGGCGTCGACCGACTGCCGGACCGGCGCCGGGGCGGCGAGCTGCGCGAACGCCGGCGCGGCGACGACGCCGGACGACAAGGTGGTGCCGGCGAGAATGACGCGCAGCAGCTTGCGATCGAACATGTGTAGGTTCCTTGAATGCGTGGGTCGACGGCGCGCGCCGATGCTGCCCCCGAGCCCGCAATGGCCGGTGGCAAGGTTGGTCACGTATGAAGGGGTGACGGGGCGGCTCTCGGGCCGTTGCCGGCTCAGTCGGGAAGCGGGATCACGGTGTAGCCGTTGAGCGGCACCACCACGACCGGGGGCCTGGCGCCGGTGACCGCGGTCTGCGTGCGGTTGCCCGCCGCGTCATAGCTGTAGGTGTCGTGGCGCCCGTCGCTGGGACCGCCGGCAACCTGCACCCCGGTCAGCCGGCCAAGCGCATCATAGCTGTAGGTGGTCGTCTCCGACGCCTGGGCCGCGCCGCCAAGCGACAGGCCGACGAGGACGATGGCTGCCCGCATCGCGGCAATGGCATGTTGCATAAAGAATGCTCCGTTGCCGGACAGATGGAGAGCGGAGATGATCTCCAGTCCGATCGGCATCCAGAGTCATGTCGGTGGATCTCCTACATATATCCAACAAAATCTCGCAGGTACAAATTTTGCATTTGTTGGATACATGTTGGATATACTTAGTGATATCCAACTTTCACTAGAAAGGACAGAATAATGAAGATTAATCTTGGTAAGATATTTAAAATTGTCGGTCATCTTATCATAGTAACACCTGTTATTGTTGAAACAATCAAGCCTATATTAAACAATAAAGGTAATATAACTAAGTAAATGTAAACATCAAACAGATCGGATATATTTATGATAAATAGCATTTTCTCGCGTATTGTCACGGCGTTTTTCTTATTTGCATCAAGCATCTTTATACAATCTGTCCCGGCATATGCCGACAGCGTCTCGGCTATCCCTACATATTGGCGATTGCAGGACTATAACGATGGCGCGGTGACTCTGTTCTTTACCGGCTCCTCCTGCGCAGCCGGACAACTCCTGCTCCCGTCATCTGCAGGCGACGACAGCAAGCAGCGACTCTGGTCCATTGTCGCTACAGGCAAGGCCGCGCTTCTTCCGGTGGGAATTTACTACCACGTCGATTCCACCACCGGAGCCTGTGTGATAGACAGTTTCTATCTCTGATAACGGCAGCTGGCCGTAAGCCTCGACAGCATGTCCCGGCGAGATGAAGGCGGCTGATGGACTGGCCGGTGCGATCGGCCGCTGCCGGTGAGCCTATGGGGATGGAGGACTTGATCCTTGGCAGCGCCAGGTAGATGTGGAATACGAGAAGCGGGGACGGAAAACAGGTGAAGTGACCAGGCTCTAAATACCTAAAAGCGGGTGTAGCTCAATGGCAGAGCAGAAGCTTCCCAAGCTTACGACGAGGGTTCGATTCCCTTCACCCGCTCCACCTTTGCAGTAAGTGCCTCTGGCGGCTCACGCCCGGTGGCGAGCGCAACGATGCCGGCGAGACGACCCTCCACCTGAATGGACACGCCGCGACCGTCCGGGTTGGGGATCAGCACGATCCGGTCGATCAGGGTGCGCAACGCCGTGGCAGCCTGTGGTCCCGCCTCGGGGTCGGCCAGCGCCGCCTGAAGGTTGGCGACCAGACGACGATAATCGCCGACGATCGCCGGATGGAGCGCAACGACTGGCTCCGCATCCTGCTCGTGTATCTCGGCCATAGCCGCGTCACGATCGTCCCGCGCTTTGGTCAGCGCCTCCCGGAACTGGTCGAACGTCCCGGCCCCGGCGCCGATCGCGGCAACCAAGCGGTCGATCGTCGCGGTGGCGTTGGCCAGCCGCCGCTCGACGCTGCCACGCTCTCGGCGCGCCTTGGCGGAGCGCTTAGCATATTCCTCATGATATTCGGCAACGAAGACCTCGACCAGATCGGGATCGAGCATCCGTTCGCGCAGGCCCGCCAGCACGCGACGTTCGTAGCTCTCGGTCGAGATCGTGCGGTTGTTGGTGCAGCCACTGCCCTCGGTCCGGCTACCGCATCCCCAATATACGCTGGTTCGCACATTCCACGGACCGGGAACGCCCTCGGCGTTCAGCCGCTCGGTGATCTTCTTCGGGCTGAGGCCATCGGCATATTCCTCGAAGATGCGAGTCGTCGACGGTCGCGCCACCGACCTTGTCGGTGTTTTCGAGGGGCAGTTCGTTCTTTGTGCTCGCGGCCATGATGAATCTCCCGCGAGCCGCGACGCCCTGTGCGCCATGTGCTCGCGAGCAACGCAATCAGCCGATTCGCGCGCTGAACCTTTCCAAAGCTATGGAATGTTTGCCCATGCGGCGCAGCATGACCTTCATGGCAAGTGCCACGCCGAAGAACTGGGTCGGCATGGTCGCCAGCAATCGAATCTTCACCGCGAATCGCGACGCGATCAAGCGGTGCTGCCGCTGCACGTTCTGGGTGCCGACAGCGAGAACCTAGTCGCACACTCATTACAACCGTACCCAGTTAGGAATGACTTGCAATAGCAGTTGGCGCACAACTTTCTCGGGGGAATCATGCGCACGTTTTTAGGGGGTGTGTCGGCGGCGGTGCTGATGATGGCGGCCGCGCCGGCAATGGCGCAGGACGAACAAGGCGCTCCGCCTACCACGCCACCCACACCCGCAGAGATCGCACCCGCGGCGACCGATCAGGCTGAGATCATCGTCACCGCCCGAAAAATCTACCAGCCCAATGTAACGAGCTTCGGCGACCTCGGCACGACACGCGTTCTCGATACGCCTTTCTCGGTCAACACGATTTCGAGCGGGCTGATCGACGTCCGTCAAGCGGTGAATATCATCGACCTGCAGAAGATCGATCCCAGCATCCAGGTCAATTTCCGTGGCTACGCCAACTTCGTAAGCCTGAGGGGCTTCAAGGCCAGCGGCCTCAACTCGCGCTTCGAGGGCGTGCCGACGACGACGAACGCTGCGATCCCACTCGAGATCATGGACCGGATCGACGTGCTGCGTGGCCCGAGCGGCTTCCTTTACGGCTAACGCCCCTGGCGGGGTCATCAACTACGTGCTGAAACGCCCGACCACCAATCAGATCAACCAGCTCGGCCTGCGCTACAGCACCGACTCCAACTTCATCGGCACCGCCGACTTCAACCGGCGCTTCGGGGGTGAGCACGGCCTGGGCGTCAGGGTTGCGGGCGTAGTGGAGCGGGGCGAAGATTATCACCCCGGCAACGATCCTCATCGCTATGTCGGCTCGATCGCGCTGGACTGGTCGCCGGTCGAGGCGGTTCACCTGCAGGCCGACGCCGTGCTGGGGCGCGACGCGCCCCGCGACGGAGGCGGCTTTCAGGTGTTCACGGCCGGTGCGCAGGCACCGATCGCGCCGCTGAACCCGCGCCGTCAGTACGCCCAGCCTTGGGAATATCAGACCCATCTCACACGCATCTATGGCGGCAAGGCGGACTGGAGCGTGGCGCCCGGCTGGACGCTGTCGCTCAGCGGCCAACGCTTCGACCAACCGTTCACCTACTTCAACGCGGTGTATTTCCTCCAGCCGGGACGGAATTACACCGGTTTCGTCTTCAATCAAAAGGCGCAGGAGAAATACACCGTCGGGGAGGCAAAGCTGCGGGGCGAGTTCCGGACCGGCCCGCTCGCCCATGTCGTCACGATCGCGGCGACTACGCAGTATGAGCAGTTCTTCCAGTCCTATCGCGGCTTTATCCCGATCAACCCAGGTTCACTCGACAATCCTGACCTCGCGATCCCGGAGCCGGCGAATGTGCTGGCGCCGGGCAAGCGTTATCTCGACAGCACCGAGTGAACCGCCCCGGGTTTGCCGGAGGCCATTGGTTGTGAGTCACGCCGCCATA
>NZ_CAXTHV010000059.1:0-6053 GCF_964244265.1 uncultured Sphingomonas sp. | reverse complement strand
GTCGTTCTTCTCCTGCCGCGTGGTCGACACGCGCGCGTAGACGAAGACCCGCTTACCCTCGAACGTGCCGCCTGCCGTCATCACCATGCCTTTCGAACAAGGCGGTGATTTCGCCGCCGAAGAGGCGATCGATCAGCGCGACCCCTTGTTCAAGTGTCGACCATGAATCGTCGAGACGGCAGCTGACAAGATAATTATGGGCGGCGTCCGATGCCGGGACGGACACGCCCTCGTCGTTGTTGTCATGGCTGTTCCGCGCCGCGTCCATGAAGGACGCGTCGAGGATAATGGCGGTTCAATCGTCCACAGGGTCACTCCACTATGTCGCCGGACAGATGGCCGGCGTCACGCCGATCCTGATGATTCGCCTTGCGGTGAGTCCGGGTAGCGCCAGCGATGCGGTGCGCTGTTGACGAGGTGGATCTGATCGGTAGCGGGCGGCAGCAGCATCATGGCGCAATTCTGCGCCACGATGGGGGCGGCCGAAGACGCCTGCATCCGCATGACGTGCGACAAACGACGGCGCTGCAGGACCGGATCGATCGTCGGCTTCCCGCGCGTAGCGACCGATGGCGGGCGCGGAACAGTCGCGAGCCGTCCCTCGATCGGGTGGCCGTGGCGCAGGAGTCTTCTGTTCCGCGCGACCGCCACGCGCTGATGTCGCTGAAAGGAGCCGATGTCGTTACCGGCGTCATCGAACCACAGATGCACGTGATAGCCCGCGCTATATCCCTCCTCGCCGTGGTCCGACATATCGGTCAGCCGGACCCGGCCGTCCTCGCACCACGTCTCGCCGAACCGGGTGCCGGTGGCGAGTGCGTCGATCGTGCGGTCTTCCGGTGCCAAGGCCTTCTTGGCCTGATGCTCCTTGGCGCTAATGACCGGTGCCAGCGCGGTTTCCAGCGCCCGCACGTGCCCCGCCTCGATCCAGCAATAGAAGATCGCAGCGAGCGCGCGCTCCAGCCGGCGATCGACCCTGGGCATCGGCAGCCTGTCCTTACCGCTGCGATATCGCTCGCTCAGCACACGTGCTTCGGCGGCGATGGTAAGCAGCCCAGTCGCGGCATGCTGTCGATAGGTCATGCCCCGAAACAACGCGGGGTTACCGCGCTGGAGTGAGCTGCCATGTTCATAGCGGGCTTCGGGACAGAAACGCGGGTTGCGGGCGATGCCGTCGCGGAAGAACGTCGCATCCTGCGGGGTGTCAGGGTGGCGGACCATCTCGAACGCGTCATGCCCGGCGCGACCGACAGCGATCGCCATGATGCTGGCCGCACCCTCGCTCCAGGCACGGCATGAGGCAGGGTCGAGCCTCTCCAGCACATCGTCGGGCGGGACCAGGGCGGTACTCGACAGCACCGCCAGTTCGGTGAGCCGAGCGACCGCAGCCGGGGCAGCGAACGGCCCGGCAAGCGTCGGGATGGCATCGAGATAGCCGCGCGAGAATATTTCGTTGCCAGCCGCGTCGAAGGTCAGATGAAGATGCGCGTCGATATTCTGTGCCAGCCGTGACAACTCGGCGATGACGCCGGCAACGGCGACGGGCGGCAGATGATCGCGCTGCCCGTTGTGCGCCCAGCGGGCGACGACCGACGCCGGCCAGGGAATGTCGAACGCATCGGGCCGCAACCGTAGTGCCGCCTTGAAATCCTTGGCGAGGATCAGGCGAGCGAGGGCTTCGTCCTGGTGACGCAGATCGACGATGAATTCGGCGAGATCGCGGGGCGAATGGCCGGTCACCATGCGCAGAAACATCTCGCGATCGGGAACCGTCCATCGCGTCGGCGCGAAGGGATCGCTGCTGGTCGGATCGGCCGGCGGCAGCTCGCTGCGGATGTCGTTCGACGGCATATCCGGCAAGATCAACAACTGGCGCCAGATGCCGGCTTCGAGGGCGTGCCGGTCCATGTCACGCGTGAGGACGGGGCGGTGCCCGGCGCGCGCCACGTCGATGTCACGCAGGATCGTCAGATGCGGCAGTCGCGCCATGCCGACCCGGTCGCCGCGCTCCTCGCCAGGCCATACATCCCAGCCCTGATAGACGGCGCGCAGGACATCGGCGTTGGTCGATGGACGGGCGCGCGCCGCCTGATGCGCGTGCAAGTGCTGGATATCGCTCAGGACGGTCATCGTCATTCCTTCGGGCAAACTCCCCAGCTTATAGGCTGTGAGCGCCGATCTGCCTAAGTGCCGCGCGCGCCGCGTCGATGTCGCGGTCGAGATCGGCCAGATCGGCAGCGATCCAGTCGTCGAGCGCGGTGAGCAGATCGCGGAGCGCGGTCGCATGACGTTCGACGTCGCGCCACGCGGCCTGGTCACGCGCGTCGCGTGCCAGCGGCCCGTCCTCGATCTGCAGGAGCGCGCGCTGCTCGGCCCTCACGCGCACCTCCAATGCGGCGATGTCAGAAAAGTGCAGGTCGGCATCGCCGACCCGCACCATGCGCCCGCTCTCGCTCACGAAGACGAACCCGCGTCGTCGCCTGCATCTTCGCCCGCGTGGTCACCCTTATCATCGGCAGCGCGGAACCGAACGTTGGCGCCGTGCTCCTGGAGCCAGTCGTAGGCCTCGCCGCAGCTGATCCGGGACGGCACCGACGCCAAGTCGAGCGCGTCGACGGTGCGGCGGATCAGCATCCATTGCGCGCGCGTTGCCGGGCGGTCGCGCCAAGACTTCTTGCCCGGGTTGTCCGCAGCCCACGTGGCGAACGAGCGGCACTCCTCCTCGTAACGCACGCGGGCGCGCTCGTGGAGCAGCGCCTGACCCTTCTGCGTCCAGTCCTCCATGTTCGCGCGAACAGCGAGCACCTCGATATCGATCACGCCGCCCTCGGCCAGCTGATCGGCATAGGGCAGGATCGCCTGGACATACTGGTCGGCGGGCAGTGCACGCAGATAGTAGCGCGCTTCCGCCATCTCGCCGCTGTAGCCGGCCTGGCGGTCTTGGTACGCCAGCCGGTGCGCGTGCCAGGTCTCGTGACGCGTACCGCTGAGCAGGCGATTGCGAGCGCTGCGCTCGTTGCGGCGCAGGCCGGCGAGCTTCGCCTGCAGTCGGGCCGTCTCGGCTTGTGCCTTGCGCAATGCGCTGCGGCGGCGTTCTTCGTCGCGGTCGTAGATCATGTCGTCCTCCTTCTCGGGTGAGGAGGACGGGCTAGGCGCGGCCGTCGCACCGGTCGCCGACAGGGTCACTCCAAAATCCGCATAAGGTATGGGCGTCGGTCGGGCAGCGGCGCGAGTGACCCTGACGCCGACGCGATATGGGCCGGTCCCTAGAAGCGAAGTCAGGAAAGCGGACAGGCAGGAAGTTTGGGGGGGTGGGAATGCGAAAGAAACGTTGACCTGCGGTCAACTGGCTGCCGATCCCTCTGGACCGGCGCTTTCGTCCCACCCCCCTTTTAGCACCAGCGAAGAAGGGTGGCCAACACGATGATACTGATGACCGAAGCGGGAATCATGGCCGAGGCGGATGCACGCGTGTTCGGCCTGCTCATGGCGTCCAACCGCACGGCTCGGCGCATGATGGCGGCGGATCGCACGATCGCCGGAGCCTATGCGCGGGTCGCGACGCTGCGGCAGAGGCAGGAGGCGAAAGCATCGCGCGATCATGCCCGTGCCGACCGGGAGCTGGCCCGTGAGCTGGAGCCGAGCATCGCACCGGGCTGGGGCCGCACGTTCGTCGTCAGGATGCCGCCATCTCCGCCGGTAACGTCCCAACCAGCGTCGGCCACGATAAGGGCAGCGGCGCGCGCATCTACGGCGACCCGGGCGATCCGCGCCTACACGGCACCCTTGCGCGACAATCGGGGCCGCGTCGCGCTCTACTTGAACATAAAATATCGCGGCCTCAAATCGAAGGGTTGGCGGCCCGGGCTGAGCGCCGACCACATCGGCTATATCCTGCGTGAGCTGGCGCTGGAGATGGCCGAGGCGCAACTCGGCAGGCCTATCTCGAACATGGGCGAGACGGCCGAAGAGATCATGGCGTGCTGGCGCGCGCTGGAGGAGGTGGAAGCGGGTTACCGCGCGAATGCCAAGGTGCAGTATCGCATCGTCTGGAATCTGCCGCACGAACTTGATGCCGACCAGCGTCGCGCGCTGGTCGAGGAATTCTGCGAGCGCACGTTCGGGCGGCTCGGCCTGCCCTATGTCGCCGCGATCCACGAACCGGACGCGAGCGGCGATCGTCGCAACTACCATGCGCACATCTGCTTCTCGACCCGGCCGTGCGAGCGCACCGGCGATCACGAATGGGCGATCGCCGAAGAGAAGGTCAACGGCCTCACCGACAAACCCGGGCTGCGGCTGGTGCGCGCGTTGGCGGCAGCGCGCATGAACCGCGCCTGCCGCGCAGCCGGGTCGACGACGCTGTTCACACATCAGACGTATGACGAGCGCGGTATCGATGCCGAGCGGCAGGCACATGTCGGGCCGGAGGCGATGGCGGCGCATGACCGCGGCGAGGTGGTCGGTGTGATCGCGCGCAACGCCGCAATCGTCGAGCGCAACGAACTGGCGGTTGAGCGTCAGCAGGTCGAGCGCCAGCTCGATACGACGCAGCACCTGCAGCGCCTGTTGGCGCAAGCCGATGGCATGGCGGAGCGACGCAGCGCCGTGCGCGCCGGACGTGACGCGATGGAAGTATTTCTCAGGAAGGCGAAAGGTATCGCACGATATGTCGTTCGCCCGGCGCGGCTAGGCAATAATATCGGCGTTCGCGCCCTCGAACTGCGCGCCCGCGCTGTCCGTATTCAGCGACGCTTGCCGGTGTCCGGACGCATAGACTTGGCTATCAAACCAGTCGCTCGGATGCTGCAACTCGTGCCGCAACTGGGCCGTCGAGCATCTGCGCGCAGGGACCGGCCAGCGTCGGCGGTGCTGGCCACGATCTCCCAGCTGACTGGGCGCGCGCGCGCGATCGGCGTAGCGTCGGCAGCCGCGTCCGCTCGCAGCAACCAGACGACGTCGGTTTGCACCGACACGACCGTCAAACTTTCGCAGCTGGGCAAGACCGTCGTTGCGACGCTTTCTGAGTGCGACACGACGCGGATTAGCGCGTCGCACGCGCGTGCAGATTTGCGTGCGATCGAAACGCGACTCGCCGAACGCCGTGCGGCCGAGCAGCAACGCCAGAGAGTTGAAGCGGACGCACTCGACCGGCAGGCTCGCGCAAAAACGGTCATCATGAACGCGACGGTGCCGCCCTACACGCTGTCGGCCGGCAGGGCGGCCCCCAACTTCACCACCTTGAGCGCTGCGGACCGGACACTCGTCCGCGACCTCGATCGTGACACGCTGGTCGCCACGCTACGCTTGCGTATCCAGCGCGATCTCGACGAACAGGCTGCTGCCCGGCAGCGAGAGCGTGAGCAGCGGGCGCAGGAAGAACATGCCGAGGCCGAGCGGCGAGCTGTGCAGGTCCGGCATGACCTCGCCCAAGTGACCGCGCGCCACGAGCAAATTCGAGCCGAACCAGACGAGGCCGTGCTCGGCACCAATCCGGTTCACATCTCCGGCACCGCTTCGGTCGCCAGCGGCAACATTGCCGAGCGAGCGCACATGGATATCAGTGCAACCGACACCGCGCATCTTGCCCGGCAACGCCGGCTGGCCTGGGCGGCAGACTATCGCGAAACGCTGATGACCGGCTGGAATGATAGCCGCCGCCGGGATCGTGTTGCCGTGATCGCCGTCGAGCCTGCATGCTCGGAGCCTGCCGTAATGACGCCGCCCCGCCAGATCATGCCGCCCGGGTTCAATCCTGACGAGCGGAGTCGATGACGGCTCCGGCCTGCTGTCGCTTGGTTTGCAAGTTCAGCTTCGCAAGAGCCTGCTCGCGTCCGTCACAGAACTCAACCAGCTCCTGATTTTCAACAGTGTCGTCGAAGACATTCTGATGAAGCACGGGGCAGAAGCAGGTCAGCCGGTCGTTGCCCTTCCAATACCATACCGCGGCCGGACAGGTCGCACAGGCGACTTTGTCGCCCGGCACCGGTTCGCCGATCTTCTCGAGATGGAGGAGAACAGCACTGTCCCGTTCGGTGGTAGGATCAATCAGA
>NZ_CAXTHV010000058.1:0-6063 GCF_964244265.1 uncultured Sphingomonas sp. | reverse complement strand
TCCAACGTCCGGAAGGTCGAAAAGGCGATGAAGGAGGCGCTGAAGAACGATCGCGCGCGCATCCAGGTCGGCCGGATCAGCTCGTTCGGGCTGATGGAAATGAGCCGCCAGCGGCTGCGCACCGGCGTGCTTGAAGCGTCGACCCGCCAATGCCCGCATTGCGAGGGCACCGGGCTGGTGCGTACCGCATCGTCGGCGGGGCTGTCCGCGCTGCGGTTGATCGAGGATGAGGCGGCGCGCGGGCGCGGGTCGCTGCTGACGCTGCGTGCCAGCCAGGAGGCGGCGCTCTACGTCCTCAACAAGAAGCGTCCCGACATCGCCGAGATCGAGGACCGTTACGGCGTCACCGTCGAGATATTCTCGGACGGCGAGGAGGAAGGCGCGCGGATGTCGGTCGAGGCAAGCGGCCCGCCGCCGGCCCATGCGCCCCGTTTCGAGGTACTCGTCGAGGACGAGGAGGACGAGCCGATCGACGATATTGCCGAGGACGAGGAGGATTTCGAGGACGAGGAAGAGCGCACCGTGCATGTCGCTTCGCGCGATCGATTGCCCGACCAACCGGATGCCGACGGCGAAGGCGGCCGCAAGCGGCGGCGGCGGCGGCGCGGGCGGCGCGTTCGCGCCAATCCCGACGGTGGTGCGCCGATCGGCCATGAGGGCGCGGACGACGCCGCCGGTGACGGCGAAACGCCGCTCGACGAAGACGCCGCCATCGACGCGATCGTGGCCGGCGATGCCGAGACCGGCGGAGAGGCGCCGCGGCCGCGCCGCGGACGGCGGGGCCGGCGCGGACGGCGCGGCGACGGCCTTCCCCCGGTAGCTGAGGTCGCCGATGCCGAGGTCGCCGATGCCGGCGATTCGGGGCCGGTGATCGCGGTTCCCGCCAATCCCGACGTGGCGGTCACGGTCGATGCGGATAGCCGCCCTGCAACCGAGACGGCGGCCCCCAAGCGGGCGCGCCGCCGGCCGCGTGCGCGGCTGGCCGACGATCGGGGCAACGATCTGGGTAACGACAGGACCGATGACGACGCCAGGCCGGCAACAATTGACCCCGAAGCTCCGGCCCTTTCCGAAACCCCGGCGCCCATCGCCGAGGAAGCGGTGAAGCCCAAGCGCTCACGCCGCAAGACGCCCGAGCCGGTCGCCGAGGGTGCGCAAGCCGCACCCAAGGCTCGGACGTCGCGACGGAAAGCGGCTGATCCGGAAAGCGTCGTCCAGGCTGATGTTCCGGCAGATGTCCCGGCGACAACGCCCGCGGCGCCGTTGCCGGCCAACGACGCGGATGCGCCCGATGCCGAAACGCTCGGCGCTGCCATCCCGACGTCGGCGGAAGCGCCTGTCGCGGAAGCGTCCGGCACCGATATCGACGTCGAGGCGGATACCGATCCCGACGCGGAGGGGACGCCACGGCGTGGCTGGTGGCAACGGACGTTCGGCGCTTGACGATCGTCGCGACCCTGCTGTGCCGGATCCTGCCTTCCCTGGGCGCAGGCCCGGGCGCGGGGTCGCGACGCCATGCCGATCGGCCGGAGGTTCGGCGATGAAGCGCTGGCTGACCGCCTTTGCCGCGACGATCCTGGCCGTCGCGCAACCGGCCGCCGCGCAGGAAATCCTGCGCGACGCCGAAACCGAGGCAATGTTCGGCGACATGTCGCGGCCGTTGATCCTGGCCGCCGGCCTGTCGCCGGCCAATGTCCGGGTAATCCTGATCAACGACGATGCGATCAACGCGTTCGTCGCGGGCGGCCAGACCGTCTATATTCATTCGGGGCTGATCCGCGCCGCGGACAACGCCAATGAGGTGCAGGGTGTCATCGCCCACGAACTCGGCCACATCGCGGATGGTCATATCGTGCTGGCCGATGCCGGATATCGGCCGGCGATGGGCATTTCCATCCTCTCGCTGGTGCTCGGCCTGGCGGCGATCGCCGCGGGCTCGGGGGATGCTGGCGCCGGCATCCTGGCCGCCGGGCAGACCGCCGCGACCGGCAAGGCGCTGGCCTTCACCCGCGTCCAGGAAGCGACCGCCGACGCGACCGGCGCCAAGTTCCTGCGCCAGGCCGGGATCAGCGGCAGGGGCATGCTCAGCTTCTTCAAGAAGCTGGCCAACGAGGAATATCGCTACGGCCTGGCCAATATCGATCCCTATGCGCAGACCCATCCGCTGTCGACCGAACGCATCACCACGCTGACCGCGGACCTGCGCGCGTCCCCGGCCTGGGACAAGCCGCCCGACGCGGCTCTGGAAGAGCGGTTCAAGCGCGTAAAGGCCAAGCTGATGGGCTATGTCGCGCCCTATAATCAGACACTGACCGTCTATCCCGAGAGCGACCAGTCGATCTATGCGCATTATGCCCGCGCCTATGCCTGGCACAAAGCGGGATATCCCGACAAGGCCGACGCCGAAACCGCCGCGCTGCTGAAGGCCCTGCCCGGCGACCCCTATTTCCTGGAGATCCGCGGACAGATCCTGCTCGAGGCAGGCCGCCCGCGCGACGCCCTCGCTCCGCTGCGCGAGGCAAGCGAGCTGACGCGCTACGCGCCGTTGATCGTCACCACCTATGGCCATGCGCTGATCGCGACGGAGGATCCGGCCAATTATCCGGAAGCGGTGCGCGTGCTGCGAATCGCGGTCAACAAGGACGATGACAATCCTTTCGCCTGGTATCAGCTCGGCACCGTCTATGAGCTTCGCGGTGACACCGCGCGGGCGGCACTTGCCACGGCCGAGCGTGCCAGCATGACCGGAGACAGCCGCACCGCGGTGATGAGCGCGCGCGCCGCAATGGCCGGCATCCCCCCCAATACGCCCGACTGGATCCGCGCGCAGGACATCGCGCTGACCGGCCAGAACGAACTGGACGACAAGAAGAAGAAACGGTGACCGGGCGGTCGGCGGCGGCGCCCGCGATCTTGCTGGCGGTGGCGGCGCTTGCCGCTTTGGTCGGCGCCGGGGGAATGTGGCTGGCGACCGGCGGCGCGGCCGGCGGTAATCGGGCGCAGGTCGAGGCCGTGGTCCACGATTACGTCCTGGCGCATCCCGAGATCATTCCCGAGGCGATGGACCGGCTGCGCGAACGCGAGACCGCCAAGGTCATCGCCGTCAACCGCGCCGCCATCCTGACCCCCATCGGCAGCGCCTGGGCCGGCAACGCCAAGGGTGACGTGACGGTCGTCGAGTATCTCGATTTCAATTGCGGTTACTGCCGCGCCAGCCTGCCGCTGATCGGTCAGCTGATCGCCGCCGATCGCGGCGTAAAGATCGTCTATCGCGAACTGCCGGTGCTCAGCGCGGAAAGCGAGACTGCCGCGCGCTATGCCATCGTCGCCGCGCGCGCCGGGCGCTACAAGGCGTTGCACGACGCGCTCTACGCCGGCGGCCCGCTGACCGAGCAGAGCATGGAGGCCGCGATCCGCGCCGCCGGGCTCGATCCCGCCAGGGTCAAGGCGGCGGCCGCCACGCCCGACGTTGACCAGGCGATCAAGGCCAATCTTGCGCTGATGCGGCCATTGGGGATGACCGGCACGCCCTCCTGGGTGATCGGCGATCACGTGCTGTCGGGGATCATGCCGATCGAGGAGTTGCGCGCCGCCGTGGCAGAGGCGCGCGGGAAGTGACGCTTGCCGTACGCCCGTGAAGGAAGAGTACGGCAAACAAGACCGCCAATGGTCGCGTGCCGTATTTCTCCCCTCTCCAGCTCCAGGAACATGATGACCGAACCGATCCTGAGCGTCCGCGGCGTCTCCAAGACCTATGCCTCGGGCGTCCGCGCGCTCCATGCGGTCGACCTCGACATCGACAAGGGCGAGATCTTCGCGCTGCTCGGTCCCAACGGCGCGGGCAAGACGACGTTGATCAGCATCATCTGCGGGATCGTCACGCCCAGTACGGGGACGATCACCGTCGGCGGTCATGACGCGATCCATGCGCCCGCGCGCGCGCGCCGCCAGATCGGACTGGTGCCGCAGGAACTCGCCACCGACATGTTCGAGACCGTGCTGTCGACCTGCCGCTTCAGCCGCGGGCTGTTCGGCTACCCCCCGCATGCCGGCCATATCGACCAGGTGCTGAAGGACCTGTCGCTGTACGACAGGCGCAACGCCAGGATCATGGAGCTGTCGGGCGGGATGAAGCGCCGCGTGCTGATCGCCAAGGCGCTGGCCCACGAGCCCGACATCCTGTTCCTCGACGAGCCGACCGCGGGGGTCGACGTCGCCTTGCGCCGCGACATGTGGCAGCTGGTCCACAGGCTGCGCGCCCAGGGCACGACGATCATCCTCACCACCCATTATATCGAGGAGGCGGAGGAGATGGCCGACCGCGTCGGCGTGATTGCCGGGGGCAAGCTGCTCGTCGTCGACGAGAAGGCCGCGCTGATGAAGAAGCTCGGCAAGCGCAAGCTCGACATCGCGCTCAGCGAAGCACTGGTGGCGGTGCCTGCCGCGCTGGGCGACTGGCGATTGAGCCTGGAAGACGATGGCAGGATATTACGCTATGTGTTTGATACTCAGTCCGATCGCAACGATATCCCCGGGCTGATGCAGAAATTGGTCGAAATGAAGATAGGGTTCAAGGACCTGGAGACCTCGACGTCGAGCTTGGAGGACATCTTCGTCGATCTGGTCGGGGAGGGGGCGAAGTGAACGTCCGCGGCGTGATGGCGATCTATCGTTTCGAGATGGCGCGCGCGCTGCGTACGCTGTGGCAGAGCCTGGTCACGCCGGTGATCACCACCAGCCTGTATTTCATCGTGTTCGGCGGCGCGATCGGATCGCGCATCAGCCATGTCGGTGGGGTTGGCTATGGCAGCTTCATCGTGCCCGGGCTGGTTATGCTGTCGCTGCTCACGCAGAGCATCGGCAATGCCTCGGTCGGCATCTACTTCCCCAAATTCACGGGCACGATCTACGAATTGCTGTCGGCCCCGATCAGCTCGATGGAGATGGTGCTCGGCTTTGTCGGGGCGGCGGCGACCAAGTCGGTGATCCTGGGGTTCATCATCCTCGGCACCGCCGCCTTGTTCGTGCCGATCCCGATCGCGCATCCGCTGGCGATGGTCGCGTTCCTGCTGCTGACCAGCGTGGCGTTCAGCCTGTTCGGGTTCATCATCGGCATCTGGGCAAAGGGCTTCGAGCAGCTGAACTTCGTGCCGGCGCTGCTGGTCACGCCGCTCGCCTTTTTGGGCGGCGCGTTCTATTCGATCGACATGTTGGCCCCGCCATGGCGCATTATCACGCTGTTCAACCCCGTGGTTTATCTAATCAGCGCCTTCCGCTGGACCTTCTTCAACCAGGGCGACGTACCGATCGCAGTTAGCTTGGCGGCGACGCTGGCGTTCCTGATCGGATGCCTGGCAGTGATCGCGTGGATTTTCCAAACGGGGTATCGGCTGAAGAACTAGGCTCTGCACCGAGCCCGGTGACGGCGCGGCTTTACCACGGCGCCTCCTTACTTCACGAACCCCGGCATGTCAAAGCGGTTGAGGAAGAAGGCAAAGATCCGCGCGCTCCTCCAGGCTCTGGTCGAGCCGATGCCGTGCCCGGCCTTGCTGTCCGAGCGGATCAGGACGAGGTGCCGGTAACCCCATTGGCGCGCATCATCGCCACCAGCTTGCCGACATCCACAGATCGACGCGCTTGTCGTTCAGGCCGATGGTGAAGAAGAATCGGTGCCGCCGGTCGCCTTGGGCAGCAGCAGGGTCGAATCCTGCACGGCGAGCGCCTTGAAACCGGCGTCGAGGTTGGGTCGCCCATCTCGCCAAATCGATTCTGGCCGTTATTGGCCGCGCCAGCCCCTGGCGTTGACGATGCCGACGCGCGGAACCACAGCCGCGAACAGATCGGGCCGCTTCAGCGCGGTTGCCGGGATCAACAGGCCGGCGGCGCTCGCCCCAAAGATGCCGAGCCTCTTCGGCGTAGCATAGCCGAGTGCCACCAGCCGCTCGCCGCACGCGATCAAGTCTTCATGCGCGCGTGGCTTGTTCGCGTGGATACCGGCGCGATGCCAGCCCTAGGGTCCAGGCCCATAAGGTGGATTCCCAAGGTTGTTGGGATGTGGTTCAA
>NZ_CAXTHV010000057.1:0-6389 GCF_964244265.1 uncultured Sphingomonas sp. | reverse complement strand
CGGCGGCGGTCATCGTCATGGACAAGTCGACCGACATCGTCCGCGCGATCAGCCGCATCAGCTATTTCTACAAGCACGAGAGCTGCGGCCAATGCACACCGTGCCGCGAGGGCACCGGCTGGATGTGGCGGATGATGGAGCGGCTGCGCACCGGCGACGCCGAGATCGCCGAGATCGACATGCTCCAGCAGGTCACCAAGCAGGTCGAGGGCCACACCATCTGCGCGCTGGGCGACGCGGCGGCGTGGCCGATCCAGGGACTGATCCGGCATTTCCGGCCCGAGCTGGAGCGGCGCATCAACGAGCGGTCGGGCGCGTCGGCGGGCGACCTCGCGCCGATGATGGAGGCGGCGGAGTGATGCGCGCGACTGCTTCTCTTGTGGTCTTGCTTGCGATCTGCTCGCCGGCGCTGGCGCAACGCGACGATAACGAGCGCTTCGGCCGGCCGCTGATGACGCCGGATAATCTGGCGGACATGAGCCTCGGTCGCTTCGCCTTCTGTGCCGAAGCGCGCGCGCAAGCCACTGCGGCCAAGGTGTTGCAGACGCGACTCGCTTCTGACGAAGAAGCAAAGCAGGTGCGAAAGCTGGCGGCGGTCAACCGCGAATGCAGCCCGCTATATCCCATGCCGTTCACCCCGACCGCAGTGCGCAATGCCCTGGCGACGATCGCTTATCGTCGGAACCATAAGTCGGGTGACGTGCCACCGCCGACCCCGGCCGGAACGCCGCCGCCGGCGAGCTTCGCCGTCGTGCCGGCCGATGCGAACGGCACCGACCAGCAGCAAGGCGCGTGGTATCTGGGTGCGATCGCGAATTGCGTGGTGTTCGTGGATCCGCCGGCCGTGCATCGGTTGGTCACGGGCCCGATCGACGTGCCGGAGGAGGACAAGCGCTTCGCTGCGCTGGTGCCGGCCATTGGCCGTTGCTCGCCGTCCGATACGTCAGGTCTCACGGTACGGCGGTTCCGCGGCTATCTGGCCAACGCCCTGCTGCAGCATGTCGGCGATGGCGCCAAGATGAAAGACTGACGGGGTGCCCAGGCTGAAAGTCGATGACCTGGCGTGGACGTCGTTCGAGGGACAGGCGTGCGAGGCCGCGAGTTGGCCTGCCCAAGGTGTGATGCGGAGCTTGCGGCCCGAGCTGGGATCGGCGAATCGAGAAGTCCGGAGGCGACTTGGCGCCGGTGAGGAGGGCGGCGGAATGAATGAATTTATGGAACTCCGGTCAACGCATTGGCAGCGGCGGAGTGACACCACGACCACTAAGGCAGTCCGGAAACTCCAAGAAGTGTCTCGATACTGGATGACGCTGGCTTGCCTTGCGATCGCGATGTTGGTGTCGATGAGTGAAGCGACAGCGCAATCTGTCCCGACGCCCCAGTCCAGAACGTTTCCTTTGCCGCCCCCGGGCAGTGTTTCAAGGATGACGGCGCTTTCGCGAGGATCTTCGGCCTTGGAGTTCCCTCCCGATCGCGATACTCCCGACTCTATCCGCCGCTTCGGTCTGCTCGAAACCTTCGCGCGCTGTGCAACACAGATTAGTGGCAACGCCATCGCAAAGGCGCTCGAGAACAAGCCGATGTCATCGGGCGAACGGCGCTTGATCGAGTTGGGTGACCGTTTGGGCGGCTGTGGCCAGTCCGGGGCAATTACGCGCATCCTTTCGCTGGTTCGAGGGACTTACGCGGAAGCTCTCTATCTAAAGCGTTTCAAGACCGCTCCCGAACCCGCTGCCGTGGATTCACGGAAGCTGGAAAAATTTCTTGAGAACGAAAGAGATTTTTCCACGCTGCGGGAGCCACAGGATCGATCGCTTGCTCTGGTGGCCGGATGCTTGGTGGCGCTGCAGCCTGCGGTCGCACAAAATATCTTTGAATCCCGGCACGGCGGCGCGCGAGAAGAAGAGTTGATGAACACGATATTCCGCGAGGCTCCGACCTGCGCTGGCGAGACCCGTCCGACATTGGTGTCGCGGGCGTTTATGCGCGCCTTTCTCGGTGAGGCGGCTTATCGCTACGCGATGTTTGCCGCGCCGACGAAGGCCTGAGTCTCATGCCCAAGCTGAAAGTCGATGGGGTCGAGGTCGAGGTGCCGCAGGGGGCCACCGTGCTTCAGGCGTGCGAGGCCGCGGGCAAGGAAATCCCGCGCTTCTGCTACCATGAGCGTCTCAGCATCGCCGGCAATTGCCGGATGTGCCTGGTCGAGGTGAAGCCGGGGCCGCCCAAGCCGCAGGCGTCGTGCGCGCTGCCGGCGGCGGACAATCAGGAGGTCTTCACCACCACGCCGATGGTTAAGCACGCCCGCGAGGGGGTGATGGAGTTCCTGCTCATCAACCATCCGCTCGATTGCCCGATCTGCGACCAGGGCGGCGAGTGCGACCTGCAGGACCAGAGCCTCGCTTACGGTCGCGGGGCGTCGCGCTACGACGAGAACAAGCGGGCCGTTACCGAGAAATATATGGGCCCGATCGTCAAGACGATCATGACCCGCTGCATCCAGTGCACGCGCTGCATCCGCTTCGCCGAGGAAGTGGCGGGCGTCGAGGAAATCGGCGCGATCTATCGCGGCGAGGATATGCAGATCACGTCCTATCTGGAACGTGCGGTCACCAGCGAATTGTCGGGCAATGTCGTCGACCTCTGCCCGGTCGGCGCGCTGACGTCCAAGCCCTATGCCTATGAGGCGCGGCCTTGGGAGTTGCGCCGGACGCTGACGATCGACGTCCAGGACGCGGTGGGCACGAACATCCGCCTCGACAGCCGCGGCCGTCAGGTGCTGCGCTGCCTGCCACGCATCAACGAGGACGTGAACGAGGAGTGGGCGACCGACAAGACGCGCCATCACGTCGACGGGCTGGTCCGACGGCGGCTCGATCGGCCGTTCGTGCGCCGCGGCGGCAAGCTGGTCGAGGCTAGTTGGAACGAGGCATTCGCGGCGATCGCGGCGGTGGATCATGGCGGCAGCGTCGCGGCGGTAGCGGGCGATCTGGTCGATTGCGAGACGATGTTTGCTGCCAAGAGGCTCGTGCATGGGCTGGGTGGGTCACTGTTCGAGGGGCGGCAGACCGGGCTGGATTACGACACGTCGAGCATCGCGGCGGTCAATTTCAACACGACCATCGCCGGCGTCGAGCGGGCGGATGCGGTCCTGCTGGTCGGGACCAATCTGCGCTGGGAAGCGCCTCTGGTGAACACGCGCGTGCGCAAGGCGATCAAGCGCGGCGCCAAAGTGTTCGCGATCGGACCTGAGACGGACCTGACCTACAAGGCCGAGTGGCTCGGCGACGATCTGGCGGTGCTGGGCGCATTGCCCGAGGCGGTGACGCAGGCGTTCGGCAAGGCCGAGCGGCCGATGATGATCCTGGGCGGCGCGGCGTTGAAGGGCGGCCATGGCGCGGCGCTGAAGCTGGTCGAGCCGCTGGGGCTGATCCGGGACGGCTGGAACGGGTTCAACGTCGTCCATATGGCGGCGAGCCGCACGGGCGGGCTGATGCTCGGTTATGCCGCGAAGGGTGGGATCGGTGCGTTGCACGACGCGAAGCTGACCTTCTTCCTTGGCGCGGACGAGGTGGATTACAGCCGCTTCGCCGGGTTCAAGGTCTATGTCGGCCATCACGGCGACAAGGGCGCGGCGGCGGCGGACGTGGTGCTGCCGGGCGCGACCTATGCCGAAAAGGCCGGGACCTGGGTCAATCTGGAGGGCCGCGTCCAGCGCGGCGAGCGCGCGGTGTTCCCGCCGGGTGACGCGCGCGAGGACTGGAGCATCTTCCGGGCGTTGTCGGAGGTGCTTGGCCATGCACTGCCTTTCGACAGCCTCGCGGGGTTGCGTGAAGAAATGTACGGTGAGGTACCGGCGCTGCGAAACCTGGGGCTGGTATCGTTCGAATGGAACCCGCCGGCGCTCGATGCGACCCCCTCGGGGGTGCTCGCCGGTTACCCGATCAAGGACTTCTACCTGACCAACGCCATCTGCCGCGCCAGCCCGACGATGCAGCGCTGCTCGCAGGAACTGGTCCACGGCGAAGCCTTCGCGGCGGCGGCGGAGTGATGGGCCTGGTTTATCAGCATATCCGGCTCGCCAACGCCGCCAAGCCGGAGCTTGAGGAGATCGATGCCAATGCGTTGGTCAACAGCGGCGCGGTCGATCTGTGCATCCCCAGGCTGATCGCGCGCCAATTGAAGCTCGACGCCATCGAGCAGCGGGCAGTCACCTACGCTGACGGCCGCAAGGAAGCGGTCGACTATGTCGGCCCGATCCTGGTGGAGGTCTTCGGGCGGCGCGCTTTCACAGGCGGCATGGTGATGGGCGATCAAGTGCTGCTTGGTGCGATCCCGATGGAGTCGATGGATGTGCTGATCGATCCCCGCCGGCAGCAACTCGTACCCAACCCTGCCAATCCGAACATCCCCGGCGCGCTGGCGATGGGCTTCAGGATCGAATGGCCGTGACCAGCTTCTTCAACACCACCGTCGGCCTGTCCTACGGCTGGGCGTGGTTCACTGCGACCATCGCCGGCATCCTGCTGATCGCGCTGCCGCTGATGCTGGCGGTGGCGATGATCATCTATGCCGATCGCAAGATCTGGGCGGCGATGGCGCTGCGGCGCGGGCCGAACGTGGTCGGGCCGTTCGGACTGCTCCAGAGCTTCGCCGACGGGCTCAAGGTCTTCCTGCAGGAGACGATCATTCCGTCGGCCGCCAACCGCGTGCTGTTCCTGCTGGCGCCGATCATCACCTTCACCGTCGCGCTCATCGTGTGGGCGGTGGTGCCGTTCCAGGCGGGCGTGGTGCTCACCGACATCAACGTCGGGCTGCTCTACGTGCTCGCTGCCTCGTCGCTGGGTGTGTACGGAATCATCCTGTCGGGCTGGGCGTCCAACTCGAAATACCCCTTCTACTCGGCGCTGCGCGCGGCAGCGCAGATGGTCAGCTATGAAGTCGCGATCGGCTTCGTGCTGGTAACGGTCGTGATGTGGGCGGGGACGTTCAACCTGTCCGGCATCGTCATGGCGCAGAAGGGGCATGTGTTCGGGCTGGTCAACGGCTTCGTCGCCAATCCGCTGCTGTTCCCCATGTGGGTCGTGTTCCTGATCTCCTCGATGGCCGAGACGCAGCGCGCGCCGTTCGATCTGACCGAAGCGGAATCAGAGCTGGTCGCGGGCTATCAGACCGAATATTCGTCGATGAGCTTCGCGCTCTTCTGGCTTGGCGAATATGCCAACGTGCTGCTGATGTGCGCGTTGAACGCGACGCTGTTCTGGGGCGGCTGGCTGCCGCCGTTCGACATTCCGATCCTGTATGCGGTGCCCGGCATCATCTGGCTGTTCGGCAAGATCCTGTTCTTCTTCTTCATCTTCTCCTGGGTGAAGGCGACGGTGCCGCGCTATCGCTACGACCAGCTGATGCGGCTGGGGTGGAAGGTGTTCCTGCCGCTGTCGCTGCTCTGGGTTTTCATTGTGTCGGGCGTCCTGATGTGGATGCGCGTCGGAGTTCACGCATGACGCCCGCGCAATTCGTCAAGTCGTTCACCTTGTGGGAGTTCCTCAAGGCGCATGCGCTGACGCTCCGGTATTTCTTCAAGCCCAAGGCGACGCTCAACTATCCGTTCGAGCGAAATCCGATCAGCCCCCGCTTCCGCGGCGAGCATGGCCTGCGCCGCTATCCCAACGGCGAGGAGCGCTGCATCGCGTGCAAATTGTGCGAGGCGGTGTGCCCGGCGCAGGCGATCACGATCGAGGCGGAGCCGCGTGACGACGGCTCGCGCCGGACGACCCGCTACGACATCGACATGACCAAGTGCATCTATTGCGGGCTGTGCGCGGAGGCGTGCCCGGTCGATGCGATCGTCGAGGGGCCGAACATGGAGTTCTCGACCGAGACGCGCGAGGAACTGATCTACAGCAAGGCGAAACTGCTCGATAACGGCGACCGCTGGGAAAGCGTTCTCGCCGCCAACCTTGCCGCCGATGCGCCCTACCGGTAGGCGGCGCGGCATGATCAATTTAGCTCAATCCTCCCCTACAAGGGGAGGTGGCGCGCGGCACGCGCGACGGAGGGGTGTACCCGTTCGTTGCGTTCGGCGCACGTCCGGGCCGGGACACCCCTCCACCACGCCGCTTTGCGGCGCGGTCCCCCTCCCCTTGCAGGGGAGGATTGGAGAGTGATTCAGGCGATCGCCTTTTACTTGTTCGCAGGCATCGTGCTGCTGGCCGGCGCGATGACGGTGTCGTCGCGCAACCCGGTCCATGCGGTGATGTGGCTGATCCTCGCGTTCTTCAACGCGGCGGGGCTGATGGTGCTGTGCGGCGCCGAGTTCATCGCGATGCTGCTCGTCATCGTCTATGTCGGCGCGGTCGCGGTGCTGTTCCTGTTCGTGGTGATGATGCTCG
>NZ_CAXTHV010000056.1:0-6415 GCF_964244265.1 uncultured Sphingomonas sp. | reverse complement strand
CCCGCGCGCGCCATCATCGGCACGACGCCGCTGGTCGACAGCGTGATCCGCCGCTTCGACAGCGCCAGGCCATCGCCGTCCATCACCAGCTTGAGCGCATCGCGGACGGCGTCGAAATTATAGAGCGGCTCGCCCATCCCCATCATCACGATGTTGGTCAGCATCCGCCCCTCGGGCTGCGACGGCCATTCGCCGAGCGCGTCGCGCGCGAGCATGACCTGGCCGACGATCTCGCCCGCGGTCAGGTTGCGGACCAGGCGCATCGTGCCGGTGTGGCAGAAGCGGCAGTTGAGCGTGCAGCCGACCTGGCTCGACACGCACAGGGTCCCCCGATCGGCGTCGGGGATGAACACCATCTCGTAATCCTGCGCGTCGGGCGACCGCAGCAGCCACTTGCGCGTCCCGTCGGTCGAGACCTGCGCCTCGATCACCTCGGGTCGGCCGACGACGAACCGCTCGGCCAGCCACGGGTGCTGTGCCTTGGCGATGTCGGTCATGTCCTCGAACCGCGTCGCACCGCGATTGTAGATCCAATGCCAGATCTGCTTGCCGCGCAACTTCGCCTGACGCGCGTCGAGGCCGGCCTCGGCGAGCGCGGCGCGGAGATGGTCCTTCGACAGGCCCATCAGATCGACACGCCCGTCCGGCCGCAGCGTCGCCGCGCGCGGGACGGTCACGGGGTCGATATGCCCGGCAATGGGCATGGCAGCGGCCGCTTCTGTCAGCATGGCCGCGACATAGGGCAAAACGTCTCGTGATTCCAGCGAGCCCCCTACAGCGCCTCCCCCGCCGCCCAGCCGCTCGCCCAGGCCCATTGGAAATTGTAGCCGCCGAGCCAGCCGGTGACGTCGACCGCTTCGCCGATCGCGTACAGGCCCGGCACCCGCGTCGCCGATAGATCGCGCTGCGACAG
Organism: uncultured Sphingomonas sp.; assembly: GCF_964244265.1. Taxonomy (GTDB): domain Bacteria; phylum Pseudomonadota; class Alphaproteobacteria; order Sphingomonadales; family Sphingomonadaceae; genus Sphingomonas. The sequence continues at coordinate 5,502 of NZ_CAXTHV010000056.1, read as the reverse complement.
GCCATCGGTGGCGATGCCGCCGACCGTGACCTCGGCCTTGGCGAAGCCTTCGGTGCCGTTCGGGAGAAAGGTCCAGTCGCGCAAGCGCTTTTCCCCGTCAGCGAGCACCGCGTCGCGGGTGTCGGCGAGCGTCGCGGCGACGCCGAGCTGCTCGGCGAGCGTGGCGGCGAGGCGGTCAGGCAGCGTATCGCCGAGCAGCCTACGCAAGGTCGTGCGCGGGGCGGACCGTTTGGCGGCGACCAGCCAGCCGGCGTCTCGGCAAGGCAGGAAGTCGATGCCGATCGCCTGACCGTGCCGCCAATAGGAGGAGACCTGCAGGATCGCCGGGCCCGACAGCCCGCGATGCGTGAACAGCGCCGCCTCGCCGAACCTCGCGCCGCCGCAGCGCGCGACCACGGGCGTCGCGACGCCCGCGAGCGAATGGAACAGCGCCTCTCCGGGCGGCAGCGTCAGCGGCACGAGCGCGGGGCGGGGCTCGACCACCATCAGTCCGAAGCGGCGTGCGAGGTCATAGGCGAAGCCGGTCGCGCCAAGCTTCGGAATCGACGGCCCACCGGTGGCAATGACCAGCCTGGGGGCGTCGAACGCGCCGCCGTCCGTCGTCACGGTGAAGCGGCCATCGGCATGGCCGACATCGCGGATCGCTTCGCCCAGCCGCAGCGTCACGCCGCCCGCATCACATTCGTCGAGCAGCATCCGCACGATCTGCGGCGCCGAGCCATCGCAGAACAATTGCCCCAGCGTCTTCTCGTGCCAGGCGATGCCATGCCGCTCGACCAGCTCGACGAAGTCCTGCGGCGTGTACCGCCCCAGCGCCGAGCGCGCGAAATGCGGGTTGGCAGACAGGTAACGGTCGGGCGCAGTGTGGAGATTGGTGAAGTTGCACCGGCCGCCGCCCGAGATCAGGATCTTCGCGCCCGGCTCGCGGCCATGGTCGATGATCAGCACCCGCCGCCCGCGCTGCCCGGCGACGGCGGCGCACATCAACCCGGCCCCGCCCGCGCCGAGCACGATCGCATCGAAGGGACCGGGAGCCATGACTGCCCTGTAGCGCACGCCGTCCGGTTCGCCAGTCGCGCGGGGCCGCATGGCCGGGCCATCTGGCCGACGCGAAGACGGCGCGGGCGGGGTACGCCGCGGGTGGATATGGGGTAAAGCAATGGGTCACATCACACGTGGCATCCTGGTCGCAACGGCGGCGACCATTGCGTTTGGCGCGAACGGCGAGGCGGCGGCGCAGCGACAGATATTGACGGCGGTCAATGCGGATCCGGTTGCCGACACCGGCGACGAGACGAAGGTCTCCGCCACCGCCGGCGCGACGGTCGCCACCACCTTCGGCGGAGCCGACGCGCGCGCCAAGACCGATTTCGGCGTCAACAAGATCTATGCCAGCGGCGGCGAATCGAGCTACGCTTATGCCAGCTCGGCGTGGCTCGACACCTTCACCGTCGGAGGGGCGACGGGCAACGCCGTCCACCTCAGCTTTGCCTTCACGATCGACGGCGCGGTCGGGGGCACGAGCCCGTTCGCGGAATGGAACTATCAGGTCTATGCGATGCGCGGCGGCAACTGGTCGCTCAATGGGTATGGCGGCGAGGCGAACAGCAGCTCCGGTCTGCGCAACATCGGCCTCGGCGACGGTTACGATACGCTGATCCTGCAACAGACGGTCGCCAACCCGAACGGCCGCATCACCCGCGCCGACGCACGCGACTTCGACGGCTTCTGGAACTACGCCAACGTCAACGGTGACACGGGCAACCTGTTGAGCAACGTCGAAAAGGTCTCGTCCGCGCAGGGGACGTATTACGAGGTCACGAATCCGTCCGGGCCGAACGTCATCCGCCAGCGGTTCTACGCGGATCATTTCGAGCGGGCCGTCAACGACGGTGCCTATGCCTCCTTCCAATATGGCAATGCTCAGGCTGGCGGTCCGCAGGCGCTGACGACATACAACAGCCTGCTAGCCAATTACTCGCTGATCGCGACCGGCGGGCTATGCGCGGGGCCGTGTTCGGGGATGACGTCGGGGATGACGATGATCGATCCCACCACCTTTACGCTCGACTTCGATCTCGCGGCCGGCTCGGTATTCACGCTGGCGAGCTGGCTCTATGCCGACGATGTGAGCGACGGCGCGGTGGATTTCTTCAACACCGCGAAGGTCACCGGCGTCAGCGTCTCGACCGGCGGAACGCTGTCGAGCGCGAGCGGCGCGCTGACCGCGCTGCCGGGCGGCGGCTATGGCTATCCGGCTGCCGTCGCGGGCGTGCCCGAGCCCGCGGCCTGGACGATGATGATCACCGGCTTCGGCCTGATCGGGGGCGCCCTGCGCCGACGCCGGGGGACGCCGGCCATGGCCTGATCACCGCCTCGCGCAGCCGAGCGCCGCGGCGTCGATCGCCGTCGCCGCGCCGGCGAGCGCATAGACGTCCGCGAACGGCCGGCCCGTCGCTCCCACCGCCTCGACGCTCATGCTCCGCCCCGAGCGCATCGCCGTCACGATCGCGCGGTCGCTGGGCGCGTCGGCGGCCCAGGCGTCGAATTCGCCCGCGACCAGGGTGAAGCGGCGCTCGCCGATCGACAGCGTGACGTCCGCCGCGCGGTCGCGCGCGCGGCTGAGCCGGATCGCTAGCGAGTTGCGCAGGCCGCGCCCCGGCCAGCTCGCGACGCTGGCGAAGCCCTGCGCGCGGCCCCCCGCCGCGATCGGCCGGGCGATGGCGAAGCAGCGCGCGGGCCGGGCGTCGCGCAACGCTCCCCAGCCCTTGTACACCCCCAACGTGTCGCGCGCCGCCACAGGCGCGGCCAGCACCAGCAGCGCGAGCGCCACGCGCTTCACGCCGGCGCGTGGCCCGGGCCCAATCACGCGGGAGCGTGACCCGATCCGACATGCGGCACGCTCTCGCGACCGGCCTCGATCAGCACCACCGAGCCCTGGGGCAGCCCCGGCGCGATCGGCGCATCGAACGCGGGGTGCGCCTCGGCCCCCGTCATCAGCCCGCGCAGCACACGGCTGGAGATGCCGTGCATGATGACCACCCGGTCGCCGGGCTCGTCGTCGGTATCCGCCACCCAGCCGCCGACCCGCCGCGCGATCGCATCATAATGTTCGCCGTCGGGCGCGGGGCGGAGCAGGCCGTCGGCGGTGATCACCGGCCCGACCTCCTCGATCACATCGGCGTAATAGCGCCCGCCCCAGCCGCCCATGCCGATCTCGACCAGCCGGTCGTCGGTCTTCGCGCCATGCCAGTCGAGGTCGAGATGCTCGGCGATCACCGCCAGCGTCTGCAACGCCCGCCCGCTCGGCGACGACCACAAGGTCAGCATCGGCTTCGCGCCGAGCAGGTTGCGCAGCGCCCGCCCCATCTCGTCGGCCTGCGCGAACCCCGCGCGGGTCAGCGGCGTGTGCGGCCAGTCGCCCTGCAACCGCCGCGCGGCATTGAACACCGTCTCGCCGTGCCGGGCGATGAAGTCCCGGCCCTGCCTTCGCCCCGTCGTCATCCCCGGGCATTCAACCCCGTCGGGCGGAAACGCAACGTTTTTCACATGAGACAAAGTTCATGCAACCTCCCGCCGCGCCGCGCGCTTCGTCGACCCTCTCCGGCAAAGCGGGGAGCGTATCGAATGGAGTATCTCATGCGTAAGCTTGTTCTGGCCCTGTCGGCCGCGTCCGCGTTCAACGCCGTCCCCGCCCTCGCGCAGGAAACAAACCCCACCTTCACCGGCCCCCGCGTCGAGGCGACGCTCGGCTACGACCATGTCGGCGCTGGCTCCAGCGTATCGAACAACAATGGCCGCGACGATCAGAAGATCGACGGACTGCTGTACGGCGGCGGCGTCGGCTATGACGTCGCGCTGGGCGGCCTGGTGATCGGGGCCGAGGGCGAGGCGACCGGCTCGACCGCGCGCAACAGCCAGGACAGCTACACCTCGACCTTCGGTTATGGCCGCGTCCGCCAGGGCCGCGACCTGTATGTCGGCGGCCGCATCGGTGTGCTCGCCAGCCCGACGACGATGATCTACGCCAAGGGCGGCTACACCAACTCGCGGCTGCGCGTGCTCGCCGGCGACACCACGCAGACCACCGACACCAGCTTCAATCTCGACGGCTATCGCGTCGGCGCGGGCGTCGAGCACGTGCTGTCGCCGCACAGCTATGCCAAGGTCGAGTATCGCTATTCGAACTACGGCCGCGCCTCGGTCCTGTACGGCTCGGGCGCGACGAGCGGCAAGTTCGACGTCGACACCGACCGGCATCAGTTGGCGGTCGCCTACGGCTTTCGGTTTTAAGCTTCAGGTTATCCACGTCGGGAAGGGCGGGGGCGCTTGCTCCCGCCCTTGCTCTTTGGCTAGGCTCCCGCCGACATGGCCCCCGCGTGATAGAGTCGCGGTCTGGGCGGGGGGTTCGATAATGAAGGCCACGATCGAGCGCGCGACCCTGTTGAAGGGGCTGAGCCACGTCCAGTCGGTGGTGGAGCGGCGCAACACCATCCCCATCCTGTCCAACGTGCTGCTGGAGGCGACCGCCGAGGGCGCGCTCAGGCTGATGGCGACCGATCTCGACCTTCAGGTCAACGAGCAGGTCGCCGCCGCGGTCGACCAGCCGGGCGCGACCACCGTGTCTGCCCACACGCTGTTCGACATCGCGCGCAAGCTGCCCGAGGGCAGCCAGGTGTCGCTCGCCGCCGCCGAGGGCCGCATGGCGATCCGCGCCGGCCGCTACAATTCCTCGCTGCCGACGCTGCCGCGCGACGACTTCCCGGTGATCGCCGAGGGCGAGCTGCCGACGAAGTTCGAACTGCCGGCCGAAACGCTCAAGCAGATCATCGACAAGACACGCTTCGCGATCTCGACCGAGGAGACGCGCTATTATCTCAACGGCATCTTCTTCCACGCCAGCGAGGACGGGGGCCAGCCGGTGCTCAAGGCGGCGGCGACCGACGGCCATCGCCTCGCGCGCGTGACGGTGCCGCTGCCCGACGGCGCGGCTGGGATGCCCGACGTCATCGTACCGCGCAAATGCGTGGCCGAGCTGCGCAAGCTGCTCGACGAGATCGACGGCTCGGTCGGCGTGTCGTTGTCGGGGAGCAAGATCCGCTTCGATCTCGGCCAGGCGGTGCTGACCTCGAAGCTGATCGACGGCACCTTCCCCGATTATTCGCGCGTCATCCCGACCGGCAACGACAAGATCCTCAAGATCGATCCGCGTGGGTTCGAGGAGGGCGTCGACCGCGTCGCCACCATCGCCAACGAGAAGACCCGCGCGGTCAAGATGGCGCTCGACCGCGACAAGATCACCTTGTCGGTGACGAGCCCGGAGAACGGCACGGCGGCGGAGGAAGTCCCCGGCGAATATGCCGCGCAGGGTTTCGAGATCGGCTTCAACAGCCGTTACCTGCTCGACATCCTCGGCCAGATCGATGGCGATATCGTGGAGGTCCACCTCGCCGACGCCGCCGCGCCGACGCTGATCCGCGAGAACGACAAGGCCGCGGCGCT
>NZ_CAXTHV010000055.1:0-6484 GCF_964244265.1 uncultured Sphingomonas sp. | reverse complement strand
AGCAGCCGCCCGATCAGCGTCGACTTGCCGTCGTCGACCGAGCCGCAGGTGATGAAGCGCAGCAGGCTCTTGTTCCGATGCTGGACCAGATAGGCGTCGATGTCCTCGGCGATGAGACTTTCGACCTGATAGACGCTGTCCTGCGTACCCGTGGCACTGGTCACGCTTGCCATCAGAAATACCCCTCCTGCTTCTTCTTCTCCATGCTGGCGTCGCCGGCATCCTTGTCGATCGCGCGGCCCTGGCGTTCCGAGGTGGTGGTCAGCAGCATCTCCTGGATCACCGCCGGCAGCGTCGTCGCGTCGCTTTCGACCGCGCCGGTGAGCGGGTAGCAGCCGAGCGTGCGGAAGCGGATCGAACGCGTCGTCGGCACCTCGCCGGGCTTGAGCCGGAAACGCTCGTCGTCGACCATCAGCAACAGCCCGTCGCGCTCCACGGTGGGGCGGGGGGCGGAGAAATAGAGCGGCACGATCTCGATGCCGTTCAGGTGGATATATTGCCAGATGTCGAGTTCGGTCCAGTTCGAGATCGGGAACACGCGGATGCTCTCTCCCTTCGCCTTGCGCGCATTGTAGAGGTTCCACAATTCAGGCCGCTGGTTCCTGGGGTCCCAGCGGTGGTTGGCCGAGCGGAACGAGAAGACGCGCTCCTTGGCGCGGCTCTTCTCCTCGTCGCGCCGCGCGCCGCCGAACGCCGCGTCGAAACCGTATTGGTCGAGCGCCTGCTTCAGCCCCTCGGTCTTCCACATGTCGGTGTGGAGCGGGCCGTGGTCGAACGGATTGATGCCGCGCGCCCGCGCCTCGGGATTCCGGTAGACGAGCAGCTCCATGCCGGCATCGCGCGCGGCGCGGTCGCGCAGCTCGTACATCGCCTTGAACTTCCACGTCGTGTCGACATGGAGCAGCGGAAAGGGCGGGGGGCTCGGGTAGAACGCTTTCCGCGCGAGATGCAGCATCACCGCCGAATCCTTGCCGACCGAATAGAGCATCACCGGCTTCTCGGCCTCGGCCACCACCTCGCGCAGGATGTGGATGCTTTCGGCCTCGAGGCGCTGGAGATGGGTGAGTGTCGTCGCGGAAGGCATGGCTGGTCCTTGTTTCTCGCCGGAGGCATATCGCTTGCAGCACTCCCATCACCTCCCATATGGGAGTAGAGACATCGTCATGCCGATCAGTCGCCACGATGAAACCGATCTGCTGACCGTGCTGTACGAGGGCGCACTCGACGATCCGCCATGGTCGGCCTTCCTTGCCCGGCTGCGCCGTCGCACGGCGGCCGACTATGCCGCGCTGCTGGTCCGGCCAGCGGGTGCGCCCAGCGATCCCGCGACCGAGCAGTCGATCGCCGCCTTCGCCTCGCCCATGCCGCGCCGACGGCCGCTGGCGGCTCTCTATCGCCGGGCGCCGTCGCTCTACCACGCCTTGAGGGTCGGCCGGGTCCATACGCGGGAGGAGTTCCTCGGGGCGGACGACGCGGACCATGCCGCCCAACTCGCCCCAGACACGCTCGGCCACCTTCGCCTGATGCGGGTGCGCGAGCCCGACGGTGCCAATGCGTGGCTCGTCCTGGGGCGGGCGGGGCAGGATTTCTCCGCCACCACGGGTTCGCTGCTGAGCGCGCTCGGCGCGCATCTGTCGATCGCACTGCGCCTTTCCGCAGCCATCGATCGCCAGCGCGATCGTGCGTTCGTCGCTTCGACCGCGCTTAGCCGCCTCGGGATCGGCTGGCTGACGATCGATGCGCGGGGACGGGTAATCGATCACGACGATTATTCGGGACGGCACTTCGTCCGGCACATGCCGTTGCAGGACAGTGCGAGCCGTTCGGCGGCGGACGAGATCGCCGCCATCATGCGCCGCGCCGACGGGCGGCCGCGCGCCGTCCGGCTTTCCGGCGAGCCGCGCGTCGACATCCTGATCCTCCCCCTGCCGCGCCAGGCGGAGGCGGGCGCTATCGCGGCGGTCTATGTCGATGCCGAGGACCATCCCGATGCATCGACGCGGGAGGCACGCAGCGCGGCGCTGCGAGCGCTGTTCGGGCTGTCGCCGACCGAGGCCAGGCTGGCCGACGCGATCAGCCGGGGCGAGGCCATTGCGCGGGCGGCGGCGCGGATCGGCATCACCGAGCAGACCGCGCGCAATTATTCCAAGCGCATCTACGCCAAGACGGCGACGTCGGGCCAGGCGGACCTCGCCCGGCTGGTGCTGACCGGGCTGGCCGGGCTGGCCTGAGCCGCCGGCTCAGGCGGCCAGGCGCAGCAGCCGGCCGGGGCGCGCGCCCGTCTCCTGGTCGTTCCGTCGCGTGACCACGCCGTTGACGATCGTCGCGAGATAACCGCGCGATTCCTGGAGGAGACGCGGGCTGCCCTGCGGCAGGTCGAACACCATGTGCGGCATGCCGTTGCCCAGCCGCTCGAAGTCGATCACGTTGAGGTCGGCGCGGCGTCCGACCTCGACCACGCCGCGATCCTTGAAGCCGTATATGTCCGCCACCTGTCCGGTCAGCTTGTGGATCATCTGTTCGAGCGGGAGCGTCGGTCCGCGCGTGCGGTCGCGCGCCCAGTGGGTGAGGTGATAGGTCGTCATCGAGGCGTCACAGATCATCTGGAGGTGCGCGCCGCCGTCGCCCAGGCCGCTGATCGTATCAGGATGGGCGAGCATTTCGCCAACCGCGTTCAGATCGCCATCGGCATAGTTCATCATGAAATTGACGAGCATGTTGCCGCCCTCGCCCTCGGCATACATGTCATAGGCGACTTCCTGGAGCGTCTTGCCCTCAGCCGCGGCGATCGTCGTCAGCTTCATCGACTCGTCGGGTTCATAATCCGCCGGAGGGCGCATAACGTAGAAGCGGTCGAGGATCCTCGCATAGATTTTGGCGGATTCGAGGATGCGCCGGGACGGCGCCTGCTCGACCGGCACGTTCCTCTCGGAGAGGATCGCGGCGCGGCGCGCGGGGTCGCGCATCGCCGCCGCGCGCTCGGGCAGCGGCAGGTGAGCGATCTCCAGATAGGACGGCCGGCAGCGGAACGGGTGGTAGCCGTCGAGCGCCAGCAGCATCCCGACGCCGCGCGCCGCGACCTGCGGATGGAGCTCCAGCCCCGCGGCATTGGCGCGTTCGGTGGCAGCGAGCATCTTGTGCCAATCGTCGGGATCGTGATTGAACTGATGGAGCAGGTAGCTGACTGGTCGCCCCGACGCGCGGGCGATCGCCTCAAAACGGCCATGCTCCTCGCCACGCTCCTCGGGCGAGGCCTGGGTTCCCATCGAGTCGCCGCCGCCGCCAAGCGGCACGATCTGGAACACGCCCCGCCCGGTCTCGCCCATTGCGCGCGCCAGCGCCAGAACCTCACGATCTTCGGCGAAGGTGCCGAAGACATGCTCGCCGATGCTGGAGCGATGCTCGAGGATGCGCGATCCTGACACCCCGACCGCGCCCGCCGCCATCGCCTCGCGGGTCAGCCGCGCCATCTCCGCGATATCCGCGTCGGTCGCCTTCTCGTGGCTCAGCGCGCGGTCGCCCATGACATAGACCCGGAGCGGCGCATGCGCGAAATGGGTGGCGACGTCGATCGTATATTCGCGCGCGTCGAGCCGGTCGAGATAATCAGGGAAGCTTTCCCAGTCCCAGTCGAGCCCTTCGTCGAGCACGATGCCTGGGATATCCTCCACGCCCTCCATCATCTCGACCAGTTTCTGGCGATAGCCCTGCCGCACGGGCGCGAAGCCGACGCCGCAATTGCCGCCAATCGCAGTGGTCACGCCGTTGGAAAAGCTCGGATCGAGGCGGTCGTCCCACAGGAACTGGCCGTCATAATGCGTATGGACGTCGATGAAGCCGGGGGTGACAAGCGCGCCGTTGGCGTCGATCGTCTCGCGCGCCTGGCCGTCAACGGCACCCACCGCGACGATGCGGCCGTCGGTTACCGCCACGTCGCCGGGACGCGCAGGCGCGCCGGTGCCGTCGATGATGGTGCCGTTGCGGATGATCATGTCGAACATGGGTAGCTCCAGGATAGGTCGTGTGCTAAGCCGTAACGCCGTGTACCATGCGAAACATTAGCGTGCGAGTGGCGTGCGTGCCCGCATCGTATCATGCGGATTGCTGGCGGGGCGATCAACGTCATACCCCTTTTGGCCGTCCAAAGACAGGTCGCACATCGTCCATGTTGCGGCTTGAGTGTTGCAATTTATGATATATGACGTATCACGTTTATGGTCACCGCTATATCAGAGTCAAGGCCGTTGGATGCGCGCCAGGTTAAGACGCGAGCCGCCCTCCGCGGCGCGATGCTCGATCTCTCGCGTGAGCAGTCGTTCGCCAGTATCCTGATCGGTGACATCGCGCAGCGGGCGGGGGTCGGCTATGCGACCTTCTTTCGTCATTATCGCGACAAGGATGCGCTGCTGGCCGATGTCGCCGAGGATTTCATCAGCGACACGATCGCCATGCTCCAGCCGCTGGTGCGTGCCGCTGACAGCTCGTCGGCCGCGCTGGCGCTATGTCGCTGGGTCGAGCGGCGGCGCCCGATTTGCGTCGCGCTGCTGGTTGGCGGCACCGGCAATGCGGTACGCGCGCAGATCCTGGCCCGCGCGATCGAACGCGTCGACCTGTCGGAGACGGCCCGGACGTCGTGGCTGCCGGAAAGCCTCGGTCCAGGCTATATGGTAACATCGATCCTCACGCTCCTCTGCTGGTGGCTGGAGCAGGGCCGCGACCGGTCGGCGGAGGAGATGAGCGTCATCATCGACCGGCTGGTGCTCACGCCGGCGCTGATCCAAATGTATAGGAACCCAATGTATAACGACCCTGTCACGGAAGCTGGAGGTAGAGGAAATGACTGAATTCCCGACTGGAGACGTCACCGCGACGTTTGATTATCTGCGCGATCCGCCGACCGACGATCCTGATGCGCCGCTATGCTATTATACGGAGGACCGCAGCAAGACGACGATGCGCGTCGTGCCGGTGCAGATGCCGATCGTCGACGGCCGCCCCCGGGTCGCCAGCTTCAGCCTTGATCGCGAGGGGTTCGAGCTGGTGCCGCACCGTTCGGCGATCACCGACTTCATGGATCGCGCCCAGCTCGAAACCGTCTATCCGGACGAGGCGGCCGAGCTGATCCGCAACGTGACCGGCGCCTTCTTCGCGGTCGGGCTTGGGGTTGGCGTGCGGTTCGGCCGCAAGCGGACCGACTATGTCAAGGCCGGCGATGACCAGCCCGCCCGTTTCCCCCATGCGGATTTCACCGACGAGACCTCGCAGACCATCCTTGATCAGGTTGGCGAGACCCTCGACGGCTATTCGCGCTGCGCGCTGTACAATGTCTGGCGCGTCTTCTCCGATCCGCCGCAGGATTTCCCGCTGGCGGTCTGCGACGCGCGGACGGCATCGCCCGCGGACGAAGCGTCGGCCGAGGCCATACTCGACCTGCCCGGCAGTGACGAGCCGTTCCGGTCGATGACAACCGTCTATCGGCCGAACGGCGCCAACCGCTGGACCTATTTCAGTAACATGACGGTCGACGAGGCGCTGGTCTTCAAGGCCTGGGATTCGGACAAGAGCAGGTCGCAACGCGTGCCCCACAGCTCGTTCGCCAACCCCCTGACGGGACCGGATGCGCCGTCGCGCAGCAGCATCGAGTCGCGCGTGCTGGCATATTTCGCCTGACGGAGGAGCTTGTACGATGGTGATGCCGGTCGCCAGGCACCGGCATCACCATCGCGATGTTGACCCGCCGGAGCTTGCAAGCGGCGAGCGGGGACCGCAGCACGCTCAACGGCGCCCAAATAACAGCGCGCCCGCGACGGGACGGGATCGAAGCATGGCGAAAAGGGTGTTGCCGCGTCTCACCGTGGACAACCGGTTCTTTTGGGAAAGCGGCGCCGACGGCAAGCTGCGCTTACTGCAATGCCGGGATTGCGAGACTTTCGTCCATCCGCCTTATCCGGTCTGCCACGCCTGTTTGTCCGACCGGCTGGAGCCGCAGGTGGTGGTGGGCACCGGCACGGTCGACACCTACACTGTCAATTACCAGAAGTGGCGGCCCGACCTGGACGTGCCTTATGTCATCGCGCGGATCGCCATTGACGGCGCGGGGGACGTCATATTGACGAGCAACGTCGTCGGCTGCCCGGCCGAGGAGGTGCGGATCGGCGACAAGGTGCGGGTCGTGTTCGAACGGCAGGACGACGTCTATCTTCCCCTCTTCGAGAAGGTGGCCTGAAAATGGCGTCGAGCGAAGCCTATATCACCGGCGTCGGCATGTCGGCGGTCGGTCGCCGCGTCACCCGCCATCCGATGCTGCTCACCGTCGATGCGATCAAGGAGGCGCTCGACGAGGCGGGCCTCACGATCGGCCAGATCGACGGGGTCTCCACCTATCCGGGGAGGATGGGCGGCTATCTGGGCTTCTCGCCCGTCGGCGCCGAGGATCTGGTCGAGGCGCTGCGCATCAAGGCGACCTTCTTCGCCGGCGGCGTCG
>NZ_CAXTHV010000054.1:0-6968 GCF_964244265.1 uncultured Sphingomonas sp. | reverse complement strand
TAGCCCCTTCCTCTCAGGAGTTAGGGCCTCCGACAAACCCGGGGCGGTTCAATCTAAATCGTCGGTCCATCGGTACATCAGTCTGTTTCAACCTCTGGAAAAGGCAACCAGATGCTCGTTCGATGTAAGGAGCGCCATAGCTCATGGCGCGTCACCCACGCTCACGGCGTTGCAACGCTTTGCCGGCAACGAAGACATCTCTGTCCGTACAGGGCGCAGCTTCTTGCGTAGTCAATGCGATAACGCGTTTGACTGGTGACCCCTACGGGAATCGAACCCGTGTTTCAGCCGTGAGAGGGCCGCGTCCTAACCGCTAGACGAAGGGGCCGCGCGGTCGCGTGAAGCGGGGCGCATACGGTGGTCGGGCGTGGGCGTCAAGGCAATCGCGACGACGGCCTCCGACTGGATGACCAGCGCCGGACCCGGTTGGGCGGGCGTTGCCGCTGCACCGATAAACGGACTGTTCACGTCATGGGCGCCGGGCCCCACGGCGATCCGTTCTGTGCTTACGCCGCCTCGGCTCGCCGCTGGTTCAGCTCCTCGTTGAGCATCTCGGCGAGCAGAAATGCCAGTTCCAGGCTCTGGCTGGCATTGAGGCGCGGGTCGCAATGGGTGTGGTAGCGATCGGCCAGCGTCTGTTCGGTCACGTCGATGGCGCCGCCGGTGCACTCGGTGACGTTCTGCCCGGTCATTTCGGCATGGATGCCGCCGGCATGCGTCCCCTCGGCGCGATGGACGGCGAAAAATCCCCGTACCTCCGCCAGGATCCGGTCGAACGGCCGCGTCTTGTAGCCGGTCGCCGCCTTGACCACGTTGCCGTGCATCGGGTCGCAGCTCCACACGACCGGGTGGCCGCTGCGCTTCACCGCGCGAACCAGCCTGGGCAGCCCGCCTTCGATCCGGTCATGGCCATAGCGGGAGATCAGCGTCATGCGGCCAGGCACGCGTCCCGGGTTCAGCGTGTCGAGCAGGCGCAGCAGGTCGTCGGGCTCCAGGCTCGGCCCGCATTTCAGCCCGACCGGATTGCCCACGCCGCGCAGGAATTCGACATGCGCCGATCCGGCAAAGCGCGTGCGGTCGCCGATCCACAACATGTGCGCGCTGGTGTCGTACCAGTCGCCGGTCAGGCTGTCCTGCCGCGTCAGCGCCTGCTCGTACGGGAGAAGCAACGCCTCATGGCTGGTATAGAAGGTGGTCTGCATCAATTGCGGCACGGTGTCGGGGCTGATCCCGCACGCCGCCATGAAATCCAGCGCCTCGCCGATGCGGTCGGCGGTCTCGGCATATTTCCTGGCCCAGGGGCTCGACCCGAGGAAGTCGTGGGTCCAGCGATGGACCTGGTGCAAATTGGCATAGCCGCCGCTCGCAAACGCACGCAGCAGGTTCAGCGTCGCGGCCGATTGGGCATAGCCCTGCACCATCCGTTGCGGGTCCGGGGTCCGGCCGGCGGGGGTAAAGGCGATGTCGTTGACGTTGTCGCCGCGATAGCTGGGCAGTTCGATGCCATCGATCGTCTCCATCGGCGCCGATCGCGGCTTGGCGAATTGTCCCGCCATCCGCCCGACCTTCACCACGGGCAGCTTCGATGCATAGGTCAGGACGACCGCCATCTGCAGGATCACGCGGAACGTGTCGCGGATGTTGTCGGGATGGAATTCGGCGAAGCTTTCGGCGCAATCGCCGCCCTGGAGCAGGAACGCCTTGCCCTCGGCAACGCGGGCCAGGTCGGCGGTCAGATTGCGCGCCTCACCCGCAAACACCAGGGGAGGATAGCCGCCGAGCAGCCGGGTAGCCGCGGTCAGCGCCGCCACGTCGGGATAATCGGGCAGCTGACGCGCCTCATGGCCGGTCCAGCTGTCGGGCGCCCATTGCGCGGCCATCATCGTCTCGCCTGGTAAAATCGAGCGGACGCCATGCGCCCAAACCCTGCCGGAGACAATCAAGGAAAGCTATCGACCACGCCGACCAGGGGACGTCGGGTCCTTCGATCACACGGACCTTTACGGTGCAAGTGCGTGGGCCGATGCCATGTGGCACATACCGCGCCTTGCCCATGTACCGCTTGCCATTGCCCCCAGGACCAACGTAGTTACCGACCGCGCCGGAATCGCAGGCCGAGCGCAAGGGGGCTCCCCGAACCAACAGCCGAGCGCGGTCACGACAGCCAAAGGCGTCGGACCGGACAGACCCGGCGCCGAGAGGCTTCACGCGCTTCAGGGGGCGTCAATGCCGTTTGCCTGCATCATTCGACGGATTTTCCTGGTCGGGACGGTTGTACGATGACCGTCATTGTCGAAACCATCGCCGCATTGCTTGCGGCGGGGCTGCTCGCGGGCTTTGCCGCGGGGATATTCGGTATCGGCGGCGGCTTTGTGGTGGTCCCCGCGCTGATCGCCGTATTGCCCTTGCTCGGCGCCTCGAAGGTCGAACTGACCCATGTCGCGATCGGTACGTCGCTGGCGACGATCGTCGCGACCTCGGTGCGATCGGTCCTGGCGCATCATCGCCGCGGGGCGGTCGACTGGTCGGTGCTCAAGAGCTGGGCGCCGTGGATCGTGATCGGCGTCGGGGCGGGGGTGGTGCTGGCGTCGCGCCTGCCGGGCCATGGGCTGGCGGTGGTCTTTGGCGTCGGCGTGGTGCTGATGTCGGTCCACTTCCTGACCCCGCTGTTCGCCGGGCGCCAGCTTGCGACCGAGATGCCGGGCGGCGCGGCGCGCGTCGGCATCGCCGGCGGACTCGGGGCTTTCTCCTCGCTGCTGGGAATCGGCGGCGGCACGATCGCGATCATCGTGATGACGCTGTGCGGCAAGACCATCCACCGCGCCATTGCGACGGCCAGCGGCGTGGGCTTCATCATCGCGGTGCCCGGCGTGATCGGGTTCGTCATCATCGGGCTTGGCAAGATCGGTCTGCCCTGGGGATCGACCGGATACGTCAACTGGCCGGCCGCGGTGGTGATTACCAGCATGTCGATGCTGACAGCGCCGCTGGGGGTTGCGGCGGCGCACCGGCTGAGCCCGGTCCTGCTCGCTCGCACGTTCGGCGTGTACCTGCTGTTCATCGGCGGGCTGATGATCAAGAACGGACTGGCCGGCTGACGGCCTCGGGCAACCGAATAGGCGCCGGCATCCGGGACGACGCTTGCGGCTGGCGTGCGTTCGATGTCGGCGTTAAGTTCTGCCGATGAAATGGTTTGTCACGCCTCGCTTCGCGGGGGCGATCGCCGCCGCCATGATGATCGTGGCGCCCGTTCATGGCCAGGATGCCGATCAGGCGCAGCTCGTCGCGTTGCGCGCGATGGACCTGCGGCTGGCCGTCATCGCGCAACGGCTGGTCACGGCCAATGCCACCTTGTGTCGCAACCTCCAGCCCGCTCCCGGTCTCGTCCTCCATGCGATCGATCAATATCCCGACTCCGCCCGGGCGGCGGTCCGCGCCGCGTTCGGCTTTTCGGCGCCGGTCTCGGTCGAGTTGGTGGTGCCCGGTTCACCGGCGGCGCTGGCGATGCGGGCGGGCGACGGGATCGTGGCGATCGATGGCCACGACGTTCCGCCGCCCCTGTCGGGCAAGCCGACGGGCGCGACGCGGGATGCGGCGAATGCCCTCATGCAATCGGCATCCCCTGATCGTCCGCTCACGCTGACCATCGTGCGTGACGGCCAGCGTCGTTCTGTGACGATTTCCGCAATGGCCGGTTGCCGTTCCGCCTTCGAGGTGCTGCCCGGCCCCGCGCTCGACGCATCGTCGGACGGCAGCATCGTCCAGATCGGATCGCGCCTGTTCGAGCGGTTCGGCGACGACCAGATCGCGGTGGTCGTCGCGCACGAATTGTCGCACACGATCCTGCGGCATCGCGCACGCCTGGAGGCGGCGGGCGTGCGCTGGGGCCTGTTGTCGGAGTTCGGCAAGAATGCGCGGCTGTTCCGCCGTACGGAGGACGATGCCGACCTGCTGGGCATGTACCTGTTGCGCAATGCCGGATACGATCCGGGGATCGCGGTCGCGTTCTGGCGGGGTCCGGGCCGGGCGCTGGACGGCGGCTTCCTGCGCGGGGGCAGCCATGGATCGGCGGCGGCGCGCGCGGCGGCGATCGCTGCCGAGATCGCGCGAATCCCGGCCGACACGCCGACGCCCTATCTGCCCCCGATCCTGGCGACCCGCGACCAGCCGCTTTGAAGCCGGAGCAGGCCTGCATCGAAACTCGCTCTTCCGCGAGTTTTACAAGCAGTCTCTCAGACCTTCCAGTCCCAGCCCAGCGGGTCGCCGTCCATCACCTCGATCCCGGCCTGGGCGAGTTCGTCGCGGACCGCATCGGCGCGCGCAAAGTCCCGCGCCGCGCGGGCGTCGCGGCGGTCGGCCATGAGGGCGGCGACGGCGGCCTCGTCCAGCATCGCCGTCTTCGGCCGGACGCGCAGGTCGGTGCGCTGGATCGTCGCCAGGCCCAGGCCGAGGACGGCGTCGAAATCGGCCAGCGCGGCCAACCGGTCGGCGGGTGTGATCCTCTTGTCGGCGAGCAGCGCGTCGAGGACCGGCAACGCGCGGGGCGTGTTGAGATCGTCCGAGACCGCCGCGTCGAGCCGCTCGCGATAGCCCTTGGCCACCCCCGCCGTGGAAGGACCTGAGCGCTCGCGCAACTGCGCGACGGTGATCGCCAGCCGCTTCAGCCGGGTCAGCGCCGCCGCCAGATTCTCGTCGGAGAATTCGAGCTCTGACCGGTAATGCGCCTGGAGGCACATCAATCGATAGGCCAGCGGGTGCACGCCGGCGTCGATCAGTGTCTGGAGCGTGCGGAAATCGCCCGTCGATTTCGACATCTTGCCCGCCCGCTCGACCAGAAAATTGTTGTGCATCCACACCTTGGCGCCGGTATCTGCCGATCCGCAATAAGCCTGGTTCTGCGCGATCTCGTTGGGATGGTGGATCTCGCGGTGATCGATGCCGCCGGTGTGGATGTCGAATGGCGAGCCGAGATACTTCTCGCTCATCACCGAACATTCAAGATGCCAGCCCGGCGCGCCCCGGCCCCAGGGCGAATCCCATTCCATCTGGCGCCGCTCGCCCGGCAGCGACGTACGCCAGATCGCGAAATCCTGCGGGTGGCGCTTGCCCTCGACGGTGTCGATCCGGCCCTCGCGGGCATCGTCGCGCGCGCCGGCCAGCCGGCCATAATCCGGCACCGTCGAGATATCGAAATAAAGCCCCGAATCCAATAGGTAGCAATGCTTTCCGGCGATCCGTTCACCGAACGCGATCATCTCCGCGACATGATCGGTCGCGACCGACCAGCGGGTCGGCGGATCGACGTTGAGATCGCGCAGGTTCTGCTTGAAGGCCCGGGTGTAGTAAGCGGCGATATCCCAGATATCCTGCGACCGCGCGCGCGCGGCTGCCTCCATTTTGTCGTCCCCGGCATCGGCGTCGCTGGTCAGATGGCCGACATCGGTGATGTTGATGATATGGGTGAGCGGATAGCCCTTCCAGCGCAGCACCCGGCTCAGCGTATCGGTGAAGACATATGCGCGCAGATTGCCGATATGCGCGTAGTTATAGACCGTCGGCCCGCAGGAATATATCCGAACGCTGGCCGGATCGATCGGCGCGAACAGTTCGGTCGACCGGGTCAGGCTGTTATAGAGGGCAAGCGGCGCGCCGGACATGGCGGCGGATTAGCGGGATGCTCCCGAAACGCAAACGGCGTACGTCCGTCTCGCGGTCTGAGGGTTCGCTAATGCGCGATGCCGATGATCGCGCTCGCCGCCAGGTGGTGCACGTCGCGGCGGGCATCGCCAGCTGAGAGGTCGGGATCTCCGCCGGTGTAGCGTCCCGGCAACACCGCTCCTTCGACAGGCCGGCCGAGCGTGGTTGCCTTCGCATGCCCCGCCTGATAGGAGCGAGGCGGTACGGCGCGTACCATGTTCGCGACCGCCAACAGCTAATCAGCCGGAGTTAACGGATTTTATGCAGATCATCGTGCGCGATAACAATGTCGATCAGGCGCTTCGGGCTCTCAAGAAGAAGCTGCAGCGCGAGGGCGTGTATCGCGAGATGAAGCTGCGCCGTCACTACGAGAAGCCCAGCGAGAAGCGCGCGCGCGAGCGCGCCGCTGCGATCCGCCGCGCCCGCAAGCTCGAGCGCAAGCGCCTGGAGCGCGACGGGGCCAAGTAAGTCCCACCGCGGCTTGCCACGGGGGGCAGCGTTGCCTACCGCGATCCGACTCTTCCGCCGTCGTCGCACGGCCTTTTTTCCAAGGGCTTGCCGATGTCCGTCACCGCCGTTCCGCTCCAGCCCGTCAAGCGCAGCAATCTTGTATGGCTGTGGGTCGGCATCGTCGTGCTGGTGGCCGGCGCGTTCCTCCTGGCGCGGCAGGGCGACGACTTCCTGACGCGCAGCCTTCGCGAATCGGGCATCGTCACCACCAAGTCCGGATTGCGCTACAAGGTGCTGAAGGAGGGAACCGGTCCGCATCCGACCGGCTCTGACGTCGCCCTGATCAACTATGTCGGCAAATTGCGCAACGGCACCGTCTTTGACCAGTCACGCCAACCGACGCCGATGCCGGTTAAGGGCGTCGTGCCCGGCTTTTCCGAAGCGCTGAAGCTGATGAACAAGGGCGCCAAATATCGTGTCTGGCTGACCCCGGCACTCGGCTATGGCGCCGAGGAAAAGCGCGATCCCCAGACCGGCGAGGTCGTTCTTCCGGCCAATTCGACATTGGTGTTCGATGTCGACTTGCTCGAATTCCTGCCCCAGGCGGTGATCGACCAATATCAGCAGCAGCAGATGATGGGGGGCGGCGCCGGCGGCCTGCCGGGCGGAATCCCCGGGGGTCCGGGCGCGCCGGATGGAGGAATCACACCGCCTCCGGGGCGATGAGGGCGGCGCGCGGACACGGCAGGCAGCTTTACCAAGCAGACTAGGGCCGAGACTCATATCCACCAAGTGACGATTGCGGCGAGGCTGATGGCGGC
>NZ_CAXTHV010000053.1:0-7139 GCF_964244265.1 uncultured Sphingomonas sp. | reverse complement strand
CTTCTCGAGATGGAGGAGAACAGCACTGTCCCGTTCGGTGGTAGGATCAATCAGATGCTTATCGGCCATGATGCACCGACTGTTGCACCGGCTAGAGTTAAAGTCTCGTTGGTCCAGTGAAAGATGCCCTTTCGCATGTGACCGGCGTGGAAAAGCCACACTGGGAGGGATTCCTGTGACCGGGAAGAGTGAGGGGAAAAGACCTCGCTGAAGCTCGGTCGACTTCGAACAGGAGCATCGACCATGACCCACACCACCGACGCTGCCCCGGCTGGGGCGGCGCTTTCCGTGCATCCGGACGATCCGGACATCCGCATCCTGCGCCGCGTCACCGCGCTGAAGGATTTCCCGCTGGCGCCGCCGACCGACGGCCCGGTCCGGTTCGTGACCATCGTGGACACCGAGACCACCGGCACCGACCCCATGCACGACGAAATCATCGATATCGCCGTGGTCACGCTGGAGGTTGATGCGGGGGGCGAGATCGTCGGCATCCTCAGCTCGGGACAGGCCCTGCGCGACCCGCGCATGCCGATCCCGCCCTATATCACGAAGCTCACCGGCATCACCGACGTCGACGTTCGCGGGCGAGTCATCGACCTTGACCGCCTCGAACACCGCCTGAGCAAGGCGGACGTGCTGATTGCGCATAACGCGATGTTCGACATCGCGTTCATAGAAAACCTGATGCCCGGTATCGCCGGGGCGGCCTGGGCCTGCTCGGCCAACGACTTCGACTGGCTGGAAGCCGGGCTGGACGGGCGCAAGCTCGGCCACCTGCTGATGCAGATCGGCCGGTTCAACGATGCGCACCGGGCGATGGCAGACGTCGTCAGCCTCATCCATCTGCTGGCGCATCGGCTTCCGCATGGCGGCACCGTGATCGGCGACCTGCTTGCCAATGCCGAGAAGCCGACGGTTCGCTTCGAGGCGACCGGCGCGTCGTTCGACCGGCGCAGCGCACTCAAGGCGCGGGGCTACCGCTGGGATGCGCGCCAGAAGGTCTGGTGGTGCGAGATCACCGAGAAAGAATGCGCTGGCGAGGAACGCTGGTTCTGACAGCACATCGCGCCGCACGGGCCTGTGCCGCGGATGTTGCCGATCACCTAGCATCAGCGGCATCGCTGAGAGCTGGCGGCGCGCTGCAGCGCGCCGCTTCCTTCCTGAACCGATGAAGCGAGCCCCCCGGGTTGGGGAAAAATGCTCCGGCCATGAAGGCCGTCACATGAGGAAACGACAGCATGCAACAAGCGACCATTGGCCTCGGGCACCAGAACTTCATGCTCGCGCTCCGCCGCGAAATGGGCTGGCCGACCTTCAAGCCAGCCAACGACTGCATCGCCTTCTGCTCGGGGCGACGGATGGACTTCGCCGTCGGGGCCGAGATGGCGCGCATCGCCCAGATCATGCGCAAGGACGCGGTCTACACCGGCTGGGGCAGCATGAAGGCGACCACGCCGCTCGGCTTCACCATCGTCTATCGCGAGTTGCTGACGATCGATGTCGTCGATCGCGTCGTGCCGTTCGCAGTCACGACGACGCGCCGATCGTGTTCGTCAGCACCCGTGCCGATGAACATTTCGTGATTGATGGACGCGGCTCGTTCGTCCGCATGCCCGGCAAGCCGAAAGCCATCGGTGCCGGCCGCAAGCTCGCGATGAAGCGCATCCGCGCCACCGCCGCGACGCTGGGCGGCCAACTTCTGGCCGACAACCGGTTCGTCCCCACGGGCGGAACATGGATCGAGCCGGAGACGCCCGTCGAGACGATCGTCCGCTTCGGCTGACGCCCTGCGGACCCCGCGCGGCGGGGTCCGCCTTCCTGACCCATCAGCATCGTAACCGGGAATGATCCCGGAAGGAAAAAAGCCATGAAGATCGACAACCCGTTCGAACCCCGTCGCCCGCGTAGCTACGTCGTCCTGGACATCGAGAGCGCGGTGACCGACGAGACCGGGCACCGGCGCTACCAGGCGATGGAGCGCTACGTCCCCAGCAACGACGACCAGCCGAGTCGCCGCGGCTACAAGCGTCACGAGGATCCGCTGACCACGCCGCGCTGGCCGTTCCAGACGATCGTCACCGCCGCCGCGATGGTGCTGGTCGAGCACCCGGACGGCAACATCGACGTGTCGCGGTTCGTCACGCTGAGCCAACCGGATCACGACGAGCGCGCTGTCGTCGCAGGCATCCTGCAGGTGCTGGCCGACGCGCCGGACGGTGCCGAGCTCGTCAGCTGGGCCGGTATGCTCCACGACGTGCCGCTGCTGACGCTCGGCGCGATGCGGCACGGATTGACCCTGCCCAAGGGCTGGGGCTGGCTCGGGTTCGGCGGCAACGACCCAGTGCGGCACATCGACTTCGCCAGAACGACCACCGGCGGGTTCAAGATGAAGCCGGTCCACATGGCCGAGATCCTCGCCAGCCTCGACATCCCCGCTAAAATCAGCGTGCCGGCCTTCGCGGTTGCACGGCTGATCTGTGCCGGGCAGTGGGAAGCTGTTCAGGAAGCCTGCGAAGGCGATGTCATCAGCACCGCTCTGCTGCTCGCTCGCTGGCGGCAGCTACACGATCCGCGCGCTGGCGCGGACGCAGTGGAAGATCGCATCCTTCGCCGGATTGTCCAACTACGAGCGGGGCGCGGCTATACCGCAACTCTCGACGCACGACGCGCGACACGCTTCGCCGCGCGGCTAGAGAAGGCCGCAAATGACGCTGCCGTGCTCGCACCGTGGCTCGATCAGGACGCAGCATAGACCGAAAGCTGATGATGCGATCATCAGCGGGCAGCTTATTCGGTGCGTGGACTGTATCGTTGTCGCCTCTGCACAATCGGTTATGCTTGGCGTTTGGGAGGGCCGACACGGGTGCTGCAAGGCGGATTGTTCACGCGCGACTGGTTGAAGCAGGGCATAGCCGAAACTGCAGCATGGCGTGATCTCGACGACGGCGCGGTCGCTACCCTGCGCGCCGCTGTGGGCGATCGTATCGACGACCTGCTCAAGCGGAAAAACCCGGTCGAGGCAGAAACTGAGAACAAGCTAGTCTATCCCGTCCTGCGTCTGCTCGGCTGGGATCATATCTCAGTGCAGCAGCGGATGGACGCGCGCGGTCGAAAGGACGTGCCAGACGCGTTGCTGTTTCCTGATGCTGACGCCGATGCAGCAGCGGCCGGACTCGACCCGTGGCAGCGCTTTCGCCACGGAGCCGCGCTGGTTGAAGCCAAGCGATGGAACCGCCCGCTCGATCGCGCCGCGCAGGGTGACCAGGGCGTCCCGGCTGCGCAGCTAATGCATTATCTGAGCCGTGCAGATGTCACGACGCAGGGCAAGATGCGCTGGGGAATCCTGACTAACGGCCGCCAATGGCGGCTTTATTGGCAGGGTGCGTTGTCGGTCGCTGACGATTATCTAGAAATTGATCTCGGGAAGATGTTCGACCTTCCCGACTGTGGGCGCGACCTGCTCGACGCCGAATTCGATCCAGACCACGTCTTCCGCTTGTTCCTTCTCCTTTTCGGCCGCGCCGCGTTTCTGCCGGCCGAACAAGGCCGCTCTTTCCACGATCAGGCGCTGATCGACGCGCGGCAATGGGAAGAGCGAGTCGCGCGCGACCTGTCGGACGTGGTGTTTGACCGGGTGTTTCCGCTGCTGGTGCAGGCCCTGCCGCTGCACGACCGCGACCGCCCCGGAACAATCGACGACGCTTATCTTGAGCAGGTCAGGTCCAATGCGCTGGTCCTACTCTACCGATTGCTGTTCATCCTCTACGCCGAGGATCGCAACCTCTTACCCGACGAGCGCGGCCCTTATGCTCGCTACAGCCTGACGCGGATGCGGCTGGAAATCGCCGACGCGCGCGAGGCCGGGACGACTCCGGCGGCGCGCAGCACCCAATATTGGAGCCGCCTGGAAACGATCTTCGGCGCGATTGCGGAGGGCGATGACGCGCTCGGTATCCCTCCCTACAACGGCGGGTTATTCGATCCCGCCAACGCGCTGTTGCTTGCGCGTGTACGATTGTCGGACAGCGTCACCGCGGAAGTTATCTTCCTCCTGTCGCATCGCTCGGCTGAGCCGCGCCCGCGCTACATCAATTACCGCGACCTGTCCGTTCAGCAACTCGGGTCAATCTACGAATCGATCCTGGAGTATGCCGTCGAGGCCGACGATGCGGGTGGCGTCCGGCCGCGGCCCGACAACAGCGCGCGGCACCGCTCCGGCTCCTATTACACACCCGAGGACTTGGTCGGTCTCATCATCGAGCGCGCGGTGGGGCCGCTGGTCGCCGAGTGCATCGACACCTTCGCCGCCGCGGTCACTGCCGGCACGACCGGCGTGGCGCTGGCCGCGCTCGATCCGGCCACGCGAATGCTGGAGCTGAAAATCGTCGATCCGGCGATGGGAAGCGGTCATTTCCTGGTCAGCCTGGTCGATTGGCTATCGGACAAGGTGTTCAAGGCGACCGAGGACGCCGCCAGCGTCGCCGGCGGTGGCTATGCGTCACCGCTCGTCGCCCGGATTGCGGCTTTGCGCGCCGACATCCTGTCTCGCGCCGAGCAACACGGCTGGCCGATAGTCGCCGACCAGCTCGACGATCCGCACATCGTCCGCCGCATGGTGTTGAAACGCTGTATCTATGGCGTCGATCTGAATCCGATGGCCGTCGAGCTTGCCAAGGTGGCGCTGTGGTTGCACAGCTTCACTGTCGGCGCGCCGCTGTCATTCCTCGATCACCATCTGCGCTGCGGAAACAGCGTGCTCGGCGCATGGGTGCGTCCGACTACCTTGTGGCTGGCGAACCGCGGCTCGCTGATGGTCAACCGCCATCTCGCTTCGATTGATAATGTCGCCGCCGCGATGGAAGAGATCGAGACGATCCCCGACAACGACATCGCCGAAGTCGAGCAGTCCAAGGCGTTGTTCGGGACAGTGGCGGAGGCCAGCGCACCGATTGACGCGCTGTTCCACCTGATCGAGGCGGATACGCTGATGGGAGTGTTCCGCGACGCCCCGGCCCGCATCCGCGAGAGCGCCGAGCAGATCGAGCGTGTGGGTCGCGCTACCGTGGCGCAAATGGCCGAGGGCAATGACGCTCAACGTGCGGTAAAGGCCAAGGCGCTGGCTAAGGTCGAGAAAGCGTTGGCCAAGGCGGCCGAAGCCGAGCGCCGCTACGACCGGGCCGAGGCATTCAAGATGGTGCTGGAGGGCAGCTTCGGCGATCCGGCGCAGATTGCGACGGGCACCCTTGATATCGCCGACACCGCGCTGCGCGAAGGGTCGATCGCGCCGTCGTCGCAGACCAGTCTGCTTCCGTCCGCGCGGCCGGACGACCGGCGCCGTCTGATCGCCGACACGCTCGTGCGCGAGGCGCGCGGGCTTGCCGATGCGCATCGCTTCTTCAATTGGGAGATCGCCTTCCCCGGCGTGTGGCGCAATCTGGCATCGCAAGGCCGCAGCGGCGGCTTCGACGCGGTGATCGGAAACCCGCCCTATGTGCGGCAGGAGATGATTGGCGCTATCAAGCCCGCGCTCGAAAGCAGCTATGATAGCTATGCCGGGACCGCCGATCTCTACGTTTATTTCTACGAACAAGGCCTCAAGCTGCTCCGGCCCGGCGGGCGGATGGCCTATGTCGTCACCAATAAG
Source organism: uncultured Sphingomonas sp. (assembly GCF_964244265.1). Classification (GTDB taxonomy): domain Bacteria; phylum Pseudomonadota; class Alphaproteobacteria; order Sphingomonadales; family Sphingomonadaceae; genus Sphingomonas. The sequence continues at coordinate 1,492 of NZ_CAXTHV010000053.1, read as the reverse complement.
TGGCTAAAGGCGGGTTATGCCGTGGGGCTGCGGCGGTTGTTCGCGGAAGGGGCGTGGGTCGAGTTCATGGCCGATTTCGGCCATGCCCGGCGCTTCTTCCCCGATGCCGACGTGTTCCCCTGCGTCACCGCGGTGCGCAAGCCCGACGCCGGACCCGCCCCGGAGACCTTCGACCTGGCTGTGATCCCGCGCGACGACGTTCCGCGCAGCGGACTAGCCGCGGCGGTGCAGGCCGCCAGCTATATCGCGCGCCGCGACACGCTTACGCCCGAACCTTGGACGTTGGAGCCACCCGACGTCGCCGCGCTCCTGGCGAAGATCCGCGCCAATGGCGTGCCACTGGTCGAATACGCTGGGGTGAAGCCGCTCTACGGAGTCAAAACCGGCTTCAATGAGGCGTTCCTGATTGATACCCCTACCAAGGAACGTCTGATCGCCGACGATGGCCGTGCCGTCGAAATCATCAAGCCCTACCTGCGCGGACAGGACATCGATCGGTGGCTGCCCGATTGGCAGGGGCTGTGGATGATCGTGATGAAATCGAGCAGCGACTTCGCCTGGCCTTGGGCTGGTGCCGCAACCGAAACGGCAGCGGAGGCGATCTTCGCCGAGACCTTTCCGAGCCTACACCGTCATTTCAAGCGCTATGAAAGCCTCCCCGATCCCAAGACCGGCAAGCCCAAGGGACTGCGCCATCGCGAAGACCACGGGCGGTTCTGGTGGGAGCTGCGACCGTGCGCGTATTACGACGCATTCGAGCGTGAAAAGATCGTGTTCACGGAGATTACGTGGACCGCATCTTTCGCGCGCGACCGTGCCAACCGATATCTCAACAACACAGCATACATTTTGACGTCCTCCGACGTCCGTCTGATCGCCAACCTGAACTCACCGGCAGCGTGGTGGTTCGGCTGGCGCGACGCCATTCACGGCAAAGATGAGGCGCTACGTTTCATGGCCAGCTTTATCGAAAGGTTCCCCTTGGCGCAGCTTTCGTCTTCGGACGACGGGCAAATGATCGACCGCACCGAAGGGGTAATCGCTGCCACCACCGCCATCCGCGCCGCCGATCACGCTCTCGCCGATTGGCTGCGCCACGAGATCGGATTCGCCAAACTACCCGCAGGGCTGGCGCAGGCCAGCCGGCTCGACAGCGACGGCTTCATCGCCGCAGTGCGGGCGGCGCTGCCGAAACGGGCCGGTATCACCCCGTCGCGGCTGATGCAGTTACGCGCCGCTTTCGCCGATACCGCCGAGCCCGCCCGCGCGGCGCGCGTGGCGGCGCTGGCCGACGAGCGCGCGCTGTCCGACATCGTCAACCGCGCCTATGGCCTTACGCCCCACGACGTCACGCTCATGTGGCGCACGGCGCCGCCCCGGATGCCGCTCGCTCCACCCGTCGTGGCTGCCGCTCCGCTAACGGATACGGCTACGGACCTGGGCTAGGGCCGAGACTCATATCCACCAAGTGACGATTGCGGCGAGGCTGATG
>NZ_CAXTHV010000052.1:0-10610 GCF_964244265.1 uncultured Sphingomonas sp. | reverse complement strand
CCGGCGACCGCCTCGAACACGATGTCGCCGCCCTTGCCGCCGTTGCCGCCGTCGGGGCCGCCATATTCCATATATTTCTCGCGCCGGAAGCTGACGGCGCCGGGGCCGCCGGAGCCGGAGCGGACGAAGATCTTGGCTTGGTCGAGGAAATGCATGGCGTGCGCCGTAACGCTTTAGCGCAGCTAAAGCGACGCCCGAGCGCACGCCCGGTCGGCGGCGCCACAGCGCCGTCCGACGACGCGGCGCTGCCGCGGCGGGCCATTGCCCCATCGTGCCCGCATCCAGATCGACGCGAGCGGCACGCGTCGACCCCGACGGGCTACCTGGATCGCGGTCGGACCCCCGCTCACGGCCGAGTGACGGGGATCAGCCCCGCCCCCCAACCAGCATCTCCCGCGCCAGCGCCCGCGCCCGCTCGCGCGGCACGCCCAGCGCCCGCGCGAGCGGGCCGCCGAGCAGGGCGTCGCCGAGCGCCATCAGCACCAGCGTCAGCGTCTCGTCCTGGATCGGGCGCTCCGCCTTGGAATGCTCGACCGCCAGTTCGTCGACGAGATCGTGGATCGCGGTCAGGATCGGGTCGAGCGCGTCCTCGTTGCCCGACAGGATCATCCAGCTCGCGAGCGCCCCGGCGCCGCCCCCGTCGAAGGCCTCGAACACGAGGTCGACGACCTCGCCTGGGTTGGGGTCGCCCGACGCGCGCTGGCGCAGCACCGCCTCGCGGATCGTCGAGGTGATGAACCCCGCCATGCGCGCGATCAGCGCCTGTTGGAGGCCATAGGCGGAGCCGAAATGGTGGAGGAGGTTGGCGTGGGTGCGGTCGATGCGGGCCGCGACGGCTTTGAGCGTGACGGCCTGGGGGCCGGATTCGACGAGGAGCGCGCGGGCGGCGTCGAGGGCGGCTTCGCGGGATTCCTCGGGCGACAGGCGCTTGCGGGTGGGAAGGGGGGCGACGGTGGCGGCCATGAGGAGGGTTTCGGAGGAAAAAGGGGTAATGGCAACAGCTTCCCTCCTCCCCTTAGGGGATAGGGAAGCCGCATGGCGACGGGAGAGGGGCGGCGTAGAGCGCTGCCACTGCCCCTCTCCCGACCTCGCGTGCGCTCGGCTACCCCCTCCCCTGAAGGGAAGACGTTAGAAGGCCAGCTCGAAGGTCGCGCAGTCCACCGTCTCACCGCGCGCCAGGCACTCGCGCTTTTCCAGGCCGGTCTGCTCGAAGCCGAGCTTCCTCAGCACCTTCCCGGACGCCGGGTTATCCACGAAATGCCCGCTCACCAGCCGCTTCCGCCCCAATGCATGGCGCGCGATGCTGACCATCGCGCGCGCTGCCTCGGTGGCGTAGCCGCGGCCCCAGGCGGCGGGGGTCAGCCAATAGCCGATCTCCATGTCCCGCCCCTGCGGGTGCAGGCCGACGCCGCCGACCAGCGACGGCACCGCATGGTCGTGCGCGTAGATCAGCAGCCCCACATTGTCCGGCGCCGAGGGGGCCGTCAGCCAGCTCTCGGCGTGCTCCAGCGTGTAGGGCCAGGGCAGCCTGGCGAGACGCTTCGCCACGTCCCAATGCGCGATGGCCTGCGCCAGCGCGGGCGCGTCCTCGGGCCAGCCGGGCCTCAGCGTCAGTCTCTGCGTCCGGGCGAACATGCGCTCCCTCCTTTCCGTCGCCTGCCCGATCCCTATGACGGGTCGGCGACATTCGCGTGGAGGGAGCAATAAAAAAGGGAGCCGGGGCGACCCGTCTCCCTTGGTGGCTGGTCCGTGCGGACCCGGGTCGCCCTGGTGGGCGACCCGTCCGGTCACCCTCTACTCGGCGGCAATCGCCGCACCGTCCGTCATTGGGGCGGTGTCGTTCGCCGGCACTTGCACCGAACAGAACTTTCGCCCGAGCTTGCCCTCGGCGAACGCGACGCGGCCGTCGACGAGCGCGAACAGCGTATGGTCCTTGCCCATGCCGACGTTGCGGCCCGGGTAGAACTTGGTGCCGCGCTGGCGGACGAGGATGTTGCCGGCGACGCACTCCTGGCCACCGAACTTCTTCACGCCGAGGCGACGACCGGCCGAATCACGACCGTTGCGCGACGAACCGCCTGCTTTCTTATGTGCCATCGTTCCTGCTCCTTACGCCTGGGCAGCCGCTTCCGCGGCCTCCGGCTGCGCGACCTGCTTGGCGCGCGCGGGCTGTTTCTCTTCCTGCGCACCGATCGCGGTGATCTTCAGGATCGTGTGCAACTGGCGGTGGCCGTTGCGGCGGCGATAATTGTGGCGGCGACGCTTCTTGAAGACGATGACCTTGTCGCCCTTCGCCTGCGCGATGATCTCGGCGGCGACGGTGAGGCCGGCGACGTCGCGCAGCTCCGAGCCCTCGCCCGCGAGCAGCACGTCGCCGAGCGTGATCGCGCTACCTGCCTCGCCGTCGACCTTGTCGACGACGATCTTGTCTCCGGCGGCGACGCGATATTGCTTGCCGCCCGTGCGCACGATTGCGAACATGGCTCTAGTCACTTTCCACATATCTTGACCCGTCCGGGCAGGCCCGTCGGGAGAGCGCGCCAGCTAAGCGAGGGCGCGTGCGCTGTCAACCGGGGACGCGCCTGTGGCCGCGCGGCCACAGGCGCGATCTATTGTGCAGGTGCAGCATATCACCCGTTGTGACATTTCCGTGACCGCATAAGGTCCGCATTGGCCGTTCCCGGGAGGTGAGGAGACCGCGCGGCCATCTTTTCGCGGTTAAGGGGGATTCACGCACATGCATCATACGGTCTTCAAATCCATGCTCGCCGGTTCGGCGATGACGCTTTCGCTCGCCGCTCCCGGCTGGGCTTCGGCGCAGACCGCGCCCGCGGCGCAGACGACGCCCCCGGCAGACGCGCCCGCGTCGGTAACCGAGGACAGCGCGAAGGACGTGCTGGTCATCGGCTCGCGACGCGCCGGGCGGACGTCGACGGATTCGGCCTCGCCGGTCGACATCATCGATTCGGAAGAGCTCCAGTCGCAGCCGGCCGCGAACATGCTCGACATCGTCCGCAACCTCGTGCCGTCCTTTTTCGTGCCGCAGAACACCATCTCGGACGCTTCGACCTTCGTGCGCCCGCCGTCGCTGCGCGGCCTCGGCGCCGACCAGATCCTCGTGATGATCAACGGCAAGCGCTACAACCGCGCCGCGCTGGTGCAGGTCTATGGCGGTGCCGACACCGCCTTGTCCTATGGCGCGCAAGGCTCCGACATTTCCAATATTCCGGCGATCGCGATCGGCAACCTGCAGATCCTGCGCGACGGCGCGACCGCCCAATACGGGTCGGACGCCATCGGTGGCGTCATCAACTATCAGCTCCGCCAGGACACCGGCCTCGAACTGCAGGCGCTGTACGGCCAGACCTACAAGAACGACGGCGACCGATACCAGATTTCGGGCGATGTCGGCTTCAAGCTCGGCGAGCGCGGCTTCGTGAACGTCGCCGGCGAGTATTTCAACGAGAAAGGCACCAGTCGCGGTGCGACACGCCCGATCGCGGTGGTGCTGGCCAACCTCCAGCCCGGCGTTGTCAACCGCATTCCCAACTATCCGGGCCCGGCCCAGATCTGGGGCTCGTCGCCCGCTGACGGCTACAAGCTGTTCCTCAATTCCGCTTACGAGGTCGCCGACAACACGAAGCTCTATTTCGTGGCGAATTACGCCACGAGCAGCGCCAACCAGAGCTTCAACTATCGCTCGCCGATCAGCGCGCCGACCCCGCTGGCGGTGAACAACGGCACCGGCACCGCCGCGACGGCGTCGCCCGGCGCCAACGGTGCGTTCAACACCATCTATACGACGGCGTGCCCGACCGGCAACGCCACCTGCCCGACCGGCGGCTTCGTCCGCAACGGCGGCGCGACGTTCAACTTCACCTCAATCTATCCGGGCGGCTTCACGCCGCGCTTCATCGGCAAGATCGAGCAGCTCTACGGCACCTTCGGCGCGAAGGGCGAAGGCGACAGCGGCTTCACCTGGGACCTGTCGGGAACGTTCGCCCGCAACTCGCTGGCGCTGTCCATGACCGATTCGCTCAGCCCGTCGTTCGGGCCGCAGAGCCAGACCAGCTTCTTCTTCGGCAAGCTGATCCAGACCGAGCAGAACTTCAACCTCGACACGACCTATCCGCTGGAAGTCGGCTTCGCGAGCGCGGTGACCTTGTCGGCCGGCGGCGAGTTCCGGCGCGAGCAATATGAGACGACCGTCGGCGACGTCCAGTCCTATGCGGCGGGCCCCTACGCCTCGCAACCGCTCTACGACCTCGTGTCGCCAGGCGTCTACACGCGAGCGCTGAACGGTACGACGCCGATTACCGCCACCCAGTCGCCGGCCGCCAGCGGTTATGGCGGTATCAGCCCGACGTTCGCCGGCAAGAACGCCCAGAAGAGCTATGGCGCCTACGTCGGGGCCGAGACGGACATCGTGAAGGAGTTCACGGCGGGCGTCGCCGCGCGCTATGAGCATTACGACACGTTCGGCGACGCGTTCGTGGGCAAGGTCAACGCGATCTGGCACGCCGAGGAGACGACCGCGCTGCGCTTCACGGCGGGTACCGGCTTCCATGCGCCGTCGCCGGGCCAGAACAACACGCAGATCCTGACCACGAGCTTTGCCGCGGGGACCGGCGTGCAGGTGCAGACCGGCACCTATCCGGTGACGAGCAGCATCGCGCGCTTCTACGGCGCGACGGCGCTGAAGCCCGAAAAGTCGGTCAACTTCGGCGCCGGCATCGTGATCGATCCCAAGAACGGCTTCACGCTGACGATCGACGGGTATACGATCAAGGTGAAGAACCGGATCGGCATCTCGCAGGCGTATAACGTGACCGCGGCCAATATCACGGCACTGCCGGCGTTGGCGTCGGTGGGCGTCGGCGGCGTGGTCAATTATTTCACCAACGGCTTCGACACGCGCACCAGCGGCGTCGATGTGGTGTCGACCTATCGCACGACGCTGCTCAACGGCCGGTTCGCGGTGACGCTGGCCTATAATTACAACAAGAGCACGGCCGACAACATCAAGCTCAGCACGACGGGCACCCCGCTGATCAGCGCTGCGCAGTCGTTCAACATTACCAACCTGCCGCCCAAGCATCGCGGCAACCTGTCCGCCAATTGGCAGATCGGCGGCTTCACGCTCAATGCGCGCGAAAACTTCTACAGCTCATGGGCGAACCAGCTCGAATATCCGGGGCAGACGTTCGGGTCGAAGTTCCTGACCGATTTCGACATCAGCTATACGCTGGCTGAGAAGTACACGCTGACCGTCGGCGCCAACAATATCTTCAACACATATCCGGACAGGATCGCGCCGAGCACGACAACACCGATCTATGCGCTGACCAACAGCACCGCCGATGGCCAGATCTATCCGCGCTCGGGCGGGCCGTTCGGGATCAACGGCGGTCTGTATTACGCACGGCTTCGCGTGAAGTATTGATCGCCTGCCGGGAGCGCGCTGCCGCTCCCGGCACGGCGTTCGCCGCGCCACAACAAAAGGGCCAGCCGACCATGCGATCGGCTGGCCCTTTTGCCGTGGCGCGAGGCGGCGTGAACTCAGTGCTTGTGCTGCGGTCTCAGCGTGTAGCGGCCGTCGGCATAATCGGTGAACAGGCCACTGATCGCGGGGTGGTCGACCGGCTCGTCGGTCTCGTCGGGCACGAGGTTCTGCTGGCTGACATAGGCGACATAGCTCGACTCCATGTTCTCGGCGAGCAGGTGATAGAAGGGCTGGTCCCGGCGCGGGCGGATGCTCTCGGGGATCGCCTCATACCATTCCTCGCTGTTGGCGAAGACCGGATCGACATCGAAGATCACGCCGCGAAAATCGAACATGCGGTGCTTCACCACCTCGCCGATCGAAAAGCGGGCGGCGGCGATGGCGGGGCCGGAGAGTTCGATCCGGGTGGGCTGGCCGGCGGTGGGATGACGCGACATGCACCCTATGTAAGCGGAGGCGGGGCGGGCGCAAGCGCGTGCTTGCGAGGGGCGGGGCTTTCCGTTAGAGGCGCGCGCTCGACCGGCTAGACCGCCCTGCGGGCGGGCGACGTCCTCTGCGGAGAGGTGGCAGAGTGGTCGATTGTACCGCACTCGAAATGCGGCGTGCCTTCGCGGGCACCGTGGGTTCGAATCCCACCCTCTCCGCCAATTTATCTCTATAAGATATTGGAAAGGCGAGGGTATTATGAATGCCCTTCAACGGGTCCCACTTTAGGTCCCACTCCCGATCGTTGCGAGCTGCGCGACGGAGAGGCTATGCGCGCGTTATGGATCGCACCCATTGAAGTAATGCCGGGCTGGTGCCGTAGCCAATCTCACCACCCGATGTTCGAGCATAGGCATGGTCATATCCGTCGTTGGGCAACTCTTGTGCCCAGCCGACAACCGACCCGCTGTGTCGGGGTTCGATGCGCATGGGCAAGGTGCCATTGATGATGCTGTGCGGCGGAATCATTGCGCGCCTTGGCAAGCTACCGCGGGGCTTTCCCACGGTTAAGCCGACCTCTTCGACGGTGATCGCAAACGAACTGAGGTTCGTTACCTCAATCGACAAGCAAGTCGGTGCAGGGCCACCGAGCCCCACCGCCTGGGTCGCCCTTACCTTGAACCTGACAGATCGGTCTCGCCAACCCTGCCACGTGTTCCACACACCCAGTGCTGCGCCCAACAGCGCAATTCCCAAGGTGATCCAGTCAGTCCATTTCATCTCAGTCATTCGCCGTTTCGCTGGAGACGGGTAGTCCAAGCTGGTTCATGGCAGGCCGAGCTTTGATTTGACCTCCGCTTTCGCTAGCTCCCAGACGAACGCGACGCTGACGCCACCGACCTTGCTCGCGACAGCCTTAGTCTTACCCCATACCTCGCCATCGCGGATGGTGGCGACGAATTCGTGCCCGCTGTGGGTGAGGCGCTGCGGATACCACTCCAGCTGGCTTTTATCCGACACGTCCATGGCTTTCAGGAAGCCGCCTTCGGCGAGCAGCATCACATGGTAGGAGACGACCTCTGCGTCATGCTCCGGCAGGTCGAGCGGGACGTAGTTCGCGGACGGTTCCGGGTGCGCCTCGACCGCCAACAGGATGTCGCGCATCAGGTCCTTGTCGAGCTTCATTCCTGCTCCTCGTCGATTTGAGGCAGGACCGTGGCAAGATCGCCCTCCACATCGAGATCGTAGTGCGCCGCCAACGACGCGACTTGCTGGCCGATGGTAGCCCGCAACGCACCGAGCGCCATGAAGAACCCGGCGTTTCCGTCGCCCCGACCATCGGACCAGCCCATATGTGGATAGTCCACCGCGGCGTCGTCGTGAAAACGCCGGCAAGCCTCACGAATGGCGCGAATAGGCACGATCGCGAAGTCCTGTTCGTCAAATTGCCTCAGCGCTTCGGTGCTCGCGGAGCGGATTTCATGGAGCGAGGCATTCACCTGGGACGGCACCTCCAACCACATCGGATTGTAGAGCACGCGGCGATCCTCAAGCATCAGCAGATAGTCGCGCACACGATCCCGCTGCGACGGTCCCGGCTCTGCCCACGATATGCCGAACGCAGGCGTGGAAATTCCGGTGATCCTTCGCGCGGTGTCGCCTGTCATGCGGCCTGATCTTCGGAACCACCCCATGCCGCGTCTCCCACAGTTGGACGAACTGGACATAGCAGAAGATAAGGCGGGAGGCTGACGCCCTCCGAGTCTCGGCAGATGTCGTTGCTGATCCTGCAACCTCTGGTATTCTGCGATTGGTCAGGACGCAGAGGGTTTGATGAAGGCTTGGCTTGGCATCGCTGCCGCGCTTCCGGTGGTGGCAAGTGCCGCCATTCCAGCGGTTAACACGAAATGGGCTTATGCCACTTCGACGATGACGATTGGGCTGAACGCGCCATTTCTCGAACGTAAGCTGGGTCCAGCGAAATCGAAGGACGACCACAGTTGGAAGTTCGAGGTCGGGCGATGTGAGGTGACTTACTACATCGGTCGGAGTGGAGTTATTGGCTTCTCGTTCGATCTCAAATCTGGCTGTGCGTCCAAGCTCAATGGCTTTCAAGACTTACGAGGACTCACTCTCAGCTCGGCCACGACATTTGCTAACATTGAAAAGCTGAACCTGCTTCACAGCCATTTTGTGGCGGATTGCCTTGAGGGCTGCGGCAACGCTGCCGATCCTGTTGCGTCATTCAAAGCCGAAGGCTCGCGAGCCAGTGGCGCCTATGATATTTCTTTTGATGTGCCGCTGGCCGGTGATGCCGCACTCGCGGCCGCAGATACTTGGACGAAGGCTTACAGAAAAAAATACGGCATCCCGCGCGGTGCATACATTCCCAGTGAAGTTCCCAACTGCGACTTCGCCTTTGACGATCTCGTCAGACCTGCATTCGCGCGGGTCCAGGTTCAAAGCGTTACCGTTGGCCAAGTGGGTTACGGGTATGTTCCGGACTGTGCCAATCTTTCCCGGTCAATCGCTGAAGCCAAGCAGTAGCTCAAGATTTGCTGCTCAGAACCACGAAGCTCGATCTTACTTTTATAAACCAGGTCAGACGCTAACGCGCGAGAATTATTAGGGAAGCGCCAGCCGCTTTTCTGATTTGATCGGTCCGATCTCGATTGAGCAGCGCACCGGCCGCGCGGCGGCGTTCGCCTGGTTCCGGCAAGCCGCTACCGCTTGGGCGGTGTCGTACTGAAAAGTGTCGGCGTCGACGAGTTGGCGCCAGCGTGCTGGATCGCCGCTCGCCATTAACTCCATACCGGCCTCCCACCGGCTCTTGAGGAGGATCGCTGCGGCGCGGTCCTCCGCCGCTGCCGGCCAGAGCGTGTTGATGAGCAGCGGCGCCAGCGCGAGCAGCAGCGCGGTCACTCCCATGGAGATGGTCACCGCCCAGATCATTGCGTCGCGGTGCGCCTGTTTTGTGCGGGCGCCTGCGACGACGCCTATCATAGCGGCACGCGCATCGCCCATCATTGCCTGAGCCCGACATCGCGGCTGCGGCCGCTGCCGAGCGAATCCATCAGCGCCTGGGCGACCGAGCGCGTGCGGGTACGGTCGGCAAGCTCATGGCCCATGTCGCCGGAGCGGCTGCCGGGGCTCCATTCGAGCGCTTGGCGCGGGCCGAGGCCGAGCTGGCCGCGACGCGCGACCAAGGCGTGGTCGAGCGCCGGGTCCTTCTCCAGCCCCTTGGCGAGCGCGCGCATGTGCGTCTCGACGCCCGTCCGAGCATCCTCGTTCTGCCAGCCGGAGAGGCCGTCGCGCTGCTCGCCGAGCTGGCGCCATTGCGCCACGAACCTGTCGGCGCGCAGCTCGGAGTTGGCGCGGACCTCCGCCTCAAGCTGCATGGCGCGGATCGCACGCACGGTGCGGCCCTCGGCCGCTTCCGCGACGAGCGTCGGGTCGCGGGCGATGGCCGCCGATAGATCGTGATGGCCGCTGGCGTGGACGCCATCCAGCGCGTCGCGTGCATGGGCGAACGCGCTCTGCTGCCAACCGAGCGGCTTCAAGCCTTGACGCTCCATCGATCGGACATCCTCCAGCGCCCGCGCATAGCCCTGCACCGCGCGGTCGAGCGGCGCGGGCGGAGCCGCCACGCCGGTGGCTGCGCGGCCGAGCCCGAGTCCCTTGAAGGAGTCGCGGGTGAGGCCGGGGGACCGATCGCCGGCCCGACTGACGTTGAGACCGGCAAACGGGCTGCGGCGGCGCACGTCGGGCGCGACGGCATGCTCGTCGGCCGGTTCTGGCGAGCCGCGATATCCTCGCTCGTCGGCAAGCCGCTCCCGCACATGGGCATAGTCGAGCGTGCTGTCCTTGGCGCGCTCGCGGCCGAGCACGCGCGCCAGCCGCTCGGGCGAGTCGAAGTCGTCCCGGCCGTAATGGAGCTGCACGTCCTGCCGGTGGCGGCTGAGCGCGACATAGCTGGCGTGGGCATCGAGCCCCGGCGTGGCGAGCATATGGGCGCGGTCGACCGTGATCCCCTGCGCCTTATGGATGGTTGTGGCATAGCCGTGGTCGATCTCGGCATAGGCTTTGAGGTCGAACCCCACGCTGCGACCATCGTCGAGCCGCGCCTCGACACGGCGGGCGTCGAGCCGTTCGATCGTGGCGAGGGTGCCGTTCTTGACGTCGAGGTCGCGGTCATTCTTGAGGAAGATGATGCGCTCGCCGGGCGCCATCAATCGCGAGCCGCGGGCGGTTTCGAGGGCGATTTCGCCGTCGAGCTGCCCACCCTGTTTCAGGGCATCGCGGGCCATCTCGTTGAGCATGCGCACGTCTTCGCGCGTATGCGCCAGGATGGTATGGCTCTGCGCCAAGCCGCTCTCGCGCGCCTCCTTCCAGCGCTCGATCAGCGCTCCGGCGGCATCTTCGCGCGTCTCGGCGACATGCACCATGCCGGCCTGATCGTAGCGCGCCAGCGCCTCGCCGGTGCGGCCGGTGGCGAGTTCGCGCGTGGCGTCGCGCTGCCACTCCTCATGCTGGCGGCGGACCGCGCTGATCTCGCGGGCGCCATGCCGCTCGGTGAGCAGCCGGAACGCGGCGCCCGCCTCGATCGCCTGCAACTGCTGGGCGTCGCCAACCAGCACGAGCTTGGCACCTGCTTCGGCGGCGGCGGTCGCCAGCCGCTCCA
>NZ_CAXTHV010000051.1:0-10842 GCF_964244265.1 uncultured Sphingomonas sp. | reverse complement strand
GTATGGCGGCGTGACTCACAACCAATGGCCTCCGGCAAACCCGGGGCGGTTCACTACGACGACGTGGCGAGCCTGTTCGCAGGCGATGAGGCCTCTCCGCTCGCCAGGTAAGGGAAGGGAGCGCTACGCCGCTGTGGCGTGACCCACGGAACGCAATATGCCATTGGCGGGGGGAGCGGGCGCCGCGCCGCCGTTCGGGGTCATCGCGGCCGCATTGGTCATCCGACGATAGGCGGCGAGCGCCTGACCGACGACCTGATCCATGTTGTAGTAACGGTACGTCGCGAGCCGCCCCACGAACGTCACGTCGGGCTGGGCGACCGCCAGCGCCTCATAACGCTTGAACAAGGCCTGGTTCTCTTCCCGCGGAATCGGATAATAAGGGTCGCCGTCGGCGCTGGGAATTTCATAGGTGATGCTGGTGCGCGGGCTCCGCTGGCCGGTGAAATGCTTGTATTCGCTGACGCGCGTGCATGGCACCGCCGGATCGGGGAAGTTGACCACGCCGACCTGCTGGAACCACTCGACATCATGCGTCTCGTGCCGGAATTGCAGCGAGCGATAGGGCAGCTTGCCGTAGCAATAGCCGAAATACTCGTCGATCGGACCGGTGAACACGAGGTGGTCGTGCGAATAGGTCTCGCCGGCGTCAGAATAGTCGACGCCCAGCAGCACGTCGATATTGGGATGATCGAGCATGCGTTCGAACATCTTCGTATAGCCTTCCAGCGGCATCGCCTGGAAGCTGTCGGTGAAATAGCGATCGTCGGTGCTGGTCCGTGTCGGCACGCGTGAGGTGACCGACTTGTCGAGTTCCGACGGGTCCATGCCCCATTGCTTGCGGGTATAGCCTTCAAAGAATTTCTCGTAGAGATCGCGACCGACCTTGGAGATCACGACGTCCGCCGAGGTCCGCACCACATCGACCGGCTCGGCGCGGCCGGCGAGGAAAACTTCTGCATCCTCGTCCGTATCGAGGTCGAGGCCGTAGACCATGTTCAGCGTCGTTCGATTGATCGGCATCGGCACCAGCTTGCCGTCGACCTGCGCCAGCACCCGGTGCTCATACGGGCGCCACTCCGTGAAACGTGACAGATAGTCGACGATGTCGTGGGAATTAGTGTGGAAAATGTGCGGGCCATATTGATGGAAGAGGATGCCCGCAGCGTCGAGCCGGTCGAAGGCATTACCCGCGACGTGCGGACGGCGGTCGACGACGAGCACCTTCTTGCCCGATCCCGCGGCCAGCCGCTCGGCCATGACCGCGCCCGCAAAGCCCGCGCCGACCACCATGATGTCATAATGCTTGGACCGCTCGCGCCTGGCGGCAAGGGCCGGGGTGATCGAGCGCACGTTGCTCCGCATCGACTGTTCGACGAGCCGCGCCATTTGTGCATGGGTGCTATCCCACGAAAGGTCCGCCAGCGCCGCGTCGACCGCGACCCGCCAGGAGCCGCCCTGCCGTGACAGCGCCAGCGCCTCGTCGCAAGCCTGCACGAACGCCGCGGCGGTGCCGGCGATGCGCACGCCTTCCAGATGGCCGTAATGCCGCACGACGTCGGTGACCGGCGTCGATACTACCGGACATCCGGCAGCGAGATATTCGGGGGTTTTGGTCGGGCTGATGAAACGGGTGGCGTCGTTGATCGCAAACGGCATCAGCGCCACGTCCCACCCGCGCAGATACGCCGGCAGATCGGCATAGTCGCGCCCGCCGAGATAGTGGATGTTCGCCCGCCGAGGCAGGTCGTCCTCGGCGATCTTGACGACGGGTCCGACGATCACGATCGACCATTCCGGCCGGGCATCGGCGAGGCTCGCCAACAGGTCCAGGTCCATCCGCTCGTCGACCACGCCATAGAAACCCAGCCGCGGACCGCGCAGCCCGGCCTGATCCGCCAGCGCCGGCCCGGGCTCTCGCGCGGCGGCAAAGTGCACGACATCGACGCTGGATGGGAAGGGATGGATGTTCGCGTGGCGATGCCGCTTCGCCTCATAGAGGCTGTGCCCGCCGGTGAAGACCACGTCCGCCTGATCGAGCAGGCGTTGCTCCAGCGAGAGCAGTTCGGGCGGAGCGTTCCTGAAGTTGGCCAACTCGTCCATACAGTCGTAGACCACGCAGGCTGCCGCGACATGTTCGGAAAACGGCAGCATCACCGGCGTGTAATACCAGCGCACCATCGGACCCTTGGCGCCGGCCAGCAGATCATCGAGCAGCCGCTTCAGGACCTCGCCTTCGGCCTCCGCGCCCACCTCTTCGCCCAATTCAGGGGTGACGACCACGACGCCGCTCCGGTGGCAGGTCCTCACATCGAGACGCGGCTCGTCCAGGCCGCATACCCGGCGCGGCTCTTCCCAATACACGACCCGATCAGTCTCGGCAAAGCGCGTCATGAGATGCTGCGGCCGCTGAAAGACGAAGTTCCAACGGAGATGGCTGAAGCAGAGCAGCGTCGTCTCGTCCGTCAGATATTCCAGGTTGGCCCGCCCACATGCTTCATGCTTGCCGTCCTGGTGCATATCGAACCCTTGCTGCTGAATGAACCAGATCAACCCTTCGTAACCGCCGTTGTTCCTCCGCGTTGGAGAGAGACCAAGGCAGCTCAACCTCTTAACATGCATCAGTCCTTGGCTTTTCAATGCTGCTCATCTGGACCTCGAACCTGGCGCGCAGCACGGTGCTTTGGCCTTGATCCAGCAGCGTGATGCCCAGGGTCGGCCAGTCGGCCTGCGGCGCATTGAGCGCAGCGTTGGCGTTCTGGACGGGCTCCGCGACGAACAGCCGGCCGCCGGCCGGAGCGTAGACCTGGAACCGCGCGGCATCGGGCGACGACAGGCGGAGCGATACGTCCTCGCCCGGCCAGGTAATCGATGCCGTCCCACCCCAGCCGTCGAAGCCGTTGTCGAGCGCCTGGCCGCAGATGCGCCGCGCGCGAAGGTCGTACCGCCCCGCCGCCGGCACGTTGTCGACCGGCAGGACCGCCGCGTCGACCGTCCACGCACTCGCCACGATTGTGTCGAGCACGGTTTCCGCCGTGCAGGGGTAATAGGGATGGAAGCCGAGGCCGCACGGCATCCGCTGGGGCGACAGATTGCGGCAGGACAGCTCCAGCGACAGGCCGTGCTCGTCGAGGTCGACGCGCTGCGTCGCCTCATAATCCCACGGCCATTCACCGGCCGGATGACGGAAGAAGAGGACGGCATGATCGCCGTCCGCCTCGCGCACCTCCCACGCCGCGCGCCAGCCCTGGCCGTGGAGCGGGCTGGAATCGCCCGCCATATTGGGCGACAGCACGATCTCGCGTCCGTCGCAGAGGAAGGCACCGCCGCGGATCCGGTTGGCGAACGGAACCAGCGGAAAGCACGCCGCCTCCCCGACATCCGCGATCGCCGCGTTCGTCCCCCGCAACAGCGGCTGCCGCTGCCCTCCGGCGATACGATCGAAGCGGACGATGCTCCCGCCGAGCGCGGGAAGCAGCTGCACCTCCAGCGCGCCCGCGCAAAGGGTGAGCCGCGGGCCGGTCACAATCTGGCCAGCCGCCCGCCGTCGACCGCCAGCGTCGTGCCCGTAATGAACCGGGCGTCCTCGCTGGCGAGGAAGGCGACCGCGTTCGCAATGTCCGCCGGCGTGCCGACATCGCGCTTATCGATCGTCTCCGCGCCCGATTTCACGTTGGGATTTTCCCACAACATCGGCGTGTCGATGGCGCCGGGCAATACGGCGTTCGCCCGGATCGCGACGTCGCGCCCCTCGATCGAGCTAGTCCGCGTGAGCGACAGCAACGCCGCCTTGGCGGCGGAGTAAGGCGCAGCGTTGGCGCTGGTCTCGACCGCGTGGACGCTGGCGATGTTGACGATCGCGCCGCCCTTTTCGCCGAAGTGCAGAAAGCCCTGTCGGGTGAAGAAGGCTGCCCCCAGCAGGTCGACCCGCAGCACCTTCAGCCAGTCGTCGCCGGTGAACTCGGCCAGCGTCTTGAACGTCATCAGCCCGGCATTGTTGACGATCACGTCCACCCGGCCGAACCGGTCGAGGACGGCGCGCACCGTCGCTTCGACCTGCTCCTCCGCGCCGACGTCGCAGGCGATGCCGATCGCCTCTCCTCCGGCATCGGCGACCAGCTTCGCGGCGGCGGCCTGGGCAGCTTCCGCCTTCAGGTCGGCGACCGCCACCTTGGCGCCCTCGGCATGGAGGCGTGCCGCGATGGCGGCACCGATACCACTGGCGGCGCCGGTCACGATCGCCACCCTGTCTTCGAAACGGCGGTCCATCATCCATTCTCCTGTACGGCAGGCGCGGTCGGCTGCGTCTTGGTCATTCGCTTCGCGCGCGCGATCTGCCTTTTCGCATGCGTGTCGCCGGCTTCATCCGGCATTACCACCGGTACGGTCAGGCACATGCTTTGCGTCGGCAGCACATCGCGCCATTGCTCGATCAGGCGCTTATAGGCTTGGCCGACTGGCCTGATCTTGCGATCCAGATCATAGAGGCCGAGCGGGTTGACGTTGCCGTTCTGCTCGCGAAGCGCGCTGTCCCAGTCGATCTGATCGGTCAGCGAATACCAGGTGAAGCCGACGACCGGCACGCCGTCGTTGCGGACGCGCAGCACGTTGGCCCATTCCTTCCATAGCCAGTCGACCGCCTCGGTCCCAAGCGGCCCCTGGACTAGGTTGGTCTCGGTATGCATCACCGGCAGGTGATAACGGTCATAATATTGACGGGTGATCTCGCTATACCCGAAAATCTCGCCTGACGCGCGCGTCGAGCCGTTGGCCGCCACCCGATGTTCGTTGGTGACGTAATAGTCGTTCCCCATGATGCAGTGCTGCTTCAGGCGATTGTCGAGGAAGAAGTGATATTCCTCCCGCGTCATGCCGTTATCCAGCAAATATTCGTACATCTCGGAATCAATGCGGCGCCCGTAATTGAGGTCCAGCGACAGGAATCGCTGAGAATTCATGACTTCGGCGCAGCGGATGGCGGCCGGGCTCTCGGCATGGAAATATTCCGACGATTCGCTTTGGATGAATATCGCGTCCGGGCGAACTTTCAGGATCGCCTGCATCGCCCAGATGTTCGCCTTGACGAGATGCTTAAGTGCGGTGACGAACGCGCGCTCGCTACTCAGTTGCTCGTTCCACCATCCGTAGCGTGCGGAGAACGTGGCACAGATATACATCTCGTTGACCGGGGTGTAGAGCTGCACCCACGGGAAACGCTCGGCGAACGCCAGCGCGTACGTGGAGAATTGTTGGGGAAAGTCCGGGTTCTGGAAGTCGCCGATCCAGTCCGGCACGCCGAAATGGCACAGATCCACGATCGGCACGATATTGCGTCGCTTCAACTCGGCGAACGTCTGGTCGGCGAACTCCCAATCATATCTTCCGGCGCCGAGCCACGTCTTGTGGATGGGCGGCCCGAACCGGAGATAGTCGATCCCCATGTCCTGGACGAGGGCGAAGTCCTCCCGCCAATAGCGATAATGACCACAGATCTCCATCTCATCGATACGTGTCTGCCCGCCATCGATGGTGGGTACGCTGTTCTCGATGCCGGTCGCGAACATGAAAGTGGCGATGGCGATTCTCCCGATCTGCGACTGTGACAACGCGAAGCACGGACTTAGAAGCCATGACGGCCGTCCTGGGCGAATACAAGATGCCTATGAAGCGGAACGTCGGTCCTGCCTGGTGATGGCTACCGCCAGATCGCTCGATAACATCAGCGCAGCCACGGTCAGCGCCCCGTTGACGGCCGTGCCCGTTTGGCGCGCGACCGTGTCGCCGCTCCTCGTATCGACCAGGTCGATGTCATAGCGGCCCGCGTCCAGCCCCGGAACCGATATGCTCACGTCGAGAGCGGGGGCGGGATCGCGAAGCAGGCCCTGCTTCGTGATCGTATCGGTGCGCAGCAGCCAGACCAATGCTTGCGACGCGTCGCCGCAGGCGAAGATCGCGACACTGTTCTGGCTGCACGAGACTTCCTCGTTGAGATTGCGGCGGCGGAAGCTGCTCCAGTCGATACGCTCTACGAACCGGCTGAGCGCCGCCTGGGCGCGGCGCATGCCGTGCGTCAGGACATGGGGGTGGCGGTTGGGCCACCGCATGCCGCCGCCCGCCCCACCACTCGCCAGATGTGCCCATTGGATATGCCGAAAATATTCGTCATCAAAGGCTTCGGGAAGAGTCTTCCTGCGATCCTTGAAGCTGTGGATCGGGCCGTGTTCGGTATCGAGCACCGGCCGAAGATCGTCGGCGTCGCGGATCGCGGCGCGCATCAGCCGGCCCACCGCGACGGCGGGGGCGACGGTGTCGCGCGGGGCATCAATCGTGCCCTTCTCGTACAGGTGGGTCGACGCGAAATCGAGGCGTGGGTGGCGGAAGATCGGCTCGGCCAGGGTGGGATGATTCAACAGCACCGGGCCGAAGACCGACACCGTCTGCAGGTGCGCCCGGCCGTGTCGTTCGATTTCGAACGTCCGCAACCACGCGCCGATATCGTCGATGAACGGCGCCGCCGTCGCCGGATCGTCGCCGCCATGCGCCGGGTGCATCTCGTTCCAGAGGTCCCAGGCGAAGATCGCCGGGCTGCCGCCCCAGCGATCGCTGGCAAAGGCAAGGCGCACCTTCACGGCCGCGCGGGTGGTCGGGCAGGTGATCAACCTGCGTCGACTGCTACATGGCCCGCCATTGGCGCGGTTATAGGGGTGGTGGCGCCAGCGGATCCACATGAAGAACGTGTCGTAAGGCGTTAGAAGCACGTGGAGACCGACATCCTCCAGCAGCGCGAACAGGTCGTCCCACAGCCCGACCATGTTGCGGGAGAAGTGGCCCGCGGGGCGTTCGAAATACCGGTGCTCGCCATGGCAATATTCGAGCATGAGGCGAAGGCATGTCACGCCATGCGCCTTGAGCCATCGCAGATGCCGTTCGACCGCGCCCAGATCGCGCCGCCGGAACAGCCCTTGAAGGTCCGGCCAGGTGATGGCGTCGTTTTGCCCGATGGGTGTCCAGGGGCGGCCATGCTCGTCGACGAAATACGGAATTCCGGGTTTGGTGCCGATCCAGGGCAGGACATCCCCAGAAACGGCTGGCCCGGAAACGGCTGGCCCGAAAATGGCGGGCCGCTGCCCGGAACCTCGTACCGCTACCTGCATGCCGGCACCCAACCGGCGGAGGCGGATGCGAGTTCCACCCGCGGCCCCTTCCGGTTCCGAACAGCCGTGGTGCTCTCGTGAAATCGGTGCAGCGCGTGATCGTTCGGGAAGACCGGCCTTGCCTGAGGCGGCTTCACACCGATACCGTCCCGCTTTATCCCCTGGCACGCCGCGATCGGGAAAATCGTGCCCAAGCAGCTCGCTGGAATGGAGGTCGGTCCCCTGCAAGACGATGTCGAATCCCAGGCGATGCCGGCTTTTCTCGTCAACGGCGGGGAGACCGCGGCGCTCATCGCCGCCTTCGACTGGGCCGCGACGCCGCTCGGTCCGGTAACCGGCTGGCCGCAGAGCCTCAGGATCGTGACCGCGCTCATCGTCCGATCGCACGTGCCGATGGTCATGCTCTGGGGCGCGGAGGGCCATATGATCTACAACGACGCCTATTCGGCGTTCGCGGGCACGCGGCATCCCCGGCTTCTCGGCAGCAAGGTGCGCGAGGGCTGGCCCGAAGTCGCGGATTTCAACGACAATGTCATGAAGGTCGTGCTGGCCGGCGGCACGCTCGCCTATCGCGACCAGGAGCTCGTCCTAGATCGCTCGGGCAGGCCCGAGCCGACGTGGATGGACCTCGATTATTCGCCGGTGCTCGGCGAGGATGGTTGGCCGGGCGGGGTGATCTGCATCGTCAACGAGACGACGGCGCGGGTTCTGGCCGAGCGCCGCGCCACCGAGGAGCGCGAGCAGCAGGCGCAGATGTTCGAGCAGGCGCCGACGTTCATGGCGCTGCTGCGGGGTCCCGAATACAGGTTTGAGCTCGCCAATCCAGGTTATGTCGAGCTGGCCGGCAACCGGCCGCTGCTGGGGCGGACGTTCGCCGAGGCGCTGCCCGACGCGGTCGCGCAGGGCTTCCTGGCCCTGCTCGACCGGGTGTTCGCGACCGGCGAACCCTATGTCGCCGACGGTGCGGTCTATTGGGAACAGGCCGTCGCCGACCGGCCACCGCGCGAGCGCATCGTCGATTTCGTCTACCAGCCCATCAAGGATGCCAGCGGCCGCGTCACCGCGATCTTCTGCGAAGGTGCCGATGTGACGGCCCGCGTCAAGGCCGCCTCCGCCCTGCGCGCGAGCGACGAGCGGCTGCGCCTCGTGATCGAAAGCGCGAGGGATCATGCCATCCTGACGACGGATGCGCGGGGCATGATCACGTCGTGGTCGGCGGGCGCCGAGGCCGTCTTCGGCTGGACCGAGGACGAGGCGGTCGGCCGTCCTGCCGGCATCATCTTCACCCCCGAGGATCGCGCGGCGGGCGTCGACGGTCTCGAGCTCGAGGCGGCGGCGCGCGACGGCTTTGCCAACGACGAACGCTGGCACGTGCGCAAGGACGGCGGACGGGTGTTCATGAACGGCTCGATCCGCCCGCTACCGAGCGGACGTGAGGGCGACGCGCAGGGCTTCATCAAGATCGCCCGCGACGAGACCGGCCGCCGCCGTACCGACGAGGCGTTGCGAGCGCTCAATGCCGACCTGGAGCGCCAGGTGCTGGAACGCACTCGCGAGCGCGGCACCATCTGGCAGGTCACGCCCGATCTGCTCGGCGTGCTCAACACCGACGCCATTTTCGAGCAGTCGAACCCCGCCTGGCTGACGGTGCTGGGATTGCCGGAGGCGGAGGTCGCGCGCACGCCGATCTTCGAGTTCATCCATCCCGACGACCTGCCGAAGACTTATGCGGCGCTCGAGGAGGTGAAAGCCGGCCAGCCGGTGCTGCGCTTCGAGAACCGCTACAAGAGCCGCCTCGATGGCGCATATCGCTGGCTCTCCTGGGTCGTGGTGCCGATCGACGACAAATTCTACGCCAGCGCCCGCGACATCACCGCCGAGAAGGACCAGGAGCAGGCGCTCGCCCGTGCGCAGGAGGCGCTGCGCCAGTCGCAGAAGATGGAGGCGATCGGCCAGCTCACCGGCGGCATCGCGCACGATTTTAACAACCTGCTCGCCGGGATCAGCGGCAGCCTCGAGATTCTCGCCATGCGGCTGAGCCAGGGCCGCACGGGCGAGGTAGGACGCTATATCGAGGGCGCCCAGGCATCCGCGAAGCGCGCCGCGGCGCTGACGCAGCGGCTGCTCGCCTTCTCGCGCCGCCAGACGCTCGATCCCAAGCCTGTGGACGTCAACAAGCTGATCGCGGGCATGGAGGATCTGATCCGGCGCAGCATCGGCCCGGATGTCGAGCTTGAAGTGGTCGGCGCCGGCGGCCTCTGGCTGACGCGGATCGACGCCTCGCAGCTGGAAAATGCGCTGTTGAATCTCGCGATCAACGCACGCGATGCGATGCCGGAGGGCGGGCGGATCACCATCGAGACCGCCAACAAATGGCTCGATGACCGCGCGTCGCGCGAACGCGAGCTGCCGCCGGGCCAGTATCTGTCGGTGTGCGTCACCGATACCGGCACGGGCATGACGCCGGAGGTCATCGCACGCGCGTTCGATCCGTTCTTCACCACCAAGCCGATCGGCCAGGGCACGGGGCTGGGGCTGTCGATGATCCATGGTTTCGTCCGCCAGTCCGGTGGCCAGGTGCGAATCTATTCCGAAGAGGGGAAAGGCACGACGATGTGCCTCTACCTGCCGCGCTTCGTGGGCGCGCTCGATGCCTTCTCGGAAAGCGACCCCGAAACAGCCGCGGAAGGAAGCCATGAGGAAACCGTGCTCGTGATCGACGACGAGCCGACGGTGCGGATGCTGATCGTCGAGGTGCTCGAGGAGGCCGGCTACCAGGCGCTGGAGGCCGAGGACGGCGCTGCGGGGCTGAAGTTCCTGCAAGGCGGCGGCCGCATCGACCTGCTCATCACCGATGTCGGTCTGCCCGGCGGCATGAACGGACGCCAGGTCGCCGACGCCGCGCGCATCGCGCGCCCCGATCTCAAGGTGCTGTTCGTCACGGGCTATGCGGAGAACGCGGCCGTCGGAAACGGCCATCTGGAGCCCGGCATGCAGGTCATTACCAAGCCCTTCGTCATGACCGAGCTCGCCACCAAGATCCGCGACATGATCGACGGAGACGTTCGCTGAGGGCAGGCCGCCGCTATCGGTCGTCGAACGGTATGAGAGAAGGAGGCGCAGTTGCGCAACATCGACTTCAGCTCATGGCAAAGCCTGCTGACGACCTTGCTCGGCCTTGCCTTGTTCACGCTGATCGGCGTCGGCATCCGCCTGATGACGATGGTGACGATCCAGCAGCGCCGCGAGCGCATGAACCGTCAGATCAACGAACGGCTGCGCACGCTGATCGCCGCCTATAAGGTTCTGGGCGGCTCTTTCACCGGCAACCTGGCCGTCGATCCGACGCATCTGCGCGACCTGCGCCGACGCGACGAACCGGTCGTGGGGAGCGAAGCCACGGCGATCCTGGAACCGAGCACGGAGGACGGCACCGGATCGGACCGCTCGCGGCGGATCCGCGATGCGGTCGAGGCGGCGCTGTCGGACATCATCCTGCTCGGCACCGAAGAGCATGTCCGCCTGGCGGAGAGCGCCGCGCGCGAACTGGTCGCGGGACGGCCGGTCCATATCGATGCGCTCGTCGTGGCGCTGCGCGACTTCATCCGCAAAGCCTTGGATCTGGATCCCATCCTGAACCGCCCCGGGTTTGTCGGAGGCCCTAACTCCTGAGAGGAAGGGGCTATGA
>NZ_CAXTHV010000050.1:0-11730 GCF_964244265.1 uncultured Sphingomonas sp. | reverse complement strand
CTGTTCGCCAAGCGCGGCGTCAAGCTCGACCGCACCTACCAGCTCAACACCGGCGGCAACACCGACTTCCTCAACATGTCGAACCACCGCCGGCTGGCGTCGAAGAAGATCAGCAAGACGGAAGCGGTTCAATCCGTCGCCGCCGAACGGCTGGAGGACGAGAACGTCCATATCGGCCCGTCGGACTATGTGCCGTGGCAGAACGACAACAAGGTCTGCTTCCTGCGCATGGAGGGCTCGATGTTCGGCGGCGTGCCGATGAATCTCGAACTGCGCCTGTCGGTCGAGGATTCGCCCAACTCGGCGGGCGTCGCGATCGACATGATCCGCTGTGCCAAGATCGCGCGCGACCGCGGCATCCACGGCGTGATCGATCCCGCCAGCGCTTATTTCTGCAAGCACCCGCGCACGCAGATGACCGACGACCTGGCCTATGAGGCGGTCGAGCAGTTCATCCACGAAGCCGCGTGAGATGATCCACACCGCCGTCCTGCTCGCCGCGGGCGAGGGCAGCCGGCTGCGCGGCTCGGCACCGATCAAGCCGCTGTGCCCGGTCGCCGGGCGACCCTTGATCGACCATGCGCTTACCGGCCTCGCGACGGCGGGGATTCGGCGCGCGGTGGTAGTCGTCGGCTACGAACGCGCGACGATCGAGCGCTACCTGGCGTCGCGGCGCTGGCCGCTGGCGGTCGAGACGGTCACGACCGACCACCGCCTGCCCAATGGCGTCTCCGCCCGCGCCGCAGCTGCGGCGGTCGGCAACGAGCAGGCGCTGCTGGCGATGTGCGACCATCTGGTCGAGCCCACCCTCTACGCCCGCGTCGCCGCGGCCGGCGCGGGTGACGGCCTGACGTTGGGCATCGACCGGCGGCTCGACCATCCCTGGGTCGATCCCGAGGACGTCACGCGCGTCTTGACCGAGGGCGACCGCATCGTCGCGCTCGGCAAGGGCATGGCGGCGTACGACGCGCACGACACCGGCGTCTTCGCTGTCGGCCCGGCGCTGTTCGCGGCGCTGGCGGCATTGAAGGACCCGTCGCTGACGGAGGGCGTGCGCATCCTAGCGGCGAAGGGCCGGGCGCGGGTGGTGGATTGTTCGGACCTCGACTGGATCGACGTCGACGACGCTCCAGCGCTCGCCAGCGCGGAAACCTGGCTGGCGAGGAGGGTGGCGGCGTAAATCTCCCCTCCTCTTCAGAGGAGGGGTCGGGGGAGGAGAGCCTGCTAGCCTGACAGCGTCCTCCTCACCTCTTCGCCGAGCCTTCGGTTCGTCTCTCTCTCTCTTCTCCTCTGAAGAGGAGAGGAGGCTATACCCGCAGCAACGTCGTATCCCCAGCCTCTACCTCGAACATCGCCACCGTCCGCTCCGTGAACTCCCGCGCCATCACCGTCGACACCGCGCGATACGCCGCCCGTGCGACGTTGGGCGTCAGCGTCAGCAGGACATACCCCTTCGCACGCTGATCGCAGAACAGCACCTCGTCGTTCGCATCCGCCAGCATCTGCCCGACCGGCACGTCGGGCATGACGTCGCCGATCGAGAGGCTGGTGATCGCCGTCGCCCCCAGCTCCGCCGCCACGGGCACGCCGCCCGCATCCGCCAGTTGGTTGGCCCAGAAGGCATGGCTGTCCCCCGACAGCACCAACGGTCGCGAGCTCGCACGACGAAAGCTGGCATAGAGCCGTTCGCGCGCGGCCGGGTAGCCGTCCCAGCTATCCAGCCCGAACGGCAGCCCCGCCGCGTAGCTCGCCTGCGCGGCCTCGACATTGGGCCGATAGACCGGGGCGACCCTGGCGGGATCGACGACCACGCCCCGCACCCGCGCCATCACCACCTGATTGCCCAGCACCTGCCACGGCCGCCCCGCCCCGACCGAGGCGGCAAGCTCGCCCTCCAGCCAGCGGCGCTGCGCCTCGCCCAGCATCTCGCGGCGCGGATCCGCCCGCGTCTTGAGCGCGGCGGCCAGGAACGCGGCGTCGACCTTGGTCCCAATCTCGGTCTGCTCGCTGCGCGCCAGCAGCCGGGTCTCGACCATCGCCAGCGTGGCGAGGTCGCCGAACTGGAAGCTTCGGTTGATCGCTTCCCATGGCCTGCCCAGCACGGGATCGCGGATCGGCATCCATTCGAAATAGGCCTGCATCGCCGCCGCCTTGCGTGCCGCCCAGCTTCCCTCGCTCGCCGGCTGGTGGTTTTCCGCGCCGCCGGTCCAGCTGTCGTTGGCGGTCTCGTGATCGTCCCACACCGCGATCATCGCGGCGCGGGCGTGACAGGCCTGGAGGTCCGCGTCCGCTTTGTAGCAGGCATGGCGGCGGCGATAGTCGGCGAGCGTCACGATCTCGTGCGGCGGGTCGACGAGTCGCCCGATCTTCTTGCCGATCGAGCCGCCATAGCCGTCCATGCCGTATTCGTAGATATAGTCGCCGAGGTGGACGACCGCGTCGACGCGGGGCAGCGCGGCGATGGCGCGATAGGCGTTGAAGAAGCCGCCGGTGTAGAGCGCGCAACTTACTACCGCGAACACGACGTCTGCCGTGGCGCCGACCGGCAGCGTGCGGAAGCGGCCTTCGGGCGAGCGCCGGCCGCCGGCCTCGAACCAATAGCGGTAGTCGCGGCCGGGCCTGAGCGTGCGGGGCTCGACCTTGACCGTCCAGTCGCGACTCGGGCGGGCCTGGGCCTGGCCGGTCGCGACCATACGGTCGCCATCCGCTACGTGCCAGCTCACCGGCACCGGCGCGGCATGACGCGCGGCCGCCGGCGTGACCCGGGTCCACAATACAGCACCGCGTGACGACGGATCGCCGCTCGCCACGCCGTGCGCGAACGCGATGGCGGGTGCCGGCGGCGGCGCGGCAGCCTCGGCGGGGAGCGCGACGCCCGCGCCGATCAGCCCCAGCAACGAACGGCGATCGATGGTCATGGCCCTCTCCCCTGTCATCGGCCTTTACGTGGGCCCCGCCACCCGCAACAAGGCGCTTCGCATGACGGGAGAATGACGATGCGCCTTTGGTTCGGTCTGGCCGCGAGCACCGCGCTGGTCGCCTCTCTCGCCACGGCGCAGGTGACGCCGGCGCCCAAGGATGCGGCGGTCCGTGCCGAGGCGGCGGGCGACGTGCCCGACAAGTTCACGCCGCCGGTGGGGGAACGCGATTACGACAAGCGCGTCGTCATGCTGCCGATGCGCGATGGGACGAAGCTCTACACCGTCATCGTCGTCCCCAAGGGCGCGGTGAACGCGCCGATTGTCCTCACCCGCACTCCCTACAATGCCAAGGCGCGGGCGAGCCGCGCCGACAGCCCGTCGATGCTCGCGACGCTGCCGCTCGCCGACGAAATCTTCGTGAAGGCAGGCTACATCCGCGTCTATCAGGACGTGCGCGGCAAATACGGGTCGGAGGGCGATTACGTCGTCACCCGGCCGGTGATCGGCCCGCTCAACGCGACCAAGGTCGACCACGTCACCGACGCCTATGACATGATCGACTGGCTGGTGAACAAGGCCAATCTGCCCGAGTCGAACGGCAAGGTCGGAATGATCGGCTCGTCCTACGAAGGCTTCACCGTCGTCATGGCGCTGCTGAAGCCGCACCCGGCGCTCAAGGTCGCCGCGCCGGAAAGCCCGATGATCGACGGCTGGATGGGCGACGACTGGTTCCACTATGGCGCGTTCCGCCTCGCCAACATCGCCTGGCTCGGCGGCCAGACCGGCTACAAGGGCGAGGGCAAGGCGCCCTCGACCGGCGGCTGGGACGATTACGACAATTTCCGCGACATCGGTTCGGCGGGGGCCTGGGCGCAGAAGTCCGGCTACGACCAGCTCCCTTATTGGAACCGGATGTCGAAGCACCCGGCCTATGACGACTTCTGGCAGGGCCAGGATCTCGTTCGCCTGTTGCAGGCCAATCCCTCCAACGTGCCGACGCTCTGGGAGCAGGGCTTGTGGGACCAGGAGGATATGTGGGGCGCGATCCACTCGTGGGAAGCGCTCAAGGCCAAAGGCAAGCTCGGCAACAACTTCCTCGTCATGGGCCCGTGGCGGCACAGCCAGATCAACCGCGAGGGGCGAAGCCTCGGCCCGTTCCAGTGGAACGGCGACACCGCCGCGCAATTCCGCGAGGAGATGGTGCTGCCGCTGTTCAATCAGTATCTGAAGGACGGCCCGCCGGTAGCGCTGCCGGCGGCGGCGATCTACAACACCGCCGAGAACCATTGGGACCGCTTCGCCGACTGGCCGCTGGCCTGCGAGGAGGGTTGCAAGGCGGGGCTGACGCCGATCTATCTTCAGGCAGGCGGCGGGCTGGCCTTTGCCAAGGCGGCCACCGGCGGCGACAGCTATGTGTCGGACCCGGCCAAGCCGGTCCCGCACCTGCCACGCCCGGTCAATTTCGGCGACGGGCGCTGGGGCGACTGGCTCGTGCAGGACCAGCGCTTCGCCGACGGACGGTCCGACGTGCTGAGCTACCAGACGCCGGTGCTGACCAAAGCGGTGCGCGTGTCGGGGCCGCCGATCGCCGACCTGTGGGCGAAGACGACGGGGACCGACGGCGACTTCGTCGTCAAGGTGATCGACGTCTATCCGACCGAGAACGCGACCGACCCGAAGATGGGCGGCTATCAGCTCGCGGTCAGCCTCGACATCTTCCGCGGCCGCTACCGCAAGGACGCCGCCCGGCCCTCCCCCATCCCGGCGGGGCAGGCGCAGGAATATAGGTTCCGGCTGCCGGCGGTGAACCACGTCTTCCAGCCGGGCCACCGGATCATGGTGCAGGTCCAGTCGACCTTGTTCCCGCTCTACGACCGCAACCCGCAGACCTATGTGCCCAACATCTTCTTCGCCAAGCCGGCGGACTACAAGGCGCAGACGGTGACGCTGCTGCGCGGCGGGGCGACGGCCAGCTCGGTGCTGCTGCCGATGGTCAGCGCGCCGTGAACAGCGCCTTGGGGATGACGACGTGGACGCCCTTGTTGCGGTCGACCAGCTCGGTGATCTCGACGTCGCCGCCGACGCTGAGGAGCATATAGGCGTCGTCGCGGGTCATGCCCTTGGCGGCGACGAGGAAGTCGACCGCGTTGCGTAGCCCCTTGCGGGTGGCGTTGGACAGGTCGTCGTCGAAGCCCATCGCGATATACGCCGTCGGCGTCTCCGCGCGGGGATAGGACGTCGCCTGCCCCTTGTGCAGGACGAACTGGAAGGTGCCGACGAGTGAGGTTTCGAGCGCGGTGATGTCGACCTCACCATTGCCCTGCGCGGCGTGGCCGTCGCCCGCCTGAAACAATGCGCCCGGCGCGTGGACGGGCAGGTATAGGATCGTCCCGGCGACCAGCGCCTTGTCGTCCATGTTGCCGCCGTTGATCGTGGGCGGCGCCGAATCGTAGCGGCCGAACGAGGGCGGCGGGGCGACGCCCATGCTGCCGAAGAAGGGGTGGAGCGGGACGGCGACGCCGGGACCGAACTTCGCGATCATCGCGCTGCGGTCGAGCGGCACGATCTTCACGCGGGCATAGGGGAAGTCGTCGGTCAGGAAGCCCGCGCCGTAGCGGAAGGCGTTGTACGCATAGGGGATGGCGAGGTCGATCTTGAGGATGCGAACCTCGAGCGTGTCGCCGGGCATCGCGCCCTCGATCGCGATCGGGCCGGTGAGGATGTGACCGCCGGGGCCGCGCGCGCCGGCGGGGACGCCGTCATAGACGGCGCGCAGCTCCGGCTCGACGTCCGCGGGGGCGACGCCGGCGCGCTCGAGCCCGGTCGGGCTGTTGGTCAGAAGCGTGTGCATGACGACGGTGTCCCCGGACCTGATCGTCAGGACGGGCCTGTCGGTCGCGTCGTAATGGCCCCAGGCGACGGTCTGCGGCGTCGCCTTGAGCTCGTAACGCTCGGCGGCGGCGGGGGTCGCGAGGAGCAAGGCCGCGGCAAAAGTCACAAAAGTCGCGCCCTCTCGCGTGCGTGCGCGAGAGGAATTGACAAGTTGAGGAAGTTGAGGATGTCCGCGAGTCTTGCGAGTGGGCTGGTATGTCATGCAGACAATGTGACAGGTTCCCGGTTTGTAGGACAGCCTTTCGCTTCGTCATGCCGGCCTTGTGCCGGCATCCACCCCGGTCCCGGGCGAGCCGCTCAACAGCACAGCGGCAACCTCCGGCCTCCGGTGGATGCCGGCACGAGGCCGGCATGACGGGGGTCAATACGCCAGCGCGCAGCCGTCGGCGCGCATTTCGCTGGCGGCAGCGTAGACGCGGTCCCGGCCGTCGAGCCGGTGCTCGATACATTCGTAGCGGCCGAAACCGCCGTCGGGCGCGCCGATCGTCCAGCCGAGGTCGGCCAGCGCCTGACGCGTCGCGGCGGGGACGCCGCTTTCCAGCCGGAGCAGCCCGGTCGGACCCATGCCGGGCGCATCCTCGCCCATCGACTGCGACGAGCCTTCGTGATGCCAGCGCGGCGAGTCCCCCGCCGCCTGCACCTCCAGCCCGAAGTCGACGCGGTTGGTGACGATCTGCGCCTGGCCTTGCGGCTGCATGTCGCCGCCCATCACGCCGAAGCTCATCCACGGCTGGCCGCCCTTCGTGGCGAAGCCGGGAATGATCGTCTGGAACGGCCGCTTGCCGGGCGCGAAGATGTTGGGGTGGCCGTCCTCCAACGAAAAGAGCTGGCCGCGATCCTGGAACATGAAGCCGAGCCCGTCGGCGACCAGCCCGGAGCCCATGCCACGAAAGTTGGACTGGATCATCGATACCATCATGCCGCTGCTGTCGGCGGCGGTGAAATAGGTGGTGTCGCCCTTCGCCGGCGCCTGGCCGGGATAGACGGGTGTCAGGATGCGATCGGCGCGGATCAATCCGGCGCGCTTGGCGGCATAGTCCTTGGAGATCAGCCATTCGACCGGCACCTTGCCGAAATGCGGGTCGGCGTAGAAGCGGCCGCGGTCCTCGTACGCCAGCCGCTTCGCCTCGACGCTCCAATGGATGCCGCGCGGCGACTGGAACCCCTCTCCCGCCAGATCGAACCGCTCCATCATGTTGAGCATCTGGAGCGTCGCGATGCCCTGCGTGTTCGCGCCGAGCGCGTGGACGGTGACGCCACGATAGTCGGTGGCATAAGGCTCGACCCATTCGCCGTGGTGCGCGGCCAGATCGGCGCGCGTCATCCAGCCGCCGATGCGCTTGAAATAGCGCTCGATCGTATCGGCGATCGGGCCGGCGTAGAAGGCGTCGCGTCCGCCCGTGGCGATCAGGCGATAGGTGCGCGCGAGATCGGAGTTGCGGAACACCTGGCCCGGCAGCGGCCCCTTGCCGTCGGCGAGGCCATAGGTGCGTATCGCGTTGACGGTCTCCTCGACGCCCGCGCCCGGCCGCTGGAAGCCGGCGAGGTTGCCGCGGATGTAGCGCGCGATGATGTCCGGCACCGGCGCGCCGTTCTCGGCGAGCGCGATGGCGGGGGCCAGCACGTCGGCCCAGGGCAGCCTGCCGTAGCGCCGGTGGAGCATCCACCACGCGTCGACCGCGCCGGGCACGCTGACGCTGACCGCGCCGAGCGGCGGCAGCGCACCGTTCCTGGCGCGGGCGCGCGCGGTCTCCAGCGTCAGCGCGCGCGGGCTGCCGCCCGAGCCGGCGAGGCCGACGACCTTGCCGAGCTTCGGGTCCCACAGCATCACGAAGCAATCGCCGCCGATGCCGCTCGACGTCGGTTCGAGGAAGCCGAGGCAGGCGTTGATCGCGATCGCGGCATCGACCGCCGAGCCGCCGCGCTTGAGCGTCTCGATGCCGACCTGCGTCGCGATCGGATGCGCCGTGCCCGCCGCGCCGTTCAGGCCATAAGCGGCGGTGCGCGAGGCGAAGCTCGCGCCGAAGGGACGGTCGCCGGCGTGGACGTCGGGGCGGACGAAGCGGGCGTCGCCATCGGCCCAGCGCCTGGGGACGGCGTCGGGCTGGGGTGGTGCGCCGCCCTGCGCGCCGCCCTGCCCCGGGCCGTTCCGCGCCAGGACAGGCGCGGCGAGCGCGGCGGCGGGGATCGAGGCGAGGAAGGTGCGACGGCGCAAGGCGGGTGCTCCCGGTTGGACGGCGCGAGTGTCGCCGGTCGGGAGGGAAGCGGCAACCGCTAAATCCATACCCGGTCGTAGCGCTGTCCGAGCGACGTCAGCAGCTCGTATTGCGACATGCCCGATGCCGCGGCGGCGGCGGGCAGATCGAGGTCGATCGCGACGCCCTCGCCTTCGGTCAGTTCCGGCGCGGCGGAGACGTCGACCGCGACGAGGTCCATCGACACCCGGCCGATCACCGGCAGCCGCGCGTCACCGGCCCAGGCCTGCCCCCGATCGGAAAAGCCGCGAAAATAACCGTCGGCATAGCCGATGTTGAGGATCGCGACCTCGGTGTCGGCGGGCGCGGTCCAGGTGGCGTTGTAGCCGACCGTCTCCCCCGCCCTCACCCGTCGGCGCTGGAGGACCTGCGCCGCCGGGCGCACCACCGGGCGGATCACGCCCGCCAGCTCGGCGCGGGGGACGCCGCCGTACAGCGCCAGCCCCGGGCGGGTCAGGTCGAACCGGTAATCACTCCCGAGGGCCACGCCCGCCGAATTGGCGAGGCTCCGCCGCGTTGCCGTCACCGCGCCCGCCACCGCTGCGAACAGGTCGCGCTGGCGGCGGTTCATGGCCGCATCCTCGTCGGCGCAGGCGAGGTGGCTCATCAGCGTGTCGATCGTCAGGCCGTCGAGCAGCCCCTCGCGCACTTCGTCGGGCGCGACGCCGAGCCGGTTCATGCCGGTGTCGACCATCACGTCGCACGGGCCGCCGCCCGCCGCCTTCCAGCGCGCGACCTGCGTCGCGGTGCTGAGCACCGGCCGGGCGGGGCCGGCGAGCGCGGCGGCCATATCCTCCTCGCGCACGCCGTGGAGCACCGACACGGGCAGGCCGAAGGGCGGCAGGTCCGCCGCCTCCGCCCAGGTCGCGACATAGAATTGCCGGCACCCCGCCGTGGCGAGCCGCGCGACGACCTGCGCCGCGCCGAGGCCATAGCCATCGGCCTTCACCGCCGCGCCGCATTGCGCGGCCCCGCTGAGCCGGTCGAGCGCGCGCCAGTTATCGGCGAGCGCCTCTGCGTCGAGGCGAAGGCGAAGCGGCGCGACGGTCATCGCCGCTCGCTACGCGGTGCCGGGTCCGGAGGCCAGTCTGACAGGAAAGACCCTATCGCGACTCGAATTGTTCTTGCTTTGTTCTGGTTTCGATGTATTGGTCGGAAGCGGGGGCGATCAAATGTCGACGAATCAGTTTCATCCTAAAACTCGCGTATCCGCGTTCTCGCATTGGATGAGAACGGGGTTCTGGCTGCCGGAGCAGGGTGCCGATCCGACGATCGAAGTGAAGTTCAATCCCTACCACGATCCCGCTAACGGCCAGTTCACCTTCGGGCCTGGTGGAGCGGCGGGCAGCGCCGGCATGACGCGGCCGCCGAGGGTGCCACAGCAGAAAAAGAACGACGGCAGTTGGCGCGGCGGCTTTAACGGCGGCGGCGGAGGAACGGGCGGCGGCGGTGGTGCAACCGGAACCTATCGCTCGCCTGATCCGACACCAGCGAAACCGGTCGCACATCAAAAGTTGGTTGCAAAGCCGTTACTGAAGAGGGCTGCACCGGCAGTCACGGTCCATGGCGCATCGCCGGGGCCGTCGACTCATGTCGAAAAGAACGGCTATGTTTTTGCTCTCGATGCATCGCACCGGACTCATCAAGCTATGGGAGAGTTATCGCTTGCCCCGACTGCGCCACGTTCGAAGGACAATCAGCGTCAGGCTGGCGGCACTGACCGCCGCAATACTGACGACGGCGGCCATTTCATCGCCGCCCGCTTCAACGGTCCAAGCGACGCCTTCAATCTCTTCGCGCAAAACGCCAACTTCAATCGCGGCAGGTATCGCGCGCTCGAAGACGAGTGGGCAAAGGATCTTCATGCAGGGAAGCATGTGTCGGTCGTCATTTCCGCGTCATATACGGGTGGATCGAAGCGACCGCACTCGGTCGGCGTCCGTTGGACGACCGACGGCCACTCGCAGTTTAAAATCTTCCTCAACGAGTCGGACCGGAAGTGACATGACCACTGACAAATATGATCTGCTTGGCCCCGCACTTGCCAAGGTCGGCGAAGAGGCAATGGCGATTGTCGGGGGCAAGCCCGATGCCGTGTATCTCTACGTTGAAATCGGCGAGGGCTGGGTCGGGCCCAGCCTGTTCAAGGATGAGGGCAACGCAGTTCGCTATATCGATATTGGCACTTCCGACATTTGGCGATTGTTGATTGACGCTTGGTGCATCGAACCCACCGATAAGCGCTGGACGGCGATGCATTACACGATCGAGGGTGGTAAATTCGACGCGCAATTCGAGTTTGATGATCTGGAAGGGTCCGACGAAAGCACCGATGATCGCCGCGAACGCGTCCTGCACGCCCGTTATGGCGACAAGCCCGTGATCTACCCCCCCATGCCGGCCGGCTCGATGGAGCTTCGGCCGAAACCGTAACCGCGAGCCCTCCCTAACAGTTGCCCGTCCGTCGGCCGAAGGTGTGCGTCTTCGTACTAATACGAACGCGAAAAGCGCCAGACGCTTAAAAACGCGCCGAAGGGGAAGTGAGATGATTACGGACAAGTTCGATCTGCTCGGCCCTGCTTACGCAGACATTGGCCGGGAGGCAGCGCGTTTAGCCGGCGGACAAACTAACATCTTCCTTTATGTCGAGATAGGTGATGGGTGGGTAGGACCAAGCCTGTTCAAGGACGAGGGAGCTACGCTTCGATACATCGATCCCATCACTATGGCGCTTTCCGACCTTTTGATGGACGCCTGGTGCTTGTAGCCGGCCGACAAGCGCTGGACATCGATGCAATACACGATCGATCACGGCAAGTTCGCCGCGGAGTTCGATTTCAACGACTTGGAAGAGCCGGACGAGGATGGCCACGGCCGCCGCGAACACGTCCTGCGCGCTCGTTTCGGAAACAAGCAGGTCGTCTACCCGCCCCTTTCGCTCCGTGAATTGACGCTGGAGCCGCCGGCCTGACGCCGGCCACGCGCCGCCGTTATCAGCCCACCCCACCCGCCTCCCGAAATCAGTGCGATCGCGTTCCCGCTTCGTTGCGGGTCGCGGCCTTGCTCCCCATATTGCTAGCAATGGCCATCCAGATCCGCACCAGCCTCGCCGAGCCGGAGACCGGGCCGGCCTTCGTCCCTCACCGCCCGCAGCGGCCGGAGAAGGTCGAGGGCGGCAAGGCGTTCAAGCTCGTCAGCGAATATACCCCCTCGGGCGACCAGCCGACGGCGATCGCCGAGCTGGTGGCGAGCGCGCTGGCGGGCGACAAGGACCAGGTGCTGCTCGGCGTTACCGGCTCGGGCAAGACCTTCACGATGGCAAAGGTCATCGAGGCCTTGCAGCGTCCGGCGCTGATCCTCGCACCCAACAAGATCCTTGCCGCCCAGCTCTACGGCGAGTTCAAGTCGTTCTTCCCCGAGAATGCGGTCGAATATTTCGTCAGCTATTACGACTATTACCAGCCCGAGGCCTACGTCCCCCGATCCGATACCTACATCGAGAAGGAAAGCTCGGTGAACGAGGGCATCGACCGGATGCGTCATTCGGCCACCCGCTCGCTGCTGGAGCGCGACGACGTCATCATCGTCGCGTCGGTCTCGTGTCTCTACGGCATCGGCTCGGTCGAGACCTATTCGGCGATGATCTTCGACCTCAAGAAGGG
>NZ_CAXTHV010000049.1:0-11937 GCF_964244265.1 uncultured Sphingomonas sp. | reverse complement strand
TATGCCGAGCTGATCTACAACGGCTTCTGGTTCAGCCCGGAGCGCGAGATGCTCCAGGCCGCGATCGACCACAGCCAGGCAAAGGTCGCGGGCACCGTCCGGCTCAAGCTCTACAAGGGCAGCGTGATCGTGACCGGGCGCAGATCGCCTTACTCGCTCTATTCGGAAAAGGTCGTGACCTTCGAGGACGACCAGGGCGCGTACGACCAGCGCGACGCGGCGGGCTTCATCAAGCTGAACGCGCTCCGCCTCAGGCTGCTGGGGCGGCGCGATCGATAGACCCGCCGCGTCCGGTCGGCACCCCCGCACGGGGACGATGGCGGCCGGCGTGTCACGCGCGAATTCCTGCCGTTCATTAACCATGACTTAGGTATTTGCCGCCACATCCTCGGCCCCGGAAGGCTCGTCTTCCTCAGGGGCACGCACGCATGCAGCAGGACAGGTCGGTCGACGTGGCGATCATCGGCGCGGGGCCGGCCGGGCTTACCGCCGCCTATCAGCTGACCAAGCTCGACTACCGCGTGACCGTGATCGAAAAGGACCCGGTCTATGTCGGCGGCATCAGCCGCACGGTGGAGCATGAGGGCTTCCGCTTCGACATCGGCGGGCACCGCTTCTTTTCCAAGTCGAAGGAAGTGGTCGACCTGTGGAACGAGATCCTACCCGACGACTTCATCGAGCGCCCGCGGATGAGCCGCATCTATTACGAGGGCAAGTTCTACAGCTACCCCTTGCGCGCGTTCGAGGCGTTGATGAACCTGGGCATCTGGCGCTCGACCTTGTGCATGGCGAGCTATGCGCGGTGGAAGATGTTCCCGCACAAGAACCCCAGGAGCTTCGAGCAATGGGTGGTCAATCAGTTCGGCCACAAGCTCTATTCGATCTTCTTCAAGACCTATACCGAGAAGGTGTGGGGCATGCCGTGCGACGCGATGTCGGCGGACTGGGCGGCGCAACGGATCAAGGGGCTGAGCCTCGGCGGCGCGGTGGTCGACGGGCTGAAACGCTCGCTCGGCCTGCACAGGCGCAGCAACGACGGCATGGCCGTGAAGAGCCTGCTCGAGACCTTCCGCTACCCGCGCCAGGGGCCGGGCATGATGTGGGACGCCGCGCGCGACCGCGTGATGGTGGGCGGCAACCGCGTGGAAATGGCGACCTCGCTCCACCAGCTGAGCTTTGACGAGGCGACAGCCCGCTGGCGCGTAGCGGTCAAGCGGGACGGCGAGACGCAGATCATCAGCGCGGCCCATGTCATCTCCTCGGCGCCGATGCGCGAACTGGCCGGGCGGATCCACCCGCTGCCGCAGACGCTGCCCAACGCGCTCAACCTCGGCTATCGTGATTTCCTGACGGTCGCGCTGATGATCCGCTCGGACGACCTGTTCCCCGACAATTGGATCTACATTCACGACCCGCGCGTGAAGGTCGGCCGCGTGCAGAACTTTCGCAGTTGGTCACCCGAGATGGTGCCGGACCCGCAACTCGCATGCGTAGGCCTCGAATATTTCTGCTTCGAGGGCGACGGCCTATGGTCCGCGACCGACGAGGACCTCGTCGCGCTGGCCACCAGGGAGCTGGCGACGCTCGGCCTATGCGACCCCGCGAATGTGGTCGGCGGTCAGGTGGTGCGCCAGGAAAAAGCCTATCCGGTCTATGACGATGCGTACCGGGAGAATGTGGAGGCGATGCGTGCCGAATTGGCGGCGCGTTACCCGACGCTGCATCTGGTCGGACGCAACGGGATGCATCGCTACAACAATCAGGACCATGCGATGATGACCGCCATGCTGACGGTGCGCAACATCGTCGCGGGCGAGCGGCTGTATGACATCTGGGCAGTTAACGAGGACGCCGAATATCACGAAGCCGGCAGCGAGGGTGAACGCGCGGCGCTGGCAAGCGTCCGCGCGGTCCCGTCCCGCCTGGCGGCCTGAGGGCGTGACCGAGCCGCGGCTCCGAGGCGCCGTCCTGGTCGCCTGGGCAGTGGCGGCGGCGGTGCTGGCGCTGGTGTCGGTGCGGGCGACCACGCACCTGTGGTTCCCCGACCCCGACGACGCGATGCGCCTGCTGGAGGTGCGCGACTGGCTGGGCGGGCAAAGCTGGTGGGACGTCGGGCAGCACCGGCTGAACCACGGCGATTTCCCGATGCACTGGTCGCGCCTGGTCGACCTGCCGCTGGCGGCCGTGCTGCTGGTGGCGGACCCGCTGTTCGGATCCGCTGCGGCGATCCGGATTGCGCTGGTCGGCGTGCCGCTCGCCACGTTGCTGGCCGTGATGGCTCTGGGGGCGGAGCTGACCCGGCGAACGAGCGATCTCGCGACGGCCAAGCTCTCGCTGCTGCTGGCGCCATTGTCGGTGCCGCTGCTGTACCAGCTCCGCCCCCTGAGGATCGACCATCATGGCTGGCAGATCGTGCTGGCACTGGCGGCGGTCGTGCTGCTGGTCGGCAAGGCTTCCGCGCGAACGGGCGCGCTGATCGGCCTGGCATTGGCGACGTTGCTCACCGTGTCGCTGGAAGGGTTGCCGATTACCGTCGCGATCCTGGGCGTGGCGCTGCTCGGCTGGGCGTTCGATCCGGCACGGCGCGCGCAGGTACTGGCGCTGCTCGGGACGATCGTCGCAGCGGCGGTGCTGCTGCACGCCGCGACGCGCGGGCCGGGGATGTTCGCAGCCGCCTGCGATGCGCTTGCCCCGGCGTGGATCGCCGCACTTGCCGCCGGAGCGGTGTGCGCGGGGGCCGCCGTTGCACTTTCCCCGCGATCCTTCGTGCTGCGGGTCGCCCTGCTCGGCGCGGCCGGGGTTGCGGCGCTCGTCACGATCCGGCTGGCGGCGCCCGAGTGCCTCGCCGGGCCGTTCGCCACGCTTGATCCGGAAGTCTATCGCTTCTGGTATCGGAACGTTTCCGAAGGCCTGCCGGTGTGGGAGCAGGAGCCGGGCTGGGCGCTGCTGACCATCAGCTTCCCATTTGCCGGCTTTGTCGGCGGCGTTCTGGCGTGGCGCGAATTGGCGGGGGCCGCGCGGATCCGCTGGACGATCGTGCTGGCGCTGGCGCTCGCCGCCTTTGTCCTGTCGCTGCTGGTGATGCGCAGCGGCGCCACCGCCAATGCGCTGGCGCTGCCGGGCGGAGCGTGGCTGCTGAACCGCCTGCTGACTCCGGCACGGCGGATCGGCCCGGTATTGCCCCGCACGTTCGCCACCGCCGGCGCTTTCCTTGCGGCGAGCCCCGGTCTAGCGGTCAGCGCCGCGATCAGCCTTCACGCGGCGCTCGTCGCCCCGATCCCCGTTCACACCACCGGCCCCCGGCCGCGCGCCGTGCGGATGTGCTATCATGGCCGCGAGATCGCGGATCTGGGCCGATTGCCATCGGCTCTGGTCTTTGCGCCGATCGACGTCAGCCCGACGCTGATCGCCTGGACCTCCCACCGGGCGATCGCCGGCGGCTATCACCGGAACTCGGCGGCGATGAAGCAGGTAATCGACGCCTTCACCGCCGATCCCGCCACCGCGCGTGCGATTGTCACCGCAAGCGGCGCGACGCTGCTCGCCGCCTGTCCGGGCGAGAACGAGATGGAGTTGTACAAATATGCCGCCCCGAACGGGCTGTGGGCGCGGTTGGAGCGAGGTGAGCGGTTCGGCTGGCTCCAGCCGGTTCCGCTGCCCGGTTCGCCGGCGATGGTGTGGCGGATCGTCGCCGAACCCCGCACGTCGCCAAGCAAGGCCTTGTCGGAACCCGCATCCAAGCCCTAAACGCGGGTATGATGGGGGATCAGCAACCGCCGGCGCACCGTTGGTGGCAGACGCGCGGGTTCGTCGTTGCGATGGCGCTGCTGGCGATGCTGCCGCTGCTATGGCCCGATATCCCGCCGCTGGTCGACCTGCCCGGCCATATGGGGCGGTATCGCGTCCAGCTCGACCTCCACCAATATCAGTGGCTGACCGACTGGTATGACTTCAACTGGTCGCTGATCGGTAATCTGGGCGTCGACCTGCTGGTCGAACTGCTCGGCCGGGTGCTGGGGCTGGAGCTGGCGGTCAAGCTGATCGTGCTGACGATCCCGCCGCTGATCGTGGTCGGCCTGCTCGGCATCGCGCGCGAGGTCCATGGGCGGATCCCCGC
The DNA here is from genome assembly GCF_964244265.1 of uncultured Sphingomonas sp. Classification (GTDB taxonomy): domain Bacteria; phylum Pseudomonadota; class Alphaproteobacteria; order Sphingomonadales; family Sphingomonadaceae; genus Sphingomonas. The sequence goes on along the minus strand of NZ_CAXTHV010000049.1, from coordinate 7,820 downwards.
GACCGCGCTGTTCGCGCTGCCGATCGCTTATTGCTATCCGTTCCAGTTCGGCTTCGTCAACTTCGCGCTCTCGATGGCGATCGCGCTGCCGTCATTCGCCTTGTGGCTGCGGCTGGCGCGGCTCGACCGCGTCGGGCTGCGGGCGATCATCTTCGTGCCGCTGTCCTGCGCCTTGTGGATCTGCCACACCTTCGGCTGGGGCGTGCTGGGCGTGCTCGCCTTTTCGGCGGAAATGGTGCGCGAGCATGACCGGCGCACCGGCACCGGCCCGGCATCCTGGCTGAAGTCATGGGTTCGGGCCGCGATCGGCTGCCTCCCGTTGGCGTTGCCGCTGGTATTGATGATCGTGTGGCGCAGCGGCCAGCATGTCACCGGAGAGACCGCCGACTGGTTCAACTGGCAGGCCAAGACCACCTGGCTGACGATGATCCTGCGCGACCGCTGGATGGCGTTCGATCTTGGCTCGACGGCGGTGCTGGGGCTGGTCCTGTATCGCGGCTTTCGTGACCCCAATCTGGAATATTCGCGCAATCTGGGATTGTCGGCGCTGTTCCTGATGGCGGTGTTCCTGGTGCTGCCGCGGATCGTGTTCGGATCGGCCTATGCCGACATGCGGCTGGCGCCGTTCATGATCGCGATCGCGCTGGTCGCGATCCGCCCGCGGCCGATCCTGTCGCCGCGCGGTGCCGCCAGGCTGGCGATGCTGGGGCTGGCGTTCGTGCTGGTCAGGACCGGGGGGACGACGATCAGCTACTGGCTGTTCGACCAGCGCTATGACCGCGAGCTCGCCGCGCTCGATCATGTGCCGCCGGGCGCGCGACTGGTCAGCTTCGTCGGCGAGAATTGCCGCAACGACTGGCTGATGACGCGGCTGGAGCATCTGCCCGCGCTCGCGCTGGAGCGGCGGATGGCCTATACCAACGATCAATGGTCGATGGCCGGCGCGCAATTGCTGACCACCAAATACCGCGTCGCCCGCGGCTTTGCGCATGACCCGTCGCAGATCGTCACCAGCGTGCAATGCCCGCGCGAATGGTGGCGCCCGATCAGCCGCAGCCTAGCGCGCTTCCCGCGCGCGGCGTTCGATTATGTCTGGCTGATCCAGCCGCCGGCGTTCGACCCGCGCTTCGCCGCCGGGCTGGTGCCGATCTGGCGCAGCGGGTCGAGCGTGCTGTACAAGGTCGATCACGGCCAGCCGGGACCCCAGGTGAGCGATGCCGAGCTGCGCTGGCCGGGGCTGGCGATGGACCCGCCGCGCGTCCGGCCGGTACCGGTGCCGCGCGATCAGCCCCTTTTGAACGGGGTCAACTCGCCCAGATAATCCTGTTCGCTGGCCACGCCGGCGCGCTCACGCACCAGGAAGTCGGCGACGGCGCGCCGAAAATTGCGGTCGGGTATGTAATGCGCCGACCAGGTCGTGACCGGGACATAGCCCCGCGCCAGCTTGTGCTCGCCTTGCGCGCCGGCCTCGACCGTTTTCAGCCCGCGCGCGATCGCGGCCTCGATCGCCTGGTAATAGCACAGCTCGAAATGGAGGAACGGCACGTCCTGAGTGCAGCCCCAATAGCGGCCGTACAGCGTGTCGTCGCCGATCAGGTTCAGCGCGCCGGCGATCGGCCGGCCGTCGCGCTCGGCCAGGATCAACAGCACGCGATCCGGCATCGCCTGGCCAAGCAGCGAGAAAAAGGCGCGCATCAGGTACGGGCGACCCCATTTCCGGGTGCCGGTATCCTGGTAAAATATCCAGAAGGCGTCCCAAACCCCCTCCCCCACCCCGGCGCCGGTGACATGGCGGATCGTCAGGCCCTCGACCGCCTTTGCCCGTTCGTGGCGGATTGCCTTGCGCTTGCGGCTGGAGAGCGCGGCCAGGAAGTCGTCGAATGCCGCATAGCCGTCATTATGCCAGTGGAACTGCGTGCCCGCGCGCGTCAACCACCCGGCCGCCTCGAACAGCGGCAGCTGGTCGGGCGCGATGAACGTCGCATGCGCCGAAGACAGCGCGTTCTGGTCGGTCACCGCCTCGATCGCGGCGATCAGCGCGGACGCCAGCCGCCCGTCGCGCAGCAGCAGCCGCGGCCCCGGCGCCGGAGTGAAGGGCGCGGCGACCTGAAGCTTGGGGTAATAGGCGCCCCCGGCCCGCTGCCACGCCTCGGCCCAGCCATGGTCGAAGACATATTCGCCCTGACTGTGGCTCTTGGCATAGGCCGGGGCGATCGCCGCGGGCGCGCCGTCGCTGCCGTCGATCAGGATCGGCAGCGGCTGCCACCCGCTGCTCCCCCCGACGCTGCCCGATTGCTCCAGCGCGGTCAGGAAGGCATGGCTGAGGAACGGGTTGGTGCCGGCGCAGGCATCCCATTGCGCGGCCGGGACCGATGCGACGCCGTCGGCGATACGGGCGGAGATCGGGGAAGACGTCACCGGTCCAAACTAGGGATTCCGGCGCACGGGCGAAAGTGGCGAGCGCACGATCGCCGTCAGCGCGGCGCGCCGCGCAGCCGCGCTTCCTCCCCGGCCATGTAGTCGCGGGTGATCGGCAGCGCGAACCGGTCGCGGGCGAATTGCAGCTGGTAATTGACCATGCTGCCATACCGAAAGCTGACGTACGACCCCGCCAGATAGAAGGTCCACATACGGAAGAACTTCTCGTCGTACAGGGCGACGATCGCGTCACGGCTGGCGACCGCGCGGTCATACCATTCGCGCAGCGTATAGGCATAGTGCAGCCGCAGCACCTCGACGTCGGTCATGTAGTATTTCAGGCCCTCATAGCCGCGCGCAATCTCCGACAGGGCGGGAATGTAGCCGCCGGGGAAGACGTATTTCGCGGTGAAGGCGTCGGTGACCCCGGGCTTGCCGGCGCGACCTATCGTGTGGAGCAGCATCACCCCGTCCTCGGTCAGCAGGTCGCGGCACTTGCGGAAGAAGGTGCGATATTGGGGCGGACCGACATGTTCGAACATGCCGACCGACACGATCCGGTCGAACCGGCCGGTGACCGCGCGATAGTCGACCAGCTCGAAGCGGACATGGTCGGCGACCCCGGCGGCGGCGGCGCGCGCCTTGGCGGTCGCGATCTGCTCGTCGCTCAGCGTGACGCCCAGGACCTCGACGCCGTAATGCTGGTGGAGATAGAGCGCCATCCCGCCCCAGCCGCAGCCGATATCGAGCACCTTCATCCCCGGCTTCAGCGCGAGCTTAGCCGCGATATGCGCCTTCTTGTCGCGCTGCGCCTGTTCCAGCGTCTCGTTGCCCGGATCGAGGAAGTAAGCGCAGCTATATTGGCGGTCGGCGTCAAGGAAGAGGTCGTAGAGCGCATTGCCGATGTCGTAATGCGCCTTCACGTTGCGGCGCGCCGACCGGGCGCGGTTGAATCGGTCGATCCGCCCCTTCACCGCACCCATGGCGCGCGCCACCGCGCCAGGTTCCAGCGCCCCGTCATACGCCTCCCACCGGTTGTTCGCGGTCGCCAGCGACAACAGGTCCATGATGTCGCCGCGCTCGATCGCCAGCCGCCCATCCATGAACGCCTCGGCCACGCCCAGCCCTGGGTTACGGACGATCTGGCCGGGCACGCGGGCATGGCTGAAGCGGATCGCGACGTCGGGAAAGCCCGGCTCCGCGCTACCGAAGCTGCGGATCGTGCCGTCGGCATAGGTGACGGTCAGCGTGCCGCGCTTGAATGCTCGGGCGAAGAAGCGATCGATCAGGGCCATGTGGCGCTGCTATCGGGCGATTACGGCCATGGAAAGACTTGGGGGCTGTTCGAAACATGCTGATGGTACATTCTGCCGCCGCTCAAATCCCGGCATACCAGTCATAGCCCACCGCGTCTTCCCAATAGCCGCCCTTGCCCTTGCCGATCCCGTCCAGGCTGGCGATGGCCTCGACCGCCATGACAAATTTCGCGTTCTTGTAGCCGAGCTGGCGCTCGACGCGCAGCCGCACCGGCGCGCCGTGGCCGACGGTAAGCAATTGGTCGTTCATCGCCCAGGCCAGGATCGTCTGGGGATGGAAGGCATCGACCAGGTCGAGCGATTCGTAGTAATTGTGCCCCGCATACAGATCGGCGCAGGTGAACACGACATAGCGCGCCGTATCCCGCAGCCCCGCCAGCTTCAGGATCGACCCCAGCATCGGCCCGGTCCACTTGCCGATCGCGCTCCACCCCTCGACGCAATCGTGGCGGGTGATCTGGCTGCGCGCGGGCAGCGACCGCAATTGCGCGATGGAGATCGACAACGGACGCTCGACCAGCCCCCCGACCGTCAGCCGCCAGTCGGCGAAATTGCTCGCGGCATGGGCGTTATAGTCTGGCGTGTCGGGGTTGGCGGTACCGTTGACTCTGAATAGCGGCGACATCTGGTCGGGGCGGAATTCAGGTGCCATCGCGGTGCGGTTGCCGAGCGCGCGTTGCAGCCCGCGATTGACCCGATCACCCGACAACAGGATCTTGCGTATCGCCGGCACCTGCGCTGCGCGATCGCATCCCGACAGCATCAGCCCGGCCCCGGCCCCCGCGACCAGCCCCCGTCTGGTGATCAGCGTCATTCGGCGGGCTCCGGTTCGGGACCGGCCGGCGGCGCCGCATGCGCGTCGGCGGGCAGCCGCCAGCGGCCGGTAACCATCGAGCGTATTTCGTTGCCCATGCCGGCCAGGATTACCAGCACGAGGTGGACGATGACAAAACCCAGGAGGCTGGTGGCCGCCAGGAAGTGGATCGACCGCGCCGACTGCCGCCCGCCGGTCGCCACCAGCAACCACGGCCACGCCGCATCCATCGCCGGCGACATTGCCAGCCCGGTCAGCAGCATCGCCGGGATCAGCACGAAAATCACCGCGACATAAGCCAGCTTCTGCAAGGTGTTATAGGCGGTGGCGTCGTCGGCATTGTGGAACCGGAACTTCAGGTGCGCGATCGCGTCGGCGAGCAGATGGCGCGGCGCCATTTCCGCGGCGCGGACCCTGAGGTCGCGCTGGAAATGGCGGTTAAGCAGGCTCGTCACCATGAAGCCGAGCAGCGCGAACCCCAGCACGAGCGCGAACAGCAGATGCCAGCGGCGCGAGATCGCCAGATTGTAGCCGGCGGGAATCGTCATCAGGTCGAGCGCCTGGTTCAGCCACGCCGGCGCCCAGTCCATCCGCCACCACGGTTGATCGGGATTGGCGCCGTAATCGCCCCAATATAGCCGCGGATGCGCCTGGAGGATGCCGATCCCGCTGCCGATCATGATGAAGATCGCGACGGCATTGACCCAGTGCCAGACTCGCGTCGGCAGGCGGTGGCGATAGATCGTCGGGCCGGGTGCCGGCGATGTCGGCTCTGGCGGTTCCACCGCGTCGGAAGGCTCTGGCTCGGTCACGAAACGGCCATAGCTCGAATCGCGATATCCCCAAAGCGTGCCGCACGATGGCCGAGCTGCCGGCGGTGGGCGGGTCACCGCCGGATCAACATTCGGCGGCGTCGGATTCGTCGCCGCGCCCTTCCGGGCGACCGACTGTCCGCCCCCCGGCCCCGGCCCCGATTTACTTGTGGTGATGACCGGTGGTCCGCGGATCGCACCCGCAATTCTGATGATAGCCATTATCGTCGAAGCGGACGATCGTGGTCTGCGCGGTGACGCCGGCCAGGTCGAGCTCGCGCTTGCTCATCGGACGGACGAGATGCTCCCGCCGATCGGATCGACATCGGCGATATGCCTAAGGGTTTTCCACCGGACCGCGGATACGTGAACAGTCATCGCTATCTCCGTTGCAAGGATGGTGAACCCACGCGTCGAGCGGACCGGATTGCCCCGCCGAATCGGCTGATGACAGTGGATCAAATTGCCGGTCCGACGGCATACCGGATGAGCTTGCGTCGATATGGCTGGACCATGGTAGCGGCGATCAGGCGTAGACCCGGAGGAAGAACACGATCGTCGTCGCGCCGGTCACCAGCAATGTCCACGCCCTGACCGCGCCGGCGGGCAGCCGCTTGCCCAGCGCCGCGCCGAGCCAGCCGCCCATGATCGCCCCGACCAGCATCGGCAGGCACGCCGCCCATGCCACCAGCCCGGCGATGACGAACACGCCGGCCGCGGCCAAATTGGCGATGGCCAGCATCAGCGTGCGCGGCGCGAACAGCGCGCGCGGCTGGACGTCGGCCAGCAGGCCGTACATCGCCGTGGTCATCAGGCCGACGCCGCCGCCGAAATAGCCGCCATAGATGCCGAGCAGGCCCTGTGCGACGAGCAGCGTGCGACGCCCGATCGTCGCTCGGTCGTGCAGCCATCCCGCCGCCCGCCGGCCGACCAGGATGACGACGAAGGCGAACAGCAGCAGCCACGGGATGATGACGTCGAATGCCCGGCTCGGCGTCAGCACCAGCAGCACGCTGCCGGCCAGCCCGCCGACAAAGGTGATCGCCGCGAGCAGCCGCACATCGACCCCGCCCACCGGGCCGAGTTCGTCGCGGAACGCCCACGCGCTGGCTCCGGCCCCGGGCAGCAGTGCGACGTTCGACGTCGCATTGGCGGTGTTCGCCGGCAGCCCGAGCGCAATCAGCGCGGGAAGTGTCGCAAAGGTGCCACCCCCGGCCAGCGCGTTCATCGCACCGCCGATCAGGCCGGCGGCGAGGGGGAGGAGGAAATTAATCACTCGTCGTTCATACGACTTTGTAGTAACATTGATCCGTGTCGCTCTTGTTCGACCGGGATCCGGCAAAGGCATTGCGCAACGAACGCAAGCATGGCGTTCGATTTGAAATCGCGCGTCGCGTCTTCGCCGATCCGTTCGTTTTAGTCGAACAGGATCGAGCCGAAGGCGGTGAGTTTCGGTGGCAGGCGATCGGCGATGCTGGTGGCTTGGCGGTCATGATCGTTGCTCACACATATGTCGATGGTGAGGACAAGATCATCCGAATCATATCGGCGCGATACGCGACCCCGGGCGAAAGGCGAAATTATGGACGACATGTACGTGCGCAGCAGCTTTGACATCGACAACCCGCCGTCGCTGACGGATGCGGAGCGCGCTGAACTTGAACGCTTGGCCGCGATGCGCGACGAGGATATCGATACGAGCGATATCCCCGAAGTGAAGTTCGAGAATGTCATTCGCTTTCGCGATCGCCGTCAGCATCCGCTGTATCGGCCGATCAAGCAATCGACGACGATACGCATCGACGCCGATGTGCTCCAATGGCTACGCGCCAAGGGCAAGGGCTATCAAACGCGGATCAACGCCATTTTGCGCGAGGCGATGGTGCGGGATGAGAGGGTGCGGGACGAGAGATAGCGCGGTCGCTTTGAGTTCCCCGGCCCGAAATGTCGGGCTCTCATGACCCTGCCGGGATCACGACGTGCTCACGCCAAAGCCGCCGGCTTCGCCTCCGCCTGCCGGTCCAGATCCGCCCGGCTCTTCTTTTCGCTCGCGGTCTTCAGCTGCCCGCAGGCGGCGTCGATGTCGCGGCCGCGCGGGGTGCGGATCGGCGCCGAAATCCCCGCCTCGAACACAATGTTCGAGAATGCCCGCACCCGCTCCGGCGTCGAACATTCATAGGGCGCGCCCGGCCACGGGTTGAACGGGATCAGGTTGACCTTGGCCGGCAGCTTGTACTTGCGGATCAGCCGGACCAGCTCGTGCGCCTCGGCATCGCTGTCGTTCTTGTCCTTGAGCATCACATATTCGAACGTGATCCGGCGCGCATTGTTGGCGCCGGGATAGTCGGCGCAGGCCTGGAGCAGCTCCTCGATCCCGTATTTGCGGTTGATCGGGACGATCTCGTCGCGGACGTCCTTGGTCACGGCGTGGAGCGACACCGCCAGGTTGACCCCGATCTC
>NZ_CAXTHV010000048.1:0-12216 GCF_964244265.1 uncultured Sphingomonas sp. | reverse complement strand
CCCGCGACCTCCGGCGTGACAGGCCGGCGCTCTAACCAACTGAGCTACACCCGCTTGTAAGCGTGAGGCGCGGCACCTAAGCGAGGCGTTAGGGGCTGTCAACGCTTGTGCCAGGTTTCACTCGCCGCCGCGGCGGTGGCGCGTGCGCCCGCTGACCAGCGTGCCCCGTTCAAACAGAAACCCGGCAATGTCGGGCTTGCCGGCGGCGCCGATCACGGTCTGGATGATGATCAGCAGCGGCACCGCGAGCAGCGCGCCCGGCGTGCCCCACACCCAGCCCCAGAAGCTCAGCGAGACGAGGATCAGCACGGGGCTGATCGTCAGCCGGTGACCGACGATGAACGGCGTCACCGCATTTGCTTCCAGCAGGTGGCAGCCCAGCATCAGCGCGGCGGGCAGCAAGGCCAGCCAGATGTCCGTAAAGGTCATCAATCCACCCACCGCCAGCAGCAGGGCGGCGAGGATCGGCCCGAAATAAGGCACGTAGTTGAGCAAGGCGACGATCCCGCCCCACATCAGGGGAAACGGCATCCCGATCAGCCACAGCACCAGCGCCACCACAGCGCCAAGGCAGACGTTGATGATCGTGATCGTCCCCAGATAGGCGGAGACGTCGTCGACCACGTTCTGGATCACCCGCGCGGTCGCCATCGCGCCACCAAAGCTCGACCGGCTGGTGATCGTGCGACGCCGGGTGCCGGTCCAGCCGGCCAGGAAGAAGAACACCACCAGTATCGCGAAGAATACCTGGACGATCGCGTTCGGCGCCGACGTGGCCGCCAGTTCGAGCAGCGAATTGGGCGGCGACACCGCGGCGGCGGTCGGCTGGCGCACGGCGTTCGATGCCGCGAACCGCGTGATCGTACTGTCGACATAGGATTGCAGGCTGGAATATAGATCGAACACCGGCGCCAAATTCGTCTGGATGCGGTCGATCCGGTCGGGCAGCAGGCGGAAGAACTCGATCGCCGGCACCACCACGGCCGCCAGCGCGGCGTTGGCCGCGGCCAGGAAGCTGACCACGCAAATCGCCGCCGCCACCCATCCCGGCAGGCCGCGCCGCTCCAGCCATTCGAGCACCGGCACCAGCGCGATCGCGATGACCAGCGCGATGGTCGTCGGCAGGAAGAATTCGGCCCCCGCCCGGAGAGCAAAGGGCAGCGCCAGCAACAGGCCGATTCCGGCGATGAGCGTCAACCCCGCGAGCATCCGGTCGCGCTGGCTGGCGATGCCCTGATGGTGGGCATCGTCCGGCAGGTCGTTGGCGACGGGCGTGTCGTCGGGCTCGACCGCCACCGCCGCCGCCCCGCCAATCGCCGCCGACAGCGACGCGCCGATCCCCTGTTCCCCGGACATGGCCACCCGTTTGCGCCAATTCGCGACGCGCGTCACCCCTATCCGGCAGGTCCACGCGACCTGCATGGTCGCCTTACCATGCGACAAGGTTCGCCAAATCGTCGGCGGCGCAGACTATGCAGACTATGGTGTCCGAACGTGATCGTCGAAGTAGAGATAATCCGCCTGAAATTCGGCGGTGGTTGCCAGGCGGTTCCAATCCAGCATATTCACCACGCGGTCCGACACTTCGACCATCCCGGCTTCGCGCAATACCCTCAAGGTTCGGTTGACATGAACCGCGGTCAGCCCGCACGCCTCCGCCAGGTCCTGCTGGGTCAGCGGCCATGCAAAGCTGCCGTCGGTGACCAGGCCCACCGCGTCGAGCCGCGCATAGGTCTCGCACAACATATGCGCGACGCGCCCGTTCGCATCGAGCCGACCCAGCCGAAAAATCCACTCGCGGTGCATTGCGGCGTCGAGCAGCGTGGAGAACCACAGCACCCGGCCAAGGTGCGGAAAGCGTTCCATGAGCTCGGTCAGCTTGTCGTGGGGCGCATAGGCCACGGTGCATTCGCCCAGGGTGGCGATGTCGTGGTCGAGCCGCTGCAGGGGATAACCGTGCAGGTCGACGAAGTCCCCCGGCGTCTGCACGCTGACCAATTGCCGAAGGCCGTTGGCACCATCCATGTAACGGCACATGAAACCGGAGACCAGGAACGTGCTTTTGGTCACCACGTCACCACGATGAGTGACGGTCTGCCGCCGCGGCAGCGTAACGGGGGCGGACATTACATCCTCCAACGTGCGCCGCTCGATATCGCTAAGTTCCTGGCGGCGGCGCCCGCGCAGGAAATTGTCCGTCAGCATTGGTGAACTATCCCCCAACCATATCGCGAGAGTTTCGCGCATAAGCCACGCTAGCGCTTAATTGCGCCGCCCGCCAACACCTTAGATTCCTGCAGCGACACGGCGCTCGCTGGGGCATGGCCGATGCGGCGAAAGGGCAGGCGGCCGACCAGTTGCGCCAGGCTGGCGGACAGCCATGGGTGCAGAACCGGCTCGAGATAGATGGCGAGCAACGTGCAGGCTCCCCCTTTCGCCGGCACGTGCTAAGGCGCGCACATGAGCGTCGACCAGTCCATGTCCGATGAGTCACCACACCCGATCGATCTTGTCGAATTACTCGACGTCGAGCGGATCGACACCGACCTATACCGCGGCGCGCGCCAACCACTTGCGCATGGGCGAGTCTATGGCGGACAGGTGATCGCCCAGGCATTGCAGGCGGCGCAGCGATCGACCGACGGCAAGGATGCGCATTCGCTCCACGCCTATTTCATGCGCCCGGGCGACGATGCGCTGCCGATTATCTTCCGGGTGGTCCGAGACTTCGACGGGCGAAGCTTCGCGACGCGGCGGGTCATTGCCACACAGAACGGCCAGCCAATCCTGAACATGGCGGCATCGTTCCAGCCGTTTGAAGAGGGGCTGCATCACCAGGATGCCATGCCTGCCGACCTGCCCGGCCCCGAGGATCTGCCGTCGGAATCGGAGGTGCGCGCCAGGATGTCGCCGGTCACGCCCGAGGCGCATCAGGCGCGCCTGCGGTCGTCGAGCGGGATCGACTTTCGCACGGTCGAACCCGACGGCTTGTCCGAAGCTCCGCGCGATCCAGTCAATCATTGCTGGTTCAAGACGATGAAGCCACTCGCCGACGATCCCGCGCTGCATCGCGCGATCCTGGCCTATGCCAGCGACATGGGATTGATGGCCACGGCGATGAACCCCCACGGCATCAGATTTTTCACCCACGGCTTCAAAGGCGCCAGCCTCGACCATGCCTTATGGCTGCACGAACCGTTCCGCGCGGACGAGTGGCTGCTCTATGCGATGGACAGCCCATGGTCCGGCCATGGCCGCGGCATCAACCGCGGGCGGATCTTCACCCGCGACGGCCGGCTGGTCGCCAGTGTCGCGCAGGAAGGGCTGATGCGTCCGGTCAGGCCGCGCAAATAGCGGTCAGGGCGCCGGCTTTTCGCGTTCGGGATTGATCGGCGCGTCGACATCCACCAGCGAGCAAGACCAGTCACCGAACGTGTCCTGGAAACACAGGCCGTGAGCATTGGGTTGCGGGGTGCGATTGCAGTTCGATCCCTTGTCATATTGCTTGCCGAAATCCTGGCCCGGCTTCTGCACCTCGGCGCACTGATAACCAACCAGGCTGCCCTTGATCGCATAGACGGGCTTGTTGATGTCGATGTTCGACATGTTGACATCTTCATTTGGGTTGTACGGCCGGCCCGGCGCTACGGCGGAAACGACGACCTGGTCGAGCAGATAGACGTTTGACGACATGACGCCCTCTGCGCCGCAGATCACGTATTTGGCGATGACGTCGGGGGACGGCGGACCGTTGGCCGGGACCTTCTTGGTCGAGCATTTGCGTGGACCGGTCGCGCCATAGGTCGCGCCGATCGTCGTGTCCGGAATCAGCTGGACATCGCCGCCACCCCCTGGGGCCTCCGTCGTTCCCGCCACGGTCGAATTGCCGTCGCCCTCACCGCAGCCAGTGACCAAGGCGGTTCCCGCGAGCAAAATACCAAAACCAATCGCCTTCATGATTTTCTCCCCACCAAACCGTCACATTTTCACTGGCGGAAACTGTCACCGGCCGGCGTCCGACGCAACAGTACGTTTACTACTTGTGTCTCGCCGAGCGACGGCATCAGAGTCCGTTTGCTCAGAACCTGCTCGCAAAGCCGATCTTGACCATCCGGCCAGAGGCAGTGCCGATCAGCGGCTCATAGTTGAAATCCTCACGCGCGAATGGCGGTCGTGCGTCGAGGATGTTGAACACCGTGCCCGTCAGCACCACGGCGGTCGTCACCCTGATCTGAACGTTGAGGTCGGCGGTAATGAACTCGCCCAGGTCAGCGCCCTGCAACAGGCTGGCGCCCGGCGTGGCAATCGAGGTGTCCGGCGCAAAGGGTCCGGTGCGCGTGTCAAAGCGCTGATCATGCAAACCGCCGACATAGCTGACGGTCAGCCGTGCGTCGACCGGCCCGGCCCCGAGGTCGAGATGCCCCTGCCCCTTCCATCGCGGCACGGGATACAGCGTCGATTGGTAGTTGAGCAGCCCCACCCCGTCATAGGCGCGAGCCACCCTCGTACCGGCGACGAAGATGTCGCTGATCCGGTTGTGCAGCGTATAGGTCACGTCGGCGCCCACGCCGAACCGCAGCGACAAGCCGAGAAAGTCCGACGACACATAATCGGCAGAAAAATCCAGCCCCGAATTGCCCTGCGTCGCGCCGTTCTGCAGAAAGGTCCTGACCCGCGCGATGTTGGCGACCGTGGTCGTCGCGGTGCATGATCCGGTCGAAAAGATGAAACGCGCCGCCAGCCCGGGATTCGCCGCGCACGTATTCGCTTGGCCGCTGGGAAACAACGTTGCGACCATCGGCGACAACGGGTCGCTGACGATGACGTCGGTCAGATCGTAGCGGAAATAATCCACGCTGGCCTTGAACCTGCCGCGACCCAGCAGGACGCCGGCCGAATAGTTCCGGGCCTTTTCGGGCTTCACTGACGCATTGCCATAGACATCAACCGGGGTGAAGGTCGATCCGACCAATTGCAGCACGGTGATGAAATCAGGGGCCGTATTGGTCAGCGTCGGCCCGCGGAACGTCGTGCCATAGCCGCCGCGCAACGCCAGCCAGCCGGTCACCTGCCAGCGGGCACGCACTTGCGGATCAACGGTCGAACCCACCCCGCCGCCATAATCTTCGTACCGTATTGCCGCCTGGACGTTGACACGGTCGAACAACGGGATCTGGAGCTCGCCGAAAAGGGCATGGACGCTACCCTTCAGGGAGCTGTTATTCTGGGTGCCGAGGAACCCGAAAGCTCCGGTGGCGGGACTGGGCGCGCCGCCCGTTGCAATGGGCGAGCAGGCGTTCGAGTCGGTATTGCCGGTGATCGGCGTATCGCGGCAGGGATTGGCCGACAGGTTGTTGTTGACGCCATACATCGTGTCGATCGCGGTACGGCGATACTGGCCGCCGACGCCGAACCGGATCGTGCCGCCGGGCAGGGTAATGCCGGTATCGCCGGTCATCGACCCGTCCACCACGAACAGTCGCGTGTCGACCTGGGCGATCCAGCGCAGGAAGAACCAGTTGGTCAGTTCCGCCGAATTGGCCAGCGCGGCATTGCCCTGGGGGTTGGTCGCGCCGGTCACCGGATTGCGGGTGACGGCGTTGCCGAACGGGTTGAGCCACAGGCAGCCGTTGGCGCCGGGGGTGTTGGCGGCGACGTTGCAATTCGGCCCGCCAAAGCCGCGCAGCGCCAGCTGCACGCGATCGCCGAACTCGTCATATCCGTCGCGATAGCGGTAATAATCGTGATAGGTTGCCGCCAGGCTATAACTGATGCCAGACGTGACCTGTCCGCTCAATTCGGCAGTCAGCCGCACCGAATCCGATGTCAGCCGCCCGCGCGACGCGCCGGACAGGTCCGAATCGTCAAGCGTGGCGGGATTGCCCCCGGCAAGGTACGGGCGGAACAGCAGCAACGGAAACACCGCGCCGGTGGCGGTCGCCGGCAACGCCGCCGGGTTGGCCGCGCGATAGGCGATGAAACCAGGATTGGTTGCGGGGACGTAGAAGCCGTTCACCCCGGGCGAGGGATTGGTCCCGCCTTTCGCCGCGATCGACGGCGCCTGGGTCAGGATGAAGCTGGGCGAGGCGACGAAATGCGGCACTTCCGTCCGTCCGTAAAGCGCGGTCAGTTCCAGCGTCGTCCTGGGCGCCAGGTCGACCGCGAAATCGACGAACACCGTGCCGCGTTTCTCCAGGTCGCCAAGCACGTCATAGCCCGAATATTGCGTGTAGCACCGCCCGTTGGCGCCAACATAGCCGCCCAGCGGCGCGCAACTGGTGTCGACCTGAAGCCCCGTCACCGCCACCCCGGTCGCGCCGACGCCGACGAACGTCGCCGGATTGCCGCCGCCTGTCCAGCCGCCTTGCGGATTATTGGCGTAAGGCTGGACCGCGAAATCGCGGTCACGCGCCAAAAGCTGTCCGCGCTTGTAGAACCCGGCGGCGACGAGGAAGCGGAAACCGTCACCGACATGGCCGAAGCTCAGCGACACGTCGACGTCGCCGTCGGTATCCTGGACCGCGCGATAGCTGCCCGCCGCGCGCAATCCTTCCTGGTCGGTCCGGGTGATGAAGTTGATGACGCCGGCGATCGCGTCCGAACCGTAAGTGGCCGCCGCGCCGTCCTTGAGGACCTCGATCCGGCTGAGCGCGGCATAGGGCAGGAGGTTGATGTCGATCGTCGGCAGCGGATTGCCCGCGGTGGCCAAGCGCTGGCTGTTGAGCAGCACCAGGGTCCGTTGCGGACTCAGGCCGCGCAGGTTCGCGGTGGCAATCCCTTCCGAGCCCTGGCTGCGGCTGTCGAACTGGTTGGCGTCGCCCAGCACCGCACTCGACGTCGGCAAGGCCTTGAACAGCTCGACCGCGGTTGGGGTGCCCCGGCGCTCAAGCTCCGCCGCCCCAATGACGTCGACCGGCAGCGCCGCATCCTCCGGCGTGCCGCGGATGATCGAGCCGGTGACCACGATGTCGCCTTGCCCCGGCCTGGCGGGGGCGGCGATCCCGCGATCGGCCGCACCGCCGGCCACGACGTCCTGCGCCGATGCCGATGCCGGAGCCGCCGTCGCCATGACGCAGACCGGCACCACGCAAGCGCCCAGCAACTCCGTCCTGGTCATCAATGCCTCTCCCCGGCCAACGCCCCACACCGTGTCGTCGATCCAGCGCCACGATCGCGCTGCGCCTATTGAACCCATGGCTTTTGCGTCAAGCGATACCGGGCCTCAGGACTGCCGGGCCGCCGCGAACGATGCTTTTTGCTTTCCACGATCCGCGCCATGTGGAAGCGTCCCCGGCGATGCCATCTCGATCCCTCCCCTGTCCGCCAGTCCGGCGCCCGTGATTCGATTCGAGCATCGCGCGATCCCGATCGCCTTGGCCGCCGTGCTGATCGACACGATCGGCTTCGGCATCATCGCGCCGGTCACGCCACGCCTGCTACTTACACTTGGCGACGGTGACATCGAGCATGCGACGCGCGCGGGCGGCTGGATGCTGGTGGTATTCGCCGCCACGCAGTTCCTGGCGGGCCCGGTGCTGGGCAACCTCAGCGATCGCTATGGCCGCCGCCCGGTGCTGATCGCCTCGATGCTGTCGTTCGGCATCGATTATGCGCTGATGGCCTGGGCTCCGACGCTGGCCTGGCTGTTCCTCGGCCGCGCGATCGCGGGGGTGGCGGGCGCGGTCTATGGCCCGGCCGGCTCGGTGATCGCCGATGTCACCCCGCCCGAGCGCCGGGGGCCGGCCTTTGCCCTGATCGGCGCGGCGTTCGGGCTGGGTTTCATCGTCGGCCCGGCGCTGGGCGGTCTTATGAGCTATGGCGGGCTGCGCGCGCCGTTCATCGCCGCCGCCGTACTGGCGCTGGCCAATGCGGCGGCGATGTTCCTCCTGATGCCCGAAACGCTGGCGACGGAGCATCGGCGGCCCTTCCGCCTGCGCGACGCCCATATCGTGGGAGCGTTCGCGCCGCTGTTCCGTGCCGGCCGCGCCGCGCCGCTGCTGCTTGGGGCGTTCCTCTGGCAATTGGCGCATATGGTCTATCCCGCGACCTGGGGCTTCTGGGCGACCGCGCGCTTTGGCTTTGACGCGCGGGCGATCGGCTGGAGCCTGGCGTTGGTCGGCGTGCTGAGCGTCGTCGTCCAGGGCGGTCTTGTCGGGCGAATCATTGCCGCGATCGGCGAGCGCCGCACGCTGATCGTCGGGCTGATGTGCGGCGCGACCTCGTTCCTCGCCAGCGCCTTCGTCACCGCGCCCTGGCAGATCGTACCGCTATTCGTCGTCGGCGCCTTTGCCGGGCTGGCAATGCCGGCGATTCAGGGGCTGCTGTCGCGGATGGTCGACGCGTCCCACCAGGGCCAGCTCCAGGGCGGGATGGGCAGCATGGGCAGCGTTGCCGCAATTGTCGGTCCGCTGATGCTGACCCAGGCTCTGGCGACCGGTATCGACCGCGGGTTCCCCGGCGCGGCGTTCCTGGTCGCCGGGCTGCTCGGCTTGGCGGCGGCGGGCATCATCTGGTGGAAGGTGCTCGGCCGCGTCGCAGCGCCGGTAGCGCCGATTGCCTAGCCGGCAATGGACGAACCTTTAACGACATTTTGCGACAAATCCCTGCCGGTCGTGACATGCCGCCGCGACAGTCGCCGACGATAAGCTCGCTCGATGGCCCGGGACCCCCCGCGCCCAGCCAAGAGGATCGCCCATGAACCGCGCCCTGATCGCCGCCGCGCTCGCCGGCACCGGCTTTGCCGGCGCCGTTTTCATCCAGCCATGCCTGGCCGCGCAGACCGCCGGGCCACGCGGCGATGCCGACGGCGACGGCGTCACCACCCGCGCCGATGCTCTGGCCCAGGCAGATGCGCGGTTCGACCGGATGGACGCCGACAAGAACGGCAAGCTGAGTGCCGACGAGATGCGCCCGCCGCGCCCGATGGCCGGCGACCCAATGGCCTCGCCGCCCCCGCCGCCGTCGCCAGGCCCCGGCATGGGGGCCGGGCGTGGCCAGATCGGCGAACGGATGTTTGCTCGGCTGGATGCCAACGGCGACGGCGCGATCGATCGCGGCGAGTTCCGGGAACAGGCCGGCAGGCGGTTCGACCGGCTGGATGCCAATCGTGACGGCAAGGTCGATGCGGCCGAACGCGCCGCCGCGCGCGATGCGGCGCAGGATCGGATGGGCCGGCTGCGGGATCGGGAAGGGGCAGGCGCTCCAGGCGGTGCCGTGCCGCCGCCGCCGCCAGCCGCCGCCCCAAATACCGGGCAATAATCCCCGGCCCGGTAGCCGGGACGAGCGCGCCCCCCCCCCCGCTCGTCCCGGCGCTGCCATCCCGACATGGGGGCTATCCAGGCGGCTGCCAGATGCTTAGCGAAGCGCCGATGGGCGCCGTTCCCCACCTCCTGCTGGTCGACGACGAGCGATCGATCCGCGAGCCGCTGGCGCAATACCTCACGCGCCAGGGGTTCCGCGTGACCCAGGTGGGCGATGCCGAAGGCGCGCGTACCCGGATGACCGCTTATGCCATCGACCTGGTCATCCTCGACATCATGATGCCCGGCGAAGACGGCTTGAGTCTGTGCCGCCACATCCGTGCGACCGGCGATGTGCCCGTCATCCTGCTGACCGCGCGGAGCGAGGAGACCGACCGTATCGTCGGGCTTGAGATGGGCGCCGACGATTATGTCGTGAAGCCGTTTTCCCCGCGCGAACTGGCCACCCGCGCCAAGGTTATCCTGCGCCGCGCCGGTGCCGGGGGCGCCCGCCAGCACGCGCCCGAAAGCGGCTCCTACGCCTTTGCCGGCTGGGTGCTCAAATCGGGCGAACGTGCGCTCGTCGACCGCGAGGGCGTATCGGTGCCGTTATCAACCGGCGAGTACAATCTGCTCCACGCGCTGGTCCAGCGCCCGCGCCAGGTGCTGACCCGCGATCAATTGCTCGATCTGACCCAGGGGCGCGAGGCATTGGCGTTCGATCGCGCGATCGATAACCAGGTCAGCCGGCTGCGCCGCAAGATCGAAGGCGACCCCAAGAATCCCGAGATCATCAAGACGGTGTGGGGCGGCGGCTATACCCTGGCCGCCGAAGTGACCCGATTGTGATCGGGCCACGGCTGTGAGCGCGGGGTCGTGAGGATCCTGCCGCGCAGCCTCCCCGGGCAGATGGCGGTGATCGTCGCGCTCGCTTTGTTCGTCGCCCAGGCGATCAATTTCGCGATGGTCTATGGCGAGCGGCGCCAGCTGCGTTTCGAGCAGGCGACCGGGCCGGTGGTCACACGGATCATGGACACGCTGGAGAACGGCCAGCGTCAGGGCGGCGACGATGATCCCCGCCGCCGGGTCAGCGTCGTTTCCGCCAACCCGATCGACCCCCGGTTGCCGCGGCGCACCGATGTCGAGGACGGCCTGCGTCGCGCGTTTGCCGAATCGCGGGTCAAGGTCGGCCGGATCGTCACCGGCGTCCGCCCGGTCGCTCCCGACGACCCGCGCCTGCGTGGCCTGCCGCCGCCACGCGCGCGGCGGCTGGCGGCGGCGGGGGCCGAACTGCTGATCGCGGTCGAGCGGCCGGGCACCGGCTGGATGGTGGTCAGCGCGCCGTGGCAGATGAACGACCTGTTCCTGATCTGGCGGCTGCTCGCCCAGACATTGGTCATCTATGGCGTCCTGCTGTTGCCGGTCCTGTGGGTAACCCGGCGGATCTCGCGGCCGCTGGCGGTTCTGGCCAGCGCGGCACGACGCTTTACCCCTGGCGACATCGATGCCGAGGTGACCGAGGCCGGCCCACACGACGTCCGTGCCTTGATCGTCGCCTTCAACGCCATGCGATCACGGATCATCGCGACGCTTGACGAAAAGGATCGCATGCTGGGTGCGATCGGCCACGACCTGCGCACCCCGCTGGCGGCGTTGCGCGTGCGGGTCGAATCGGTGGAGGACGATAATGACCGCACGCGGATGACCGAGACGATCGAGGAAATGAACCGGACGCTCGACGACATTCTGTCGCTGGCCCGGCTCGGGCGGCCCAGCGAACCGTTGACCGAAGTCGACCTGTCGGCGTTGGTCGATGCGGTGGTCGAGGATTTCCGCGACCTTGGCGCGCCGGTCAGCTATGAAGAGGCGGCGCGGCTGCCGCTGCGTATCCGGCCCTCGCTGATGCGGCGTGCGTTGCGCAACTTGATCGAGAATGCGATCAAATATGGCGGCAGCGCGCAGGTAAGCATCAATGCGGGCCCTGGCGAGGTGGCGATCACCGTCGCCGACCGCGGGCCCGGCATCCCCGCCGACAGGACCGAGGACGTGTTCGAGGCGTTCACCCGGCTGGAGGGATCGCGCAACAAGGAGACCGGGGGGATCGGCCTGGGCCTGGCGCTGGCGCGGGCGATCGTGCGCGAGGCACGTGGCGACATCCGCCTGCGGAACCGCCCCGGCGGCGGCCTGTCGGCGGTGATCACGCTGCCCCGCTGAAGGGCAATCAAACGACATGCGGATGGGAGAGGCGACCGCCGTCCATCTTGCGCAGTGCGACGCCACGGTGGTGCCGGGCGCTTGCGGTGCGAACAAGCTGAAGATGGTCGTCAATCCCTGACGTCCGGCATGGGAGATGAAGGCTCCTGAAGGACGCTGGGGCCAAACATGGTCACGTTGGCGCCGCGCCTCCGAAATCGATGCGGCATCAGGTATCTAGACGCCGAGCACATTCCTGTGCCATTCGCGTTTAAAGAGCCACATGGGAGCCTGACGAATCCAGCCGGACGTCGATCTGCTCCGTTAAGTGCATGCGGGTGTGGTGGAATTGGTAGACGCGCCGGACTCAAACCGCATAGGTCTACTTAAGTCATTTTTTTAATTATATACTAATTAGAACAAGACGAGAACATTGTCTTACACATGTCTTACACATTAGAGTGACGACATGGCGCATGAGACGCACAAGATTTTGGACGGCAAAGCCTACGTCTATCGACGTGAAAACAGCCGCTTCTGGCAATGCGCGACATATCTAAACGGGCGCAACCATCGCCAATCGACAAAACAGACCAGCCTGGCTGCTGCGATCGACTTCGCGAGCGAGTGGTATATGGAGGTCTATGTCGCCAGCCGACGCACGCAGCGCGGAGGCTCCGTTCTCAATTTAACCTTTGGTGCTGTGACGGACTTTGCTCCGGCACAGCCAATCGTAGGAGATTGAACCGCCCCGGGTTTGTCGGAGGCCCTAACTCCTGAGAGG
>NZ_CAXTHV010000047.1:0-13901 GCF_964244265.1 uncultured Sphingomonas sp. | reverse complement strand
GCGGCGCCGAAGCGTTCGAGGTCGTAGCGCGGCATGTTGACGTGGATCATCTCGACCGCGCAGCAAGCGAGCCCGAAGGTCATCCACCACAGGCTGCCGGTGCGCGCCCATTGGAACAGATCCTCGGTCGAGGTGACCAGGAAACCCCTGTCGGTCAGTTCGTCGTTCAGCCCCTCGAAGAACGGCTGGTCGGGCGGCACGATCGACGCTGCCGACGCGTCGCGGGTCAGCTCTACTCCCAATCGAGTGCTCCCTTCTTCCACGCATAGACCAGGCCCAGCGCCAGTTCGGCGATGAACACCATCATGCTGATCCACGCCGTCCACCCCAGCGAGAACACGCTGACTGCCCAGGGATAGAGGAACGCCGCCTCCAGATCGAAGACGATGAACAGGATCGCGATCAGGTAGAACCGAACATCGAACTGGCTGCGCGGATCCTCGAAGGCGGGAAAACCGCACTCATATTCGCTGAGCTTTTCGGGGTTGGGCTTGTGGCTGCCGGTCAGGCGCGAAACGACCATCGGCAGGAACACGAACGCCGACGACAGGATCAGAGCCACCACTAGGAACAGCAGGATCGGCAGATATTGGGCCAGGTCGACCAAGGGTTTTCTCTCGCAGGTGCGAAGGGCGTCGATCGGCTTTAGGACGGCGGCCGAAGTCGAGCAAGGGCGGCGGCAGATGAGAATGAATCGCAGCAAGCACAATAGTCTGGCATCGTAAGCCGGCCTGTCCAGGCTCCCCTGGCCGAGCCGCCCGTTCAGCGCAGCGCGCCGGCGACCAGCTTGTGCAACCGGCTGTGGAGCGCGTCATTTGCCGCCAGGAACTCGTTGCGTTCCATCGGCCGGTCGCCCCCGCGAAAATCGGTGACGAACCCGCCTGCCTCCCTGACCAGCAGCATTCCCGCCGCCACGTCCCACGGCTTCAGGTCGCTCTCCCAGAAGCCGTCGAACCGCCCGCCGGCGACCCAGGCCAGGTCGAGCGCGGCCGAGCCGAACCGGCGGATGCCCGCGACTTCGGGCGCGACCGCGCCGAAGATGCGGTTCCACTGGACGAAATCACCATGGCCCAGGAACGGGATGCCCGTCGCGATCAGCGCGTCGGCCAGGTCGCGCCGCGCGGACACGCGCAGCCTTTGGTCCTGCAGCCAGGCGCCGCGCCCCTTTTCCGCCCAGAAGCTCTCGTCGGTCAGCGGCTGATAGACCAGCCCGGTGGTAATCTCGCGCCGGCCCGAGGCGAGCGGCTCCTCGACCGCGATCGAGATCGCGAAATGGGGGATGCCGTGGAGGAAGTTGCTGGTGCCGTCGAGCGGATCGATGATGAAGCGCGGCTTGCCGGGATCGCCGGCGATCTCGCCGCCTTCCTCCAGCAGGAAGCCCCAGTCCGGCCGCGCGCGCTGCAACTCCTCGACCAGCGTATCCTCGCAGCGTTTGTCGGCGATCGACACGAAATCCGCCGGTCCCTTGCGGCTGACCTGGAGGTGCTGGACCTCGTTGAAATCACGCCGCAACCGCGGCGCCGCCTTGCGCGCGGCGCGATCGATGACGGTCATGAGGCCGGAATGGGAGGGCATTTCTTACTCCCCCCTCCCGCTTGCGGGAAGGGTCGGGGATGACTTGAGTCTCAGCCGCGGAGAACGGCGAACAGCGGTGCTGTCCGTCTCAGTCCGCCCGGCGAACATAGGTCCGCTCATAAACATCGACGACGATCCGGGTGCCCGCGCCGATATGCGGGGGCACCATTACACGCACACCGTTTTCCAGGATCGCGGGCTTGTAGCTCGACGAGGCGGTCTGGCCCTTCACCACGGCATCCGCCTCGACGATCGTCGCCTCGATCGTGTCCGGCAGCTCGACCGATATCGGCCGCTCGTCATACAGCTCCATGACCACGTCCATGCCGTCCTGGAGAAACTCGGAGGCGTCGCCGATCACACCCTTGTCCAGCGTGATCTGTTCGTAATTATCCTTGTCCATGAACGTCAGCGCGTGACCATCGGCGAACAGGAACTGGAAGTCCTTGGTGTCGAGCCGCACGCGCTCGACGGTCTCGGCCGACCGGAAGCGGACGTTGTTCTTGCGGCCGTCAATCAGGTTTTTCATCTCGACCTGCATGTACGCGCCGCCCTTGCCGGGCTGGGTATGCTGGATCTTGACGGCCTTCCAGATGCCGCCTTCATATTCGATGATGTTGCCGGGACGAATGTCCACGCCGCTGATCTTCATGTGCCATGCCTGTGGAAAGAGCGAAGGCAGCGCCCTTAGCCGCCGCCGCCCCGGCGGGCAAGGCGACAACAACGCGATTGGGGACCGGCCGCTACCTCAGGACGTCACGAAACGCCGCAACCGCGACCGCTTCATCGCCGCCCCAAACCGCGCTCGATACCGCCAGGAAGTCGGCGCCTGCCGCGACCAGTGGCGCGGCATTGGCCGGGGTGATCCCGCCGATCGCTACGCAAGGCAATTCGAACACCGCCGACCACCAGCTCAGGATCACCGGATCGGGCCGATGGCGCGTCGCCTTGGTCGTCGTCGGATGGAACGCGCCGAACGCGACATAGTCGGCGCCCGCCTCACCCGCCTCCATTGCCAGATGACGGCTATTGTGACAGGTCACACCGATCTGCGCGCCTGCTCCCAGCACGGCGCGCGCCTCGCGCGGGTCGCCGTCCTCCTGCCCCAGATGCACGCCGTCCGCGCTAAGCCGTTTGGCCAGCGCGATGCTGTCGTTGACGATGAACGCCACGTCGCGGTCGGCGCAGATCCGCTGGAGAGGTTCCGCCAGCCGCGCCGCCTCATGCCGGTCGACGTCCTTGATGCGAAACTGGAACGCCGCGACCGGCCCGGCATCGAGCGCGCGCGCCAGCCGGTCGGAGAAACCGCCGCCAACGTCCGGGGGGGAGACCAGATAGAGCTGGCATGGCGGACGGCACATGTCGCGCACGAACCGCGCGGCGAAATCGGGATCGAGCGGACCAAGCGGATCTTCAATGTCCATCGCTCGATCAGGCCGCCAGCGCCTGCTCGATCGTTGCGACCAGCGCGGCATCGTCGGGGGTCGTGCTGGGGGCGAACCGCGCGACCACTGCGCCGTCGCGGCCGATCACGAACTTCTCGAAATTCCACAGCAGTTCCGGCGCCTCGGTCGGCGTCAGGCCATGTCCGCGCAACCGCTCGCGGAACGCGTCGCCGCCCTCGCCCTGCGCCTCGGGCGCGGCCCTGGTCAGCGCATCGTACAAGGGATGCTTGTCGGGGCCCGTCGCCACGACCTTGCCGAATATCGGAAAATCGATGTCATAGTTAATCGCGCAAAAGGCCGCGATCTCTTCGTCGGTGCCGGGTTCCTGCCCGGCAAAATCGTTGGCGGGCAGGCCGAGCACGACCAACCCCCGGTCGCGATACGTGCGGTACAGCGCCTCCAGCCCCCCATATTGCGGGGTCAGCCCGCATTTGGAGGCGACGTTGACCACCAGCAGCACCTTGCCGGCATAGTCGCCCAGCCTGCCGTGGCCACCGGCGATCGTCTTGAGCGGAATGTCCTGCAGCGCGGTCATCGGCGATCCTCCTCTGGGTGGAGAAGGCTGGTAGCGCGCGCGCCGCGCGGCGGAAAGCCGCCTTCGCCCTCGCGCCACACAGATACGGTCGATCTACGCGGCGACGGGTATCGCGACCTTCTGGGTCGAGGCGGCGTAGATATCGTCGATCGCGTGGCCGAGCGAGGCATCGAACTCGGCGTCGCTCATCTGGAAACGCAGGTCCTCGAGCAGCGCGCGGCTGAAGCTGGCGATCATGCCGCGGTTCCGGGACAGTTCCGCGCACGCCTCGGCTCGCGCAAAGCCACCCGACAGCGCCACCACGCGCAGCACCCGCGGATGGTCGATCAGCGGATCGAACAGTCCCGATTTCTCCGGGATCGACAGCTTGAGCATCACCTTGTCGTTGCCCGGCAGCGCGTCCAGCGCCTTGAGCAGTTCGTCGAGCAGGATCTTCTCGGCCTGGGCGCGTTCCGGGCTCTTGATGTTGAGTTCCGGCTCCAGCATCGGCATCAGCCCGCCGGCGATCACCTGCCGGCCGACCTCAAACTGCTGCGCGACGATCGCGGCAATGCCCTTGCGATTGGCGAGGTTGATGACCGATCGCTCCTTGGTGCCGAACACGCCCAGTGCCTTGGACCGGGCGAGCAGCGCGTCGAGCCCGGGCATCGGCTTCATCAGCTGCACGCCGTCGGCCTCATCCTCCAGACCCTTGTCGATCTTGATGAACGGCACCACGCCGCGCCCGATCAGCACGCTTGGCACGGGCGTGTCGTCGATCATATTGTCCATCGTGCGTTCGAACAGGATCGCGCCGATCACCTTGTCGCCGCTGAAGCTCGGCGCGGTGATGATGCGGCTGCGCATCTGCTGGATCAGATCGTACATTTCTGCCTCGGATGACCAGGCGTCGCTCTCCACGCCATATCCCTTGAGCGCCTTGGGCGTCGAACCGCCGCTCTGGTCGAGTGCTGCGATGAAGCCCTTTCCGGCGGCGATCTTGGCGGTCATGTCGGCGGTGTTCATGCTGGCTCCATCGGTCTTGCTGCACTGCCGCGCTGATAGCATTTCACCGCGCCACGGCAACCGCCGCGACATGACCGTATTGTATCAAAACGACTATTGCCGCGACTTCACTGCCGCGGCTCCAGACTGACCAGACGGTCGAGTATCGCGTCCAGCCCCTCGCCCGAACTCACATGCACGTCGATCCGCCCGATCTTTTCGGTGACCCGCTCCAGCGTCTCCATCTCCTTCAGGCGCAGCAGCGTCGGGTTGTCCTCGATCAGCTTGGCGGTATTGAGCAGCGAGCGGGTCGCCGCAACTTCCTCGCGGCGGCGGATCAGATTGGCCTGCGCGACTTTCTCCGCCTCGACCACCTTGTTGATCAGTTCGCGCATCTCCCCCGGCAGAATCACGTCCTTGATGCCGAGGTCGATCACCGCCAGCCCGACGTCGCCAAGTGCGCCCCGGACATGGCCGATGATCTGGTCGTCGACCGCCTGGCGATCGTTGAGCACCTCGTCGAGCGTTCGCCCGCCGATCGCCTCGCGTATCGCGAACTGGACGAGCTTGTAGACGTGCGTGGCGTGATCGGGAATGCTCATCGACAATTTCGCCGCGTCGATCACTTGGACGAAGCTGGTCAACGTGACGCGCAGCGCGATGCGGTCCCGGGTGAGGATCTCCTGCGCGGTCACCTCGATCGGCACCGGGCGTGTGTCATAGGTCTTGGCGGTGACCCTGCGGCCGACCTGCCAATAACCATAGCGCCCCGGGGCCAGCGTATCGGCGAGCTCGTCGTCGAAATAGGCCAGCCCGACATGCGCGATCGGCACCGACACGATCGAAATCACCGCGCCCGTGCCGACCACCACCGCCTCCTCGAACGCGACCAGCTCGGCCTTGGTCAGGCGTGGCCGGTCGAGCACGTCGAAGGTCTCGACGACCACATCGTTCATCACCTTCCACACCAGCGCCAGATTGCCCGGACGCACCACATGGGCCGCACGCCCCTCGATCCGCACGACCGCCACCTGCCCGTCACGGGGGCGCGCGACCGCGAAATACTCGTCCGCGATATCGGGCCGGACGTGGGCGATGGTCGACGCCCAGGGCGATGCGAAGTTGCCGGTCGCGACGACCAGCTCGACGCGCAGCCGCTGGCCCCAGTCCCACAGGAGGTGCCGGCCGGGATCAAGGATACCGGCCAGGCGACCGTCCCTGATCAGGAGGCCGCGCTGGCCGTCGGGTACGATCACTTCCTTGCGGATCATCGCCGCTCATTCCCTTCGTCGCGCCAATATCCAAGGAAGGGTCGGCCGGGAAGCATTCCCCGACATCACGGCGGTCCGGCGATTGAGGCGAGATGCCCCGAACCCTGAGCGCCCGCGCAGCATGCCGGCCGTGGCCGCACCTGGGACGAACGCCGCGAGATCGCGCGGCCCGCCGGTATCCTCGCCGGCGCAGGGCCGGATATCGAGTGGCGCCGGCTTGGGCAAGGCCCTGGGGCCGCGCCGTCATCGTCCGCCTGAACGCCGCCCGGCGTCCCCGATTTGGTGGCGTCCTTTCGGGCGCCGTGTGGGAGTCGAACCCACTGTCCCCAGATTACACTCTGTCGCTCTACCGTTGAGCTGTCCAAGGGCGTTGAAGCCGCCATGGCTGATGGTGGCCGTGCCATGGAACACGGGTTGGCATCGCCGACCGTGCCCGCCGGGTCTCACGAGCCCGGGCGAAATGACATAACCGAGGTCGACTATATCGACGCATGAAACACCTGTCGAGCGCCCCCGCCCCCAGAGTCTGTTATGGACTTGGAAGTAGGGGTGATTCATCCGCTATTGGATGAGCACTTGCCGTAAGCCGTATCCCTCTGATGTGAGTAGTGAGGAATGGTCGCTGGTCGCGCCGTACCTGCTGTTGCAACGCGAGGATGCCGGACAACGCGAGCACGACCTGCGCGAGGTGTTCAACGGCCTGCGCTACATCGTGAAGACCGGCGCTCCATGGCGGTGGATGCCGAACGATCTGCCGCCCTGGGCTGCGGTGTACCAGCAGACGCAACGCTGGCTGGCAGCGGGATGCTTCGAAGCGATGGTGGACGATTTGCGCGCGGTGTTACGGCTGGCGGCGGGGCACAAGGCCGATCCCAGCGCCGTCATCATCGACAGCCGGACGCTGCGCTCCACGCCCGAAAGCGGTGAGCGCGCAGGCTATGACGGAGGTAAGCGCAAGAACGGCTCGAAGATCCACATGGCCGTCGATACGCTGGGCCATTTGCTGGCACTTCACGTCACCCCGGCCAGCGCGGAGGATCGCG
Source organism: uncultured Sphingomonas sp. (assembly GCF_964244265.1). GTDB lineage: Bacteria > Pseudomonadota > Alphaproteobacteria > Sphingomonadales > Sphingomonadaceae > Sphingomonas. The sequence continues at coordinate 7,048 of NZ_CAXTHV010000047.1, read as the reverse complement.
GCGAAGTGGAACGGCTCGCGCGTACCATACAGGCCGTCACCGACGACACCGTCAAACTCGCCTGGGTCGATCAGGGCTATACCGGTGAGCGGGCCGCCACTGCTGCCGCCAAACACGGCATCACGCTGGAAGTCGTCAAATTACCCCAGGCAAAACGCGGCTTCGTCCTCCTGCCGCGCCGATGGGTGGTCGAGCGGTCATTCGCATGGGCAACCCGCTTCCGGCGTCTCGTCAAAGACTACGAACGCTATGCCGAAACACTCGCAGGACTTCACGTCGTCGCCTCGCCTGCCTCATGATGAAACAGGCTGCTACCCTCGCCGCACGTTCATAACAGCCTCTAGCGCGCCAGCGCTCATTTTAGCGAAAAACTGGAAGAAGCCCTTGAAGTGCTAAACAATCAATTTTGGAAAGTCCAGGTCTACGTAGATGCCAACTATGATAACCAAAATGGTCGAGACCCTGATTTTTACAAAGGAAGTAAAATCAATAATCTGGTCCGGATATCCGTCAAACGAGATTAACGAGGTAGACCAGACCATTAAAGAGAAAGTCGAATTTATTGAGAAAGTTTGCATACCAGCTTTGCGCTTAAACTTATCTTAGAGTGCGACATGGGCAATATCTGCGCCTTGTTACCAGCCCTGGCAGCTCAGTAATTTAGCTTATCTTCAGAATTTCCTGCATCTTGATCAATGAATCTTACTAATATCTGTAGTTCATACTTGCTTTGACCAATCCAAAAAACTTTCAGATCGCGAGAAGCCAGCGAAATCGCTTTGCGATCGGTGCTGGTCTTTACTGCAGCTTCTAAACCTTTTAGCGCAGTGATGCAGTCCATACCCGCCTGCCGCACCTTGATATAGGACAGCACTGTAGCTCGGGCGGCTTGGCGCTGGTCAGCCGAGGGACGAGCGCCCAGGCTGCGGACAGCACGCTCGGCTGCAACACGACTCTCAAACTCATTGTTCTTGGGGCCGGACAGGCACGCATAAGCCTTCGCGATGCCATCTCTAATGCTCGCTGTGTCAGCGAGCGCTGGTGGCACCATAGCCGGGACGGTAGCCATAGCTAAGGATGGAATGACGCTTGCGAGAGCCGAAGCCACTAAAAGCGATAGCGAAATAGCCTGTCTCATATGCCTCAATAACGTGCCGGTTAGGTCGCGAAAAGAGGATTAAATCATAATTTATTATAATGCGGCCTTGCTGTCGATTGTTGGATTAATGTTGAAAAAAAGAGAAGATGAATCGTCGCGCAGCCGATAGGCTTCGGGAAAATGTGCCCCGTGCAGCTGCGCACGGGAGTAATTATGTCTACGGATATTGTGGTAACTGGCCACCGATACGCCAACAGCGCTGGTGTTCAGGTAACGTCATTTATTTTCCAAAACGGATCAAACGATGGAAATATGAATGCGACGACGGGAACCGAAAATAGTGACGGCTCTCTTGATGTTAATGTAAACGTAAATATTACCAACTCTAGTAATGAGGCAAAGGCAAAGGAAGCTGCGCAGAATATCGCTGCTGCTGTAGCTACGATCGTGGACGCCGCACTAAAGCTTCCGCCCAACACCTCCATCACGCTCCCGAGTGGCGGAACTATTACAGTCGGTGACCTCCTTAACGATCTCAAAGCCACCAAATTTATTGTAACTGACAACCCCAATCTGGGAAATAACGGCGTGGCTAAGGCGGATCACACTGCCATGACGGACACGCTCTATTTTGCGCAATTTGTCGAGGGAGCAGGCCCGACCAGCTATTCAAACTCGGGGTGGCAGGGCCAGGGCATTATCGGTGTCATTCTGCACGAGCTCGGTCATCTATCTGCAGGCGGATACGCGAATGCTATCAACGAGATCAATCGCTTCAATAACGAAATGTCGATCCGTAAGATACCGCCAGTGCAACGTGATTTTTACGGCTCGGACGGTGCTGATTATAACTTTGACAATGAAAGCTATGCGCAGGGTTACGCTAGCAACGCTGCCAGCGTGCTCGGCCTCGATATCAGCATTTTAACAAATGCCTATGAGACTAATGGTCAAGTAGGCCAGTTCCGAGGCGCAGAGGCAGTATTTGACGATCACGCAGGCATGTATGGGTATTGACTGGTATCAATCGCGATAGAATCTAGAGTCTGTTATGGACTTGGAAGCAGGGGTGATTCATCCGCTATTGGATGAGCACTTGCCGTAAGCCGTATCCCTCTGATGTGAGTAGTGAGGAATGGTCGCTGGTCGCGCCGTACCTGCTGTTGCAACGCGAGGATGCCGGACAACGCGAGCACGACCTGCGCGAGGTGTTCAACGGCCTGCGCTACATCGTGAAGACCGGCGCTCCATGGCGGTGGATGCCGAACGATCTGCCGCCCTGGGCTGCGGTGTACCAGCAGACGCAACGCTGGCTGGCAGCGGGATGCTTCGAAGCGATGGTGGACGATTTGCGCGCGGTGTTACGGCTGGCGGCGGGGCACAAGGCCGATCCCAGCGCCGTCATCATCGACAGCCGGACGCTGCGCTCCACGCCCGAAAGCGGTGAGCGCGCAGGCTATGACGGAGGTAAGCGCAAGAACGGCTCGAAGATCCACATGGCCGTCGATACGCTGGGCCATTTGCTGGCACTTCACGTCACCCCGGCCAGCGCGGAGGATCGCGGCGAAGTGGAACGGCTCGCGCGTACCATACAGGCCGTCACCGACGACACCGTCAAACTCGCCTGGGTCGATCAGGGCTATACCGGTGAGCGGGCCGCCACTGCTGCCGCCAAACACGGCATCACGCTGGAAGTCGTCAAATTACCCCAGGCAAAACGCGGCTTCGTCCTCCTGCCGCGCCGATGGGTGGTCGAGCGGTCATTCGCATGGGCAACCCGCTTCCGGCGTCTCGTCAAAGACTACGAACGCTATGCCGAAACACTCGCAGGACTTCACGTCGTCGCCTCGCCTGCCTCATGATGAAACAGGCTGCTACCCTCGCCGCACGTTCATAACAGCCTCTAGCGCGCCAGCGCCTTGACGCCGGGCAGTTCCTTGCCTTCCATCCACTCCAGGAAAGCACCACCGGCGGTCGAGACAAAGGTCATCGCGTCGGCGACCCCCGCCTGGTTCAGCGCCGCAACAGTATCGCCGCCACCCGCCACCGACACCAGCGATCCGTCGCGGGTCAGCGCCGCCGTGGTCCGTGCCAGCGCCATCGTCGCGGCGTCGAACGGCGGCGTCTCAAACGCGCCGAGCGGACCGTTCCATACCAGCGTGCGGCAATTCTTGAGGACGTCGGCCAATGCCTCGGTCGCCGCCGGGCCGATGTCGAGAATCATCTCGTCGGCGGCGACCTCATGAACATTGCAGGATCGCAGGCTCGGCGGATTGGCCGCAAACTCCTTCGAGACGACAACGTCATAGGGCAAATGGATGGTGCAACCCGCCCGATCCGCTGCGTCGAAGATCTCCTCGGCGGTGCCGGTCAGATCATGTTCGCACAGGCTCTTGCCGACATTGACCCCGCGCGCCGCCAGGAACGTGTTGGCCATGCCGCCGCCAATGATCAGGTGATCGACCCGCCCGACCAGATGCTTAAGCACGTCGAGCTTGCTGGATACCTTGGCGCCACCCACCACCGCCGCGACCGGATGCTCGGGAGTGCCCAGCGCCTTTTCCAGCGCATCGAGCTCGGCCTCCATCTGGCGCCCGGCAAATGCCGGCAGCTTCTTTGCAATGCCCTCGGTCGAGGCGTGCGCGCGGTGCGCCGCCGAAAACGCGTCGTTGACATACAGGTCGCCGAGCGCGGCGAGGCGATCGATCGTTTCCGACGCGTTCTTCTCCTCGCCCGCGTCGAAGCGGGTATTTTCCAGGATCGCGACGTCGCCGTCCTTGAGCAGGGCGATCGCCTCGCTTGCTCCCTGGTCGTCGACGAAACGCACCGGGCGGCCGAGCACCTGCTCGAACGGCCGGGTGACCAGCGCGAGGCTCAAGTCAGGCGTGCGTTCCCCCTTGGGCCGCCCGAAATGGGCGAGCAGGACAACCCGTGCGCCCTTGTCCGCCAGTTCGGCGACGGTCGGCACGGCGGCGCGCAATCGCGTGTCGTCGCTCACCGCGCCATCGGCCATCGGCACGTTCAGGTCCTCGCGCACCAGCACGACCTGGCCGGCAATGTTGCCCATGTCGTCCAGCGTCCGGAAGTTCCTGTTCATCGTGCGTCGTCTCGATCGGCCGCGGCGACGACGGTCATCAGAGCAAGCCCGCCATCACCTTGGCGGTATCGACCATGCGGTTCGAGAAACCCCATTCATTGTCGTACCAGCTGAGCACGCGGACCAGCTTGCCGTCGAGGACCGCGGTCTCCAGGCTGTCGACGGTCGACGATGCCGGCATATGCATCAGGTCGATCGAGACCAGCGGCTCGTCGGTATAGGCCAGCACGCCCTCAAGCGGACCGCTCTCGCTGGCGGCTTTCAGCACGGCATTGACCTCGTCGCGGGTCACGTCGCGGCCCGGCGTGAAGGTCAGGTCGATCATCGACACGTCGGGCACCGGCACGCGGATCGCCGAGCCGTCGAGCTTGCCCTTCAGTTCGGGCAGCACCTCGCCGACGGCGCGCGCTGCGCCGGTGGTGGTCGGGATCATCGACATGCCGGCAGCACGCGCGCGTCGCATGTCGGAATGTATCTGGTCGAGGATCTTCTGGTCGTTGGTGTAAGCGTGGACCGTGGTCATCAGCCCGCGCTCGATCCCGAACGTGTCGTTCAGCACCTTGGCGACCGGCGCCAGGCAATTGGTAGTGCACGAGGCATTGGACACGATAGTGTGATCGGCCGTCAGCTTGTCGTGGTTGACGCCGTAGACGACGGTCAGGTCGACATTCTTGCCTGGCGCGGAGATCAGCACCTTCCTGGCGCCGCCCGCAATGTGCTTGCGACAGCTGACATCGTCGGTGAAGAAGCCGGTGCATTCCAGCACGATATCGATGCCCAGGTCGCCATGCGGCAGGTTCGCCGGATCGCGTTCGGCGGTGACGCGGATGTGCCTGCCGTCGACTACCAGATCCTGCCCGTCGGCATGGACGTCGCCCGGCCACATGCCGTGGACACTGTCGCGCTTGAACAGCCAGGCGTTCGACTTGGCATCGGCGAGGTCGTTGATCGCGACCAGTTCGAGCCCGGTATCGCCCTGTTCCAGCATCGCGCGGGCGACCAGCCGCCCGATCCGCCCGAAACCGTTGATCGCCACCTTCACCATTGTCTGCCACTCCCCGAAAGCCGTCCGGCAAGCGTCAGGCCGGAAAAGTCGCGCGGGTCTTTGCGGGGATGGGCGCGTTCAGTCAACCGCGGCTGGCGGCGAATCGATTCTTGCTGCGGGACACGGCCATGCTATCGTTTTCGGATGGCTAGCGAACATGCGCCGATGGAGCGGATCGACTCGGCGATCGCCCGCATTGCACAGGCGGTCGACCGCCGGGACGAGGCGCATGCGGTGATAATCCAACGACATGCCGTAATACGCGCGCGCGTAGCGGAGGTGATCGCGGCGCTGGACGCGCTGATCGGCCCCCAGGATGGCTGAGGTCACGCTGACCATCGGCGACCGCCGCCACGTCGTCGCCTGCCGCGATGGCGAGGAGGCACAGCTGCGGCGGCTGGGCGACATGCTCGACCAGCGCTGGGCGGCGGCGCAACGCGCGTCGGGCGCGCTCAATGCCGAGCGGACCATGCTGCTGGTCGCGCTGATGCTGGCCGACAGCCTGCAATCTGGCGAGAACCGTCCCCCGCCGGCCAGCTCGGCCGACATGATCGAGGCGGTCGCGGTCCGGCTGGAAGCGCTGGCCGATGCCCTTGAGCAAGCGCCCGACAATGCCTAGATTGATAGGTGGCGGGCACTGCCCGGTACGAACCTTTATTATCCCTGAGGCTATTCATCATCCAAGGGGGCTGTCCCTGCCCGGATCCTGGTCCGACGTACATGGTCCCCACCTGACGTACCGTGCGTCAGAGGATAACCCGGAAAACGGCCATGGCGGTCCCGCCACCCTCGTCATGGCCCGCTGAAATGACGGAGCTCGATAAGCGCGCGCAACGTGCGCTGATGCGCGCCGCGCGCGACGTATTCGTGTCGGCCGGCCACCCGACGATCGCCGTACCGTCCGCCTTTCGCGACCGGCTGTCCCACGGGGCGACGATGGCGTCCTACGTCGCGGTCGGCGGCGAGCCCGATCCGTCGCCGCTTGCGCGGGCGGCGGTGGAGGCAGGGTGCGCGATTGTCCTGCCCCATGTCACGTCGCGCGCCGAGCCGATCCGGTTCCTGGCATGGGATACGGAAGCAATGCTCCAGGACGGCCCGTTCCGACTGCGCCAGCCGGCGGCCGATGCGGCGGAACTGGCGCCGGACATCATCCTGGCGCCGCTGCTCGCGTTCGACGGCACGCTCAACCGGCTCGGCCAGGGGGCGGGGCATTATGACCGCGCGTTCGTCCGCTTCCCCGACGCGTGGCGGGTCGGCGTTGCGTGGTCGGTGCAACAGGTGGACAGGCTGCCCCTCGACACTTGGGACGTGCCGCTCCATGCCGTCGTCACCGAACGTGGCTGGCTGACGCCATGACCCAGGGTCCGCGTTGGCAGAAGCCGGTCGGCACGCTGGCGATCCTGGCCATGCTCGGCCTGTGGTGCGTGGCGGTGGCCAGCCTGTCGCCCTGGGTGGGCCGATGGCCCGGCCTGGTCCAGCTGGTCTTCTATATCGCCGCCGGCATCGCCTGGCTGTGGCTCCTGCCGATGCGGCGCATGCTCAGGTGGATGGAGACCGGCCGCTGGAAATGACGGTGATGCTATGACGGCAGCAACAGTCTGTCCGACTTTCCAAAATCGCGGGCGTCCGACCACGGATGGCTTTCGTGAACTGGTACCGTACGGCCTTACGTGATCCGCCATCGGTAACGGCGCACACCGTCTACATCAAGCGCGGCTAGCATGGTCGCCAGCGATCGTGAAGGATCACGCCGTGGCGCGAGTGACGGGGCTCGAACCCGCGACCTCCGGCGTGACAGGCCGGCGCT
>NZ_CAXTHV010000046.1:8382-14365 GCF_964244265.1 uncultured Sphingomonas sp. | reverse complement strand
GCACCCGTAGCTCAGCTGGATAGAGCGCTGCCCTCCGAAGGCAGAGGCCACTGGTTCGAATCCAGTCGGGTGCACCATATCACGCCGTTGTCCCGCTTATGGCGCTTGGCTGAACCGCATTTTCAATCTGCGGTGGAGGGATTGAACCGTTTTGGAGAGGGCTTTTCGCCGCGGTATTGACATCGATCGCGGGGAGGCGCAGCTTGCCCCTTCAGAAATCGCGGGCCGGCTGTTAACAAGCAGTCTGACTGCACCAAATAAGGGCGAGGCTACGGCCTCGCCTTTTTTGTCTGGAGGGGGCGAGCATGGCTGGGGCGGCAGTGGCGAGGAAACTTGCTCCCGCTTCGGAGGATAGTCAGATGCGCAGGCTGGGCCTCGACATCGGCACGAATTCGATCGGCTGGTGCCTGATCGAAGACGATCGCCACATCGTTGATATCGGCGTGCGCATCTTCTCCGACGGGCGCGATCCGCAATCGGGCACCTCGCTCGCGGTCGATCGGCGCGAGGCGCGCAGCGCGCGGCGGCGGCGGGATCGGTATATCGGGCGGCGCTCGGCGTTCCTCGAGGCACTGGTCGAACACGGCCTGATGCCCGCCGATGCCGACGAAGCGAAGCTGGTCGCGGCGCTCGATCCGTATGTGCTGCGCGCCAAAGCGCTGGACGCTACACTGACCCCGCACGAGATCGGCCGCGCACTGTTCCACCTCAACCAGCGCCGCGGCTTCAAGTCGAACCGCAAGGCCGAGCGCAAGGCGAACGACAGCGAAGACGGCAAGATCGCCAGCGGCGCCCTCGCGCTCGACCAGGCGATGGCCGAGGACGGCGCCGATACGCTCGGCCAGTTCCTGAACGCCCGCGACACCAAGCGCGTGCGGATGGGCGGCGAGAGCCAGGACTACGATTTCTACCCGCAGCGGCGCCATGTCGAATACGAGTTCGCCCGCATCTGGGAGGAACAGGCGAAGTACCACCCTGCCCTGCTCACCGAAACCGCGCGCGCCGCGCTGCACCGCATCCTGTTCTTTCAGCGGCCATTGAAGGCACAGACGGTCGGCATCTGCACCTTCGTGCCGAGCGAGCAGCGGTTGGCCAAGGCTCACCCGCTGTTCCAGCAGCGCCGGCTGTACGAGGAGGTCAACCAGCTCGAAGTGACGACGCCAGGCGAGGCCAACCGCAAGCTGACGCTTGACGAGCGCGACCGGCTGGTCCGCGAATTGTCGCACAAGAAGGCGATCACGTTCACCTCGCTCGCGGCCAAGATCAAGCTCGATACCGGCCAGAGCTTCAACAAGGCGAGCGAGACGCGCACGCAGCTCGCCGGCGACGAGGTTCGCGCGGTACTCGGCGACACGAAGCGCTTCGCCGCCGCCTGGGAGCATGTCGATCGCGACCGGCAATGGACCATCGTCGAGCGGCTGATCGAGGAAGAAGACCCCGACGCGCTCCACGCCTTCCTGATGCAGGATTGCGGGCTGGACGAGGAACACGCCGCCGTCACCGCCAGGACGTCGCTGCCCGAGGGGTACGGCCGGCTGGGGCAAACCGCGACGGCGCGCATCCTCGAAGAACTGAAGAAGGAGGTCATCACTTATGACGAGGCCGTGCGGCGCTGCGGCTGGCATCACTCCGACCACCGCACCGGCGAAATCCTGCCGCAGCTCCCTTATTATGGCGAATTGCTGACCCGCGACATCCCGCCCGGCACGCAGGACCCGGCCGACCCGCCCGAGAAGCGCTGGGGCAAGATCACCAACCCCACCGTTCACATCGGCCTGCGCCAGCTTCAGAAACTGGTCAACGCGATCATCGCCGTCCACGGCCGCCCCGACGAGATCGTCGTCGAGCTCGCACGCGAATTGAAGTTGAACGAAAAGGACAAGGAAGAACACAACCGCCGCATCCGCCGCGACACCGCGGCGGCGGTGAAGCGGTCGGAGAAGCTAGTACAGGAAGGCTTTCCGGACACCGGCGCGAACCGGATGCTGCTGCGGCTGTGGGAAGATTTGAACCCCGCCAATCCACTCGATCGCCGCTGTCCCTATTGCGGCGAGCCGATCGGCATGCGCGCGCTGTTCTCCGGCGAGGCAGATATCGACCATATCATTCCCTATTCGCGCTCGCTGGACGACAGCGCCGGTAACAAGGTCGTCGCGCACCGCTCGTGCAATCGCGTCAAAGGCAACCGCACGCCGTATGAGAAATGGGGCAACGATCCCGACCGCTGGGACACGATCTCGGCGCAGGCCGGGCGCTTGCATAAGTCGAAGCAATGGCGCTTCGGCCCCGACGCGATCGCGCGCGTGGAAAGGGACGGCGGCTTCCTCGCGCGGCAACTGACCGACACGCAATATCTATCCCGGCTAGCCGGGCGCTATCTCGGCAGCCTGTACGCCGACAAGGATGAGGGCAGCGTCTATGTCATTCCTGGCCGGATGACCGCGATGCTGCGGCGGCTGTGGGGGCTGAACGACATCCTGCTCGACCACAATATCGTCGAGAACAAGCACAGCAACGCCCCCAAGAACCGGCTCGACCACCGCCATCACGCGATCGACGCGGCGGTCGTCGCGGTCACGACGCGCGGGCTGATGCAGCGGATCGCGCGGACGGCAGGGCTGGCCGAGGACAAGGATCTCGACCGGCTGTTCGAGGGACTGGACCATCCATGGGAAGGGTTCCGTGACCAGCTCCGCGACCGCCTGCTCGCCGTCACCGTAAGCCACAAGCCCGACCACGGCCGCAAGGGCAAGCCGGCGCCCGGACACGACACGACCGCCGGCCGCCTGCACAACGACACCGCCTACGGCCTGACCGGCGCAACGTCGCCCAAGGGTCTGCCGATCGTCGTCCACCGCGTGCCGCTGAACAGCCTCAAGCCCGCCGACATCGCCGATCGGGATCGGATTCCCGATCCTGTCCTGCGCGACGCCCTCGACGAGGCGACGGCCGGCAAATCGGGCAAGGATTTCGAAGCGGCGCTCGACCGTTTTCGCAAGCACCACCCGCAATTCGCCGGTATCCGCCGCGTCCGCGTGCGCGAGCCGCTCAGCGTCATTCCGATCAGGGACGCATCGGGCCGTATCTACAAGGCCTATAAGGGCGACTCGAACGCGCGCTTCGACGTGTGGCGATTGCCCGACGGCAAATGGACCCCCGACATCGTATCGATGTTCGACGCGCACCAGCCGGACCAGGCCGACCGCCGCCCGCATCCCGCCGCCAAGAAGGTGCTGAGCCTGCGCCAGAACGACATGCTGGCGATCGAGCGAGACGGCGGACCGCGCGAGATCGTGCGTGTCGTGAAGTTCTCGTCCATCGGCACCGTTGCCCTCGCGCACGACAACGAGGCTGGCGCCCTGAAAGCGCGTGACGCCGCGCCAAATGACGATGATCCGTTTAAATATATCCTGAAGACCGCTGGTGGCCTGAAGAAGATCAAGGCGCGTCAAGTGCGGATCGATCCATTGGGGCGCATTCTCGACCCCGGCCCGCGCTGACATCGCCGCCGCCCGCCCCTAGCCTGATTGCGGGAGGGCGGATGGAGCGTATCGTCGATATCGGCACCGAGGGACTGCACCTGTCGTCCTATCGCGGCTTCCTGATCGTCGCGAAGGACCGCGACGAAGTCGGCCGCATCGCGCTCGACGACGTCCACGCCGTCATCCTTCATGCGCACGGGTGTACGTGGACCGGCAATGTCGTCGCCGCGCTGGCCGAGCGCGGCGCGCCGATCGTGTTCTGCAACACCCACCACAGCCCGGTCGCGGTGACGCTGCCGATCGCGGGCTTCCACGCCCAGGGCGGACGCATGCGCGCGCAGTGGAACGCGGGCAAGCCGCTCGCCAAGCAGCTCTGGCAGCGCATCGTCAAGGCGAAGATCGCGATGCAGGGCGCACTGTTGGCCTATCAGGGCGCGCCCGAGGCGACCGCCTTCGACCTGCTCGCGCGCCGCGTCCGCTCCGGCGATCCCGACAATCTCGAAGCGCAGGCCGCGCGACGGTATTGGCCCGCGCTGATGGGTCCCGATTTTCGACGCGATCGCGACGCGGGCGGCGCCAATGCGCTGCTCAACTATGGCTATGCCGTGATCCGGGCGACCGTCGCGCGCGCCGTGGTCGCGGCCGGCCTGCATCCGACGATCGGCATCTTCCACGCCCATCGCGGCAACGCCTTCGCGCTCGCAGACGATCTGGTCGAGCCGTTCCGCCCGCTTGTCGATGCGTTGGTCGTGTCGCTGCTCGGCCAAGGCGTCGAGACGCTCGATCCCGAGATCAAGCGCCGCTTCGCCCAGTTGATCGCGTTCGACCTGCGCGTTGGCGACGAACTCTCACCCGTATCGGTCGCGGCCGGCCGCCTCGCCCAATCGCTCGCACGCAGTTTCGAGCGCAATGTATCCGATCTGGCGCTTTTTGCGCCGCCGACCCACGCCGGATGGGCCATGCTTACCCGGCCGCTCGACCCCTGCTTGGACACATGAGCGATGGCACGCACCTTAGCGGCTATCGGTTGATGTGGATCTTCGTCATGTTCGACCTGCCCGTCGTGACGAAGCAGCAGTCGCGCGAAGCCACCAAATTTCGCAAGTTCCTGCTCGATCAGGGATTCGAAATGAGCCAGTTTTCCGTCTATGCCCGGTTCTGCAACGGACGCGAAAGCTATGATTCGCATCTCAAACGCATTGAACGCAACTTGCCCGAAAAGGGCGAGATTCACGTTCTCACCTTCACGGACAAGCAGTATGAGAACATCGTCCGCTTCTCGAGCCAGCGCCGCAAGCGACTGCGCAAAAACCCGGATCAGCTCGCGCTTTTCTGATACAATCGAGTCTTTTAGCAAAGCCGGATGTGCCGTTTTTCCGATGGCATACAACGGGTTAACGACACATCCGGCTTAGCAGTTCAGAAATCGCAGGCCAACAGCAACGACGCCCACCCCGACGCCGACGCCGACGCCGGCTTAGCAGTTCAGAAATCGCAGGCCAACAGCAACTACAAGCTTGGCGACGGGGGCGGTGGTGGCGGCTTAGCAGTTCAGAAATCGCAGGCCAACAGCAACTACGCCGATATCAGCACGACGCAGTTCCTGGGCTTAGCAGTTCAGAAATCGCAGGCCAACAGCAACTTCACCCAGGAGAACGCGGCGCGGATGCTGGGCTTAGCAGTTCAGAAATCGCAGGCCAACAGCAACCAATGGAGGCGGCGATTTATTCCCGGCGAGGGCTTAGCAGTTCAGAAATCGCAGGCCAACAGCAACACGCCGGGACGCCCAGCGACGCGCGGTTCGGGCTTAGCAGTTCAGAAATCGCAGGCCAACAGCAACCGTCATAGAACCCTAGAGTAAAGGGAGCGAGGCTTAGCAGTTCAGAAATCGCAGGCCAACAGCAACTTCACCCAGGAGAACGCGGCGCGGATGCTGGGCTTAGCAGTTCAGAAATCGCAGGCCAACAGCAACTGCCCGCCTATCGCGCGCAAAGCGCGGTGGGGCTTAGCAGTTCAGAAATCGCAGGCCAACAGCAACATAGAAACGCGGCGCATCGCCGGGGACGCCGGCTTAGCAGTTCAGAAATCGCAGGCCAACAGCAACGAAAAATGCGTTCGTACGGCTGCGCGCACGGGCTTAGCAGTTCAGAAATCGCAGGCCAACAGCAACGACATGCGCGCATTGCTCCATCCTGGGGCTGGCTTAGCAGTTCAGAAATCGCAGGCCAACAGCAACGTCGCGAAGCCGGATGTCGGCATAGAGCGCGGCTTAGCAGTTCAGAAATCGCAGGCCAACAGCAACGCGGCGGACGGTGTAACCTGTCATCTACAGGGCTTAGCAGTTCAGAAATCGCAGGCCAACAGCAACGGGGGTCGTCAACCGCCAGGCGATAATCTTGGCTTAGCAGTTCAGAAATCGCAGGCCAACAGCAACGACATCCAACCCAAGCCGATAACCCGGCCAGGCTTAGCAGTTCAGAAATCGCAGGCCAACAGCAACT
>NZ_CAXTHV010000046.1:0-8282 GCF_964244265.1 uncultured Sphingomonas sp. | reverse complement strand
GGCTTAGCAGTTCAGAAATCGCAGGCCAACAGCAACTAGTTGAGAACCCACACGCCACACACTGGAGGCTTAGCAGTTCAGAAATCGCAGGCCAACAGCAACGACCTCTTCAGCGACAGGCCGAAGCCGAAGGGCTTAGCAGTTCAGAAATCGCAGGCCAACAGCAACTGATCGCGTCCGCCTGCTGTTGCTCGCCAGGGCTTAGCAGTTCAGAAATCGCAGGCCAACAGCAACTGGACGCGGGCGCGAGACGGATCGTTCGGGGGCTTAGCAGTTCAGAAATCGCAGGCCAACAGCAACATTCCAGCCGGCAATGCGCCTTGCGCTCGAGGCTTAGCAGTTCAGAAATCGCAGGCCAACAGCAACTAGACGTTCACGTAGCCCATGTAGAGCGCGAGCTTAGCATTTCAGAATTGCCGGCTGACAGCCACACGTCGACGATCACGTCCCTCTTGAAATCCTGATTGTCGATCTGTCCAATGACGAAGTACGCCCCCTGGCGTCGGGCCGGATACGCCGGCGTCCCGGGATGATAAGGGCGTCGTGCATCTCAGACGCTCTCTAGGCGCCCCGATGCGGCGGAGCGGGCGGCCGCCTCCGCTAACGCGAGTGCCGCCACCCCGTCGCGATAGTCGACGCAGGGCGCGGCGCCGTCCAGCACCTCGGCGAAATGCGCCATCTCGCGGACGTAGGCGGTGGCGTACCGGTCGAGGAAGAAGTTCTGGAAGCGGTCGGCCGACGCGCCCCCCTCCCCCCACGTTTCCAGCGTCGTCCCGGTGACGTTGCCGACGCGGATCATGCCCGCCGATCCGAATGCCTCGATGCGCTGGTCGTAGCCATAGCCGCTGCGGCGGCTGGAGCTGATGACGCACAGCTTGCCGCCGGGCGTGCGCAATATGGTCTTGGCGGTATCGACATCGCCGACCCCGGCGATCGCGGGATCGACCAGACAGGCGGTGGTGGCGAAGACCTGGTCGGGCTCCTCGCCGAGCAGCCAGCGGGCCATGTCGAAGTCGTGGATGACCATGTCCTTGAACATGCCCCCCGAGGTTGCAAGGTAGCTCACCGGCGGCGGGGCGGGGTCGTGGCTGATGATGTGGAGCGTTTCCAGCGCGCCGACCGCGCCGGCTGCCAGCCGCTGATGGAGCGCCGCGAAATTGGGATCGAAGCGGCGGTTGAAGGCGAGCAACACGCGCGCTTTCAGGCCGGCGAGCGTCGCGGCGGCCTCGCTGGCGCTGGCCAGGTTCTGGTCGAGCGGCTTCTCGCAGAACACCGCCTTGCCGGCCGCCGCGGCGCGCAGTGTGTAGTCGAGATGCGTGTCGGTCGAACTGGCGACGACGACCCCGTCGATCTCCCCGCCGTCCAACGCCTCGTCGATGTCGCCGACCCGGCTGCCGTGCCGCGCCGCCAGCTCCTCGGCGGCAGTGGTCGTCGGATCGACGATCATCGCCAGCCGCAGGCGCGGGTTGGCGGCGATGTTGGCGGCGTGGATACGGCCGATCCTGCCGGCGCCGATGAGTGCGAGTGAATGCACCGAAACCCCTCCTCGAACGGCGGTTCGATCCCGCCCGCAAATGGAACAGACGTTCCTAGCGATGTGTGCCGTCCGGCGATAGTTGTGTTCTATCCCCGGAACGAATATTTCGGTCGAAAGGAGACGAGCATGGCCGATCCGGGGGCGCCGACCACCATCGAGGAGCTGCGCGCGGCGATCGTCCGGCGCTACCCCGATCTTAGCAAGCGCCTCCAGCAGATTGGCCGGCACATCCTAGACGAGCCCAACGATTTCGCGCTGGAGACGTTGGCGGTGATCGCCTCGCGCTGTGGCGTCCAGCCGTCGGCGATCGTGCGCTTCGCCAAGAGCTTCGGCTTCGACGGCGCCAGCCAGATGCAGAAGCTGTTCCGCGACGGCCTGATCAGCGCGCACGCGGCGCTCGGCTATTCGGAGCGCGTCCGCCAGCTCGACGAGGCCGCCGGCAGCGGCGCGGAACCGGGCGACCTGCTCGCCGAGTTCGTCGAGGGCAATGTGCTGGCGATCAACAACCTGCTCCACGTGCTGAGCGCCGCCGATCTGGAGGCGGCGGTCGACGCGATCGTCAAGGCGGCGGCGGTCCATGTTGTCGGCTTCCGCCGCTCGTTCCCGGTTGCCTCCTACCTCGCCTATTCGCTGCTCCAGGCGGAGAAGCGGACCTTTTTCATCGACGGTGTCGGCGGGCTCGAACGCCAGCAGGCGCAGGCGGTGCGGCGCGACGACCTGCTGATCGCGGTGAGCTTCCAGCCTTATGCCGAGGAGACGGTCGCGATCGTCGAGGAGGCGCGCAACCGCGGCGCGACGGTGCTGGCGATCAGCGACAGCCTGGTCAGCCCGATCGCCAAGCCCGCCCAGATCGTTCTCCAGGTCCGCGAATCGGAGATCCGCAAGTTTCGCTCGTTGTCGGCCTCGATGTGCCTCGCCCAGGCGCTGGTCATCAATTACGCCTTCCGGGCGACCCGCGCGGCGCGCAAGCCGGCGAGGAAGCGGTGAAACGCCTATTGCATTTGTTCCAGCTGTGGAATACATGTTCCACAAGAATGACGAGGGGCGGGTGACGGATGGCGGGCAGCGGCGGCGATAGCCGGAGAGGGCGGCTCGACCTGATCACCGTCGGTCGATCCGGCGTCGACCTGTATGGCGAACAGGCGGGCGGGCGGCTGGAGGACATGGCCTCCTTCGCGAAATATGTCGGCGGCAGCCCGACCAACACCGCGGTCGGCGCTTCGCGGTTGGGGCTGCGCGCGGGACTGCTGACGCGGGTCGGCGGCGATCACATGGGCCGCTTCATCCGCGAGCAACTGGCGCGCGAGGGCGTCGACACACGCGGCGTGTTGACCGATCCCGATCGCCTCACCGCGCTGGTCCTGCTCGGCATCCGCGATCCCGACAGCTTTCCGCTGATCTTCTACCGCGACAATTGCGCGGACATGGCGCTGGTCGAGGACGACGTCGACCCGGCGTTCATCGCCTCGGCGGGCGCGTTGCTTGTCAACGGCACGCATCTGTCGCGGCCCGGCGTCTTCGCCGCGAGCCTGAAGGCGGCGACGCTCATGAAGGAGGCGGGCGGGCGCGTCATTTTCGACATCGACTATCGCCCGGTGCTGTGGGGCCTCGCCGCCAAGGAAAATGGCGAGAACCGCTTCGTCGCGGACGGCGCCGTCACCGCCGAGCTCCAGCGCATTCTGCCGCTGTGCGATCTGATCGTCGGGACCGAAGAGGAAATCCACATCCTCGGCGGCTCGATCGACACGCTGGCGGTGCTGCGGGCCGTCCGCGCGAAGAGCGACGCGCTGCTGGTGATCAAGCGCGGCGCTCTCGGCTGTGTCGCGTTCGACGGCGCGGTCCCCGATCGCCTGGATGCCAAGGAGGGCGGGGGCATCGTCGGGCGCGGCTTTCCGATCGACGTGTTCAACGTGCTCGGCGCGGGCGACGCCTTCATGGCGGGGTTCCTGCGCGGCTGGCTGCGCGATGAGCCGGTCGCGACCTGCTGCGAATGGGGCAATGCGTGCGGGGCGCTGGTGGTGTCGCGACATGGCTGCGCGCCGGCGATGGCGAGCTGGGACGAGTTGCAGGCATTCCTCGCCCGCGACGACTGGCCGCGCCGGCTGCGCGATTCCGCCGCGCTGGAACAGCTCCACTGGTCGACCAACCGCCATCTGCATTACGACGCGCTGACGGTGCTCGCGATCGATCATCGCAGCCAGTTCGACGACCTCGTCGCCGCGTTGGGCACCGACAATATCGACCGCGTCCCCGCCTTCAAGGCGCTGGCGCTGCGCGCGGTCGAGCGGCTGGCGGGCGGCGACCCCGGGTTCGGCTTCCTCGCCGACGGCCGCTATGGCGCGCGCGCGCTGGAGGCGGCCGCGGACACGCCATATTGGATCGGCCGTCCGATCGAGGTGCCCGGCTCCCGCCCGCTGGCGTTCGAAGGCGGTGCGGACGTCGCCGCGACGCTGCGCGACTGGCCGGTCAACCATGTCGTCAAATGCCTCGCTTTCTACCACCCCGACGACGCGTGCGAACTGCGCGAGCGGCAGGACCGGCAGATCGTCCGCCTGTTCGATGCCTGCCGCGCGACACGGCACGAGCTGTTGCTGGAGGTGATCGCCTCCAAGCATGGCGCGGTCGACGCCGATACGATCGCGAAGGTGATCGACCGTGTCTATGACCTCGGCGTCTATCCCGACTGGTGGAAGCTGGAGCCCGCCGCCGACCGCGCGGCATGGCGCAATATCGAGGCGGCGATCCGCCGCCGCGATCCGCACTGCCGGGGCGTCGTGCTGCTCGGCCTGTCCGCGCCCAACGAGGTGCTGCTGGCGAGCTTCGCCGCCGCCGCGCCGAGCGAGATCGTCAAGGGCTTCGCGGTCGGCCGCACCATCTGGCACGACGTCGCCGCCGCCTGGCTGAGGGACGAGATCGATGATGATGCGGCGGTCGACGCGCTGACCCGCAATTTCGCGATTTTGGTCAACGCCTGGCGCGCCGCGCGCGTGACGAGCGCCGCGGCATGAGGCTGACGATGGCACAGGCGCTGGTGCGCTGGATGGCGGCGCAGCAGATCGCGATCGACGGCGCGGTCGTCTCCTATTTCGCGGGCGTCTGGGCGATCTTCGGCCATGGCAACGTCGCCGGCGTGGGCGAGGCGCTGGCCGCCGTCGAGGACCTGCTGCCGACCTTCCGCGCGCACAACGAGCAGGGCATGGCGCACGCGGCGATCGCTTATGCCAAGGCGATGCGGCGCGGCCGGGCGATGGCCTGCACCAGCTCGATCGGGCCGGGCGCGACCAACATGGTCACCGCCGCCGCGCTGGCGCACGTCAACCGCCTGCCGGTGCTGTTCCTGCCTGGCGACATCTATGCCTCGCGCCGACCCGATCCGGTGCTGCAACAGGTCGAGGCGTTTTCCGACACGACGGTGAGCGCCAACGACTGCTTCCGCCCGGTGAGCCGGTTGTTCGACCGCATCACCCGGCCCGAGCAGCTCCTCGACGCCTGCCCGCGCGCGATGGCGGTGCTGACCGATCCGGCGGCGTGCGGCCCCGTGACCTTGTGCCTGTGCCAGGACGTGCAGGCGGAGGCTTATGATTATCCTGACAGCTTCTTCGCGCCGCGCGTCTGGCGGCAGCGGCGGGTGCGGCCCGATGCGGCCGAGCTGGATGCGTTGATCAAGGCGATCCGGAGCGCCGAGCGCCCGCTGATCGTCGCCGGCGGCGGCGTGCTGTACGCACGCGCCGAGGCGGTGCTCGCCGACTTCGCCGCCGCCACGGGCATCCCCGTCGTCGAGACGCAGGCCGGCAAGGGCGCGCTCGCCTGGGATCACCCGCAGGCGCTGGGCAGCGTCGGCGTCACCGGCACCAGCGCCGCCAACCGCGCGGCGGCCGACGCCGATCTGGTGGTCGGCATCGGCACGCGGTTGCAGGATTTCACCACGGGCTCGCGGATGATCTTCGCCGGCAAGCGGCTGTTCCAGGTCAACATCCAGCTCCACGACACCGTCAAGCACGGCGCGGAGGCGGTGCTGGGCGATGCCGGTGTGGTGATCGATGCGCTGGCCGAATGGCTTGGGGACTGGCACGCTAGCAATAGCTGGGTCGATGCCAACCGCGCCGCCGTCACGGCATGGAACCGGGCGTTCGACGCCGCCACTGCGCCCGGTGACGCGCTGCCCTCCGATGCACAAGTGATCGGCGCGGTGTGGCGGCAGGCTTCGGACGACGCCGTGGTCGTGTGCGCGGCGGGCGGGTTGCCGGGCGAACTCCACAAATTGTGGCGGACGAAGCGGCCCGGCGGCTATCACGTCGAATACGGTTTTTCGTGTATGGGTTACGAGATCGCCGGCGGGTTGGGGGTCAAGATGGCAGACCTGGCGCGCGACGTGATCGTGATGGTCGGCGACGGCAGCTACCTTATGCTCAATTCGGAACTGGCGACCTCCGTCATGCTCGGGCTCAAGCTCACCGTAGTGCTGCTCGACAATCGCGGCTATGGCTGCATCAACCGGCTCCAGCAGGCGACCGGCGGCCGGCCGTTCAGCAACATGCTCGCCGATAGCCGCCACCAGACGCTCCCCGCGATCGACTTCGCCGCCCATGCCCGCAGCCTCGGCGCGCGGGCGGAGAAGGTGACGGGGATCGCCGAGCTGGAGGCCGCGCTCGTTCGCGCGGCGGCGTCGCCGACCACCTACGTCCTCGTCATCGACACCGACCCGGCGATCACCACCGACGAGGGCGGGCATTGGTGGGACGTTGCCGTGCCCGAGGTATCGACCCGGCCCGAGGTGCGCGCGGCGCGCGCGGAATATGTCCGTATCTTGAGTGGAGACGCGTAGATGACCATCCGCTGGGGCGTCAGCCCGATCGCCTGGTGCAACGACGACATGACCGAGCTGGGGGCCGACACCACGCTCGACGTGCTGCTGACCGATGTCCGCGACATCGGTTTCGAGGGTGTCGAGCTGGGCAACAAGTTCCCGCGCGACCCCGAGGCGCTGGCGCCGATCATGGCGAGCTATGGCCTCGACGTGGTCGGCGGCTGGTATTCCGCGAACCTGCTCGCGCATGACGCCGACGCCGAGATCGCGGCGATGGCGCAGCATCTAGCGTTGCTCGATTATATGGATTCGACGGTCTTCATCCTCGCCGAAACCTCGAACGCCGTCCATTGCGACCGCTGGGGCAGCCGCCTCGACACCCACCCGGTGCTGGCCGCGGGCGACTGGCGGCGGTTCGGAGCGCGGCTCGACACGGTGGCGTCCTACGTCAACGATCGCGGCCTGCGCTTCGCCTATCACCACCATCTCGGCACAGTAGTCGAGACCGACGACGAGCTGAACCGCTTCTTCGACGCGACCGGCGACCACGTCGGGCTGGTGCTCGACACCGGCCACGCGCTGCCCGGCGGCATCGATCCGATCCGGGTGATCCGGGAACGGCCGGAACGGGTGACGCATGTCCATTGCAAGGACGTGCGCCGGGCCAGGTATGACGAGTTCCGCACCAACGGCACCAGCTTCCTCAACGGCGTGGTCGGCGGCATGTTCACGACTCCGGGCGACGGGGACTATGATTATGCGCCGTTCATGCGGGCGCTGAAGGATATGGATTACGCCGGCTGGATCGTCATCGAGGCCGAGCAGGACCCGGCGGTGGCCAACCCGCGCGAATACAGCCAGCTCGGCCTCGATACGCTCAAACGCCTCGCGCGCGCGGTGGAGCTGGCCTGATGTCGCCGCTGCTCGTCCGCCCCCATGCGCCCGATGCCGAGGGTGTCGTCGTCGACGTCACCCCGGCCAGCGCCGGCTGGACCTATGTCGGCTTTCGGGTCGTCCGGCTCGCGGCGGGCGAACGATACGACGCCCGCGAAGCCGGTCGCGAGGCCTGTATTGTCGTGCTGTCGGGCAGCGTGGCGGCGGAGGCCGACGGCGAGCGTTTCGCGCTGGGCGGCCGCGCCAGCGTGTTCGAGCCGGTGGGCGCATCGCTCTATCTGCCGGCAAACGCACCCTACACGCTGGTCGCCGGCGGCGCGGCGGAGGTCGCGATCTGCACCGCCCCCGGCACCGGCGCGGGTATCGTCCAGGTGATCGCCGCCGACGCGGTCGGCCGGGAAACGCGTGGCACCGGCACGAACACCCGCCACGTCCGCAACATCCTGCCCGACACCAGCGACATCGCCGAGAGCCTGCTCGTGGTCGAGGTCGTGACGCCGGGCGGCCATTGGTCGAGCTACCCGCCGCACAAGCACGACCGCGATGCGCTGCCGGAGGAGAGCCTGCTCGAAGAAACCTATTATCACCGGCTGAACCCGCCGCAGGGCTTCGCCTTCCAGCGCGTCTATACCGACGACCGCTCGCTCGACGAGGCGCTGGCGGTGCAGGACGGCGACGTCGTGCTGGTGCCGCGCGGCTATCACCCGGTGGGCGCGGCGCACGGCTACGACCTCTATTACCTCAACGTCATGGCCGGCCCGTCGCGGCGCTGGGTCTTCGCCAACGACCCGGCGCACGCCTGGATCATGGGAAAGTAGGAATTGCGGGAAATTTTCCACCACGTGGCCGGCCAGGACGAAGGCGCAGGCGGCGGCCGATTCGGCGACGTATTCGACCCGAACACGGGGGCGGTTCAGGCGCGGGTGACGCTGGGCGGTACGGCGGAAGGAGATGGTCGACGCCATCCTCGACCGCCCCGCGATCGCGGGGCTGCGGGTGGGCCTCTCGACCGACACCGACGCGCATTACGGCCCGGTGGTCAAC
>NZ_CAXTHV010000045.1:0-16735 GCF_964244265.1 uncultured Sphingomonas sp. | reverse complement strand
TCTGGCTCGCGTCGCGCGGCGGCGGGATCGGCACCTATTGGGGCAACGTCCGCGGGATCGGCGAGCCGGTCGGCCTCAACGGCAAGACCAGTGGCATCATCCCCTTCGTACGCGTCATGGACAGCCTGACGCTGGCGATCAGCCAGGGCTCGCTACGCCGCGGCTCGGCCGCCTGCTACCTCGACATCTCGCATCCCGAGATCGAAGAGTTCCTAGAGATCAGAAAGCCTTCCGGCGACTTCAACAGAAAGGCTCTGAACCTCCACCACGGCGTCCTCATCCCCGACGCGTTCATGCGGGCGGTGCGCGACGGCGCGGAGTGGATCCTGCGCTCGCCCAAGGACCAGTCGGAGCGCGCGCGGGTCGACGCGCGCGCGCTGTTCCAGAAACTGGTCGAGACCCGGCTCGCGACCGGCGAGCCGTACATCATCTTCGCTGACCACGTGAACAAGGCGATGCCCAAGCATCACCGCGACCTCGGGCTCAAGGTCTCGACCTCGAACCTCTGCTCGGAGATCACGCTGCCGACCGGCAAGGACCATCTGGGTCGCGAGCGCACCGCGGTATGCTGCCTGTCGTCCCTCAACCTCGAAACCTGGGACGAGTGGAAGGACGAGCCGCACTTCGTCGAGGACGTGATGCGCTTCCTCGACAACGTGCTGCAGGACTATATCGACCGCCACGAGCCCGGCATGGAGCGCGCCGCTTATTCCGCCGGGCGCGAACGCTCGGTGGGGCTGGGCGTCATGGGCTTCCATTCCTTCCTGCAATCGCGCGGCCTGCCGTTCGAGGGCGCGATGGCGAAATCGTGGAACCTGCGCATCTTCAAGCAGATCAAGGCGCAGGCCGACGAGGCCTCGATGCAGCTCGCGATCGAGCGCGGCCCCTGCCCCGACGCCGCCGACATGGGGGTGATGGAGCGCTTTTCGTGCAAGATGGCGATCGCGCCGACCGCGTCGATCAGCATCATCTGCGGCGGCACCAGCGCCTGCATCGAGCCGATCCCGGCTAACATCTATACCCACAAGACGTTGTCGGGCAGCTTCTCGATCAAGAACCCGTATCTGGAGAAGCTGCTCAACGAGAAGAGCAAGAACTCCGATGCGGTGTGGAATACGATTCTGGAGCGCGGCGGCTCGGTCCAGCACCTCGACTTCCTCAACGCGGAAGAGAAGGATTGCTACAAGACCAGCTTCGAGATCGACCAGCGCTGGCTGCTCGAGCTCGCGGGCGACCGCACGCCGTACATCGACCAGTCGCAGTCGCTGAACCTGTTCATCCCGGCCGACGTCGAGAAATGGGACCTGCTGATGCTCCACTTCCGGGCGTGGGAGCTGGGCATCAAGTCGCTCTATTACCTCCGCTCCAAGTCGGTCCAGCGCGCCGGCTTCGCGGGCCAGGAGGGCCAGAGCGGGGTCGAAGCCGACAACACGCTGGCGCCGCCCCGGTTCGAGATCGGGGAGACGACGGATTATGATGAGTGTCTGGCGTGTCAGTAGTCGGATGAGCGTTCGAAAGGGCGAGGCGTCACCCTCACCCTTTCGCCGCCTGCGGCGGCTGTTCCCTCTCCCATTGGGAGAGGGAGGGAGGCGCGAAGCGCCGGAAGGGTGAGGGTGACGTGCGGACTTACGAACATCAGCCATCCGGCACGGTCGACCGCCTCCGCGAACTGCGCCGCGACGCGCCCGAGCCTGAACGGCGGTTGCTACGCGGGCTGAAGGAGGCGTTTCCAACGCTGAAATGGCGGCATCAGTCGCCGCTGGGGCCGTTCAAGCCCGACATCCTGTGTTTTAGCGAGAAGCTGGTGATCGAGGTCGATGGCGATACCCATGCCGGAACGAAGGCAAAGGACACCGCCCGCACACGGTTGATCGAACGACAGGGCTACCGGGTGCTACGCTTCAACAACGCCGATGTGATGAGTAACCTGGACGGCGTGATTGCCGCCATTTCCCTCGCCTTCCAGGAGAGGGGGCGAGGCACGAAGCGGCGGAAGGGTGAGGACAGGGGTGGAGGTCAGCCCTCGTTATGACCCTGTCCTCACCCTCTCGCGCCTGCGACGCTCCGTCCCTCTGCTGGAAGGAGAGGAACGGTCAGCGGTCACTCCGCCTCTTCGAACATGTCTACCGCGTTCTGCGCGGTCGCGGACAGGCGCACCGTATCTCCCTCGATCGACGCGACCAGGCCGGCGGGCAGGTAATGGTGCTTGCCGCCCTGCCCGTCCTCGGTCTGCGCGCTGTCGTTCTTGGTCAGCTTGATGCGCTCGCCGTCGACATGGTCGACCGTGCCGACATGGACGCCGTCGGCACCGATTACCGTCATGTGCTCCTTGATGTTGCTATGGTCGTGCATGGTTCGTCTCCTGTGAGGGGTTCGGGGGCGGAACGAGCAGCGAGGGGATTGGATGCATTGAGCCGTCGTGTCCGCCATTCCTTCCCCCCTTGTGGGAGAAGGTGGCGCGCAGCGCCGGATGAGGGGGCGAGCCGCAGGCTCGCGCGACCGCTGCGCGGTCGCCCCCTCACCCTTCCGCAGCGCTGGCGCGCTGCTCCCTCCCTCTCCCACAAGGGGAGAGGGATTGTAAGAAACCGGCCCACATGAGCTGGCAGGTCATCATCATGTACGCGGTCGCCGCGCTACTGTGCCTGATCGGCGCCGGCCTGCTCCTCGCGCTCACCCGGCCGAGCGGCCCGGCCAAGGTCTATGTCTTCCGCATGGCCGGCATCATGGCGATCGCCGCCGGCGTCGTGCTGGCATTTTCGGCCAGCGCGATGCATCAGTGGAACGTCGAGTCATGACCAGCCCCGCCGCCAGGGCGATCGGCGCACTTCAGGTGCTCTCGCTGTCCGCGCTCGTCGTCGTTCTCGCCCGCCCCCGCGCATCGTGGAGCCTTCGCGCCCGCCTGCCCGTTGCCCTTCTCGCCCTCGCCGCCAGCGCCGCCCATCTTTTCCTCACCATCCTGTAGTCCGGAGCTCCCCATGTCCCTTCTCCACGCCTCCAAGCAGTATAAGCCCTTCGAATACCCCTGGGCGTTTGAGTTCTGGAAGCGCCAGCAGCAGCTCCACTGGCTGCCCGAGGAAGTTCCGCTCGGCGAGGATTGCCGCGACTGGGCGCAGAAGCTGTCGGACCACGAGCGCAACCTGCTCACCCAGATCTTCCGCTTCTTCACCCAGGCCGATGTCGAAGTGCAGGATTGCTATCACGAGAAATACGGCCGCGTGTTCAAGCCGACCGAGATCAAGATGATGCTGACCGCGTTCAGCAACATGGAGACGGTCCATATCGCCGCCTACAGCCACCTGCTCGACACGATCGGGATGCCCGAGAGCGAGTATGGCGCCTTCCTCGAATATGCCGAGATGAAGGAGAAGCACGACTACATGCAGAAGTTCACCGTCGACAACGACGAGGACATCGCGCGCACACTCGCCATGTTCGGCGGCTTTACCGAGGGCGTCCAGCTCTTCGCCAGCTTCGCGATGCTGATGAACTTCCCGCGCTTCAACAAGATGAAGGGCATGGGCCAGATCGTCACCTGGTCGATCCGCGACGAGACGCTGCATTGCGAGGGCATCATCAAGATGTTCCACACCTTCTGCGCCGAGCGCCAGTGCCTGACCAAGGCGGTGAAGGACGACATCGCCGACGTCTGCCAGACCACGATCCGGCTCGAGGACAATTTCATCGACCTCGCCTTCGAGATGGGCCCGGTCAACGGCATGACGCCCAAGGAGATCAAGAAGTACATCCGCTACATCGCCGACTGGCGGATGAACCAGCTCGGGCTGAAGCCGATCTACATGATCGACGAACACCCCCTGCCGTGGCTCGCCCCGATGCTGAACGGCGTCGAGCACGCCAATTTCTTCGAACAGCGCGCGACGGAATATTCGAAGGCGGCGACCAAGGGCCAGTGGAACGAGGTCTGGGATTCGTTCGACAAGCGCCAGAAGGCCAAGGCCGGGCCGGCGGCGAACGAGGATGTAGTGGTGGGCGAGGACATGTTCTCGCGGGCTGGGGTGGCGGCGGAATAAACATGGAAAAATGCTTTGTAATTCAGCGCTTCGATGGAGGTGCCTACGATCGACGGTTTGTCGAAACATTTGCTCCTGCCATTGAGGCCGGAGGTGCTTCTCCAGTGCGCGCTGATCAAGTTTTGGGAACTCGACCTGTTATTGAGAAAATAGAGGCTGGTTTACGAGAGACTGACATAGCGTTCTGCGATGCGTCAGAAGACAACGCTAATGTATTTCTTGAGCTTGGATATGCATTTGCTTTCAATGTTCCGGTGGTGATCGTTTGCGATAGGGCGAAGCGCTCTAGATTGCCGTTCGATATATCTCATCGAACTGTGATATTTTATAGCACAGATTCACAATCTGATTTTGAAAAGTTGGGGAAGGCAATTACCGATAACATTCGTGTTGCTCTTTCCGAAACTTGGCAGGCGAAAGCAGTCGAACAAAGGCTAGAAACGAAAGTTGATTTTGACGAGATTGAAGAAGTTATAAGGCTTTGTCGTCTTGAGTTTTTAGAACAAGATATGAGGTCTGCGGATGGAGCGTCGCTTTGGGATGTTGAGAAGAGCATCGGGAAAGGGATGATCACATCACGCATGATTGCACTTGCCACGGCGCATTTGGTCGATACAGGGTTTCTAGAACGATTTCGAAGTGATAGCGGAGATTTTGGCCGAGTATCCTATAGTTATCGAGTAACAGAACTTGGCCGGACGGAGCTTCTTCGATCATACCGTTCGTTAATGCAAGCCGAGTTTGAAAACCTGAGAATTGGTCGACATCTCGATCTGGAGCCTGGTTCGTCGCCTGATGATATCCCATTTTAGCCCCTGTCGATTGACAGGCCACATTAGCAAATCGCACGAGACGTATTAGAATTTGCGCATTTCTCGCTTATCTTGGGCTAAAGGCATGACGTGGGGCAAGCCTTTAAAATAGAACTGTCCTACAACCCCCGCCCTGTATAACTGCTCCGGCTCCTCGAACGACAGGAGCCAGAAATGAAGCCTTCCCAGCACATCGACGAACCCGCCGGCCGCATGGTCAACAACCACGGCCATTGGGAATACCGCTACGACGACCCGGCGCTGAACCCGCCGCTGCCGCCCGAGCCCGCCGCCACGCCGGCGCGGAAACTACGCGCGGTGGCCTCAATTTCCTCAACTTGTCCCGACCCCACGCCCCCGGGCGAGGCCGGCACCACCGCCCCCTACACCCCAGCCCAGCTCAAGCCCCGCCACGACGGGTGGACCGCCAAGCGGCAGCGGACCTTCCTCACCGCGCTCGCCGAGACCGGCTCGATCTCCATGGCGTGTTCGCAGGCCGGGGTGTCGTCGCGCTCTGCCTACCGCCTCCGCTCGCATCCAAAAGGCGCCGCGTTCGCCCGCGCCTGGGACATGGCGCTCAAGCTCGCCACCGCGCGCCTGACCGCGCTCGCCTATGAGCGCGCGACGCGCGGCACCGTCAAGGAGACCTGGGTCGAGGGCGAGCTCAAGACCACCACCCGCGCGCCGTCCGACAAATTGCTGATGTTCCTGCTCCAGCACCTCCTCCCCGCCGGCCGCCCCGGCGACCGCTGGACCGGCTTCGAGGCGATGGCGACCGAGGCGCGCGCGGGCTTCCCCGCTCAGCTCGCCGACCTCGCCGATCAGGCGATCGAGATGGTCGAGATCAACAGCCGCGACTTCTTCGATTCGGCCCCCGGCGACCAGGACGAGGACGGGTGACTCGCGCGCGCACGCGAGAGGGTGCGACTTTTGTGACCTTTGGGGGCGCGGACGGCTGTTTCGGAAGCAGGGGAGAAGCGGTCGGCGGACGGACGGCCACTTCTCCTCGGTCGGTCGCCCGATCCCGCCGCGCGCTGACGAGCCACCTTGTCCGGAATGTCCAATACCCATGCGGGTTTATCCGCGATGGACAACGCGACGTCGACGACGGCGCCGCCGGGGGCGGTGCGGCGTCATCGATCATGGGGGAAACGATGAAGCCGAATCTGATTCTCGCGACCGCCGTGGCGCTGGTCGCCGCGCCGACCGCCACCAGTGCCGCCGATCTCGTCGTCAACGGCAATTTCGATGGCGGCAATGCCGGCTTCTCGACGACCTATCTCTACAATGGCGGGGGCGTGCCGCAGGGATCCTATTTCTTCACCAGAAACTATAACGGCATCACCGACCACACCACCGGCTCGGACTATTTCATGGCGGTCGACGCCAATAGCGACAGCAGTTACTTCTGGTCGGAAACCACCAACGTCGCGGCCAACAGCGCCTATACGTTCAGCTATTGGGTCCGCAACCTCA
Source organism: uncultured Sphingomonas sp. (assembly GCF_964244265.1). GTDB lineage: Bacteria > Pseudomonadota > Alphaproteobacteria > Sphingomonadales > Sphingomonadaceae > Sphingomonas. The sequence continues at coordinate 10,416 of NZ_CAXTHV010000045.1, read as the reverse complement.
CCGGCGGCAGTCAGCCGATCGTCTCGACCACGGCGAACGGCAGCCAGATCGGCATGGACACGACCGTATCGGACAACGGCCAATGGCAGCACGTATCGATCACGTTCAACTCCGGCGCCGCGACCAGCCTCACCCTGACGTTGCTCAACAACAACCATAGCTATATCAACAACGACCTGGGCGTCGACGACATCAGCCTGATCGGCCCGGCGGCGGTCGGCGCGGTGCCCGAACCGGCGAGCTGGGCGATGCTGACGATCGGCTTCGGCGTCGTCGGTGCCGGCCTGCGCCGCCGCCCGGCCAAGCGGGCCGTCGCCTGACGCGGCGATGTCGGAAATATACAATCATTCGTGCCGGTTGTGCGACACGAGTCGGCGGTCGTCCGACTCACTCCGGGACGACCCCGAGTTCGGCACGAGCGGCACGATTTCACGCCGCCGCGCCCCGGGCGAAGGCGCCCGCCTTCGCCTGCTCAGCGGGCCGCCGCCAGCCGAAGGGGGGCCGGCGGCGGCTCCGCTCTACGTTCCGGCTCGTCGTCGCCGGGTTGCGGCGGCAGGCGAAAGGACAGGCTGACCCCGGCGCGCATCTGTTCCATCGCCGCCGCCGCCATCAGCCGGCGCGGCGCGCCGAAGTAGGCGCGCGGGGTCATGCCCATGAAGTCGCGGAAATCGCGGTAGAAATGCGCCTGGTCGAAATAGCTGTCGATCGAACCGCGCACCTGGCCGCCGATCGCGCTGCGGACCTGGCCGAGCGTGTCGAGGAAGCGTTGCAGCCGCATCAGCCGCTTGGGTGCGAAGCCGAAGGTCTTGAGGCACAGCCGGTACAGCGTCCGCTCGGTCAGCTCGGCCAGCTCGGCGAACTCGACGACCTCGGCGGGCCGCATCCGCAGCGCTCGGTCCACCGCGCGCACCGCCGGGCTGACCGGCGGCCGCGTCGCTAGCCGGGCGAGCAGCAGCCGCTCGATCGTCGCGACGCTCGCCGTCTCGTCGGGCTCCGCCACCAGCGCGTCGAGCAATGCCTCGCCGTCGAAGCCGAGCCGGTGCTCCAGCGGCGCGATCCGGTTCGCCATCTCGCTCGCGTCGCCGCCGATCAGCCGGTGCCACCCGATCGGCGTCATGCCGAAGCCGATGCAGCGCCCGCCGGTGGTCACGATCCGGCCCGGCCGGTCGGTCGGCCCGAACAGCGCCGCGGTGCGCGGCGGCGGCGATTCGAACCCGTCCATCAGCACGTCCCACTGCCCGGCGATCGAGAAGCGGACATTGCCCCATTCGGGATAGAGAAAGTCGGTCAGCGGCCCGCCGATGTCGACGAAATAGAAGAAGGTGATGTAGCCGATCAGCGCCTCGCAGGGCCGGTGGATACGTACCGCCACGCGGGGCTCGGCCCCGCTCGCCATGCCTGCGCCCGCCTGCTCCATCCGTTTCGCGACCCCTGTCGGCGCCGATCGTCCCCCGACTCGGTCGCCCCCGCGCAATTTGGCCAAAAAACCCGCCGACTTTCAAGCGCGAAGCCCGTCCACACGCGGGACTCGCCGCCGAATGCCGTCATGCCGCCGGCTCGTCGGGCATCGGCGTCGGCCCGACCGGCGTTAACCGCGTCCGCTAACGCCACGTCGACATCGCCCGGCGCACGGGATCGGGTATGTTCTCGCGCCTCTTCCGCAACCGCTGGTCGGCGCTGCTCTGGGCAGGCGGCGTGGTGTGGATCGCCTATGACATCGCCGACACCGCGCCTTCGCCGCCGCCGAGGACGGCCAAGGCCGATGCGACCGCCGTCGACGTCACCGGCGCAGCGGTGGACGCCGCCGACCTCGCGGCGCTCGCCAACGCCGCCCCTTGACGGATCAGAAGGCCGCGTAGCGCTCGTTGCCCTCGAAGCCGAGCCGCGTCACCCCGGCGCGCTTGATCGTCGCCAGCGTCCGGTCGACCGCCTCGAAGCGCGTGAGCGCATCCGACGCCAGCGTCAGCTGACCCCCGCTCCTCACGATATCGCGCAGGCGCGCATCAAGTCCCGCGCCGCCGACCTCGACGCCGTCCCAGCTCACAACCCCGGCCCGGTCGATCGCCAGCCGATGCACCGGCGCGTCGCTGGCCGGCCCCGCCTTGCCCGGCAGGTCGATCGGCAATTCGTTGGTCGCCATCGGCAGGCACAGGATGAACATGACGATCAGCACCAGGAGCACATCGATCAACGGCGTGATGTTGAGCTCGGCCAGCGGCTCGTGAGACGTGATGGTGGACATGAACGGCCTCCTCTCCGGTTGATGTTACATCGTAACATATCGGAAGGAGGCCGCAAGCCGCTTCAGGGCTTCAACGCCACGTCGTCGGCGTCGTCCAGCTCATCGTCTTCATCATCGTCGCCATCGTCGAAGGACGATTGGGTGTCGTCCTCGTCGATGTCCTCCTCGGCCATCGGCACGGTCGAATCGGTCTCGCCGACCTCGCCGTCCTCCATGTCGAGTTCGTCGAGTGGTTCTTCCTCGGCGTCGCCGCCCAGGTCGGGGTTGAGATCGGTCAGCAGATTGCCGTCGCTGGGCCCGTCGCGCGTCGCCTCCAGGATCTCGGCGCGCTGGCTCTCGTCATAGCCGTCCTCGTCGTAACCGTCGTCGCCCGTGCCAGCGCCCGTCACCTGATGTCCGCCCATGTCCGCCTCCTGAATGTTGGTGAGGCGCGAACGGCGGGGCGGGCGGTCAGGTTCCGCCGCAGAGCGCACCGGCGTAGCGCAGCGACGCCTGAGACGCACAAGGCCGGCCGGGCCCGGCATCGCCGGGCTTCGACGTCGCGGGCGGCCAGTCCGGCTGGTCAGCCTCCCGGCGGCACGGGATGGAACAGCCGCCCCCGCTCGGTGACGGCGGCCAGCAGCAGCGCCAGCATCGACACGCCGATGAACCCGGCAATCATCGGCGCCGGCGTGCCGTCGAACGCCTGACCGATCACGGCGCCGATCAGCGACCCCAGCATGACGCTTGCGAACCCCTGCACGCTCGACGCGGTGCCCGCGATATGCCCCATATTCTGCATCGCCATCGTCGAGAAATTGGTCCCGATCATCCCGAAGCACGCCAGCGTCATCGCCTGGAGCACGATGAAGACGGTCAGCGTCTCCAGCCCAGCATGATAGACCGCCAGATGCAGCGCCGCGATGACCAGCACCGCGCACACCGAGCCATGCGACAGCAGCCGCTGGCCGAAACGCATCACAAACCGGGCATTGGCGAAGTTGCTCAGCGCGATCGCGCCGGCCGTCAGCGCGAAGACGAGCGGGAGCAGCGTCGGCCGCCCGAAGCTGTCGCCCACGACCTGCCCGATCGAATTGAGATAGCCATAGATCCCGCCCTGCATCGCGCCCGCCGCGAGCATGTAGCCCAGCGACAGCCGGTCGGTGACGGTCGTGCGCCAGCCGCCGGCGATGCGCGCGGGCGACAGCGGCAGCCGGTCCTCCGGATGCTGCGTCTCGGGCATCCGTATCCAGAACCAGGCCGCCACCACCGCCGCCAGCCCGGCGATGACCGCAAAGATGAAGCGCCAGTCGCTGACCAGCAACAGACCGACGCCCACGGTCGGGGCAAGCACGGGGACGATCATGAACATGATGAACGCGGTCGACATCACCCGCGCCATCGCCCGGCCCTCGAATCGGTCGCGCACGATCGCGATCGGCACCACCCGCGTCGCCGCCCCCGCCATCCCGCCGAGCACGCGCGCGGCGAGCAGCGCCGGAAAACTGTCGGCGACCGCGCAGACCAGATTGGCGGCGGCATAGGCGACGAGCGCGGTGACCAGCACCGGGCGGCGGCCGTAACGGTCCGCGAGCGGCCCGTGCAGCAACTGGCCGACGCCGAAGCCGAGCAGGAAGGCGGTGATGACGAACTGCCGCCGGTTCTCCTCGGCGACGCCCAGCGCCTCGCCGATCGCGGGCAGCGCCGGCAGCATCGTGTCGATGCCGAGCGCCCCCAACGCCATCAGCGCGGCGACCATCGCCGTGAACTCGGCAAAGCCGATCGGCGCGCCGGTGGGCGCGGGGGTGGGTCGAGCGGTCACGATGGAGGAGCCTTTAACGATGAAGGCCCATGCCAGTCACCCTCAATCCGTCATGCCGGCCCTGTGCCGGCACCCAAACACCGGGCGTGTCGCGCCGATCTTCGCGTTCAGGCCTGTCCTGAAGTGGACCCCGGCACGTGGCCGGGGTGACGGAGAGAAAGCATCGGCCTATATCTCCTTCATGCTCGACACCCCTATTGCTCCCAGCACGGCCGAAGTGCCCACCCTTTCCCTCGCCAGCCAGGCGCGCGACCCGCAGGGCTTTGCCGCCGACCTCGGCGGGTCTTTCCGCCGCTTCGGTTTCGCGATCGTCGCCGACCACGGCATCCCGCAGGATCTGATCGACCGCGCCTGGCAGGAGACGGCGAAGCTCTTCGCGCTCCCCCACGCCGAGAAGCGCGACTATTTCACGCCGGGCGGCGGCGGCGCGCGCGGCTACACGCCGTTCAAGACCGAGATTGCCAAGGGCGCGAGCGCGGTCGACCTCAAGGAGTTCTGGCATGTCGGTCGCGAGCTGCCGGCCGGGCATCGCTTCGCCGACAGCATGGCCCCCAACGTCTGGCCGACCCGTCCCGAAAGCTTCCGCGACACCTTCATCGAGCTGTTCGCCGCCTTCGACCGCGCCGGCGACAAGCTGCTGTCGGCCATCGCCATCGATCTCGGCCTTGCCTCCGACTGGTTCGACCACGCGGTCGAGGACGGCAATTCGGTCCTCCGCCTCCTCCACTATCCCCCCATCCCCGCCGATGCCGAGGGTGTCCGCGCCGGCGCGCACGAAGACATCAACCTGATCACGCTACTGTTGGGCGCGGAAGAGGCCGGCCTGGAGCTGCTCGACCGCGATTCCGGTCGCTGGCTCGCGATCAAGCCGCCCGCCGACGCGCTCGTCGTCAATGTCGGCGACATGCTCCAGCGCCTGACCAACCACGTCCTGCCCTCGACCACCCACCGGGTCGTCAACCCGCCGCCGGAGCGCCGCGGTCATTCACGCTATTCGATGCCCTTCTTCCTCCACCCCGCGCCCGATTTCCTGATCGAGACGCTGCTGGACACGATCACGGCGGACAACCCCGACCGCTACCCGACCCCGATCACCGCGCACGACTATTTGCACGAGCGGCTGGTGGAGATTGGGCTGGTGAAGAAGTAGCGCGACGGCGCTTTTTTGGCTGTCCTACACGTCCCTTGTCCGGCAGCGTCCTCAAGCTCTTTGATATCGTCACCAGCACCCCGGCAGGGACAGAATAACGTCCGTCAGCCGCTTGGTTCGTCGTATCCATGTTTCGGCTGAACGACATTCTGCGCGATTTGGCGCGATCTTTGTGAACTTTCGCGAGGCGTCCGAGGCACCGTCAACGATGGCTCAGTCGAAGCCCCGCGCCAGGAATCGCTCCGCCATCGCGCAATGCAGCGCCACGCCCGTCGCCATGACGCTCTCCTCGATCGTCATCCTGGTATTATGCAACGGCGGGTTGGTGCGGAAGTCGCTGCCCTCGGGCGCGACGCCCAGAAACGCCATTGCGCCGGGCACGTCGCGCAGGACATAGGCGAAGTCCTCACCGCCCATCATCGGCGCCGGCATGGTGATATAGGCCGCCCCGATGGCCCCGGCGCATTCCTCGAACATCGCCACCGCGCGCGGGTCGTTCTGCGTCACCGGATAGCCCCGGTCAATCCACGCCTCCGCGGTCGCGCCGTGCGCCCCGGCGATGCCGGTCACCAGCCGCTCGAACGCCTCGTGCATCCTGGTCCGCGTGCTTTCCGACAGAGTCCGCATCGTGCCGAGCAGTTCGGCGGTATCGCCGATGATATTGTGCGCGCCCGTGCCGGCTTTGATCGTCGTGATCGTCAGTACGGCGGGATCCTGCACGGGGATGCGGCGAGCAATGAAGGTCTGGAGCGCCAGCACGATCTCGCAGGCGATCGGCACCGGGTCGATATTGTCGTGCGGCATCGCCGCATGACCGCCCGCGCCGGTGATGCGGGCATGGACCGTCTCCGCCGAGGCGAGCAGCGCCCCGGCACGGCTGACCACCGTGCCGGCGGGCATGTTCGGCGAGATGTGGAGCGCGAACGCCGCCTCGGGCGCGGCCTTTGCCAGCAGCCCGTCCTCGATCATGAAGCGCGCGCCGTGATGTCCTTCCTCGCCGGGCTGGAACATGAAGACAATCGTGCCGGGCAGGTAGTCGCGCCGCGCGCACAAGGCCCTGGCCGCGCCGACCAGCATCGCGGTATGCGCGTCGTGGCCACAGGCGTGCATCGCGCCGGCGTTGCGGCTGGCGAAGGGCAGTCCCGTCTGCTCTTCCATCGGCAGCGCATCCATATCGCCGCGCAACAGGACGGTACGGCCATTGCTTCCCTCTCGCGCCGCGGGGCCGCCGCGCAGGATGGCGACGAAGCCGGTGGTCGAGGTGGAGTCATGGATTTCGAGCGGCAGTCCCGCCAGCGCCGCCTTCGCCTTTTCGGTCGTGCGTGGGCAGTGAAGCCCGACCTCGGGATCGGCGTGGATCGCGCGTCGGAGCGCGACGATGTCGTCGAGCCCCTCTTCGCCGATACTGCTCCAGTCGGTCGCGGCGTCGAGGTCGAAGGACATGGTAAGCTCCTGAAAGTTGGTGCGACCTTACGCCTGTCAGCGCCCTCGGAACAACCCGCCCAGCACGCCCCGCACCAGCCCACCGACGACGCCGCCAGCGATCCCGCCGGATTTGCCGAACGCCACCTTGGTCACCTCCCGCGCAATCGCCGTTCCCGCTGAGCTGGTCGCCGAGCGCGTTGCGGTGCGAATCGCGCGGTTCCACGGGCTGTTCGCCGCCTCGCGCTCGGCGGTCCGCTGCGCCTGCGCGTCGAGCCGCGCCTGACGGTCGGCGTCGCGCTGAGCGGCCAGGCGCGTGCGTTCGGCCTCCTTGGCGGCGACCGCGTCGGCTTTGGCCTGCGCGGCGGCGGCCTTGGCCGCCTCGGCATCCGCCTGCGCATGGGTCGCGGCGGCGCTCGCCTCGTCGGCCTTGGCCTTGAGCAATTCCTCCGCGGAGACGCGGTCGATCAGCTTGTCGTATTTATCGCCGATCGCATCCGTCTGGATCAGTACGCCGCGCTCGACCGGCGTCACCGGCCCAACGCGCGATCCCGGCGGCGCGATCAACGTGCGCTGGACCGGCTCGGGCGAGCCGTCCGGCTGGAGCAACGACACCAGTGCCTCACCGATCTTGAGCTCGGTGATCGCGCTCGCGACATCGACCCCGGGGTTGGCGCGAAAGGTCTGCGCGGCGGCGTTGACCGCCTGCTGGTCGCGCGGGGTGAAGGCGTTGAGCTTGTGCTGGATACGGTTGTTGAGCTGCGCCGCAACGGTGTCGGGGATGTCGATCGGGTTCTGGGTGATGAAATAGACGCCGACGCCCTTCGACCGGATCAGCCGCACGACCTGCTCGATCTTCTCGAGCAGCGCCTTGGGCGCGTCGTTGAACAGCAGATGCGCCTCGTCGAAGAAGAAGCACAGCTTCGGCTTGTCGGGGTCGCCGACCTCGGGAAGCTGCTCGAACAGCTCGCTCAGCAGCCACAGCAGGAAGGTCGAATAGAGCTTGGGGCTCGCCATCAATTTATCGGCGGCGAGCACGTTGACGACGCCCCGGCCCTTGTCGTCGAGCTTGATGAAATCGCCCATGTCCAGCGCGGGCTCGCCGAAGAAATGCTCGCCGCCCTGGCTGCGGAGCTGGAGCAGCGAGCGCTGGATCGTGCCTACCGATTGCTTCGAGACGTTGCCATAGGTGACGGTCAGCTCGTCGGCCTGGTTGGCGCACTCGGCAAGCATCGCCTGAAGGTCGTCGAGGTCGAGCAGCAGCAATTTGTCTTGGTCGGCGACGTGGAAGGCGATCGTGAGCACGCCCTCCTGTACCTCGTTCAGGTCCATCAACCGCGCGAGCAGCAGCGGCCCCATCTCGCTGACGGTGGTGCGGATCGGATGGCCCTGCTCCCCGAATAGGTCCCAGAACTGCACCGGGGTATCGGCATAGGCCCAGTCCTTGTCGCCGATCTCGGCGGCGCGCGCGGCGAAGGTGGCGTGGAGCTTGCCCTGCGGCGATCCGGCCATGGCGAGACCGGACAGGTCGCCCTTCACGTCGGCGACGAAGCACGGCACGCCGTTGCGGGACAATCCCTCGACCAGGCCCTGCAACGTCACCGTCTTGCCGGTGCCGGTCGCTCCGGCGATCAGGCCGTGGCGGTTGGCGCGCGACAGCGGCAGGATCTGCGGATTCGCCCCGCCCTCGCCCGCCCCGATGAAGATGCCGTCCGCCATGCCCGCTCCTCTTGCTTCAGGTCAGGATAGAGCCCGTCGGAACGGACGCCAAGCCACGCCTATTTCAGGCAGGCGACGATCCCGGCGATGACCGAGGCGGTATCCTGCGGGTCGCGGACCTTGACGGTGTCGAGGCCCATCTCCTTGGCGGGATAATCGTTGCCGCCGGGGAAGATCGCATCGCCCATGAACAGGAAGCCATCGAGCGGAAAGCCGGACACCTCGCTCAGCTTGCGCAGGCCATAGGCCTTGTCGACGCCCTCGCGGGTGATGTCGATCGAGGTTGCACCGCCCATGTTGATCGACAGGCCCGGCAGCCGCTGCTTGAGGTCGGCCTGGATGACCTTGCGCTTGGCGAAATCGGGGTCCCAATGCTCCTTGGCGTCGAGCGGCGCCTGCTGGCCGAGCGCGGAAAAGGTGATCTGGCTGCCGCGATCCTCGACGCGCTCGCCCCAGGTCTGTTCGGGCACGAACCCGGTCGCTTTGAGCGATTCGTCGAACGCCGTGAAGATCTTCTGCTTGGTCGCCTCGTCGAACAGCTCGGCATAGACCGCCGACCATTCGCCGTCACGATAGGTATAGAGCTTGGTCCCCGTCGTCGGCATCAGCCACAGCCGCGCGAGATCGGCGCGCTCGGGGAGGCGCGAGGCGACCTGCTTCTGGAACTGCGGCCAGTCGCCGCCCGAGATTACCGCGACGTCGGCGACGCCGAGTAGGTCGGCGAGCGCCTCGCTCATGAACGGCTCCAGCGGCTGCTTCGAGGCGGCGAGCGTGTTGTCGAGATCGAAGGCGACGAGTTGCTTCACTTAAGCGTGCTCCACATGAGGAAGGATGAGGCGGTCGATCGCGTGCGCCACGCCGTCGGCGTCGTTGGCGTCGGTAACGTCGTGCGCGGCGGCCTTCACCGCGTCGGGGGCATTGCCCATCGCGATCGACAGGCCCGCGCGTTCGAGCATCGGCACGTCGTTGTGCTGGTCACCGATCGCAACCGTGTCGGCCAGCGTAACGCCCATCGCGGCCACGAGCGCCTCGATGCCCGCGCCCTTGTTGGCCTCGGGCGCAGTGATGTCGAGATAGTAGGTCTGCGACTGCGCGATCGTCGCCCGCTCGCCGAATGCCGCCCGGGCGCGGACAAGCAGATCGGCGAGGACGAGCGCATCGTCGCTGACGAAGGTGATCTTGTCGGCGCGGTCGAGCAGGTCGGTGAAATCCTCCCGCACGATCGGCGCCTGGTCGGAGGCGACCCGCTCATGCTCGACGTGCTTGCCCCGGTCGGTCGACGCATACCAGCGATCGTCGGCAAACACCCAGATGTCGACCTGCGCCCCGTAAGCCATGTCCAGCACGCCTCGCGCCACCGCGGCCGCGATCATGTGATGCTCGCCCAGCCATCCGTCGCGCCTGAACAGCAGGCCGCCGTTGAACGCCGCCATCGGCGCGTCGATCGCCAGCGCGTCGGCAATCGGCATCATGCCGGAGCGCGGCCGGGCGGAGATGATCGTGAAGCCTACCCCCGCCGCCGCCAGCCGATGCACGGCATCGATCGTCGCGGGCGTCAGCTCCTTCTGCTTGTCGACCAGCGTGCCATCGACATCGGAGACGAGCAGCCTGATTGGCTGCGTCATTGCGGCATCTCGACATGGCCGCCGAAGCCGAAGCGCATCGCCGACAGCACCTGGTCGCCGAACGTATGCTCCACCCGGCTGCGGTAGCGCGCGAACAGCGCGGCGGTGAGCACCATGGCCGGCACCTTCTCCTCCATCGCGGCGTCGATGGTCCACTGCCCCTCGCCGGAGTCGGCGACGCGGCCGGAAAATTGCTCGAGCATCTGGTCCTTGGCGAGCGCCGCGGCGGTGAGGTCTAGCAGCCACGACGAGATCACCGAACCGCGCCGCCACACTTCGGCGATGTCGGTCAGGTTGAGGTCGTAACGCTCGTCCTCGGGCAGATGGTCGGACTTCTTCGTCTTGAGGATATCGAAGCCCTCGGCATAGGCCTGCATCAGGCCATATTCGATGCCGTTGTGAACCATCTTCACGAAATGCCCCGCCCCGGCCGGGCCGGCATGGATATAGCCCTTTT
>NZ_CAXTHV010000044.1:0-19260 GCF_964244265.1 uncultured Sphingomonas sp. | reverse complement strand
CCATCACCGCCGCCGTCGACGAAACCGCCCTCGCCGCCGACTCCATGTCCGATACGATCGCTGGAATCCGCCAGGATACCGACGCGGTCGCGACCGATTTGGCGACGCTGGCGCGCGACGTGGTCGAGGTCGACGAGCGGCTGGGCGAACTGGCCGGCGCGGCCGACGACTTCTCGGCAATCGCCGCCGTCTGATCCGGCGTCGCCCCCTCGACTTGACGCGGCGCCTGCCGGTAGGAGGCGCCATGACCAACATCCTCCTGACCGGCAGCAGCCGGGGCATCGGCGCGGCGGTCGCCGCCACGCTGATGCGGGAAAGCGGCGTACGGCTGGCCGGCCACGGCACCGCCAGCGGCGTCGCCGCCGACTTTGCCGATCCGGCCGGACCGCGGACGCTGTGGGACCGCGCACTGGCCAAGCTCGGCACGATCGACGTGCTGGTCAACAATGCCGGCGTGTTCGAGGCGAATTCGATCGATCGGGACGATGCATCGTGGCTGGCCGATTGGGAGCGGACGATGCGGATCAACCTGACGGCCAGCGCCGCTTTGTGCCGGCTGGCAGTGTGTCACTGGCGGGAACGCGGTGCGCCGGGCCGCATCGTCAATGTCGCCAGCCGCGCCGCCTATCGCGGCGACAGCCGCGACCATTGGCATTATGCCGCGTCCAAGGCCGGCATGGTGGCGATGACCAAGACGATCGCGCGTGGCTATGCGAGCGCGGGCATCCTGGCGTTCGCGGTGTGCCCCGGCTTTACCATGACCGGGATGGCCGAGGACTATCTGGCGAGCCGAGGCGGCGACCAGCTGCTCGCCGACATCCCCCTGGGCCGCGTCGCCGAGCCGGGCGAGGTGGCCAATGCCATCGCCTATCTGGCATTGTCGGCGCCGCCGTCGATGACCGGCGCGGTGATCGACGTGAACGGCGCGAGCTATGTCCGGTAACGACGGGTCCAGCTGGAAGGTCAGCTTGCCCTGCACCCGCGCCGAGGCGGAGGCGATCGACACCGTCGAGGTCGCGATCGACGCGGTATTGATGACCACCGAGCAGGTCCGGGACGACCGCGACGCGTGGCAGCTCGACGCCTATTTCGACGCAGAGCCCGGCCGTGACGATATTGCCGCGCTGCGCGCCCTGGTGCCAAGCGCGCATGCCGCGCCCGAAATCCTCGAACGGATCGACGATGCCGATTGGGTGACGCTGAGCCAGGCCGGGCTGGAGCCGATCCGCGAGGGCCGCTTCGTCGTCCACACCTCGGCGCATCCCCTCACCGCCCCGCCCGGCGGCCGCGCCTTTCTGATCGATGCCGGCCAGGCGTTCGGCACCGGCCATCATGCGACGACCTCCGGATGCCTGGCGATGCTCGACGGCATGGCCGACCGGGCATTCACGAACGTGATCGACGTCGGCACCGGCACCGGACTGCTCGCCTTTGCGGCGCGGCATCTGTGGCGGGGGGCGCGGATCGTCGCCACCGACATCGATCCCCGTGCGATCGGGGTGACGCGCGAGAATGCCGAGCTAAACCGGGTTGGGGACATCGCGCTGATGGTCGCCGACGGCGCGCTCGATGGCGCAATCACGGCTGCGGCGCCCTATGACCTGATCATCGCCAACGTACTGGCCGGCCCGTTGATCGCGATGGCGCCCGAGCTCGCCGCGATCGCTGCCCCCCGGGCAGTGATCGTGCTGGCCGGCCTGCTGGAGACGCAACGCGCCGAGTTAGTCGACGCCTATGCCGCCTGCGGATGCACGCTTGCCGCGATGGACCGGCGCGGCGAGTGGACGATCCTCAAGCTGGACGCGGGCGCGCGGCGTCATGTGCCGGACGGGCCGCCCGACCAGCAGGGCCGCGACGGCTGGGCGCTGGATAGCTAGGTGCATGGTTGGAAACGTGCTGAAGAGTACGTTTGGTACGGTGCCGGCCCGCTGGCACCGCCTCGAAACTCGCTCTTATGCGCGTGTCCAAACGGAGTCTGGATGCAGACCATCCGCATATCTAGGCCTTTGCCCGCGCATAGTCCTGCGTGCCGACGGTGATCACGCGTAGTCGGTGAGCGCGCTGGTATCCATCGCAACAATCTATCATGATCCCCGGAATGCGCGAACTCCTTGCACGAGCGGCCAGGACGGCGACGGTCTGGCTGGCGGTGCTCGCGACCGGCTATGCCGCCGCGGGCATGGTCGGCGCGATCATCCCGGTCAACATGGGGTGGCGGGGAGAGAGGGTGGGCGTACGGATTTACGTCGAGGACAATGGCGTGCATACCGGGCTGATATTGCCCGCCAACGCCGCCGGAATCGACTGGCGCGCGGCATTTCCCGGCGGCGACCTTGCGGATCCGCGGTACGGCGCGCTCGACTGGATCGCGGTCGGCTGGGGCGAGCGCGCCTTCTACGTCGAGACGCCGACCTGGGCCGACGTGCGGCCCTGGACGGTGCTGCGCGCCGCCGTCGGGAGCAGCCGCACGGTGCTCCATGTCGAGCATATCCGCGAACCCACCGCCGGTGACGACGAACGCGCGATCATGCTGACCCCCGGCCAGTATCGCCGGCTGGCCGCGTTCATCCGCGCCAGCCGAGGCGCCCGAGGCGTGGTGGCGCCGGGCTATGCGCGCAACGACGTGTTCTATGACGGCCGGGGCCGCTACAGCGCGATCAACACCTGCAATGCCTGGACCGGCCGTGCGCTGGCCGCCGCCGGGGTCCGCGTCGGTGCGTGGACGCCGTTCCCCGTGGGAGTGACAGGGTGGTTCTAGGTCCCCCCTCGCCGGTGCGCTGGGCAGCGGAAGTGCCGCGGCTGGCCTGGACGATCGCGAGCATCCCGGGGGCGTGGCCGGGACTGATGAAGGCGCCGCGCGGCGACGGCCGGCCGGTGATGGTGCTGCCGGGGCTGGGCAATTCGGATCGATCCAGCGTCGTCCTGCGGCGCTATCTGGCCGCGCTGGGCTATCGCGCGGAGGGCTGGGGACTGGGCCGCAACCTGGGCGTGCGCGCAGTGGGGGCAGAGGCCGAGCGGCTGATCGAACGCGTCCGCGACCTTCACGGCCGCGCCGGACCGGTGACGCTGGTCGGCGTCAGCCTGGGCGGGATCATGGCGCGGCTGGTGGCGCATCGCGCGCCCGACCTGGTGCGCGAGGTGATCACGGTCAGCGCGCCCTATGCCGGCGATCCGCGCGCGACCAATGTCTGGCGCGCGTTCGAATGGCTGTCGGGGGAGCGGATCGACAGCCCCGCGGTGATCGCGCGCAGCGCCGAGGCCGCCGCCCCGCCGCCGGTTCCGACCACCGCGATCTGGAGCGCCAGCGACGGCCTGGTCAACGGCCTGCTCTGTCGCGACGACCAGTGCCGCGCGATCGAGATCCGGTCGAGCCACATGGGCGTGCAGATGAAGCCGGCGACGCTGCGCGCAATCGCCGACGTGCTGGCGGGGCGATAGCGGCGGCGCCGGTCCACCTCGGCGCCCGTTCGGCTCGACTGCGCGGCTCTTATGGTTCGTTGGAAACTCGCGAAAGAGCGAGTTTCGATGCGGTGCCGGCCCGCAAAACGCGCCCTTAGCGCGTTTCAAACAGCCGCTTAATTCTCCGCGCCGGCGCGATAACCGTCATAGGGGCCGCAGGCCGAGGGATCCTTGCGACATTGCTTTGCCGCCTTGCGTCGGTCACCGCCCTCACGCGCTTCCTGCTTGCGCATCTTGCGACCGTAATTGCGGTCCGCTTCGGACTGGCTGGTCGTCGTCCAGTCGACCGCCTTGCCCGCCACGCGGACCGGCGCCGTCACCACCCCCATCACGGTGCGCACGCACCCGCTGCTTGCCAGCGCGATCACGCCCAGCGCCACCAGACCTGTCTTACGCATCATCACCCCGCGCTATCTTCCCCGCCCGCGATAGGCATCGCGCGCCTGTGCCCCCAATAACGGGAAATCGGTGAAGAAACCATCGATGCCGAGCGCCAGCTGCCGCCGGATCGCCTCGCCGACATTGCCGCGCGCCGCCGGATCGGCGCCGATCCTGAGCGATGGCGGCAGGAAGTAATTCTCGGCGCGGAAGGTCCAGACGTGGACGCGCAATCCCGCCGCGTGCGCGTCGGCGACCAGGCTGGTCGGGGCGCCCCCGCCGCGATCGACCATGTCCTTGTCGACTCCGATCCCCCAGGCATAGGCCGCCACCGTCCGCAACCCGGCGGGGGCGATCATCGCCGCATAGCGCAGCGACGGCTGGTCGGCGGGGCCGCCGCGCCCGTCCATCAGCTGGATCAGCCGTATCCTGGTCAGCGCGTGGAGGAGCTTGAGGTTGCCGATCTCGAAGCTCTGGATGAACACCGGCGCGCCGGCCGAATCCCATCCCGCCGCCTTCAGCTCGGCGACCAGCCGGCGCTCCATCGGCTTGCCGATCGAGGCGAAATAGCCGGGGTGCTTGGTTTCGGGATAGAGGCCGATGGTCCGCCCGGTCTCCCGCGACCGCCGCTTGGCCAGCCCGATCACCTCGGCCAGCGTCGGAATTTGGAACTTGCCGTCATAGGCGGTATTGGCCGGGCGCAATTGCGGCAGGCGTTCCTTCGCGCGCAACGTCTTCAGCTCGGCGAGCGTGAAATCCTCGGTGAACCAGCCGACATGCGTCTCGCCGTCGATCACCCTGGTCGCCTTGCGCGCGGCGAATTCGGGACGGTCGGCGACGTCGGTGGTGCCGGTAATGTCGTTCTCATGCCGGGCGATGAACACATTGTCGCTGGTCAGCACCAGATCGGGCTCGATGAAATCGGCCCCCTCGTCGATCGCCAGGTCATAGCTGGCCAGCGTATGTTCGGGGCGCTCGCCCGATGCGCCGCGATGGCCGATCACGATCGGCGGGTCCAGCGAGGATGCCATCGCGTCCTTCTGCCCCGCCATGGCCTGCGGCGCCAGCGCGACGATTGCGAGCATCGTCGCAAGCATCGGGGCACGTTTTATCTTGAAAACCCACATTGCTCCTCCGATGCCTGCCAATGACCGCGCCTGTGCGTCGCGGAAAGTCAGCCAGGCGTCTTCCGGCGCGATACCTCCGTATTGGGGAGATTGGGAGCCGTCATGGCGGATAACGATTCGGTCCTGGCCGCCGCCGTGGCGTGGCGCGGCGCGCCGATGGCGCTCGCCACCGTCGTCTCGACCTGGGGATCGGCGCCGCGCCCGCGCGGCAGTCACATGCTGGTCCACCGGGACGGGCGGTTCGAGGGATCGGTGTCGGGCGGCTGCGTCGAAAGCGACATATTGGCAACCGCCGCCGAGGTGATCGCCGGCGCACCGTTCCGGTTGAAGCATTACGGCGTCGCCGATGCCGCGGCCTGGGAAGTCGGGCTGCCATGCGGCGGCGAGATTTCGGTGCTGGTCCAGCCGGTCGCCGCCGACGGCTTCGACCCCGAATTGTTCGACCGCATCGCCGACGCGCGCGGCGCGGGCAGGCGGCTGGACGTCATCACCGATCTCGACACTGGCCAGTCGAGCCTCCGCCCGGTGGAGGGCGCGGCGTTCGTCAACCGCTATACCCCGCCCGCCCGGTTGCTGATCGTCGGCGCGGTGCAGATCGCGCAGGCGCTGGTCGGGATCGCGAGGACGATGGGCATCGCGACTACGGTGATCGATCCCCGCGCCCGATTCCTGACCGAGGAACGCTTCCCCGGCGTGACGCTGGACGATCGCTGGCCCGACGAGGCGGTCGCCGCGTTGCAGCCCGATGCCGCGACCGCCGTCGTCACGCTCAGCCACGATACCAAGATCGACGATCCCGCATTGATCGCGGCGCTGGCGGCGCCCACCGGATACGTTGCCGCGCTCGGTTCGCGCCGCAGCCACGCCGCGCGGCGGGAGCGACTGGCGTTGTCGGGCATTGCGGACAGCGCCCTTGACCGGATAGACGCGCCGGCGGGGATCGACATCGGCGCGATCGGCCCGGCCGAGATCGCGCTGTCGATTGCCGCCGCGATGATAGGAGCCCTGCATGATCGCCCCTGAAAATACCGCGTTGATCCTGCTGGCCGCGGGCAAGTCGGCGCGTTTCGGCCTGTCGGACAAATTGTGCGAACCGTTCCTCGGCCAGCCTTTGGGCCTGCACGTCGTCACCGCGCTGGAGGCGATACCGTTCGCCCGGCGCATCGCGGTATATGACGGCGGCCCGATCGACTATGCCAAGCGCGGCTATCAGGTGGTGCATAACGACGATCCCGATCTCGGCCTGTCGCGGTCGGTGGCGATCGGGGTGGAGGCGGCGCGCGGCGCGGGGATCGAGGCAGCGCTGATCGCCCTGGCCGACATGCCCCGCGTGACCGCCGCGCACATCTATCGCCTGTTCGATGCCGAGCGTGGCGAGATGGGCGTGGTGGCGTCGAGCGATGGCGTCGAACCCAAGCCGCCGGTGCTGTTCGGGGCGGGAAGGTTCGATGCGCTGCAGACGCTGACCGGCGATACGGGCGCGCGCGGGATGATCGCGGCCGGCCGCCACGTCGTCACCAATGCCGACGAACTGGTCGACGTCGATACCGAGGAGGAACTCCGCTACCTCCAGGAGAAGTTCGGCCACGGCCGATGAAGCGAACCGCAGGCAGTCAGGCCTTGTCCGTCCTTGGCGGCACGGGCACCGGCGCGCTGCCCCCCGGCGGCACCGCCAGCGCCCGCTTGTCGACCTTGCCGATGGCGGTCAGCGGCAGGTCGTCGACCGTCACGATCGCCACCGGCCGCTCATGCCGGGCGACCAGTGGAACCAGCCATGTCGACAGCCCGGCGCCGGTGGTCGCGCTGCCGGGATCGAGCACGACGAACGCCTTCAGCCGTTGACCGAACTCGGCATCGGCGACGCCGATCACCGCCGCCGCGCGGACCGAGGGGTGGCGCTCCAATATGCCCTCCAGGACGACCGGGTAGACGTTCTCGCCGCCCGACACGATCATCTCGTCGCTGCGCCCCGCCAGATAGAACAGCCCGTCATCGCCGCGCCGCGCGAGGTCGCCGGTGTCGATCCAGGCGCGCGGATCGACCGCGGCGACGTTGCGGACGCACAGCCGCCCGACCACGCCTGCGGGCACCACGCCGGCATCGTCGCGGATGACCGCGCATGCGCCGCCGATAAGGGTGCCGATCGTGTCCGGCGCCGCGGCCAGCTGCGCGGGCGTTGCAACGGCGCACAATCCCGCCTCGGACGTGCCGTACAGGTTGAACAGCACCTCCCCCAGCCGATCGCGCGTCGCCTGCGCCAGCACCGCGCCGAGCGGCGCCCCCCCGCAAGCGATGCAGCGCAGCGTCGCAAGCGCGTCGGCATCATGCACCAGCATCCGCCGCAGCATGACCGGCACCACCGCCATCGCCGCGATCCGCTCGCGCGCGACAAGGGCACAGGCGGCGGCGGCATCGAACCGCGGCATCAGGTGGATCGTCTTGCCCAGGACCGTGCCGACGACCAGCGCGGCAAGCCCGAAGCCGTGGAACATCGGCGTCGCGAGCAGCACGCGGTCATAGCGGTCGAGGTGAAGCGTGCCGACCAGCGCGACGAACGGGTGGACGAAGCCCGCCGCCGCCTGGCGCCGCCGCGCCGCGCGTCCCTCGCTGGTGGTGCCCCCGGTCAGCACCACGATCGCGCCGCCCCTAGCGCGGGGCAATCGCGCCGACGGCGGACAAGCGGCACCGGCCATGCTGTCCGCGTCGTCCAGGACCAGGTCGAAGCGGTATCGCGCGTCGAGTGCACGGCGCTGGCGATCGCCCGCATCGGGATCGAGCAGGAACAGGTTCGCGCCGGTTCTGGCGATGGCGAACAGCATCCGCGCGCCGGCCGCGCTATTGCGGCAGGACAAAGCGACGTTGCTCCCCGGCCCGATCGCATGGTCGCGCCGCAGCGTCGCCGCCAATGCCTGGACCTGGCCGGCGAGCGCGCGATAGGTCAGCCGCTCGACGGGATCGACGATCGCCAGCCGATCGCCGTCACGCGCGGCGGCTATCGTAAGCAACGCGGCCAGGTTGCCGCCGTCGCGCGCCACCGCCGCCGCCAGCTGCACGATATTCGCGGGCGTCAGCAGCCCGAGCCTGGCGAGCCGGGCCGCCACCGCGACGAGCCCCACGCCGCGCCGCGCCTTCACGACCGCCGCCGTGCCCAGCGGACCATTGCCGCCTCCCAGGGCCTGCGCAGCAGCAGCGAGGCGAGCTCGCCCGCGCCCAGCCACCACGGCGTCCAGCGCGGGCGCCGCGTGGCGATCATCCGGCAGACGCGCAGCGCGGCCTGCTCGGCGGTCATCGCGGGCATTCGGTCATAGGCGGCGGTCGGCGCGATCATCCGCGTGCGCACCAGCGGCAGATAGAGCGTGCCGACCGCGATCCCGACCGCGCGCAATTCCGGTGCGGCGGCGCGGAGCCACTGGTCGAATGCCGCCTTCGACGCCTGGTACGCCCCCCAATAAGGGGCCGGCGCGAGCAGCACGTTGGCCGCCGACACGCTTGCCACCTGCCCGCCCCGCGCGCGCAGCATCGGCGTCAGCGCGAGTACCAGCCGGACCGGCGCGGTGAAGTTGAGCGCCATCGTCCGCGCTACGTCCTGGGGCCGGTCGAGCGAGGCGAGCAGGGGGCGGCAGATCGACTTGCCGGCATTGCTGACCAACACGTCGACCCCGCCCGGCAGCACGAGCAGGCCGGCGATCAGCGCGTCGAGCTGTGCCTGGTCCGTCAGGTCGCAGGGCATGACCGTCACCCGGCCGCCATCGGCAACGATCGCCGCCGCCACCGCAGCCAGCTGCTCGATGCTGCGCGCCACCAGCACGACATGCGCGCCGGCCATGCCCAATTGCCGCGCGACCTGCTCGCCGATGCCGTGGCTGGCGCCGGTGACGACGATCGTCTTGCCCGCGACCGCGCGCGCCAGCCGATCGCGCTTTGCCCGCACGCGCGGAAACAGCAGCCCCTCAATCACCCCCATCGCGCGATCCTGCCGTGGGAGCCCGCCAAGTAAAAGCTATTCGTGCCTGAGCGCGTCGATCGGGTTCAGCGCGGCGGCGCGGCGCGCGGGAAAATAGCCGAAGACCACGCCGATCAGCGCCGAGATCAGGAACGAGATGACGTTGATCCGGACGTCGAACAGCCACGGCAGCCCGCCGGCATAGGACAGGCCGGCGATCACGATCTGCCCCAGCACCAGCCCGATCAGCCCGCCGATGCACGACAGCACGACCGCCTCGACCAGGAATTGCAGCAGCACCTCGTTGGCGACCGCGCCGATCGCCAGGCGGATGCCGATCTCCCGCGTGCGCTCGGTCACCGATACCAGCATGATGTTCATGATGCCGATCCCGCCGACCACCAGGCTGATCCCGGCCACCGCCGTCACGATGTTGGTCAACAATGTCGTCGTGCTGCTCAGCGTGTCCGAAATCTGCTTGGTATCGAAGATGTTGAAATCGTCGTCCTTGCCCGTCTCGATATGGCGGCGTTCGCGCAGCAGGCCGGAGATCGACGCCTGAACCTGCGCGGTCGCATAATCCTGGTCCACCCCGACCAGGATCAGGCGGACGTCGGTCGATCCGGTAAAGCGCCGCTGCACCGCCTTGACCGGCATCAGGACGACGTCGTCCTGGTCGCCGAACCCGCCCTGGCCGCGCGTCGTCAGCACCGCGATCACGTCGCACGACAGGCCGCCGATCCGCATCCTGGTGCCGATCGCGGCGCCGCCGTGATAGAGGTTGGTATAGACGGTGTTGCCGATCATGCAGACCAGCTTGCCCGCCGCTTCCTCCTGCGCGGAAAAGCTGCGTCCCTGCGCCAGCGGCCAGGGCTGGACCTGGAAATAGCTGCCGGTGGTGCCGGTGATCGTCGTCGACCAATTGGCGCCTTCGTAGATCGCGGTGCCGGCCGATGTCGCCTGGGGGGCAACCGCGGTTACCCCGGCGATCTGGTTCTGGATCGCAATCACGTCCTCGCGCTTGAAATCGGCCGGGCGGGGTCCACCGCCGCCGCGCCCGAAGCCCTGGCCGGGGCGTACCTGGAGCACGTTGGTGCCCAGGCTCGCGATCGATTTCTGCACCGCCGCCGTGGTCGCCTCGCCCAGCGTGACCATCGTCACCACCGCCGCCACGCCGATGACGATGCCGAGCACGGTCAGGAACGAGCGCAGCAGGTGCCGCCGGATCGACCGCAAGGCGAGGATGAAGGTGGTGCCTATCATCGGCGTCGCACGATCACGGGACCGCCTCGCCCTGGCGGTGCCTGGCCTCGATACGTTCGACCAGCCCGTCCTTGAAGTGGACGACGGTCCGCGCGAATGCCGCCATCTCGGCTTCGTGGGTGACCATCAGCACGGTGATGCCGGCATTGCGGTTGAGGTCGGTGAGCAGTTCCATGATCTCGACCGAGCGTTCGCTGTCGAGATTGCCGGTCGGCTCGTCGGCGAGCAGCACGTCGGGTTGCGTCGCGATGGCGCGGGCGATCGCCACGCGCTGCTGCTGGCCGCCCGACAATTCGGCGGGGGTATGGTTCCACCATTCCTTCAGCCCGACCTTGTCGAGCGCAGCGAGCGCCTGGGCCCGCCTCTGGTCCTTGGCATCGCCGCGATAGAGCAAGGGCAGCTCGACATTCTCCAGCGCCGAGGTCCGCGCGAGCAGATTGAATCCCTGGAACACGAAGCCGAGATATTTGCGGCGGAGCAGCGCACGCTGATCGCGGTCAAGCGTTTCGATATGCACGCCCTTGAAGGTGAACTCGCCGGCCGACGGCACGTCGAGACACCCCAGGATGTTCATCGTCGTCGACTTGCCCGATCCCGACGGGCCCATGACGGCGACGAAATCGCCCGCCGCAATGTCCATGTCGACGCCCTTCAGCGCCTGGAACGCGGTCGCGCCGGCGCCATAGACCTTGGTGACGCCGCGCAGCCGGATCAGCGGGTCGGGCGCCCTACTGGCCACCGCGCTGCCCGCCCGATCCGCCGCCCGCGGCACCCGTTGTGCGCCGCCGCGCGCCCGATCCGGTCGCGGTCGCCGACAGCTGGCCGGTGACGACCTCCATCCCGGGCTTCAGGTCGCCGCCGGTGATTTCGGTCATGCTGCCGTTGGTCTCGCCGGTCGTGACGCTGATCCGCTTGAGCGTGGCGTCGGCCTGCTTGACATAGACCGCCTGTTTCGATCCGCGCTCGATCGGCGCGGCATTGCCGCCGGTCCCGCTCTGGCGGCCGAGGCGGCGCGGCGTCAGCGCGCTGGCAAAGCCGCCCGATCCGCTCGCCGCCGCCGCCGGCGCGCCGGCATCGGCAGGGCGAAAGCGCAGCGCGGCATTGGGCACCATCAGCACCTTCTTGCGTTCGCTGGTGACGATGTCGGCGGTCGCGGTCATGCCGGGACGAAGGTTGAGGTCGGTATTGGCGACCGACAATGTCGCGCCGTACGACACCACCTGCGCGGTCGTGGTCGTCGTGGTGGTGGAGGATTGCGCCGACAGGTTCGATCCCAGGTCGACCCGCGTGATCGTCGCGGGAAAGGTCTTGCCGGGAAAGGCGTCGACGGTGAACGTGGCGCGCTGGCCGGTCTTGACCGTGCCGACATCGGCCTCGTCGATCGCGACCTCCAGCTTCATCGCCGACAAATCCTCGGCAATGACGAACAAGGTCGGCGTGTTGAAGCTGGCGGCGACGGTCGCGCCAGGCTCGATCTGGCGCGCCAGCACCACGCCGTTGACCGGGGAGCGGATGATCGTCTTGGTCAGCTGCGTCGAGTTGGACGACAACGTCGCCCGCGCCGAGACGACGTTTGCTTGTGCCGAACGCAAATTGGCGACGGCGCGATCACGATCGGCGATCGCCTGTTCCAGCTCGGTCTTGGCCGGCACGCGCCCGCCCGACAGGCGGCTGACCTCCTGATAGCGCGCCAGCGTCGCCGACGATTGCGCCAATGTCGCCTGCGCCTGCGAAACCTGGGCGATGTTGGCGTTCAGCGCGGCCTGCGACTGGTTGACCGTATCCTGGAAGCGGCTGGGATCGATCAGCGCCAGCGGCTGGCCCTTGGTAACGCGGTCGTTGACGTCGACCACCACCCTGGTCACCAGCCCCGACAGTTCGGAACCGACATCGACCTGGTTGGTAGGTGCCAGCTTGCCTGTCGCCGAAACGGTGACGGTGAGGTCGCCGCGCGCCGCCGGCTCGCTGGCATAGCCGGCCGGCGCGGTGCCGCCGAAGATCCGCATCAGCAGCAATATGAGCACGACAACGCCGATCGCGATCGCCGCCCAGGTGACGTAGCGCCGCGTCCGCGACGGCGGACGACCGCCGAGAAAGTCGTCGAGTTCGGCTTGATTGCTGCTGGCCATGCGTCAGTCCTGCGGGGGTTGCGGCGCGGCGGCGGGGTCCCAGCCGCCGCCGAGCGCGAGGTACAACGCGACCAGCGCCTGCGCCCGGTCGGCGCGTGCGTTGCTTAGCCCGTTGCGGGCCGACAATAACGCGGTTTCGCTGTTGTTCAGCGTGGTGATGTCGGTCAGTCCGGCGCGATACTGGCTGCGCGCCAGGATCGCGGCGGCGTTGGCGGCATCCTGCGCGACGATGAACTCGCGCTGCCGGTCCTTCGCCGCTTGGAGCGAGGACAGCGCATTCTCGACATCCTCCAGCGCGAGCAGCACGGTCGATTTATACGCCGCCAGCGCGCCCTCGGCGGCCGCCTCCTGCGCGCGCAC
The DNA here is from genome assembly GCF_964244265.1 of uncultured Sphingomonas sp. Lineage (GTDB taxonomy): Bacteria > Pseudomonadota > Alphaproteobacteria > Sphingomonadales > Sphingomonadaceae > Sphingomonas. Next base: position 6,601 of record NZ_CAXTHV010000044.1, on the reverse strand, counting down.
CCGGCTGCGCGTTCGGCCGCCGTCGAACAGCAATTGCGACAGCCCGGCAAACAGCCCGCCGGTGATGACGTTGGCGATGCTGCCCAGGGATGCCGCCGACGTGCCGATATTGCCGGTGATCGCCAGCGCAGGGTAAAGCGCCGCCCTGGCGACGCCGATCTGCGCGGTCGATGCGGCGAGCGTGCGTTCGGCGCTGCGAACGTCCGGCCGACGGCGCAGCACATCGGCGGGAATGCCCACGGGCACCATTTCGGGGCCGGCGGGGATCGGCTTCGTCGCCTCCAACTCGGCCTTCAGCGCGGCGGGCGCCTGGCCGGTCAGCACGCCCAGCCGATTGACCGCGGCGGCATAACTCTGCTCGAGCGACGGGATGGTGGCGGCGGTCTGCGCGCGTTGCGACCGCGCCTGTTCCTGGTCGAGGCTGGAGACCAGGCCGGCCTGAACCCGGAAACCGGCGATCTCCAGATTGTCGTCCTGGATACGCAGACTGTCGCGCGCGATGCCCAGGCTCGCCTGATACTGCCGCACGAGGATGTAGTTGCGCGCGGCTTCGGCGGCGACCGAGGTCTGGACGGTGGCGAGGTCGAACCCCGATGCCTGCTCGCCGGCACGCGCCGCCTCGATCCCGCGCCGCGTGCCGCCGAACAGATCGGCCTGGTAGCTGGCATCCGCGCCGATCGAGAAATTGTCGCGATCGCCGAACCCGTCGAGCAGGGTGCGGCTATACCCGGCCGAGCCGCTGATCGTCGGCAGCAGCGCGGCACGCGCCTGGACCAGCCCTTCGCGCGCCTGTTTGAGCCGGGCGACCGCCTGCGCGATATCTAGATTGCCGGCGCGTGCACGATCGACGATCGCGTCGAGTTCTGGATCGCCCAAAGCCGTCCACCAGGTCGCGATGTCCGGCAGCGTACCCCGCGCCCCAACGCTCGCATAACCCGCCGGGACCCCGAGCAGGGCGGGCGACGCCGCGCGATAATCGGGCCCGACCGCGCAGGCCTGAAGCGGCAGCACGGCGACCAGCAGCATGGTGACGCGCGATCGCAACATGCCGACCAGATGGCCAGCGGACCAGCCGGCGTCCACCACTTTTATGTCGCACTTTGTCGCGTTGCGGCAACCGATGCCCGGTTCTCGGGGGGATGCGCCGCTCGCTTCATCTCGCCCCAAGATACTTGGCCCACCACGCCATCGACCGCGTCCGCGAATCGCGGACATTGGCGGGCTGGCGGATGCCGTGGCCTTCGTCGGGATAGATCATCAGCGTGGTCGGCACGCCGAGTTCCTTCAGCGCGTGCCAATATTCGATCGACTGTGTCGGCGGCACTTCGATGTCGCGTTCGCCGACGATGATCAGCGTCGGTGTCTTCGCCTTCTTGATGAAGGTAATCGCCGATACCCGCTCGTACGCGTCGGGATCGTCATAAGCCGACTTGCCGAAATAGGGCAGCATCCACTGGTCGATGCCGTTGGTGCCGTAATAGCTGATCCAGTTGGACAGGCCGGCGCCGGCGATGATCGCCTTGAACCGGTTGGTCTGGGTGTTCGCCCACATCGCCATGAACCCGCCATAACTGCCGCCGGTCAGCCCCAGCCGGTTGTCGTCTACGGCCGCGACCTTCTCGACCGCGTCGATGCCGCTCAGGATGTCGCGCAGGTCGCCGCCGCCGAAATCGCGGCGGTTGGCGGCGGTGAACTTCTCGCCCTGGCCATAGCTGCCGCGCGGATTGGGATAGAAGACGTAATAGCCGGCACGGACCAGTTCGGCGTCGGCGCTGGCCTCGGTCACGAAGCGCGGAGTGGAGGCGGCGGCGGGCCCGCCATGGACGTTGACGATCATCGGCGCCTTGCCCGCAGGCGGGGTGCGCGGGCCGATCAGCCAGCCCTGGACCTTGTACCCGTCGCTGGTCCAGGTGATGCTGCGCGCCGACACCGACGGGGCGACGGCGTCATTGTCGGTGGTCAGCTTTCGTGGCGCGGCGGTGGGCCCGGCATAGATCGCCGGGGCATGCTCGAAATCCGAGACGATCGTCGCGGCGACCGACCCGTCGGCGCTGAACGCAACGCGTCCGTCGCCGGCCGCAAAGCCGGCGGGTTGCTCCCACAGCACGCTGGTTCCCTTGGCCGCGACCGCCGCGACCTGCGCATTGGCGCCCTTCAGCCGGGTATTGCGCAGCCCTCCGCGCGTCCAGTCCAGCGAGGTGACCGTCGCATCGTCGCCGGCGGTCATGTTGCGCGGCGTCCCGCCGGCCAGCGGCACCGTCCACACGTCGCCGCCGACCGAGCCGAAATCGCTCATCAGCCCGCCGATATAGGCGACCGTCCTGCCGTCGGGCGAGACGCGCGGGAAGTTGACCTGCGTCGCCGGCCGCACGATCGAGCGGACCGCGCCGGTCGTCGCATCGATCGCGTCGAGCGTCGCCACCCACCAATTGTCGTCGCCATTGCCAAGCGCGGTGGTCGCGACGAAGCTGCTGCTGTCGGGCGTCCACGCATATTCGTAGACATAGCGGTCCGCTGGCGAGACGGGGGTGACCTCCGTCGCGGGCCTGGCCGCGAGGTCGAACACCGCGATCCGCTGTTCGTCGCTGGTCCTGCCGATCTCTCCGACCAGCCGCACGCCAGGCTGCGCCGCGCCCGCTTCCTTGGCGGCGCCGATCGTGACGAGCAGGGCGATGCGCTTGCCGTCGGGCGAGAAGCGCGGGGTCTGGGCAATGCCCTTGATCGTGGCGATCGCGCGCGTCGCCTTGCCGTCGGCCATTTCCAGCGCGACCGTGCCCGCCGCGCGATCGCGCTGGAGAAAGGCGATCGCGCCGCCGGGACCGAAGGTCAGCCCCGAATAGCTGCACGCCGCGCACGGATCGATCGTCGCCAGGATGCGCCCGTCCCTGACCGACCGCACGACGATCCTGCCATGGGCCGGCTTGCCGGGCTCGTCGACCGATTCGACGCTGGCGAGACGATCGCCCGCCGGCGACAGCGCCAGGCCGGCATAATTGTGCAGCGGCGCCGCCGGTGCCGGGGCGGCGACGGCGGCGGACAGGGCGACGGCAAGGATCAGGCGCATCGGCGACTCCGGCATGGTTAATCGCCGGAGTCGATAGGCCCCGCGCCAGCCCTTGCAAGCAAAACGGGCGATATGCCTACCAGCGGCGGTGGCCGCGGCCACCGCGGCCGTTGCGCTCGACCCGTCCCGGGTCCGCCGCATAATTACGGTTGCGCTCGGCGCATGTCCGGGGAAAGAGGCCCGGTCCGTGAACGGGGTCCTTGCATGTCGTCAACCATCGCCGAACTCGACCGTCGCCGCGCCGCTGCCCGCCTGGGCGGCGGTGAAAAGCGCATCGCCGCTCAACATGCCAAGGGCAAGCTGACCGCGCGCGAGCGGCTCGACGTGCTGCTCGACGAGGGCAGCTTCGAGGAGCTCGACATGTTCGTCGAGCATAATTGCGTCGATTTCGGGATGCAGGACCAGGTTTTTCCCGGCGACGGCGTGGTCACCGGATCGGGCACGATCAACGGCCGGCTGGTATTCGTGTTCAGCCAGGACTTCACCGTGTTCGGCGGATCGCTGTCCGAACGCCACGCACAGAAGATCTGCAAGATCATGGACATGGCGATGAAGGTCGGCGCGCCGGTCATCGGCCTGAACGATTCGGGGGGCGCCCGCATTCAGGAGGGCGTCGCCAGCCTGGGCGGCTATGCCGAGGTGTTCCAGCGCAATGTCATGGCATCGGGCGTGGTGCCGCAGCTCAGCCTCATCATGGGCCCCTGCGCGGGCGGCGCGGTCTATTCGCCGGCGATGACCGACTTCATCTTCATGGTGAAGGATTCGAGCTACATGTTCGTCACCGGCCCCGACGTGGTCAAGACCGTGACCAACGAGGTCGTGACGCAGGAGGCGCTGGGCGGCGCCGTCACCCATACGACCAAGACCAGCGTCGCCGACAATGCGTTCGACGACGATATCGAGGTGCTGCTGGCGGCGCGCGACCTGATCGACTTCCTGCCCGGATCGAACCGCGACGGCGTTCCCCAGCGCCCGACCGACGATCCGTGGGACCGGATCGACCACAGCCTCGACACGCTGATCCCGGCCAGCGCCAACCAGCCGTACGACATGCACGAACTGATCCGGAAGACCGTCGACGAAGGCGATTTCTTCGAGGTGCAGCCCAGGCATGCCGGCAACATCCTGACCGGCTTCGGCCGGATCGAGGGCAAGACGATCGGCATCGTCGCCAACCAGCCGATGGTGCTGGCGGGCGTGCTCGACATCAACTCGTCCAAGAAGGCGGCGCGGTTCGTCCGCTTCTGCGACGCGTTCGAGATACCGATCGTCACCTTCGTCGACGTCCCCGGCTTCCTGCCCGGCACCGCCCAGGAGCATAACGGCATCATCAAGCACGGCGCCAAGCTGCTGTTCGCCTATGCCGAAGCGACCGTGCCCAAGATCACTGTCATCACGCGCAAGGCCTATGGCGGCGCCTATGACGTGATGGCGTCCAAGCATCTGCGCGGCGACTTCAATTATGCCTGGCCGACCGCCGAGATCGCGGTGATGGGCGCCAAGGGCGCGGTCGAGATCATCTTCCGCGGGCTGAACGAGGAGGGCATCGCCGAAAAGACCGCAGAATATGAGGCGCGCTTCGCCAACCCGTTCGTCGCGGCGTCAAAGGGCTTTATCGACGAGGTGATCCAGCCGCATTCGACCCGCCGGCGGATCGCGCTGGGGTTGCGCAAGCTCAAGCACAAGAGCCTCGAGAATCCGTGGAAGAAGCATGACAACATCCCGTTGTGAGCTGATCTCGATTGTTGCCGCGGTAGGTATGCAGCATACTTTGCCCCTCTTCTACGAAAGGCCCGTCCATGATCCCGCTCCTTTTCCTGCTTCAGGCCGCTGCCGCCGCTACAACTCCCGCCGCGCCCCCGCCATGGACCGTCACCACCCGGCCCAGCGCCGATCCGACGATCACCTCGACGCTGACCGGCGTGACGTCCGCCGACGGCAATGCGCGGCTGATCGTGCGCTGCGATGCCGGCGCGGCGAAGGTCGTGTCGGTCCAGCTGTTCAGCAAGGTGCCGCTGGGCGGCCCGCCCGACCGCCCGGTCTCGCTGACGGTCGACGGCGGCATGGCGATGATCGACAATTGGGAATTCGTCGAAAAGGGCGCGTATGAACGCGGCGAGGTGGCGGTGACCACGCTGACCACCGCGATTGCCAAGGGCAAGACGATCGCGCTGCACACCACCACCGCCGCCGGCGTGGCCGTCGACGCGACCTTCGCCGGGCCATCGAATGCGCAGCCGGTGACCGGCGTGCTGGCGGCGTGCGGGTATACGCTGGGCGCCGTCCCCGTCGCCGCGCCGACCCCCAAGCCGACCAAATGAAGCTTGGCCGCCTCAACCATGTCGGCGTCGCGACGCCGTCGATTGCCGGGTCGATCGATTTCTATCGCGACGTCATGGGGGCGACTGCGATCGGCGCCCCGTTCGACCTGCCCGCGCAGGGCGTGAAGGTGTGCTTCGTCGACACCCCCAACACCCAGATCGAGCTGATCGAGCCCTATGACGACAGTTCGCCGATCGCCGGTTACTTGAGGGCCAATCCAGGCGGCGGCCAGCATCATGTCTGCTATGAGGTGCCCGACATCCTGGCGGCCAAGGCCTGGTTCGAGGAGCGTGGCCGCCGCGTGCTCGGCGAACCGCGCATCGGCGCGCACGGCACGCCGATCTTCTTCGTCCACCCCAAGGACATGGGGGGCGTGCTGACCGAGATCATGGAGACCCCGGGGGAGACGCATTGATGGCGTGGATATATAGCGCAGGGAGGCGATCGGGATGTCCTGGCTGATCGCAACGTTGGCTATGCGGAGCGCGTCGAGCTTCGGATTGAAGCTTGGGCAGGTAGCCTGAGCAGGTTTCCCTGGCAGGGACGGCTGGGGGCGGAATGGTTATGTCAGGCTGCTGTCCATCCCCGATATCCAGTACATAATTCATTATCGCATCGACGAGGACGCAATACGCATCTTGCGCGTCCGGAGTACGGCACAGGACGAAGACCGATGAGCACCATCGAACCAAATGTCGACAAGGAAGCAGGCACAGTCTTGGAGCCCACGCTCGACCGATGGTCCGCCGCTGCCGCCAAGGAGGTCAAGGGCAAGGACCTCACCTGGCACACGCCGGAGGGGATTGCGGTCAAGCCGCTCTACACCGCCGCGGACGCCGCGACCGATCTCGGCCTGCCCGGCTTTGCGCCGTTTACCCGCGGGGTACGCGCGTCGATGTACGCGGGACGGCCATGGACGATCCGGCAATATGCCGGTTTCTCCACCGCGGAAGCTTCCAACGCTTTCTATCATCGCAACCTGGCGGCGGGGCAGAAGGGGCTGTCGGTTGCGTTCGACCTAGCGACGCATCGCGGCTACGACAGCGACCATCCGCGCGTGACGGGCGACGTCGGCAAGGCCGGCGTGGCGATCGACAGCATCGAGGACATGAAGATCCTGTTCGACGGCATCCCGCTCGACCAGATGTCGGTCAGCATGACGATGAACGGCGCGGTGATCCCGATCCTCGCCTTCTTCATCGTCGCCGGCGAGGA
>NZ_CAXTHV010000043.1:0-20437 GCF_964244265.1 uncultured Sphingomonas sp. | reverse complement strand
CGCGGACGTCCTTGGTCACGGCGTGGAGCGACACCGCCAGGTTGACCCCGATCTCGGCGCCCGCGCGCGCCATCATCGGCACCACGCCGGAGGTGGATAGCGTGATCCGGCGCTTCGACAGCGCGAGCCCGTCGCCGTCCATGACGAGCTTCAACGCGTCCCGCACATTGTCGAAATTGTAGAGCGGCTCGCCCATCCCCATCATGACGATATTGGTCAGCATCCGACCCTCGGGTTGAGAGGGCCATTCGCCCAGCGCGTCGCGCGCCAGCATCACCTGGCCGACAATCTCCTGGCGCGTCAGGTTGCGCACCAGCCGCATCGTGCCGGTATGGCAGAACCGGCAGTTGAGCGTGCACCCGACCTGGCTCGACACGCACAACGTCCCGCGATCCGCGTCGGGGATGAACACCATTTCGTATTCCTGCCCGTCGTGCGACCGCAGCAGCCACTTGCGCGTCCCGTCGGTCGAGACCTGCGCCTCGACCACTTCCGGGCGACCGATCACGAAGCGCTCGGCCAGCCACGGATGCTGCACCCGGGCGATGTCGGTCATCGCCGTGAAGTCGGTCGTCCCGCGATTATATAGCCAGTGCCAGATCTGCTTGGCGCGCAGCTTCGCTTGGCGCGGCTCCATGCCCGCGGCGAGCAGGGTCGCGCGCACCTCGTCCTTGCCGATCCCGATCAAATCGATCCGCCCATCGGCACGCGCCACCGCCGCGCGCGGAACGGGCACGGGATCGATATGCCCGGAAATTGCCGTCGCCATGCCGATGCCTAGAAAAATTGTCTCCGGGAGCGGCCCTGAACTGATACCTGCTCTTGCGAGAGGCTCAGGACGGCAAGCCGGGAACGGTCACCATTGGATACAGGACCGCCCGAAAAAGTCAAGAATCACCCCCGGCATGCCAGCGCGGCGGCGTCGATCGCGGTGGCGGCGCCGGTCAGCGCATAGGTGTCGGCGAACGGCCGGCCGGTCGTCGCCAGCGCCTCGACGCTCATGCTGCGGCCGACGCGCATCGCCGCGACGATCGCCGCGTCGGTGCGGGCGTCGGGTGCCCAGGCGTCGGTGTCGCCCGCGACCAGCTCGAACCGCCGCTCGCCGATCGACAGCGTCACGCGGCCCTGCCTGGCCCGCCGGTCGCTGAGCCGGACGTGGAGCTGGCCCCGGATGTTGCGGCGGGGCCAGTCGGCGATGCTGGCAAAGGCCAGCGGGCTGCTCGCCACGACCGGCTGGGCGATCGCGAAGCACCGCCGCGGCGCGGCATCGGCAAACGCCCCCCAGCCGCCATAGACGCCGATCGCGTCACGCGCGACAGCCGGCGCTGCCGCGACGAGGATCGCGAACAGCAGCGCTTGGCGGGACCTTGTCGATTTCATGATGTCGGCATCGGACGCCCGCGCCCGAAACGCAACGGCCTCGCCACGGATGCCGCCACGGCACGGTTGCCGTGATGGCCCGCACCCTTGCGGCGCTTGCCCCCGTCCCTTTTATCAGTAAGGAAAGGACACGGCGAATTGCCCCCGGCACGGGACGCTCGGAGGGACGAAAAGGGGCGGCGGGCCCGGGGGATTCTGGATGAAGGCCACGATCGAACGCGCGACCCTCCTCAAGGGGCTGAGCCATGTCCAGTCGGTGGTCGAGCGGCGCAACACCATCCCGATCCTGTCGAACGTGCTGATCGAGGCGACCGCCGAGGGCACGCTGAAGCTGATGGCGACCGACCTCGACCTGCAGATCAACGAGTCGATCGCGGCGTCGGTCGATCAGCCGGGGGCGACGACGGTATCCGCGCACACGCTGTTCGACATCGCCCGCAAGCTGCCCGAGGGCGCGCAGGTCCAGCTGGCGGCGGCCGAGGGCCGGATGACGATCGTCGCCGGGCGCGCACGGTTCCAGCTCGGCACGCTGCCGCGCGACGACTTCCCGGTGATTGCCGAAGGCGAACTGCCCGTCGCGTTCGAGCTGCCCGCCGAGACGCTCAAGCAGATCATCGACAAGACGCGCTTCGCGATCTCGACCGAGGAGACGCGTTACTATCTGAACGGCATCTTCCTGCACGTGTCCGACGATCCGGTGCCGGTGCTGAAGGCGGCGGCGACCGACGGCCACCGGCTGGCGCGCGTCACCATGCCGCGGCCCGACGGCGCCGACGGCATGCCCGACGTCATCATCCCCCGCAAATGCGTGGCCGAACTCCGCAAGCTGCTCGACGAGATTGACGGCTCGGTCGGCGTGTCGCTGTCGCCGTCGAAGATCCGTTTCGATCTCGGCCAGGCGCTGCTGACGTCAAAGCTGATCGACGGCACCTTCCCCGATTACAGCCGCGTGATCCCGACCGGCAACGACAAGATCCTGAAGCTCGATCCGCGCAGTTTCGAGGAAGGCGTCGATCGCGTCTCGACGATTGCCACCGAAAAGACGCGCGCGGTGAAGATGGCGCTCGACCGCGACCGGATCACGCTGTCGGTGACCAGCCCCGAAAACGGCACCGCGTCCGAGGAGGTCCCCGGCGACTATGCCGCCGCCCCGTTCGAGATCGGGTTCAATTCACGCTATCTGCTCGACATATTGGGACAGATCGCCGGCGAGACGGTCGAGGTTCACCTGGCCGACGCCAGCGCCCCGACGCTGATCCGCGAGAACGACAAGGCGCCGGCGCTGTACGTGCTGATGCCGATGCGGGTTTAGCACCGTGTCGGGCGCCATCGCTTAGAGACTGTGTGAAAACGCGCTGAGAGCACGTTTTGCGGTGCCGGCCAATGCAGCCCAGGCATCGCACTATGGCAAGACCCGTGCGATAGCCGCCCCGCACGATGTTGACTCGCCTGATCCTGACAGATTTCCGCAACCATGCCGATGCGCGGCTGGCCCCCGGCCCCGGTTTCGTCGTGCTGACCGGCGACAATGGCGCGGGCAAGACCAACGTGCTGGAGGCGGTGTCGCTGCTCGCGCCCGGCCGCGGTCTGCGGCGCGCGGCGCTGTCCGACATGGCGCGGCAGGACGGCGGCGGCGGGTTCGGGGTTGCGGCGACGATCGATTCCTTGACAGAGATCGGCACCGGTACGCTGGCGAGCGCGCCCGAGCGACGCGTCGTCCGGATCAACGGCGCCCCCGCGACGGCGGCCGCGCTGGCGGAGCGGGTGACGTTGCTGTGGCTGACCCCGGCGATGGACCGCCTGTTCGTCGAGCCGGCCGGCGAGCGGCGGCGTTTCCTCGATCGGCTGGTGCTGGCGCTGTACCCGGCGCACGGCATCCGATCGGCGCGGTACGAGGCGGCGATGCGCGCACGCAACCGGCTGTTGGCCGAGGAACGCCCCGACGGCCAGTGGCTGGCCGCGCTGGAAGCGCAGATGGCCGAGCACGGCGCGGCAATCGACGCGGCACGGCGCGACGTGCTGGCGGCGCTGACCGAGCGGCTGGCCGACCAACCCGAAGGCGCATTCCCCCGCGCTACCCTGGTGCTGACCGGCGGCCCGGCGACCGCCGCCATGCTGGCTCGCGATCGCGCCCGCGACGCCGCCGCCGGCCGCACGCTCGCCGGGCCCCACCGCGGCGACCTGGCGGCGACCCATGTCGAAAAGCGGCAAGCCGCCGCTTTGTGTTCGACCGGCGAGCAGAAAGCGCTGCTGATCGGCATCATCCTGGCTCATGCGGCGCTGGCCGCCGCGCGGACCGGTCATCCGCCGATATTGCTGTTCGACGAAGTCGCGGCGCATCTCGATCCGCTGCGCCGCGCGTCGCTGTTCGATCGGCTGGCGGCGGATGGCGGGCAGACCTGGATGACCGGGACCGAACGCGCCCTGTTCACCGGCATCGGCCGGACCACCTTCTATCGCGTTGACGCCGATGGCGTGACGCCGGCCTGATGAGCTGTCCTACCGCCCCGCTTGCCATTATGGTCGCGCGGCTCTTTGACCAAGCCGGCTTTCTCATCTGGCCCGACCGATCGCGTGCGCTTGATGCCCCGGACCAGTGTCGACCGTGTGAACTTGTGTGAACTTTGGCGTGCCGCCGCCCTATTCGGCCAGCGTGACCGTTTCCACTCCGACTGGGGCGACTTGGCCATTTCGCTTCCGTTGTGCGGCCCCTTTCCCTATATGCTTGTCATGGCAGAACCGCAGAATCCAAACGACTATGGCGCCGATTCGATCAAGGTCCTGAAGGGGCTCGACGCCGTCCGCAAACGCCCCGGAATGTATATCGGCGATACCGACGACGGATCGGGCCTGCACCACATGGTGTTCGAGGTATCCGACAACGCGATCGACGAGGCGCTGGCCGGGCATTGCGACCGGATCGACATCACGCTCAATCCCGATGGATCGGTCAGCGTCACCGATAACGGCCGCGGCATCCCGACCGGCATCCATGCCGAGGAAGGCGTGTCGGCGGCCGAGGTCATCATGACCCAGCTCCACGCCGGCGGCAAGTTCGAGAACACGTCGGAAGACAATGCCTATAAGGTATCGGGCGGGCTGCACGGCGTCGGCGTGTCGGTGGTCAATGCGCTCAGCGAATGGCTGGACCTGACGATCTGGCGCGACGAGACGGAGCATTACATGCGCTTCGCGTTCGGCGATGCCGTCGCGCCGCTGAAGGTCGTCGGCCCGGCGCCGGGCATGAAGGGCACGCGGGTCACCTTCCTGCCCAGCCCGGCCACGTTCAAGATCGTCGAGTTCGATTTCGACAAGCTCGAGCACCGCTATCGCGAACTCGCCTTCCTCAATTCGGGGGTGCGGCTGTTTCTGACCGATGCGCGGCATGAAGAACCGCGGACGGTCGAGCTGTTCTATGAAGGCGGGATCGCCGCCTTCGTGAAATATCTCGATCGCGCCAAGGCACCGCTCTTTCCCGAACCGATCGCGATTACGGGACAGCGCGACGATATCGGCATCGACGTCGCGCTGGAATGGAATGATTCCTATTACGAGAACGTCCTGTGCTTCACCAACAACATCCCGCAGCGTGACGGCGGGACGCATTTGGCGGCGTTCCGTTCGGCGCTGACCCGGACGCTCAACGGCTATGCCGAGAAATCGGGCATCCTGAAGAAGGAGAAGATCGCGCTGACCGGCGACGACATGCGCGAGGGGCTGACGGCGATCGTCTCGGTCAAGCTGCCCGATCCGAAATTCTCGTCACAGACCAAGGACAAGCTCGTCTCGTCCGAGGTGCGCCAGCCGCTCGAATCGCTGCTCGCCGACAAGATGGCCGACTGGCTGGAGGAAAATCCGGCCAATGCGCGTCAGATTATCCAGAAGGTGATCGATGCCGCCGCGGCCCGCGAGGCCGCCAAGAAAGCGCGCGAGGCAAGCCGCAAGTCGGTGATGGGCATCGCCAGCCTGCCCGGCAAGCTCGCCGACTGCCAGGAAAAGGACCCGGCCAGGTCCGAGCTGTTCCTGGTCGAGGGCGATTCGGCAGGCGGCTCGGCCAAGCAGGGCCGCGACCGCCATTTCCAGGCCATCCTGCCCCTGCGCGGCAAGATCCTGAACGTCGAGCGCGCCCGGTTCGACCGCATGCTGGGGTCCAAGGAGATCGGCACGCTGATCCAGGCGATGGGCACCGGCATCGGCCGCGACGACTTCAAGCTCGACAAGCTGCGCTATCACAAGATCGTCATCATGACCGATGCCGATGTCGACGGCGCGCATATCCGGACGTTGCTGCTGACCTTCTTCTATCGCCAGATGCCCGAGATCATCGAGGCGGGGCACCTCTTCATCGCCCAGCCGCCCTTGTACAAGGCGACCCGCGGACGATCCGAAGTATATCTGAAGGACGATCCCGCGCTCGACCAATATCTCGTCGACAATGGCGTGACCGGCACCGTGCTCGACGCACCCGACGGCCAGCGCGCCGGCGACGCCCTGCGCGCGCTGGTCGAGCATGCGCGCCGGATGCGCACGCTGATGCGCTACGTGCCGCGCCGCTATGATCCGATGATCATCGAATCGCTGGCGCTGGGCGGCGGGCTCGATCCCGCGGCGGCCGCCGCCGAGCACGCCGCATCGCTGACCAGCGTCGTCACGCGGCTGGACGCCGCCGATGCCGATGCGCGCTGGTCGGCGCGGGTGACCGAGGAGGGCGGCTATCATTTCGAGCGCGCCTGGCGCGGGGTGACCGATCACCACATCGTCGAGGCGGCGTTCCTGCTGTCCGCCGAGTCGCGCAAGCTCCATGCCTTGGCCGACGAACAGGCGGCCAGCTACCTCCTGCCCGCCAAGCTGGTGCCCTCGCGCGCCGCCGCGGCCGACGATGCGGCGCGTCAGGCCGGCGAACAGGCAGAGGAGGAGGACGAGGACGGCGACGAACCGGTGGCGATCGACAGGACGGTCGACAGGACGGTCGGCAAGGGCGAGGCGCTGGTCTCGCGCCCGTCGCAGCTGCTTGAGGCGATCCTGACCGCGGGCCGCAAGGGCCTGTCGATCCAGCGCTACAAGGGGCTTGGCGAGATGAACGCCGAGCAATTGTGGGAAACCACGCTCGATCCGACCAATCGGTCGATGCTGCGCGTGGCGATCGACCAGGCCGACATCGCCGACGAGATCTTCACGCGACTGATGGGCGACGTGGTCGAGCCGCGACGCGAGTTCATCCAGGAAAACGCGCTCAGCGTCGCCAATCTCGACGTCTGACCCTGGTCTTAACGGACCCAATTAAGCTCCGTTTGGCCTTGAATAGACTGTTCTTGGACTCAATTGAGCTTGCCTGGCCATAGGTCGGGAAGACGCATTAGGTTCGTCCACGGGTTCGGCGGCAATTCGCGGTTGAGGCTCGATTGGTCATTCATGTTGCTCCACCGGCTGGCCGTTCACGGCGCCTGTAGCAGTTAGCGACGGAATGGTCGTTCGCCAATTACGGCCACGGCTCGCCTTACCCGCTACTCTCACCGCTTCGTGATCGAGGTAAGCCTCCCCGCCTTTCCGTCCCAGTCGAAAGCGAAGTCGACCTTGTCCCCGACCTTCAGCCCGTCGAGCGCTGCCGGCCTGCCCGAGAACGTCATCGTCATCGCCGGCCATCCGAGTTCGGTCACCGGTCCGTGCTGCAGCGTGACCTCGCCGGAAGCGGCATCGATCTTGGTGACGACACCGCTGCCATGGCCGGACTTGGTCTCGGCAGGCAAGTTCGTGCCCGCCATTGACCCGTTGTCCGGCCCGGCCGCCTGCGGCGCCGGCTTGCCGCATCCGGCGATCGCGAGCGGCAGGGCCGCTGCGAGCAACATCCTGTGGGTCATTTCGGTTCTCCTTGGCTGGGATTGGAATGATCGCCGGGTCGCCGCCGCAACAGCAGGTATGCAGCCGGGATCACTAGCATCGACAGAAGCGGTGCGGTCAGCATGCCGCCGATCATCGGCGCGGCGATGCGGCTCATCACCTCCGAGCCCGTGCCGGTGCCGACGAGGATCGGAAGCAAGCCGGCGAGGATGACCGCGACCGTCATGGCCTTCGGGCGGACCCGCAGGAGGGCCCCTTCGCGCACCGCAGCCTCCACCGCTCGTTCATCTGGCGATGGCCCGCGATCAGCGAGCGCGTGTTTCAGGTAGATAAGCATCACCACGCCGAACTCCGCCGACACTCCCGCGAGCGCGATGAACCCGACCCCGGTCGCGACCGACTGGTTGTAGCCGAGCAGGTAGAGCAGCCACACCCCGCCGGTCAGCGCGAACGGCAGCGTGCCCATCACCAGCGCCGCCTCGTCGAGCCGCCGGAACGTCGCGTAGAGCAGCAGGAAGATGATCAGCAGCGTCGCCGGGACGACGATCTTCAGCCGCTCGACCGCGCGCTGGAGGAACTCGAACTGCCCGGTGTAGCTGACGCTGATCCCGGGCGGCAGCTTCACCTTGGCGGCGACTGCTTGCTGGAGATTACCGACGATAGTGGTCAGCGGCGCGCCACGCCCGTCGACGTAGATCCACGTCACTGGCCGCCCGTTCTCGGTGCGCAGCATTGGCGGCCCGTCGCTGACGTTGATGTCCGCGACCGTGCCGAGAGTTACCTGCTGGAGTGATGGCGTCAGGACGGGCAGGTTGCGCAGCGAATCGACGCTGTCGCGCAGTTCGCGAGGGTAGCGCACGCTGATCGGGTAGCGCGCCAGCCCCTCGACCGTCTGGCCGACCGTTTCGCCACCGATTGCGCTCGATACCACCGACTGAACGTCGGCGACGTTGAGCCCGTAGCGGGCAGATGCCGCGCGATTGATGGTGACATCGATGTAGCGTCCGCCGGTCAGCCGCTCCGCGAGTGCCGAACTAACCCCCGGGACCGTCTTTGCGACCTGCTCGATCTCGCGCGCGGTCGCGTCGATCTCGGCCAGGTTCGAGCCCGCCACCTTGATCCCGATCGGGCTCTTGATCCCGGTCGACAGCATGTCGATGCGGTTGCGGATCGGCGGGATCCAGAAGTTGGCGAGGCCGGGCACCCTCACCGCATGGTCGAGTTCGTCGATCAGTTTGTCCTGCGTCATTCCCGGCCGCCACTGATCCTTCGGCTTGAACCGGATCGTCGTCTCGAACATTTCGAGCGGCGCGGGATCGGTCGCGGTGTCGGCGCGGCCGGCCTTGCCGAACACACTGTCAACCTCGGGCACGGTCTTGATCAGCCGGTCGGTCAGCTGGAGCAGCTGCCCCGCCTTGGCGGTCGAGATGCCCGGCAGCGCCGATGGCATGTAGAGCAGGTCGCCCTCGTTCATCTTCGGGATGAACTCGCCGCCGAGTTGGCTGATCGGCCAGATGCTGGTCGCAAACACCAGCGCGGCGATTATCAGCGCCTTCTTCGGCCGCGCCAACACCCAGTCGAGCGCGGGACGATAGACTCGGGTAAGCGCGCGGTTGATCGGGTTCGCGTTTTCCGATGGGATGCGCCCCCGGATGAGATAGCCCATCAGCACCGGGATCAGCGTAATCGACAGGATCGCCGCGCCCGCCATCGCATAGGTCTTGGTGAACGCGAGCGGCGCGAACAGCCGTCCCTCCTGACCCTGGAGGGAGAAGATCGGAACGAACGAGAAGGTGATGATGAGCAGCGACAGGAACAGCGCCGGCCCGACTTCGACCGCCGCGGCCGTGATCACCCGCCATCGCTCCGGCCCGGCCAGCGTTTCGTTGGGATGGTCGCGCGTCCAGTGCTCGAGATGCTTGTGCGCATTCTCGATCATCACGACGGCCGCATCGACCATCGCGCCGATCGCGATGGCGATACCCCCCAGCGATAGGATGTTGGCATTGAGCCCCTGGACCCGCATCGCAATGAACGCGGCGAGGATGCCGAGCGGCAGCGTCAGGATCGCGACCAGCGCCGAGCGCGCATGCCAGAGGAACAGCGCGCAGACGATCGCGACAACGATGAACTCCTCGATCAGCTTGCCGGTGAGGTTGTCGACCGCGCGGTCGATCAGTCCCGAGCGGTCGTAGGTCGTGACCACCTCGACGCCCGGCGGCAGGCTCTTCTTCAGCTCGTCGAGCTTGGTGCGCACGCCGTCGATAACCTCGCGCGCGTTCTTGCCTTGGCGCATGACGACGACACCGCCGGCAACCTCGCCCTGGCCGTTCAGCTCGGCGACGCCGCGCCGCATGTCGGGTCCGACCTGGATGGTTGCCACGTCGCCGAGCGTTACCGGCGTGCCGCCGACGGTCTTCAAGGGGATCGCGCGGAAGTCGTCGAGCGAGGCGAGGTAGCCGGTCGAGCGGACGATATATTCGGCCTCGGCCATCTCCAGCACCGACCCGCCGCTCTCCTGGTTGCCGCGCTTCAAGGCCTCGATCACCGCCGCGTGCGGGATGCCGTAGGCGGCGAGCTTCTGCGGATCGAGGATTACCTGATACTGCTTGACCATGCCGCCGATGCTGGCGACCTCGGCAACGCCGGGCACCGCTTTCAACTCGTAGCGCAGGAACCAGTCCTGAATGCTGCGTAGCTGGGCGAGGTCGTGACGGCCGGTCCGGTCGACCAGCGCGTATTCATAAACCCAGCCGACGCCGGTCGCGTCCGGGCCGAGCGAAGCCTTCGCGCCGTCGGGCAGGCGGCCCTGCACCTGGCTCAGATATTCGAGCACGCGGCTGCGCGCCCAATAGAGGTCGGTCTGGTCGTCGAACAGCACATAGACGAAGCTGTCGCCGACGAACGAATAGCCGCGCACAACCCGCGCGCCGGGAACGGACAGCATCGTCGTCGTGATGGGATAAGTGACCTGGTCCTCGACGATGCGCGGCGCCTGTCCGGGATAGGTCGTGCGGATGATGACCTGGACCTCGGACAGATCGGGCAGCGCATCGACCGCTGTCGTTCGCACCGCGCCGACGCCGATCGCGACCAGCGCGAGCGCCGCGAGCAGGACGAGGATGCGCGCCTTAACCGACGCCGCGATGATCCGCGCGATCATTTGGCGTCGCCCGCGATCGGCCGGGCCGCGATGCCGGTCAGGCTCGCCTCGCTGTCGAGTAGGAACTGGCCCGAAGCGACGACCTTTTCCCCCGCCGCAAGCCCGGCGAGGATTTCGGTTTGGCCGCCAGCCTCGCGGCCGATGCGGACCTCCGCTGGCCGGAATCGCCCCTTGTCCAGGGCGAGCATCACCAGCGTGCGCTTGCCGGTGCGGATGACGGCTTCGCTCGGCACGAGTAGCGCGGATCGCGACTTGTCGCCAAGATGGACCGTGGCGAACATGCCGGGGCGCAGCCGCCCGTCGCGGTTGGCGAGTTCGATGCGGACGGTCAGCGTCCGGCTGTCGGCCTGCGCGGTGGGCAATACCGCGATGACGCGACCGGTAAACCGTTCGCCGGGGAAGCCTGCCAGCTCCGCGGTCGCGGCTTGACCGATCTTCACGTCACCGACACGAACTTCGGGGACGGCGGCGTTCAGCCAGACCGTCCCGAGCCCGTTGACCTGTGCCAGCGTTTGACCGGCGGCGAGCGTGACGCCGGCGCGTGCGTCGAGCGTCGTGATGACGCCGCCGATCGGGCTGCGGATCGTGGTCATGCCGCGCCCGCCCGCTGCGCCGCCCGGCACGCCGATCAGCCGCAACCGCTGGCGCGCGGCGGCGATCAGGGTCGGGTCGCCGGTCTTGCGCACCGCCTCGTATTCGCCCTGCGCACCGCCCCATTCCGGCACCAGCACGTCGGCGATGGGCGCCCCGGCGCGGATCACGTCGCCGGGCGCCCGGCCATAGACGCGCTGGATGAACCCAGTGGCACGAGCCTGGACGATCGCGATGTCGCGCTGATTGAAATCGATCGCGCCGGTGACGTCGAGCGAGCCGGCGAGCGTGCCTTCCGTCGCGGTCGCCAGCCGGATGCCGAGGCTCTGCATCGCGGAAGGGTCGATTTTAAAGCCAGGCGCGGCGGCTGGATCGCCGCTGTCATCGGCATATTTGGGAACGGTCTTCATTCCCATCGACGACAGCGAGTCCGGGTTGTCGTAATGCTCGCCCGGCACCATCGGGTCGTAGTAATAAAGCGGCTTTTGCGCGTCGGTCTTTCCGGGCGCAGCTGTTCCGCCCTGCGATCCGGCGAGATAATAGCCCCCCGCGCCCGCCACGAGAGCGACGGCGGAGAGCGTGGCCGCGAGTTGCGAGCGTTGCAGCGATGTGAGGGTCATCGGTCGGCGCTCCCGAACAAGAGGTTGAGCCGCACGCCATCGGCGGCAACGGTGGCTTCACGGTCGAGCGTCTCGAGGATTGCGTCGGCCAGCGCGGTATGGGCATCGACGAGGTCGATCAGGCTCGCGCGCCCGGCAGCATAGCTCGCCACCTCAAGGTTGACGCGCTCCTGCGCGAGCGGTTGCAGGACATCGCGCGCGCGCACCCACTGATCATGGTGCATGACGTGGTCGGCGAGCCCCGCGTCGAGATCGGCGGTCAGCGCACGCAGTGCCGCATCGGCGTCCGCGCGGGCGGCGCCCGCATCGGCGGCGCGCGCCGCGATGACGGGGTCTTGTCGGCGCTTTTTGAACAGCGGCAGTCCGATCGTCACGCCCGCCGAGACATAGTCGCCGAAGCGCGGGTCACGCCGCTGGTAGGAGAGATCGACCCCGAAATCCGGACGACGGTCGGCTTGCGCCAACCGCAGATCGGCGTCCGCCCGGTTTGCCTGCGCCGCAAGCAGGACGAGCGCGGGTTGCTTGTCGAGGCCGGCGCGCAGGTGCACCGGATCGACCGTGATGTCGGGCAGGCTCCCGGCGATATCGGGATCGGCCTCGCCGGTCCACCGGGTCAGCTCGGCCTTCGCGCGCGCCACTGCCGCCACCAACTCGGCGCGACGATCCTGTAGCCGCGCCAACGCCGCGCGGCCCGCCAAGGTCTGCGCGGGACGCGCGTTGCCCGAGGCGACCGCGCTGGGCGACGTCCGGACGATGCGGGCGAGCTTTGCGAGCACGTCGTCGAGCGCGGCAAGTCGCCGTTCGGCATAGGCAAGGCTCATCCAGGCGATCGCGGTCTGGACCTCGACGACGCGCAGCTCGACAGCGGTCGCGGCATCGGCGACGGCGATGTCGGTATCTGCGCGGCCCCGCTGGGCGCGGCGCTTGGCGAGGTTCGGGATGTCCTGCGAGATGCCGATCCTCGCCCAGGTGAAGTTGTCGCGCGAGGGCTGGAACGCGAGCGGCCCCGAGATCGGGAAGCTGTCGATGCCGAGCCCGAGCTTGGGGTCCGGCAACTGCCCCGCCGCGATGCGCGAGGAACGGGTCGCATCGGCGGCGAGCACCTTCGCCTTGATCGACGGCGCGTCGGCCCGCGCCTTGGTAAGCGCATCGTCGAAGGTGAGCGGTCCGGCCAGCGCAGCCGATGGAAGCGCGACACCCGCGATTATCGTGCAGAGAAGTCTCATTGTCGCCTCCGGAAAGAAGTGGCGTCCGTCGTCGCTGGGGCGCAGCCGGCGGATTCCCAGCCGCTGCGCCCTCGCGTGTGACGGCTGTTCAGCCTTGAGAGGCGGGGCGGCCGTTGATCGGCATGGCCATGCCCGCCGCCTGCGCCTCGGAACCGCGCATCATGCCGTAGTCGCAACCGGCGGCCATTGCCTTACCGTCGCTGACCCAAACGCGCACCGGCGCGCGAGCCGGCGTGCGTGGCCCGTAACTGGGCTGTGCGCGCCATTCGTAATGGCCGGTTGAGGTGGTCGGCATTGAATCGGCAGCGAAAGCCGATGGAGCCGAGATAAAAGATACGAACACAGCCGCGACGCCGGCGGCGCAGATGGAAATCTTCATGGTGATGATCCTCGATTGAAATGCGGTTTGGCGATGCGGATCGGTCGATCGCGTGCCGCAGCACGGCACGATCAGGCGATCAGCGACGCCGGTTCGGTTCAGCCGAGGAGTGTGGGTGGTTCCGGCTCGGGAGCGATGGCGCGACTGGCCAGAGGTGCGGCGACCATCCAGAACCGCGGTGCCGCGACCGCGACACTCGAAGCGGCCACAGGAGAGATGTCCTTCATGGCCATCGCGACCGAGCAGCCGGTCATCAACATGCAGCCAGCGGGCGGGGCTTTGTCACCCTTGCTCTTGCCGCTCTTGGCCAGTTTGGCATCGCAATCGGGACAATTCGTGCCCATCGCACAGTCCGGCATGTCGGCCATTGCCGCTGGCTGGCCGGGCACCATCAGGATGCACGGCGCGGCCACAGCGACGCCATTGCCGGCGAGCCCGAACAGGACTCCGACCAGCAGGAGATGGCGCAGCAGCTTCAGCATTCGTTATGGGTGCGAGATGACATGGCGAAAGTCAATTCGCCGTCTCGTGATCCGAAGTTACAGCGCACGCAACCGGCGTTAGAGCGACTTTGATCGCTACGGCGTCGAACGACGATCGCATCTGGTCTGAAAACCCGGTAACGGTCGCACTCCGCCGCTTCGCGACTGATTTCGTCCGCACCGCGCACAGGTGTCTATGCCGCCCGCCGCATGTGGTGCGAACCGGCACAGCGATGCGGCTCCACAGTAATATGGACCAGCTCGTCGTGAATGCGCAGGCGCTCGGCATAGGCCGAGGGCGCGAGCGGTTCCGCCGCGACCAGTGAGACGATGGTGGCGTAGCGTCCCGGTCCCACCCGCCAGACGTGGAGGTCCGTAATGGCGGCGTCGCCGTCTTCGATCGCCTCGCGAATCTCTTCGGCGAGCGCCGGATCGGCCGTCGCATCGACCAGGACCACCCCCGTCTCGCGCAACAAACTCCACGACCAGCGCGCGATGACCGCGGCCCCAACGATACCCATGGCGGCATCCATCCATCGCCAGCCCAGATAGAGGCCGGCGAGCAGCGCGCCGATCGCCAGGACCGACGTGAGGGCGTCGGCCAGGACGTGGAAATAGGCCGAACGGAGATTGTTATCGTGCTGGTGGGCATGGTCGCCATCATGATGGTGGTGGGCATGTCCATGATCGTGGCCGCCACCGAGGAGCCATGCGCTGGCGAGATTCACGGCGAGCCCGAGCGCCGCGATCCATAGAGCCTCGCCATAGGCGATGGCGACCGGTGAGAGTAGATGTCGGACGGATTCGACCGCAATGCCGATCGCCACGAGCGCCAGGATCAGCGCGCTGGCGAAGCCCGCGAGATCGCCGACCTTGCCCGTGCCGAATGTGAAACGGGGATCATCGGAACGCCGTCGTGCGAAGCGGTAGGCGAGCGCAGCCGCGCCGAGTGCGCCCGCATGGGTCGCCATGTGCATCCCGTCGGCGAGCAGCGCCATCGATCCGGTGATCCACCCGGCGAGGATTTCGACCACCATCATCCCCGCAGTCAGCGCGACGACCCACGTCGTGCGCCGCTGGTTCGCATCGTGCGCTTCGCCGAGGAAGACGTGGCTGTGCCGGTGGTGTTCGATCGTGTCGGCGTGCAAGCGGGTTCTCCTGCGCGGGCTTATCGGATGACTTCTAGCAGATGGCGCTTGCGCGAATCTAGTTTCACAGGCGCTGCAGGATGCCCTTCATCTCGTCGATCTCCTGCCGCTGCGATTTGATGATCTCGCCGCACAGGCGCTTCACCTCGGGGTCCCGGAGCTTGGCCTCGCGACACATCAGGATGGCGCCCGAATGGTGCGGGATCATCGAGCGGAGGAAGGCGGTGTCACCGATCGTCGTCTGCGTGCGGATCAGTGCGAACGATCCAAGGAGCGCGACGGCCGAAACCACGAGGATGGCCGCGTTTGCACGCTTGTTTGGAAACATACTCATCATCCCCAGGGTCATCCCAATTGTCATGGGTGCGAGCATGATAAGTGTCATGTAGAGCATGTTGAGGTTGTTGTAGAAGCTGCCGAGCCCATCAATCATGACGAACATCGCCAGATACATGATGACGCCGCTGAACGCGGACTGCACCGCAAGGCTCGCGTAGCCGTTCTTCATGCCCTTCATGTCTTTCACGTCGTCTCTCCTGTTCCGTCGCCCCCGCGCGTCACTTCATCCCCGGCATGTCCTTCATCATCTCGTCGTGGTCGGCTGGTGCGCTCGCGACCAGCCGCTTGTATTCCTCGGGCGTCATCCCCGGCAGCTTGCGCACGAACGCCACCATGTCCCAGATCAGCGGATCAGGATGGGTCTTTCCCCACGATGGCATGGCGCTCAGCTTGACCCCGTGCTTGATGATCCAGAACTGCTGACCGGCGGTCAGGTCCTGCGCCTCGGCCAATACCGGCGCCTGCGGATACAGGCCCTTGCTCAGCTCGGACGCTTCGACGCCCGGCCCGAGATGGCAGGACGAGCACATCTCGTTGTAGAGGCCCGCGCCGACCGCAAGGCGCTGCGGCGACGCGAGGTCGGCGGGTGGCTGAATGCCACGCGCATGGACCGCGATGGACCGGTCGCGCAGGCTCTCGAGCAGCGCGTAGACGGGCCGCGTGTGCGGTTCGTCGGCAGCGATGTTGTAGACCCCGAAATATAGGAAGGCGGCCGTCGCGACGATCAGCGCGGCGAGGCTCGCGCCCGCGAAAGTGACGCTGGGCATATGGTGTCGCCAGTCGATCCTCTTCATTTCCTTCGCCTCCTCGTTCGCCGTCCAATCCGCAGGACGATCATCGGGTTCACGCGCGATGGCGTCAGGCCCCCTTCGGTCGCCGCGCGCTGTTGTGCATCGACACGATGCGCCATCTGTCGCCGGTCTTGCGGAGCACGCTCGTCGCCACGCCAAGGCGTTCCGCAGGGTCACCGACCTTCGGCACGATCCGGTAGCGGTAGATTTCCGTGGCGAGCGCGACGCCGCCGACGAACCTGACGTCGATCCTATAGTCGGAGAAACTGAACGACCGGAACTCGCCCAGTTCGGGGGTGAGGTGATGTTCGAGGTAGTTCGCGTAAGTGCCCTCGGCACCACCAGATTCGAAGATCTGGGCGTCGGCTGCGAACAGTCGTTCGGTGCCGCGCGCATCGAGCTGTTCGATCGCGGCCTTGTATTGCGCCAGGACGGCGGTCACGGCGCGGGTGTCGGTAGCCTCTACGCCTTGGGCCGTCGGGACGGCGGCGATGGTGACCGCGGGCAGGGTCGCCACGACCGCTGCGGCGAGGACGGCGATAATCGGCTTCGGCATCCATGTACTCCTTGTTCCCTGCTCGGCTGACGCCAGGCCGATACGTCCCATCACCGTCTCAGAACCCGAACCGCACGCCGGCCACGAGGCTGGTCGACGTCGGCCGCTGGCCGTCCGCACGCGCATAGTCGGCGGTTCGACCGGTCTTCGCTTCGTATGACACGCCGACATAGGGCGCGAAGCGCCGGGTGATCTCGTAGCGCAGGCGCAGCCCCAGCTCGGCGTCGGTCAGCCCGGCGCCGATCCGCTGGCGCGGCATGTCCTGCGCCGCGAGGTTGAACTCGACGCGTGGCTGGAGGATGAGCCGCTGCGTGATGCGCTGATCGTAATAGCCTTCCAGCCGTCCGAGCACGTCGCCCTGCGGCGAGATGAACGCGGCACCCTCGACCTCGAACATGTAGGGTGCGAGGCCCTCGAACCCGATTGTCGCGTAGGTTCGGGTCGGCGTTGGCTTGAAGTCGTGCCGCACGCCTGCCTGCAGGTTGAAGTAGGGCCCGACCGCGCGGCTGTAGAGCGCCTGCACCTCGGCGCTGTCCACGCCCTCACGGAAGATGCCCTCGCCCTCGGTCTTCGCCGTCAGCCGGTTGACGTCGCCGCCGAACCAGCCCTCCCCGTCCCAGCGGTAGCCGTCGCGGCCAGAGCGCACCTGGTATTCGGCGAGGTTGAAAAGGATCGTGCCGAGCGGGCGGCCGCCCTGCTCGCGCATCATGTCGCGTCGCGACCGCGACATCACGGGGGCGGGGAAGAAGCGGTCGGCGTAGTGGTCACCCGGCGCCGGCGGGGCCGGAGCGTCGCCGGCGGGCAAGGCCGTTCCGGTCTGCGCCATTCCGGGCATCGTCATTCTGGCCATGTCGCCTGAGGGCTTCGATCCGGACATGTCCATCCCCGGCATCGCTTGGGGCGAGGCGGTGCCGGGTTGGGTCGGCGCACCCATATCCATTCCCGGCATAGTCGTCGGCGTTTCGGTCTTGCCCGGCTTGCCCATGTCCATCCCGGGCATGGCGCCGGATCCGGCTGGTTTCGGCGCGCGCTTCGGCGACGGTCGAACCGCCTTGCGCGCCGGAGCAGGCTTCGCCTTCATGGCGGCCGGCTTGGCCTTCGCAGCCGGCTTCTTTGCGGGCATCGGCATGTTCATGCCCGGCATGCCCTGCATCGATTGGGCGGAGGCGGCCGATGCGATCAGGGCGACTGCTGTGCCGGCCGCGAGCGCGGCGACGCGGATCATGCCGCACCTCCCTTCGGACGCACGCTCACGGTCCGCATCATCCCGGCCATCATGTGGTAGAGCAGGTGGCAGTGGAACGCCCAGTCGCCGACGGCGTCGGCGGTGAAGTCCCACGTCACCTTGCCGCCCGGCTGGACGATCACGGTATGCTTCCTCGGCGCGTGGTCGCCGTGCCCGGTCACCAGCTCGAAGAAGTGGCCATGGATGTGGATCGGGTGGCCCATCATCGTGTCGTTGATGAGGTTGACCCGCACCCGCTCGCCCTCGGTAAAAGGAAACGGCTCCATCGTGTCGGACATCTTCACGCCGTCGAACGACCACATGAAGCGTTCCATGTTGCCGGTCAGGTGGATGTCGAGACTGCGCGACGGCGCCCGCACGTCGGGATTCCGCTCGAGCGCCATCAGGTCCTTGTAGACCAGCACGCGGTGGCCGACGTCTTCCAGACCCTGGCCCGGTTCGCCGGTCCGGTCCATCGGCATCGGCGAGATCGTCTGGACGCCGGGTCCCTTCTTGACCTCGGGGGCGTAGGAGAAGTCGCGCATCTTCATCGCGCCCATGTCCATGCCGGCCATGTCGCCCGAGCCCGACATACCCGCCATTTTCGAATGGTCCATGCCCGCCATGCTCGGCGGCATCCGCTCGACGCCGCCCAGTGTGGCCGAGCGGTTCTGCTCGCTCGTCGGATCGACGCCGCGCGACTGCGGCATCGACATGCCCGGCATGGCGCCGCTGGAACTGCCCGACATGTCCATTCCCGGCATCGGCTTCGACATGTCCATCCCGGCCATGCCGTCCTTCTTGCCGCCCATGTCGCCCATCGACGACATGTCCATGCCCATGTCCTTCATCGTGGCGGTCGGACGCGGACGCAGCGGCGGCACCACGGCGACCATTCCAGCGCGGGGCGCCAACGTCGCGCGCGCCATCCCCGACCGGTCGACCGCCTCGCCGACCAGCGTGAACGCCTTGTCCTCGGTCGGCGTGACGATGGCGTCATAGGTCTCGGCGACGCCGATCTGGAACTCGTTGACCTCAGGCGCTCGGCCGGGTTGCGCACATTGCTTGAGACGCTGAACGCCGTCGGTTCGCCGTTGATGACGCTCGGGTGCGAGTGCGGCGTGTTTCGTCGCGAGCCCGAATCGGAGGGGGAACCCGACCGGTATGTCGGGTCGTATGTTGCGATCGCCTTCCGCAAGCCCGCGCTTAACACGGCCGAGCGCATCTACGAGCTGACGCGCGGCGTGCTCGCCCGCACCGCGGGCAGCGATTCGCACCACTACACGTTCGAGATCACGGTCACGCCGCTGCGCACCTTCTTCGGCCATGCGAAATGCTTCGAGATGCACGTCAACGCACTGGGCTACGGCAGTGACGACGCGCAGGCCTGGGCCGCCTTCGGCGCAGCGTGCATGGCCATCGCGGCCGCCGTCGAGGGCGTGATCGCGCTGCCGCCGGACGATGCGCTTTTCGCGACTCTGCCAACGGCCGCAATCCTGCCCGACTAACCCGAACCGGATCGGCCCCCTTGACTCGCGGCGGCGATCCGCGACGATCTCCCCATCGGGGGATTTTCATGCCTAAGGTCATATACCTGACCGGCGCGCCGGCGTCGGGGAAGAGTTCGACGACCAAGATGCTTTCCGGGCAGGTGTCCGGCCTGCAGGTCTGGGAATACGGCGCGCGGCTAACCGAGCACGTCCGGCGTCGGGTCGATGGGGTCGCCAGCCAGGACGAGTTGCGGACGCGGTCGGCTGGCGTCGTGACGCCGGCGGACGTCGACGAGGTCGACGACGCGCTGATCGCGTTCGTCGAGGGGCATCGCGGGCGGCAACACGTCCTGATCGACAGCCATCCGGTCACCAAGGAGGAATACGGCTACCGGATCACGCCGTTCTCGCTCGAACGCTTCGCGCAGCTCGCGCCCGACGAGATCTGGGTGCTCTACGCCGATCCCGATGAGACGCGCAGGCGGATCGCCGCCGATGCCGGCGGGCGACCGATGGTGACCGTCGAGGAGGCCAGGACGCACACCGCGCTCCAGTCGTCGGTGGCGGCCACCTACGGCATGTCGCTGGGGCGGCCGGTCTACCTGTTCGACACGGCTGCACCGCGCGACTGGCTGGTGGCCCGGCTGGCGGCGAGGTTGGCATGACGGGCGTGCTCGGATGGATCGGCGGCATCGTCCGCGGCGGTGGCCAGCAGCCGGAGCAGGTGGCGCCGTCCGCACCGCAGGAGCGAAGGCGCGTCGATCTCCGGAAGGCCATCAACGCGGTGTCCGACGTGGTGCAGAACCGGCCTCGTCCCCTGCGGGTCTTCGACCAGATCCACATGAAGACAGGCGACATGGTGCTGCAGAGCGAGATGATCGCCGACTGGGCCGACGGCAAGCGTCTGGCATTCATCGGGGATGGCGACGCGATCAGCGTGTGCGTCGCCTATCTGCGCGCCCGCGACGTGCTGAACTTCGGCCCCTCGCACATAACGGTCTTCGACTTCGACGAGCGCACGGTCGAGGCGGTGATGAACTTCGCCGACCGCGAGCGGATCACGAACCTCGACGCGCGGCTTTACAACGTGCTCGACGCTATGGAGCCGGGCGAGCTGTTCGACTGCTTCTACACCAACCCCCCTTGGGGCGCCTCGAACAACGGCGAGAGCGTCAACGTATTCGTCGAGCGCGGCATGGAGGCGACGGG
>NZ_CAXTHV010000042.1:0-21254 GCF_964244265.1 uncultured Sphingomonas sp. | reverse complement strand
TCGAACCTGCAGGCGATGCTCCCGATCCTGGAAGCGGTCGTCCAGTCGGGCCGTCCGCTGCTGATCATCGCCGAGGACATCGAGGGCGAGGCGCTCGCCACGCTCGTCGTCAACAAGCTGCGCGGCGGCCTTAAGGTCGCGGCGGTCAAGGCGCCCGGCTTCGGTGATCGCCGCAAGGCGATGATGGAGGACATCGCGATCCTGACCAAGGGCGAGCTGATTTCCGAGGATCTCGGCATCAAGCTCGAATCGGTTACGATCGGCATGCTCGGCACCGCCAAGCGCGTGACGCTGGACAAGGACAATACCACGATTGTCGACGGCGCGGGCGACCACGAGACGATCAAGGGCCGCACCGATGCGATCCGCCAGCAGATCGAGAACACCACCAGCGATTACGACCGCGAGAAGCTCCAGGAGCGTCTGGCCAAGCTTGCCGGCGGCGTCGCGGTGATCAAGGTCGGCGGGTCGACCGAAGTCGAGGTCAAGGAGCGCAAGGATCGCGTCGATGACGCGCTCCACGCGACACGCGCGGCGGTCGAGGAAGGCATCGTCCCCGGCGGCGGCACGGCTCTGCTCTATGCCACCAAGGCGATCGAGGGGCTTACAGGCGCCAATGACGACCAGACCCGCGGGGTCGATATCGTCCGCAAGGCGCTTTATGCGCCGGTCCGCCAGATCGCGCAGAATGCCGGGCATGACGGCGCGGTGATCTCGGGCAAGCTGCTCGACGGCAACGACTCGAACCTGGGCTTCAACGCTCAGACCGACACCTATGAGAACCTCGTCACCGCCGGCGTGATCGACCCGACCAAGGTCGTCCGCACCGCGCTCCAGGACGCGGCTTCGGTTGCCGGCCTGCTCATCACCACCGAAGCGGCGGTGAGCGAGATGCCGGAAGACAAGGCCCCGGCCGGCATGCCCGGCGGCGGCGGCATGGGTGGCATGGGCGGTATGGACTTCTGACTTGCGCCCGGGGCGGCGAAAGCTGCCCCGGACGGAAAATCAGGACCGCGATTTATGTCGCGCCAGTCGAGGACAGACAGGAAGGGCCGACGGATTTATCCGCCGGCCTTTTCGCTTAACCGACGCGCGTCGCCAATCGGCGCAGCACGCCCAGCGTCTCTTCCAGCGACGTCTCCGACGTGCCGCTCGCCGCCGTGGCACGGCGGTGAACGCCGCGTTCGAGCCGTGTGAGCAGGTCGTGGATCGTCGCCTGGGGCAGCGGCGCCGACGTTTCGTCGACGTCCGCCGCCGGGGCGGGGGGGCGTATCATCGGGGTCAGTTCGAACGTCTCGATCCGCTCGTGCGATCCAAAGCGAGCGGTCGCGGTTGCGGCGACATCCGCTGCGTCCTCCGCGACCTCCGGCAGTGTCTCCGGCGCGGCGAACGGCGCGATCGGCGTGTCGAGATCGGCGGGCAGCGTGCGCTCTTCCGGCCATGATTTGGCTTCGGCAAGCGCCGTCGGAGCCGGTGCGTGGATATCGAGGAATGGCGTGCCCAGGTCGCTTGCGGCGAACAGCGGCCGGCGCGAGGGCGCATCGGGATGGGCATCGGCACGACGCAGGACGGGTGCCCCGTCGTCCTCGACGGGTGTCCCCAATACGATGCTGCGCCCGCCGATCAGCTGGTGAAGGCCGAGCCACAGCATGGCGGTCGTCACGCCTCCGGCCACCCCGGCTATGGCCAGCCGCGCGGTCAGGCCAAGCGGCGGTTCGGCGGCGGTCACCAGCGCGGCGATGCCGCTGTCTACGACCAGCCACTCCAGCACGGCGGCGGGAAGCGCGATGAGGAACATGGCGATCAGCATGCCCGCGCCGGCCGCGATCGACGGCGCGACCGGCAGGATCAGATGCTGGCGACGGCTGGTGGCGTCCATGTGACCTCCCGATTGGCGGACTCTATAAGTCTTTGGTAAACAGGAGCATAACGCGCAATATTTGAAGACCAGTTACGCTCGCGCTCGACAAAGGCGCGCGCATGCGCGCGGCGTTCATCCCACCGGGTGCGATCGTCGAACAATCCGGCCAGTGCGCCTGCGATCGCGCCCGGATCGTTGGGCGCGAACAACGTCCCCGTATCGCCGTCGCGGATCAGTTCACGATGGCCGCCGACATCGGATGCGGCGACCAGCCGACCCTGCGCCATGGCCTCAAGCGGCTTGAGCGGGGTGACCAATTCGGTAAGCCGCATGCGCTTGCGCGGATAAACGAGTATGTTGGCCAGGCTGTAATAGCGTTCGACCTCGCCATGCGGCACGCGGCCGACGAAACTGATCGCAGCCGCTGCCGGAGATGCCGTGGCCTGAGCGCGCAGCGCTTCCTCGCAGGGGCCGCCGCCGACCAGCATCAGCCGGGCCCTGGGACGTTTTGCGATCAGCGCTGGCAGCGCCGCGATCAGGTCGTCGAGCCCTTCATAATCGTAGAAGCTGCCGATGAAGCCGGCGACCTCTGCGTCGATCGAGAACCCCAGTTCGGCGGCGAGCGCCGCGTCACGCCGGGGCGGCGCGCCGAACAGCTCCAGGTCGACGCCGTTGGGCGACACGATGATCCGGGCTGGATCGATCCCCCGCGCAATCAGGTCGCCGCGCAGCCCTTCGCAGATCACTGCCACGGCATCGGCCCGACGCACCGCCCACGTCTCCAGTGCCCGCGTCAGGCGGTAGCGCAGAGACCCTTCCGTCCCATTGTTGTTACCGACCGCCGCATCTTCCCAGAACGCCCGAATTTCGTAAAGCAACGGCAGCCTCAGCCGCCGCGCCGCTCTCAGTGCCGCCAGCGCGTCGAGCACCGGCGAGTGGGCGTGGATTACGTCGGGCCGGAATCGCTCGGCGACCGCCACGATGCGGCGCGCGAACGCCGCGACCTCCTGCCACTCGCCAAGTGGGCTGGGCAGCAGCGCGACGGGCGGGGTGCGATGGAACTCGAGGCCCTCGAACCGCTCGACCAGAGCGGGCGATGTGCCATGGCGTATGCTGGTGACGCTCGCCACTTCCCAGCCCCGCGCCGCCTGCGCCTTCAGGATCGCCCGCGTGCGAAAGGTATAGCCGCTGTGTACCGGCAGGCCGTGGTCGAGGACATGGAGGATCCGCATCGCGCCGGGGTGGTGCCACGGCACTATTTAACGGCACGTCAACCCGCTCCGTCTAGATATAAGGGATATATTGCCGCGAGGGTTCGATGATCGACAATCTGGCGCTCGCCATCACCCACGGACTGATGATGTTGACCGCGCTGCTGTTGATGCGGCGGGGCGACCTGAACAGCGAGACGACCGCCGGGCACGAGCGCGAGAGGCCCGCGCCGCGTGCGTGACCTGGCGTTCATCGCCTTTCTCGGCGTCTTGTTCGCCATAGGTTTTCGGCGGCCGTTCCTGTTCGTGCTATGCTATGTCTATATCGACGTCGTCTCGCCGCAACGGCTGAGCTACTTCCTGCTTAATTCGGTGCCGATCTCGCTGATCGCGGTCGGGTTGGCGGTGTCGGCCTGGGCATTGTTCGACGACAAGACCGGCACGCGGCTGGCTCCGCGCCAATTGCTGATCCTGCTGCTGATGCTGTATTGCGGGGTGTCGACGCGGACCGCCGACTTTCCGGTCGATGCAGCGGAGAAGTGGGATTGGGTATGGAAGGCGCTGGCCTTTGCGTTTTTCCTGCCGTTCACCCTGCGCACGCGGCTCAGGATCGAGGCGCTCTTGACCTTCATGATCCTGTCGGCCGCGTCGATCATCATCGTCGGCGGGGTCAAGACGATCGCCAGCGGAGGCGGGGGCTATGGCGAGCTCAACCTCATGGTGTCGAACAATTCGGGGCTGTACGAAGGATCGACGATTTCGACCGTGGCGATTGCGATCATTCCCCTGATCGTGTGGGTCAGCCGGTTCGGCACGATCTTCCGGCGCGACTGGAAGGTGAAGCTGTTCTGCCATGCGTTGATCTTCGCCTGCCTGCTGATCCCGGTCGGCACTGCCACGCGGACGGGCCTGGTGTGCATCGGCCTGCTCGCGCTCTTGATGATCCGGGAGAGCCGGCGCAAGCTGCTTTATCTGGGGCTGATCGGGGGGCTGGCGCTGGTTGCGGTACCCTTCCTGCCCAAGACTTTCACCGATCGCATGGACACCATCAAGTCCTACCAGGCGGACGAAAGCGCCTCGACCCGGGTCGCGGTGTGGGCGTGGACCTGGCAGTATGTGAAGGACCATCCGCTGGGTGGCGGCTTCGAGATGTACCGCCAGAACCAGATCCGTTACGACATCGTCAAGGCGCAAGGAGCCGGCGGCAACGTCGCATTGGACCGGCAGCTTACCGTCGATCACGCGCGCGCCTATCATTCGGCCTATTTCGAGGTATTGGGGGAACAGGGCTTTCCCGGACTGATCCTGTGGCTGCTGATCAGCGTGATCGGCCTCTTGCGGATGGAAGTTATCCGCCAGCGTTACCGGCGGGCGCCTGAGGACGAGGCGTGGATCGGGCCGCTGGCCGGCGCGCTGCAGAGCGCGCATATCGTCTACATGCTCGGCGCGGCGTTCATCGCGATCGCCTTTCAGCCGTTCATGTTCATGCTGGTCGGTGCGCAGATCGGCCTGGACACCTATCTGGCGCGCCGGCGGGCGGCGGCGGCCTGGCGGCCGATGCGGCGCGAACGTCCGGCGCTGGAAGAGGCGACCGCGTGACCTCACGCGGCGAATTGCGCGCGCTGACGAGCGTCCGCGGCATCGCGGCGTGGTTGGTCGTGCTCTATCATATCCGCCGGTCGATCGCCGGCCTGCCGGATACTTGGCTGGCGGTGTTCGCGCGGGGCTATCTGGCGGTCGACTTCTTCTTCCTGTTGTCCGGGTTCGTCATCTGGCTGGCGTGGCACGATCGGTTGCGCCGCGACGGATGGCGCGCGGCGCCGGCGTTCCTGCGCAAGCGGATCGCGCGCATCTGGCCGCTGCACCTGGCGATGCTCGCAGCGGCGTTCATCCTTGCGATTGCGCTGGCGGCGGCCAGGCACCATGATCCACGCGTTTTCCCGTTCGGCGAGTTGCCGCTCCATGTGCTGCTGCTCCAGAACTGGGGCTTTACCGATCGGCTGGCGTGGAATGACCCCGCCTGGTCGATCAGCTGCGAGCTTGCGGCCTATCTCGCCTTCCCGCTGCTGGTCAGGGCGATCGACTGGCGGACCGTGCCCAGCACCGTGCTGGTGGTCGTCGGGCTGTGCTTCCTGGTCCTGCTTCACGACAGGATGGCCAATGCCGGCGCGACATCGCTGGGCGACGACATCACGCGCTTCGGGCTCGCGCGGTGTCTGGCGGAATTTGGGACGGGGACGATCGTGGGTGCGTTATGGCTGCGCTGGCGGGAGCGGCCGTGGTGGCCGTTCGCCGGCGGGGTCGGGGTGGCGACCGCGATGGTCGCGGGATCGGGGTGCGGGATCCTGCCGGAAACGCTCGCTTTCCCGATCGCCTTCGCCGCGATCCTGCTGGCGGTGGCGCTGACGTCAGGCATGGCGCAAAATCCGCTGGACTGGCGGACGATCCATTACCTTGGCGAGACCAGCTATGCGACGTACCTTGCCCATTTCCTACTGTTCTTCGTCTTCAAGCTGGCGTTCGTCGAAGATGCCCATGCGGTGCCCCCGCCACTGATCACATTATACCTGGCAATGGTACTGTCCGCGTCGGTCGCGCTGCATCATCTGGTCGAGCGGCCGGCGCAGGCGTGGGTCAACCGCCTGCGCCCGACGCGCGCGACCGGCCCGATCAAGCCGCCGCCAACTGTTCCTCAAGCGCTTCGATAATCGCGCGGTTGAAGGCGGGCAGGTCGTCGGGCTTGCGGCTGGTGATCAAATTGCCGTCGACCACCACCTGTTCGTCGACCACCTCGGCGCCGGCATTGACCAAATCGGTGCGGATCGACGGCCAGCTCGTCACCTTGCGGCCATCGACGACATCGGCCTCGACCAGCAGCCATGGGCCGTGGCAGATAGCCGCGACGATCTTGTCGTCGTCCATGAACTCCTCGACGATCTGGACGGCGCGGCCCTGGGTGCGCAGCTTGTCCGGATTGGCCACCCCGCCAGGGATCACCAGCGCGTCGTAATCATCGGTGTCGACATCGGTCAGGACGATGTCAGGCGTGATGCTGTCGCCTTTTTCGCCCTCCTTCTCGCCGCGGATCGGGTCGGTCGTGATCGACGCGAGCGTCACGACGGCGCCCGCATCGATCAAAGCCTTGCGCGGCTTGAACAGTTCGTCCTGTTCGAAACCGTCGGTGGCGATCATCAGCACGCGAGCATTGGCGAGGTCGGTCACGGCGATTCTCCTGTGAAGTATACGCTTCAAACCCTCCACCTACTTGCCCGTTCCGGAACGAAGCGACGAACCGCGCATTTCCATGGATCATCAGGGGAGGAGGTCATGGCCCGGATCGTCTATTGCGATGACAGCGAACCGGGGATCACGCGGCGCAAGGTACGCCACGGCTGGGGATATTGGTCCCCCGCCGGCGAGCGCATTACCGACCGCGAGGAGATCGACCGGCTAAACCGCATCGGCCTGCCCCCCGCCTATCGCGACGCATGGTTCTGCCCCCGCGCCAACGGCCACATCCAGGCGGTCGGATGGGACGAGCGCGGCCGCAAGCAATATCGCTATCACCTCGATTTTCGCGAGCGGCAGGATGCCGCCAAATATGATCGTTGCGCCGGCTTCGGCCGGGCGCTCCCGAAATTGCGCGCACGCGTGACCGCCGACCTTGCGCTGCAGACGCTGAGCAAGCGGCGCGCGGTCGCCGCGGTCATCCGCCTGCTCGACGAAGGCCATGTCCGCGTCGGCAACGAAGGCTATGCCAGGGCCAACCAGAGTTTCGGCGCGACCACCCTGCGCAACCACCATGCCGCGCTCACCTCCGGCCGGCTGAAGCTCCAGTACAAGGCCAAGTCGGGCAAGTTGCGGATGCTGACGATCACCGATCGTTCGCTGATCAGCTTCGTGCGCAAATGCCAGGACCTGCCCGGCCAGCACTTGTTCCAATGGCTCGATGCGGCGGGCGAGCCGCACCCTGTCACCTCGTCCGACGTCAACGATTATATCCGCGAAGCGACCGGCGACGATTTTACCGCCAAGCACTTCCGCACCTGGGGGGCCAGCGTCATCGCGTTTGAGGCGCTGGCCACGGCGACCAAGGACGTGAGCCTGAAGACCCTGCTCGCGCCGGTCACCGAGGCGTTGGGCAACACTCCCGCGATCGCCCGCAAATCCTATGTCCATCCCGCGCTGATCGCCTTGGTCAAGGACGGCCAGACCGACTTTCGCGGCGGATTGGCCCTGCCGCGGTCCACGCGCTATCTGACGCGAGCCGAACGCGGATTGATTGCGTTCCTGGAAGCCGGCACCACCCCCGGCCGTCGGGCCGCCTGAGCGCTGCAATATCAGAGAGAAGTGATGCGTAACGTTTCCACACCCCCGGGGCATGTCGATCCGCATGGGGTGGGGGACCAGTTGACCGCCCTCTACCAGGCCGCCACCGACTGGATCGTCGCCAATTGGCTGGAGGCGATCATCGCGACCGTGGCGGGCATAGCGATCGTCATCCTGCTCCACGCACTGCGCCGGTTGGGCCGGACGCTGCACCGGCGTGACGGCGACCGCGCGGGATGGGGCACCGTGTTCGGTCGCGCGATCGAGCGAACGGGTAACTTCTTCATCGTCATGGCCGCGGCCAAGCTGGTTGCCGGCTATGCGCGCCCGCCGGCCGAGCTGGGCATGACGATCACCTTCCTGTTCACCATCGCGGCCGCGTTCCAGGCGGCGATCTGGGCCCGCGAGTTGATCCTGGGCACGATCGACCGCCGTGCGCGCGGTGCCGACCAGGGGGAGACGCTGGGCAATGCGATGGGGCTTATCCGCCTGTTCGTGACGTTGGCCGTCTTCGCCGTCGCGCTGGTGCTGGTGCTTGACAATCTGGGCGTGAACGTGACCGGGCTGGTTGCGGGACTGGGCGTCGGCGGCATCGCCATCGGCCTGGCGGCGCAGGGCATCTTCGCCGACCTGTTCGCGGCCCTCGCGATCATCTTCGACCGACCGTTCGGCAAGGGCGATTCGATCGAATATGACGGCACGTCGGGGTCGGTCGAGGCAATCGGGCTGAAGTCCACGCGCATCCGATCGTTCACCGGCGAAGAGCGGGTGATCGCCAACAAGAGTTTGCTCGACAAGGAAATCCGCAACAACACGCTGCGCAACCATCGTCGCGGCAGCTTCACGATCGGCTTGGTCTACCAGACCCCGCCGGCGGTCTGCGGGCGGATCCCCGCGCTGTTCAAGGAGATCGTCGAGGCGTGCGGCGGCACGTTCGTCCGCGCCGGCTTCACCGGCTTTGGCGCTTCCAGCCTTGACTTCGAGGTGATCTTTGACACGGACGGCGCCGACTACGCGCATTTCTATGACGGACGTACCGCCATCGGCCTTGCCATCCTGACCCGGTTCAACGCCGACGGGATCGAGTTCGCCTATCCGACCCAGACCTCGTTGACCTATGCGGCCGACGGCAAGAAGGCCGAGCCCGACGCCGCGTCGGTGCCGGACCGCGACGCCGACGCGACCGGCAGCTGAGCTTCTGAGTCTCAATCGTCGTCACCGCCGCCGCGCCGCCGCGCGATGTCGACCAGCATTGCCAGCGTGCGCCGCGTCCGTTCGACATCCTGTGGCCCGACCCCGGCCAGCAGTTCGGCATCGACCATCTCGCGTGCCGCGCCTTGCACCACCGCCGCCGCCTGGCCGCGAGCGGTCAGCGTGACGTTCAGCTTGCGGCTGTCGGCGGGGTCGATGCCGCGGTCGAGATAACCGCGCACGACCAACGTATCGACCAGCTGTCCGGCCGATTGCTTGGAGAGGCGCAACTGACGTAGCAGGTCGCCCAGCACGACCTCGCCTTTGCCGAGCGCCAGCCCCCCGATCAGGTACAGGCCGTTCGGCGGCACGTCGTCATAGCCGGCCTCGGCCAGCGCGTGCCGCATCGCCGCGCCATAAGCGGTCCGCGCATGGCGGAGCAAGGCGGGCATCGCCACCTGCTGATACCAGGGTTCTTCGTTCATCGTCATCCATCGCTCCTCGGCGCTATGCGGGCGAGCAGAATACCCTCGCCGACCTGCCCGCCCGTCGTCGCGTTCAGTTCCCCGACCGTGCCGTCGAACGGGGCGACCAGCGAATGCTCCATCTTCATCGCCTCCAGCGTCAGCAGCTTCTGGCCCTTGGCCACCATGTCGCCCGCCGCGACCTCGACCGCGATGATCCGGCCGGGCATGGGCGCGAGGATCGCGCCGTCCTGGGTGGAGCTTCCGCGTCCGCCTTCCACCCGCCAGGGGGAAAAGGCATAGGTCTGCCCGCCCTCGTTCAGGATGACGAAGCCATCGTGCTCGTCGATCCGCAACCCGCCGGCCAGGAAATCGCCGACCGCCGCTTCAGTGGGTCGCCCGTCGACGCAAACCAACGCCCTCGTCCTGGCGGAGCCATTCAGCCGCAGCCCGATCAGCCCTCCATTCCAGGGATCGGGCTCATAGGCGCCATCGTTGTAGCGCAGCGTCGCCAGTCCTTCCCGAAGCGCTGTGTCCGTCGGCGTTTCGGGGGGCAGCAGCGCATCCAGGTGACGCTCGATGAAACCGGTGTCGATATAAGCATCGCGAAATTCACGGCTCGTCGCCGCCCGATACAGGAAACCGGCATTGGTGCGGACCGGCCAGATGTTGATGTTGCCTAGCTTGGCCGCAAGCCCGTCAATCGCTTCATCCCGGCTGCCGCCTCGGTTGACCAGCTTGGCGATCATCGGATCATAGAAACTACTGACCTGGTCGCCCTGCGTAACGCCGGTTTCGACCCTGCCGGCGCCCGCGTGCAGCGTCAGCAGATCGAGTCTGCCGATCGACGGCAGGAATCCCTTGGCCGGGTCCTCCGCATATAGCCGCGCCTCGATCGCCCAGCCGCCGATCGCCAGTTCGTCCTGCCGCTTCGGCAGCGGCTCGCCCGACGCCACGCGCAGCTGCCACTCGACCAGGTCGACGCCGGTGATCTCCTCGGTGACCGGATGCTCGACCTGGAGGCGAGTGTTCATTTCCATGAACCAGATGCGGTCCCCGCGCAGGCCCCCACCGCCCTTGGCACTGGTGTCGGCGATGAACTCGATCGTGCCCGCGCCGACATAGTCCACCGCTTTGGCCGCGCGTACCGCCGCCGCGCAGATCGCCTCGCGCGTGGCCGCGTCCATGCCGGGGGCAGGGGCTTCCTCGATCACCTTCTGGTGGCGGCGTTGCAGCGAGCAATCGCGCTCGAACAGGTGGACGACATTGCCGTG
Source organism: uncultured Sphingomonas sp. (assembly GCF_964244265.1). Classification (GTDB taxonomy): domain Bacteria; phylum Pseudomonadota; class Alphaproteobacteria; order Sphingomonadales; family Sphingomonadaceae; genus Sphingomonas. Next base: position 10,924 of record NZ_CAXTHV010000042.1, on the reverse strand, counting down.
GCTGTCGCCGAACACCTGCACCTCGATATGACGCGGCGAGAGGATGTATTTCTCGATCAGTATTTGAGAGTTGCCGAACGAGGAGGCCGCCTCGCGCTGGCAAGACAAAAGCGCGCCGGCGAAGTCGGCGGGGTCGTCCACGCGCCGCATCCCCTTGCCGCCGCCGCCCGCGACCGCCTTGATGAGGACGGGATAGCCGATCGCCGCCGCCTCCGCGGCCAGCCGCTCGGGCGACTGGTCCTCTCCGAGATAACCCGGCGTCACCGGCACGCCGGCGGCGATCATCCGTTCCTTGGCGGCATCCTTCAGCCCCATCGCACGGATGCTGTCCGGGTTGGGGCCGACCCAGATCAGGCCGGCGTCGATCACGCTTTGCGCGAAGTCGGCATTTTCCGACAGGAACCCATAGCCCGGATGGATCGCCTCGGCGTCGGTCGCCTGGGCCGCGGCGATGATCTTCTCCCCGACCAGATAGCTTTCGCGCGCGGGCGACGCGCCGATATGCACCGCTTCGTCGGCCTGGCGCACGTGGAGGGCGTGTCGGTCGGCGTCGGAATAGACCGCGACCGTCCGCACGCCCATCGCCCGCGCGGTGCGGATGATGCGGCAGGCGATCTCGCCGCGATTGGCGATGAGCAGCGAAGTCAGCATCGGGTGCCCACGATCTTGTCAAACTTCACCAAGTTCGCCCACAGGAGGAAAAGAAAAACGGCAATCGGAGCGCGTGCTTCATGGCGGTATCATGCCCGGAATTGGGGACTTAGGACAGCACGACCTCATCCGGCGGCGCAGCCACCCGGATGCGCCGAACGGTCGTCCTTCCCGTTCCGGGGAGGAATGAAGGGCCGGCCGCCTCCATCACATCCGGAACACCCCGAAGCTCTGCCGCTCGGGCACTGGCGCGTTGAGCGTGGCGGCAAAGGCGAGGCCGAGTATGTCGCGGGTCTGGGCCGGGTCGATGATGCCGTCGTCCCACAGGCGCGAGGTCGCGTAATAGGGGTTGCCCTCGTCCTCGTATTTCCGGCGGATCGGGTCCTTGAAGGCATCGGCTTCCTCCGGCGTCCACGTCGCGGCATCGCGGTGGACGGTCGCCAGCACGCTGGCCGCCTGTTCGCCGCCCATCACGCTGATCCGCGCGTTCGGCCAGCTGAACAGGAAACGTGGGCTGTAGGCGCGGCCGGCCATGCCGTAATTGCCCGCGCCGAAGCTGCCGCCGATCAGTACCGTGATCTTGGGCATTGTGGCGGTCGCCACCGCCGTCACCAGCTTGGCACCGTGCTTGGCGATGCCTTCTGCCTCGTACTTGCCGCCGACGATGAACCCGGAGATGTTCTGGAGGAACAGCAACGGCACACGGCGCTGCTGCGCAAGTTCGATGAAATGCGCGCCCTTGACCGCGCTCTCGCTGAACAGCACGCCGTTATTGGCCAGGATCGCGACCGGCATGCCCCAGATGTGCGCGAAACCGCACACCAGCGAGGGGCCGTACAGCGCCTTGAATTCGTGGAATTCGCTGCCGTCGACCAGCCGCGCGATGATCTCGTGCACGTCATAGGGCGCGCGCACATCCGGCGGGACGATGCCGTACAGGTCGTCGGCGGCGAACCGGGGCGGGCGCGGATCGCGCAGGTTGACGTCGGCGCCCCGCTGCGGCCGGAGCGTCGAGACGATGTCGCGGACGATCGTCAGCGCATGCTCGTCATTCTCGGCGAGATGATCGACCACCCCGGACTTGCGCGCATGGAGGTCGCCGCCGCCCAGGTCCTCGGCGGTGATGACCTCGCCGGTCGCGGCCTGGACCAGCGGCGGGCCGGCGAGGAAGATCGTCGCCTGGTCTCGGACGATGACGCTCTCGTCGCTCATCGCCGGCACGTACGCGCCGCCGGCGGTACAGCTGCCCATGACGCAGGCGATCTGGGGGATGCCCTTGGCGGACATATTGGCCTGGTTGAAGAAGATGCGGCCGAAATGGTCGCGATCGGGAAATACCTCGGCCTGGTGCGGCAGGTTCGCACCGCCCGAATCGACAAGGTAGATGCACGGCAGGCAATTCTGTTCGGCGATCTCCTGCGCGCGGAGATGCTTCTTCACCGTCATCGGATAATAGGTGCCGCCCTTTACCGTGGCGTCGTTGCAGGCGATCATCACCTGCCGCCCGCTGACCCGGCCGATCCCGGCGATGATGCCGGCACCCGGGACCTCGCCGCCATACAGGTCGCCGGCCGCGAGCTGGCCGATTTCGAGGAATGGCGATCCCGGATCGAGCAGCCGCTCGACGCGGTCGCGGGGGAGCAGCTTGCCGCGCGCCGCGTGGCGCTCGCGGCTCTTCTCGTTGCCGCCCAGTGCCGCGGCCGCGACATTGGCGCGCAGTTGCTCGGCCAGCGCGCGATTGTGCGCGGCATTGGCGCGGAACGCGTCGTCTTCGCGGTTGAGTTTGGTGTCGAGAACGGGAGCGGTCACGCAAAATCCTCCCCGTGCGGGGGAGGATTCATCACGCTCCGGCTCCGATCAATTCCCGTCCGATCAACATGCGGCGGACTTCGTTGGTGCCCGCCCCGATGTCGAGCAGCTTGGCGTCGCGCAGATAGCGCTCGACCGGCCAGTCCCGGGTATAGCCCGCGCCACCCAGCGCCTGGATCGCCTCCAGCGCGACTTTCACCGCATTTTCGCTGGCGAGCAGGATCGCGCCGGCCGCGTCGAACCGCGTGGTGCGCCCGGCGTCGCAATTGCGCGCCACCTGATAGACATAGGCGCGCGCCGAATTGAGCGCGACGTACATGTCGGCGACCTTGGCCTGGATCAGCTGGAAACTGCCGATCGCCTTGCCGAACTGCTTGCGCTCGCGGACATAGGGCACGACGACGTCGAGGCAGGCCTGCATGATGCCGAGCTGGATGCCGGCGAGCACGGTGCGCTCGTAATCGAGCCCGCTCATCAGCACGCCGACCCCGCCGTTGAGCGGCCCCATCACATTTGCTTCCGGCACCTCGCAATCGTCGAAGACGAGTTCGGCGGTGGGCGATCCGCGCATCCCCATCTTGTCGATCTTCTGCCCGATCGAGAAGCCGGGCATGTCCTTTTCGATCAGGAAGGTCGTGATGCCCCGGCTGCCTTCGCCGGTCTTGGCATAGACCACCAAGGTATCGGCATAAGCCGCGTTGGTGATCCAGAACTTGGTGCCGTTGAGGACATAGCCGCCCTGGACCGCCTGCGCCTTCAGCTTCATGCCGACCACGTCCGATCCGGCGCCGGCCTCGGACATCGCCAGGCTGCCGACATGCTCGCCGGAGATCAGCCTGGGCAGGTATTTCGCCTTCTGCTCCGGGGACGCCCAGCGCGCGATCTGGTTGACGCACAGATTGGAATGCGCGCCATAGCTGAGGCCGATCGAGGCGGAGGCGCGGGCGACTTCCTCGCAGGCGACGACATGGTCGAGATAGCCGAGGCCCAGACCGCCATCGGCCTCGGCGACGGTGATCCCGTGCAGGCCGAGCTCGCCCATCGCCGGCCACAGGTCGCGCGGGAACCAATCCTCGGCATCGATCCGCGCGGCGAGCGGCGCGATCCGTTCATCGGCGAAACGGCGTGTCGTCTCGCGGATCATGTCGGCCGTCTCGCCCAGGCCGAAATCCATCATGTCCGTCGCCGCCGTCATGCCCGCGGCTTTACGGAAATCGTTCGGCAAAGCAAAGTTGATGTGGGAGTCGTCATGCTGGTCCAGCAAAGCTGAAACCAGGTGCCGCTTGGCAATACCTCAGGCGGCGCGGCGCCGGCGCACGACCGACCGGGCTCCGCCGATCAGCCGCGACAGCAGCAGCGTATCGATGCCGGCATAGCCCAGTCCCAGGTGATCGGGGCGGACCGCGACCGCGTCGATCAGCGTGATCGTCCCCGCCTTCAGGCCATGGCGGACGACGCGGCCCCAACGCAGGGCGGTCTCCCACTTGATCATCCGGCGGCTGTCGGGATCAACCGCGCGGGTGGCGAGGAACCGCGCCTGGAGCCGGCCGAGCACGCCGCCCAGCCGCGCCAGCTCGATGCGGTCGGCGACCGGTTGGCGGCGCATGATGCAGCGCGCGACGATCGACGCGTCTTCGACGGCTTCCGCATCGCCGTCGGCGGCATAGGTTTCCGCCAGCACGCGCGCGGCGCTGGCCTGCATCATGTCGACAAAACGTTGCGAGGCGCCCGCGCCATGGCTGCGATAGAGCAGCAGCGGCTCGTCGATCTGCGCGATGCCGCCGTCCCGCGCCAGCCGGTGATAGAGGTCGAAATCCTCGGCATAGAGCAGTTCGGGCCGGGTGAAGTCGCCCGGCGGCACGGCCGCGCGGCGGACCATGACGGTCGACCAGACCAGCGGGTTCTCGATCTGGAGCAGCCATTCGACCAGCCGCGGCGTCGTTACCGGCGAACGGATGCCCGAGGCGATCGTGCCGTCCTCCAGCACCGCTGCGGCGGTGCCGGCCAGCGCGATCCTGGGGTTGGCGTCGAGATAGGCGACCTGCCGCTCGAACCGGGCGGGCAGGCAGAGATCGTCCTGATCGAGCCCGGCGATGTAGCGCCCGCGCGATTCGCGATAGGCGCAATTGCGGGCGCGGACCGGCCCGCCATTCCGATCGAGCGCGATCACTCTCAGGCGCGGGTCGCGGCAGCGCGCCAGCACCGCCAGCGTATCGTCGGTCGAGCGGTCGTCGACCACCACGACTTCGAAATCGTCGAAGGTCTGGGTCCACAGGCTGTCGAGCGTTTCGCCGATCAGGGCCGCGCCATTATAGGCGGCCATGACGACGCTGACGGTCGGCGCGGTCATGCCACCGCGCGCTGGGCTGTGCCCAGCACCTGGTCGACGATCATCTGGCCGACGTCGTTCTGCCACAGCCACAGGCCGTTGGCCTGGCCGGTGAACGATTTCTCGCCGCCCAGCCGGCCCGACGGCACGAACCCCGCCGCCAGGCCGATGCCATAGACGCCGGGCACCGGCTGGCCGTCGGCGCCGAGCACGCGGCAATGGCCGTCGACCATCGGCTTGCCGGCCTGCGCGGCCAGCGCGATCGGTCGGCCGCTGCGATCGAACAGCGGCAGCGCGCGCGGGCGATAGCCGAGTGCCGCGATGACCAGGTCGGCCTCGGCCAGCCGCCCGCGCGCCGCCGCCTCGTCGTCGCCGATGCGCATCACCGTCACGCGCGGATCGGGCGCGCGGCCGTCGATCCGCAGCATCCGCAGCACCAGCTCGCGCGCCTCCAGCCGGAACCCCGCCAGGCGATAGACGAAGCCTGACACCGGGCAGACATCGTCTTCGCCGAACGCGATAAAGCCGTCGGCGCGCGCCGCCTCCGCCGAAGGATAGAAGGGCAGCAGCGGGCGGCGATGGAGCAGGGTGAGGTCGCCCGCGCCGAACGGGATGCCGGGGCGGCTGCGGAGCAGCAGTGCGACCGCCGCCAGCGCGCTGGTCGATCCGCCGACCACCACGACGCGCGGCGCGCGGGCGTCGGCGAGCAGGTCGGCTATGCGGTCCAGCCCGCCCAGCGCCAGCACCTCGTCGGACTGGACCAGCCTGCCGTTGGCGAGGTCCAGGAGCGACGCGCCCGCCACCTGTTGCCCGGCCAGCCGGTCGAACGGCTGCGCGCCGCCGGTCGCGATCACCAGGGTATGCGATCGCCGCTCGACGATGGCCCCATCGCCCAGCCGCCGCAGCCGCGTCTGCCAGCCGCCGCCGGGGAGCTGGTGCGCATCGATCGCCTCGTGCCCGGTGGCCAGTTCGCCGCCATTGGCCGCGACGATGCCGGCCAGCCGATCGCCGATCACGCCCAGGAACTGCCCGGTCGCCGCGAGCGGCACGCCCAGCCGGCCGATATGGCGCCCGACTTCCTGCGCGGCGGGATGGCGGGCCAGCGCGGCGATCTCCGGACAGGGATTGTCCCTGACTGCGGTAAGAAAGGTCTCGGCGGTGCTGTCCGAATTGATCGCATAGCCGGCGAGCCGGCCGTTGCCGATCGCGTCGTCGCGTTCGACGATCGTCAGCCCGGCCTGCGCCAGGTCGGCGAGCCGTCCCTGTTTCGATGCCGCGGTCAGCAGCGCACAGCCGGCGGGGCCGCCGCCGACGATCAGCGTCGTCATGGTCGCGGCCGTCCCGGCCGTGCGCGGCTGCGCGGCGCAGGCGGCACGAAGGCGTTCGGCGATGAAGCGCGCGTCGGCGGCGCTCATCCGGTCGCTGATCGGCAGCGAGACGATGCGCCGCGCAACGTCGTCGGTGACCGGGGTGGCGGTGACCAGCGAATGGTCGCGCAGCCATGGTTGCTGCCCGATATGCGGGCTGAAATAGCATCCTGCGCCGATTCCGTCGGCGGCCAGCGCCGCGATCACCGCGTCGCGGCGCGCTGCCAATTCGGGGGGCAGCAGCACCGGCTGGAACTGCATCGCCTGGCGGCGGGCATCGCTCGCCTGGAAGGTGAAGCCGGCCAGCGCGGCGCGATAGGCGATCGCGACCTGCGCGCGCGCGACGGCGATCGTGTTGATCTCGGCCAGCTTCAGCCGCGCCATCGCCGCGATCAGCTCGGGCATCTTGGCGTTGATCCCGGGCAGGACAGCCGATCGCGATCCGCGAAACCCGAAATTGATCATCGCGCGCAGTTCGTCGATGATGCCGGCGTCGCCGCTGTGGATCAGGCCGCCCTCGGCGACCGCGAAGGTCTTGGTGGCGTGGAGCGAGAACACCACCGCAAACGGCGCGCCGGCGCCGAACCCGGCGCCTTGAGCATCGATCGTGCCCAGCGACGCGGCGGCATCGATCACCACGCCCACGCCATGACGGCGCATCAGCCACGCATAGCGATCAACGTCGATCGCCGCGCCGAACGTCGCATAGGGCACCAGCACGCCGACCTTGCCGGCATGCCGTTCGAGCAACCGCTCCTCGGCTGCCGCGCATGCCCCCCAGTCATCGCGGTCGACGTCGCAGATCAAGGGCGTGAGTCCCGCCCACAACGCCGCCTGCGCGGTCGCGGCAAAGGTCATCGCCGGCATCAGCGCCAGCGTTCCCGGCGCGGGATCGCGCCCCGCCGCCTGGCGGATCGCGACCACCAGGCCCAGCGTGGCGTTGCCCACCCCCAGACAGGCGCCGCGCCCGCCGAACAGCCGCTCCGCCACCTCCGCCTCGAACGCCTGCAACTCGGGCCCGTTATTGCTGAACATGCCCGATCGTTCGACGCGGGCGAGGACGTCGGGATGCTCGCTCAGCCGCGGCGGGCTGGGGTCGACGAGCGGAAAACGCAGCGGTGACATGGCCGCGCGTGATGCCAGCGGACGCCTAAGAAGCGGTTAGCGGTGGGACCTTGCGGGTCCGACAGGACCGCTTGTAGTGAGGGACATCGTTTCCGGACGCATCGCAGCCAGGCTCATACCGGCGTCGTTGCGTCGTCCTCATCGCCGAACAGCCACGCCAAGGCGTCCTCTTCGCTGAGGAAAAACGCCGTCCCGTGCCCCGCCGCAACGCGCTTGGCCTGAACGCGCTTGGCCTGCATCATCTCCAAGGGAGATTGCGACATGAGCATTGCGATCCGGCGCACCAATGGACCATATTGCGCAATGCATGCCTGGAATCGAGCTGTAATATCCTGAGACTGCACGTTCGAGGCGCGGGCATCGTTAAGCAGCAGGTAATCGCCCGGCCGTCCGCCCTCCAACGGCATGCGTTCGAATGCCGCAGCCAGTTCCTGCTCGAACCTGTCCAGGGTCGCATGGTCCATATAACCCGAAAAGGTCAGGCGCATGTAGTTTTTTCGGGGATCCAGTTCGATCAGGTATGTTGGCTTTAGCGACATCCCGATATCCTCCTTATACGCCCAATGCTGACATTATCGTATAGGTACAAGGCATCGAGGAGGCATATATCACAAACTTTAATTCAATAAAAACGTGCCGGTCAAGAGTATCGGCGGCCCTTGATCGGCCGCAAACAGCCATGTCCGGACCCGTGAAACGTTCTACACGCCCAGGATTGCCAATGCCAAGTGACTGAAACAATTGGTCGGGGCGACAGGATTTGAACCTGCGACCCCCACACCCCCAGTGTGATGCGCTACCAGGCTGCGCTACGCCCCGACCGGCGGGCTGGTGCCAAGGTGGCGCCGGCCCGGAAGGGGGCGCCTTTAGGCTGTCTGGAGTCTTGATGCAACCGCGCCGCGTCGCCCGGGTGGCATTGCCGACCGGGCCGGTCCGGGCTTGCGCCATGTTGCGCGCACCGGCGCATGGTGATAGCGCGCAGCGCTTGACGCAGCCGGCCCGTTTCGCGCCGCTTATGCCCAGTTCAGGACGATCATGCTCATCCCACCCGCTTATGCCCAGGCCGCCGGCGCCGCCGGTCCCCCCGACATGTTCGCGGGGCTGGCGCAAACCTTCCTGCCGCTCGTGCTGGTCTTTGTCGCCTTCTATTTCCTGATGCTGCGCCCCCAGCAGCAGCGGGTGAAGGCGCTGCAGAACGCGATCGCCGCGCTCAAGAAGGGCGATTGGGTCATCACCGCCGGGGGCGTGGTGGGCAAGGTCGGCAAGGTCGAGGACCGCTTCGTCGAGCTGGAAGTCGCACCCAACGTCCGCGTCCGAGTGGTGCGCGCGACGATCACGGAAGTGCTGACGCCCGACGCGGCAAAGGCGGCGAACGACTGATGGGCGACTTTCCACGCTGGAAGGTGACCGCGATCATCGCCACCCTGGTGGTGCTGTGCAGCCTGGCGATCCCAAGCTTCTTTCCCGAAAGCCAGACGAAGAATTGGCCGGTCCATCCGCGGATCAGCCTTGGGCTCGATCTCGCGGGCGGCAGCTACCTGCTGCTCGAGGCCGACACCAACGAACTGGTCAAGTCGCGGCTCGAACAGATGCAGCAGACCGTCGCCGCCGAAATGCGGCGCAACGACCCGCGGATCGACATCGGCGACATCTCGACCGCCGATGGCAAGGTCAGCTTCATGGTCCGCAACGTCGCCCAGCTGGAGGCGGCGCGCCAGCGGCTGTCGACGCTGACCACCGGCGCTGGTTATACCGGCCAGCGCGACTGGAACGTCGACGTGGTCGATTCGACGCGCTTCGTGATGACCCCGACACAGGCCGGGGTCGACCAGGCGATCGATCGCGCGATGGAGACCGCGACCGAGGTGGTGCGCAAGCGCATCGATTCGCTCGGCACCCGCGAGCCGACGATCGTGCGCCAGGGCAATAACCGCATCGTCGTCCAGGTGCCGGGGTTGCAGGATCCGGCGGGGCTGAAGGCGCTGCTCGGCAAGACCGCCAAGCTGGAGTTCAAGCTGGTCGACCAGAATGCCGATCCCGCCGCGCTGATGAAGGGCCAGGCGCCGCTCGGCGACAAGATCCTCTCCTATCCCGGCAATCCGCAGGGTATTCCGGTGATCGCCGTGCGCAACGCCGCGATCGTGACCGGCACCGACCTGATCGACGCGAGCCAGGGCAACGATCCGCAGACCAATGCGCCGATCGTCAATTTCAGCTTCAACACGACCGGCGGCCGGCGCTTCGCCAAGGTGACGCAGGAAAATACCGGCAAGCTGTTCGCGATCATCATCGACAACCAGGTGATCTCTGCGCCGCGGATCAACACGCCGATCCTGGGCGGGTCGGGCTATATCCAAGGCGACTTCACCACCGCCTCGGCCAACCAGCTGGCAATCGCGTTGCGGTCTGGCGCGCTGCCGGTGGCGCTCAAGGTGATCGAGGAGCGGACCGTCGGGCCTGACCTGGGCGCCGATTCGATCCGCGCCGGCGTGCTCGCCTCGGTGATCGCGGTGGTCGCGGTGGTGGTGTTCATGCTGCTGACCTATGGCCGGTTCGGCATCTATGCGAATGCGGCGGTGATCATCAACGTGCTGGTGATCCTGGGCGTGCTGGCGCTGCTCAACGGCACGCTGACGCTGCCGGGAATTGCCGGCTTCGTGCTGACGATCGGCACCGCGGTCGACGCCAACGTGCTGATCAACGAACGCATCCGCGAGGAACGGCGCCGTGGGCGCAACGTCGTCCAGGCGATCGACCTGGGCTACAAGGAAGCCAGCCGGACGATCTTCGAGGCAAACATGACGCATGCCATTTCGGGCATCATCATGCTGTTGCTGGGGTCGGGGCCGGTCCGGGGCTTTGCGATCGTGCTGCTGATCGGCATCGTCACCTCGGTGTTCACCGCGGTCACCTTCACCCGGATGCTGGTGACCTTCTGGCTGCGCGCGCAACGTCCGCAGACGATCAACATCTAAGGCTTAGCCGACATGCGCCTGCTCAAGATCGTTCCCGACAACACCAATATCGACTTCGTCCGGCTGCGTTACTGGGCGTTCGGGCTGACGATACTGCTGACCATCGCAGCGGTCGCTTTGGTGATCGTCAACAAGCTCAATTTCGGAGTCGATTTCGTCGGCGGCATCATGATCGAGGAAAAGTTCGCGACCGCGCCCAGCCTCGACAAGGTGCGCTCGACGATCGACCGGCTGGGCGTCGGCCAGGCCTCGCTCCAGCAATTCGGCGATCCGCGCACGGTCTCGATCCGCCTGCCGCGCCCCGACAGCGCGGATGACGCCGCGACCAACGCGATCGTCTCGACGGTGTCGGGCGCGCTGGCCAAGGAATTCCCCGGCGCGCAATTCTCCAAGCAGGACGCAGTCTCGGGCAAGGTGTCGGGCGAGCTGGTGAGGAACGGCATCCTGGCGGTTGTGCTCGCGGTGCTCGGCATCGGCCTGTTCGCGATCTTCCGCTTCGAATGGCAGTTCGGCGTGTCAACCGTCGTCGCGATAATGCACGACGTGCTGATGACGCTGGGATTCTTTGCGCTGTTCCGCAACAGCCTGGAATTCGACCTCAACATCGTCGCTGCGGTGCTGACGATCATCGGCTATTCGATCAACGACAAGATCGTCATCGACGACCG
>NZ_CAXTHV010000041.1:0-24067 GCF_964244265.1 uncultured Sphingomonas sp. | reverse complement strand
TGATCTCCTCGGTGATGCCGGCGATCTTGATGTCCATCTGGAGCGAGGTGATGCCCTCGCTGGTGCCTGCGACCTTGAAGTCCATGTCGCCCAAATGATCCTCGTCGCCCAGGATGTCGGACAGGACGGCAAAATCCTCGCCTTCCAGGATCAGCCCCATCGCGATGCCCGATACCGGGCGCTTGATCGGCACGCCGGCGTCCATCAGGCTGAGCGACCCGCCGCACACCGTCGCCATCGACGACGAGCCGTTCGACTCGGTGATGTCGGAGGTCACGCGGATCGTGTACGGAAACTCTTCCTTCGACGGCAGCACTGCGTGGAGCGCCCGCCAGGCCAGCTTGCCGTGGCCGATGTCCCGCCTGCTGGGGGCGCCGAAGCGCCCGACTTCGCCGACCGAATAAGGCGGGAAGTTATAGTGCAGCATGAAATGCTGGTAGCTGAGGCCGCCCAGCCCGTCGATCATCTGCTCGGCGTCTTTGGTGCCCAGCGTCGTGGTGGCGATGGTCTGCGTCTCGCCGCGCGTGAACAGGGCCGAGCCGTGCGCGCGCGGCAGGAAGTGGACTTCCGCCTCGATCGGACGGACCGTCCGGGTATCGCGGCCGTCGATGCGGCGCCCGGTCTTCAGGATCGCGCCGCGAACGATTTCGGCTTCGAGCTTCTTGACCAGCTTCTGCGCGGCCATCTGTTCCTGCGGGGTCTTGTCCGCCATCGCCGCCTTGGCCTTGGCGCGGGCGTCCCCCAGCGCGTTCTGGCGCGCCGATTTGTCGACCAGCTTGTAGGCGGCGTCGATGTGGGCCCCGATCAGCGACTTCAACTCGGCCTTGACCGCCGAGGTGTCGTCGGCCTGCTTGAGTTCCCACGGCTCCTTGGCGGCCTGTTCGGCGAGCTTGATGATCGCCTCGATCACCTGGCTGCTCGCCTTGTGCGCGAACATCACCGCGCCCAGCATGATTTCCTCCGACAGCTCCTTGGCCTCGGATTCGACCATCATGACGGCGTCCTGCGTGGCGGCGACGATCAGGTCAAGCTCGCCCTCCAGCACCGCGCCGTCGGACGGGTTGAGGACGTATTCGCCGTCCTTGTAGCCGACGCGCGCGGCGCCGATCGGGCCCATGAACGGCACGCCCGAAATGGTCAGCGCGGCCGACGCGGCGATCATCGCCAGCACGTCGGGCTCGTTGCGGCCGTCATACGACATCACCTGGGCGATGACGTTGATCTCGTTGTAGAACCCTTCCGGGAACAGCGGACGGATCGGGCGGTCGGTGAGGCGGCTGATCAACGTCTCGCGCTCGGTGGCGCCACGCTCGCGCTTGAAGAAGCCGCCGGGGATACGACCGGAGGACGAGAACTTCTCCTGGTAATGAACGGTGAGCGGGAAGAAATCCTGCCCTTCCTTGACCGACCTGGCGGCGGTGACCGCGCACAGCACGACGGTCTCGCCGAGCGTCGCGATCACCGCGCCGTCGGCCTGGCGGGCAACCTTGCCCGTTTCGAGCGTGAGGGTCTCTCCGCCCCACTCGATGCTTACCTTCTTGGTATCGAACATTCTGTTTCCTTACACTCCGGCGGCCAGATGCCGGCCGGGGCCTGTGTGAGCCAGTTTTGGCTCGTGCCAATTGGCCGAATTGCCTCTTGGCGATGATGTGCTCCCGCAAAGGTGGGAGCCCAGTCTGATCCCTGCCTGGGCGGGGGTACAAATGCGGCAAGGGCGCCACGCGGGCGCCCTTTGAGATTATTTGCGAAGGCCGAGCTTCGCGATGAGCGCGAGGTAACGGTCGCCTTCGGTCTTGCGCAGATAGTCGAGCAGCGAGCGGCGCTTGTTGACCATCATCAGCAGGCCGCGGCGCGAATGGTTGTCCTTCGCGTGGGTCTTGAAATGCTCGGTCAGCGTCTTGATGCGATCGGTCAGGATCGCGACCTGGACCTCGGGGCTGCCGGTATCGCCGTCGCCGCGGGCATGTTCCTTGATCAGCGCTTCCTTGCGCTCGGGGGTAATCGACATTTGCTTTCCTTCGACATCGTCGTTCAGAGGTTGAAGCCACGGACGATGCGGGCTTCCCCGCCTGCCACGTCCACCAGGGCGACGGGCGTATCGCCCAACGTCGCGAAGCGGAGGCCATCGTCTTCGGCTATCCCGGCCAGAACGCGCCCCTGGCGGAGCGCCCCTGCCTGGTCGGGATCGAGGGACAGAGCCGGGATGTCGTCCAGCCCCGCCCTCAACGGCAGGATGCAATGTTCAAGGACGCGCGCCATAGCGGCTTCGTTCAGTTTGTCCAGCGATATCGCATGAGAGAGGTCGAACGGACCGGCCCTGATCCGCCGGAGATAGGTGACATGGCCGACCGTGCCAAGCGCCAGCGCGATGTCGCGCGCAAGGCTGCGGATATAGGTGCCCTTGGAGACATGGGCGATGAGGGTGACGGCGTCCACCGTCGCCCCGGCGGAGGCGGGGGCAGCTGGGTTGCTTGATGAGGCAGGTGCCCCAAAAGCGGCGGTCTCCGCCTCCGCCGGGGCGACATATAGCGAATGCACCGTCACCGCGCGGCTCGCCGGCACCACCTCTTCGCCCGCCCGCGCCAGGTCATAGGCCCGCGCGCCGTCGATCTTCAGCGCGGAATAAGCCGGCGGCACCTGGTCGATCCGGCCGGTGAAACGCGGCAGCACCGCCTCGATTTGCGCCGGCGTCGGCCGCCGGTCGGACGTGGCGATCACCTTGCCCTCGGCGTCGAGCGTGTCCGTCTGCCCCCCGAACCGACACGTAAACTCATACACCTTGTCGCTGTCGAGCATCCGGCCGGCGAGCTTGGTGGCCTCGCCCAGCGCGATCGGCAGCACGCCGGACGCCAGCGGGTCGAGCGTCCCGCCATGGCCGACCTTGACCTTGCCTTGGCCGGCGGTGCGCAGCGCGCGCTTGACCGCCCCGACCGCCTGGGTCGAGCCGAGCCCGAGCGGCTTGTCGAGGATCAGCCAGCCATGCACCCCAAGCCTAGCGCGGCGTCTTTTGCATTGCGGTGGTCGTCACCATCCTGTCTCCCTCAGTCCTGTCTTCGTCCGCCGCCGCGCATCGCCTCGGTGAAGTGCCGCCGGCACAAGGCGACATATCGGTCATTGCCGCCGATCTCGGTCTGCGCGCCGTCGTGGACCGCCGTGCCCTGCGCGTCGACCCGCAGGTTCATCGTCGCCTTGCGCCCGCAATCGCATATCGATCGCATCTCGACCAGCGCGTCGGCGATCGCCAGCAACCGCGCCGATCCGTCGAACAGCTCGCCGCGAAAATCGGTACGCAGGCCATAGGCAAGCACGGGAATGCCGGCCAGATCGGCAAGATCGGCAAGCTGGTCGACTTGGCCCCTGGTCAGGAATTGCGCCTCGTCGACCAATACGCAGGCGATCGGCGCGACGGCATGCGCGGCGGCAACGATGGCGGCGATGTCGGTGCCGGCATCGAACGGCATGGCCGGGGCGCCGAAGCCCAGCCGCGAGGCGATGCGGCCGTGCCCGGCGCGCGCGTCGACCCCGGCGGTGAACAGCATCGTCGCCATGCCGCGCTCGCGATAATTGAAATCGGCCTGGAGCAGGCTGGTCGACTTGCCCGCGTTCATCGACGCGTAATAGAAATGGAGCTTGGCCATCGCGCCGGTGTTGGCGCGGCGGCGGCGGCGAATCCAGCCCGAATTGCTTGGCGGGGGCTGGTCGCGTGGTCGACCCTCGCCTATCTTGGCAGGCATGACGATATTCAGCCGCTTCTCGCCGTTGCGCGCGATCGGGGACCTGCGCCGCTTCCTCGCCTCGCGCGGCAAGCACGAGGTGATCTTCCTGTTCGCCTCGTTCGTCGTCGTCGTCCTGATCATCGCGGGGTTCGTCGCCGACAGTACGCCGCCGGTCCCGTACAAGCGGCCGACGATCGTCTTCGTCCAGCAATGGCGCGCCGACCGCACCGACGCCCAGATCGTCGCCCAGCAGAAGATCGACGCCGCCAAGAAGAAGATCGTCGACGCCAAGATCGCGCGCGAGCAGGCGGAGACGCGCGCCGCGTATAAAAGGCTGAACGACAAGCTCAAGCCTTGGCTGTAGCCGCCGATCCGCGCTTCATGGCCGCCGCCTTGGCGCTGGCCGAGCGCGGGCGGGGGCGGACGGCGCCCAATCCCAATGTCGGCTGCATCGTCGTCCGCGACGGCTGCGTCGTCGGCCGCGGCTGGACCCAGCCCGGCGGCCGCCCCCATGCCGAGGCGATGGCGCTGGCCCAGGCCGGCGCGGCGGCGCGGGGGGCGACCGCCTATGTCACGCTGGAGCCGTGCGCGCATGCATCGCCGCGCGGGCCGGCATGCGGCGACCTGCTGGTCACGGCAGGCGTGGCGCTGGTGGTGGTGGCGCTCGCCGATCCCGATCCCCGCACCGACGGCAAGGGTATCGATCGGCTGCGCGCGGCGGGCATCGCGGTGCGGACGGGCGTGCTGGAGCAGGCGGCGCGCCGGTCGATGGCCGGGTTCCTGACGCGCCAGGCCAGCGGTCGCCCGCAGGTGACGTTGAAGCTCGCGCTGTCGCTCGACGGCTGCATCGCCACCGCCAGCGGCGAGAGCAAGTGGATCACCGGCGACGTGGCGCGCGCCCACGCGCATCTCGAACGCGCGCGGCATGAGGCGATCCTGGTCGGCCGCAAGACGCTCGACGCCGATGCGCCCCGGCTGGACGTCAGGCTGCCCGGGCTGGAAGCGCGCGGTCCACGTCGCATCGTCCTGTCGCACCAGCCCCGGATCGGCTGGGAGCAGATCGCTTCACCCGCGGCGATCGGCGGCCTGGAGGGCGTCGATCACCTGCTGATCGAAGGGGGCGCGGGGACGGCGTCGGCGTTCCTTGCCGCCGATATCGTCGATCGCCTGCTGCTCTACCGCGCGCCGGTGCTGATCGGCGGCGGCACGCCGGCGCTGGGCGACATCGGGCTGGGCCGGCTGGCCGATGCGCATGACCGCTGGCGGCTGGCCGATGCCCGGCCGCTTGGCAGCGACCGGCTCGAAGTCTACGAACGGGTGAGGAGCTAGCGCATGTTCACCGGCATCATCAGCGATATCGGCACGATCGTCGAGGTCGAGGAACGCGGCGACCTGCGCGTGGTGATCGCGACCGGACATGATACCGCGACCCTCGACCTCGGCGCCTCCATTGCGTGTTCGGGCGTGTGCCTGACCGCGGTCGACCGCGCGCCGGGGCGGTTCGCGGTCGATGTCTCGGCCGAAACCATCTCGCGCACCGCCGCGGGCCAATGGGTCGAGGGGCGCCGCCTCAACCTGGAGCGCGCGATGCGGCTGGGCGACGAGCTTGGCGGGCATATCGTCACCGGCCATGTCGATGGCGTCGCCCGGGTCACGGCGATCGCCCCCGACGGCGATTCGCGGCGCCTGACCTTCGGCGTCGCGCCCGACTTGGCGCCGTTCATCGCGGCCAAGGGGTCGGTCACGATCGACGGCGTGTCGCTGACGGTTAATATGGTGACCGACGGGGCGCCGGGCACCGACTTCACCGTCAACCTGATCCCGCACACCTGGCAGGTGACGACGCTGGGCACGCTTGGCGTCGGCGATCCGGTCAATGTCGAGATCGACGTGCTTGCCCGCTATCTCGATCGAATGAGGATGCTCGCGCCGACCGCGATGTGAATCAGCGATAGCGCCGTCACATCGAAATGTGATAAGCGGCAATAATGACCATTAAGCTGATCGATCGCGTGCGTGATCTCGTTTCCTCAGGCGGCATTTCCCGCTCGGGGCTGGCCCGCGCCGCCGGGCTTCATGCCAATTCGCTGCGCAGTATCGACAGCGACGACTGGAACCCGACCGCCGAGACACTGCGCAAGATCGAGCATTATATCGTCGGGCGCGAGCAGCGCCCCGCGCTGGTGCCCATCGAGGAGATCATCGACGAGGCGCGCAACGGCCGGATGTTCATCCTGGTCGATGACGAGGATCGCGAGAATGAGGGCGACCTGATCGTCCCCGCGCAGATGGCCACCCCGGACGCGATCAACTTCATGGCCCGGCATGGCCGCGGGCTGATCTGCCTGGCACTGACTAGGACGCGGGTCGAGGCGCTGGGGCTGGGCTTGATGAGCCGTCATAACGGCACCCGGCACGAAACCGCCTTCACCGTGTCGATCGAGGCGCGCGAGGGCGTGACCACCGGCATTTCGGCCGCCGACCGCGCGCGCACCGTCGCGGTGGCGATCGACGCGGGCAAGGATCGCGACGCGATCGTCACCCCTGGCCATGTCTTCCCGCTGGTCGCGCGCGACGGCGGCGTGCTGGTCCGCGCCGGCCATACCGAGGCGGCGGTCGACGTGTCGCGGCTGGCCGGGCTGAACCCGTCGGGGGTGATCTGCGAGATCATGAAGGACGACGGCACGATGGCCCGGCTCGACGATCTGATCGGCTTTGCGCAGCAGCACAAGCTCAAGATCGGCACGATCCGCGACCTCATCGCCTATCGCCGCCGCCACGACCATCTCGTCGAACGGCGGGCCGAGGCGCGTTTCACCAGCCGCTGGGGGGGCGACTGGACGGCCATCACCTTTCTCAACAAGGCCGTCGGCACCGAACAGGTCGCGTTGGTCAAGGGGCGGATCGATCCCGATCGGCCGACCTTGGTCCGAATGCACGCGATGAACGTGTTCGCCGACGTGTTCGGCGAATCCGGCGACCGCAGCGGCTTGCTGGGGCGGTCGATGGAGCTGATCGGCGAGGCGGGGGCTGGCGTCGTCGTCCTGCTCGGCGGGCCGACGCGCGACGGCCTGTCGCATGTGGTCCAGTCCAAGGCGGGGGCCGGCGCGATGGGCGAGGAACTGCGCGATTACGGCATCGGCGCGCAGATCCTGACCGAATTGGGGGTCGAGGACATGGTCCTCCTGACCAACACGCATCACACGCTCGTCGCGCTCGACGGCTACGGCCTGTCGATCGTCGGCGAACGCGCGATCGACGGGGAGGCGCGCTGATGGCGCGGGTGCTGATCGTCGAGGCGCGATTCTATGATCATCTCAACGACCTGCTGCTCGCCGGCGCGTGGGCGGCGATCGAGGCGGCGGGGCATGCCCACGAAACGCTGACCGTCCCCGGCGCGCTCGAAGTCCCGGGGGCGATCGCCATGGCGGTGGAGACCGGCCGGTACGATGCGTTCGTCGCGCTGGGCGTGGTCATCCGCGGCGAGACATATCATTTCGAGATCGTCGCCAATGAAAGCGCGCGTGGCGTCATGGCGCTGACGATGGACGGGATCGCGATCGGCAACGGCATCCTCACTACCGAGGACGAAGCGCAGGCGATCGCGCGCGCTGACCCGGCGCGGCTCGACAAGGGCGGCGCCGCCGCCCGCGCCGCGCTGGCGATGCTGGCGATCAGCGGATCGTTCGGTTGACCCGGCGGCGGTGCAGGCGTTCGAGCACCAGCCGCCACAACGGCATCGAGGTCAGCGCGAACAGCGCAATCCACGGGTTGACCGCGGCGACCGCCAGCGCGGTCAGCGTGCCCAGGATCACCGCCCAGCCGCGCCGCTTCATCAGGGCGGCATGTTCCGGGTCGAGATCGTCGGCGGCGATGCCGGGCGACACCGCCATGCTGTTGTTCCACAAGTTGCAGATCGCAACCAGCAGCAGCCACACGCAATAAGCGATGGTCGGCACGCGCTTGCCGTAATAGTCACTCATGAACGCCGTGAAGAAAGGCATGGCGGCGACGGTGCACAACAGGAACAGATTGGGCCGCATCAGTCGCGGCGACCAGTGCCGTGCGCAGTCGAACGCGCGATGATGCCCGCCCCAGAACGCGCCGATCACGAAGAACGACGCGAAGAAGCCGATGAAATGCGGCGTCAGGTTGAACAGCGTT
The DNA here is from genome assembly GCF_964244265.1 of uncultured Sphingomonas sp. Taxonomy (GTDB): domain Bacteria; phylum Pseudomonadota; class Alphaproteobacteria; order Sphingomonadales; family Sphingomonadaceae; genus Sphingomonas. The sequence continues at coordinate 16,187 of NZ_CAXTHV010000041.1, read as the reverse complement.
ATGGCATAATCCAGGTCGGGCGCGTTGCGGGGCAGGACCGGGACATGCAGCTCGATGACCAGCAACGTGATCGAGATGGCGAACACCGCGTCGGAAAAGAACACCAGTCGTTCCAGCGCGTGCGCCGGCGAGTGGTGGGTCGATGCCACGCTCGCCGATATCGGTCCGTTCATTCGATCCCCCTTCGAATTGGACGACATGCTGCCACGCGTCGCGGGTGCTTGCCAAGCGGGCATGGCGACCGGCAGAAGCGATCGTCAGAGGAGACCCCGGCGTGACCGACGACAGCGTGTATCCCGTGCCGGGCGAATGGCGCAAGCGCGCGCGGGTCGACGCGGCGGGGCGCGAGAAGCTTTACGGCCGCAGCATCGCCGATCCCGGCAGCTTCTGGCTCGACCAGGCGCGTCGGCTCGATTGGGTGAAGCGGCCGGAGATTGCGGGCGACTGGTCGTTCGCCGCCGCCGACTTCCATGTCAGCTGGTTCGCCGACGGCGTCCTGAACGTATCGGCCAATTGCTTGGACCGCCACCTCGCCAGGCGCGGCGGCCAGGTCGCGCTCCTGTGGGAGCCCGACGATCCCGCGGACCAGCCGGTGCGGATCACCTATCGCGAGCTCCACGCGCGCGTCTGCCGCTTCGCCAACGTGCTGCGCGGCCGCGGCGTCGGCAAGGGCGACCGCGTCACCATCTACCTGCCGATGATCCCCGAGGCGGCGGTGGCGCTGCTCGCCTGCGCGCGGATCGGGGCGGTCCATTCGGTGGTGTTCGGCGGTTTCTCGCCCGAGGCGCTGGCGGGACGGATCGAGGATTGCGGATCGACCATCCTCGTTACCGCCGACGAGGGGCGGCGCGGCGGCAAGCGCGTGCCGCTAAAGGCCAATGTCGACGCCGCGCGGGCCCACGCGCCCGGCCTGGCGACGGTGATCGTCGCGCGCTCGACCGGCGGCGAGGTCGCGATGGGCGAGGGCGATCATTGGTGGCATGAGCTGGAAGCCGACGCCGCGGCCGAATGCAAGCCGGTGCCGATGAACGCCGAGGACCCGTTGTTCATCCTCTATACCAGCGGATCGACCGGCAAGCCGAAGGGCGTGATGCACACCGGCGGCGGCTATCTGCTATGGGCGGCGTGCACCCACGAATGGTGCTTCGACTATCGCGCGGGCGACATCTGGTGGTGCGCCGCCGATATCGGCTGGGTCACCGGGCACAGCTATGTCGTCTATGGCCCGCTGGCCAACGGCGCCACCACGCTGATGTATGAAGGGCTGCCCAACTGGCCCGACGCCAGCCGCCTCTGGCAGGTCGTCGACCGGCACCAGGTGACGACGATCTTCACCGCGCCGACGGCCTTGCGCGCGCTGATGAAGGAGGGGGACGGGCCGGTCGCGGCGACCAGCCGCGCCTCGTTGAGGCTGCTCGGCACCGTCGGCGAGCCGATCAACCCGGAGGCCTGGCGCTGGTATCATGACGTCGTCGGTGCGGGCCGCTGCCCGATCATCGACACCTGGTGGCAAACCGAGACCGGTGCGGCGATGATCGCGCCGATGCCCGGCGCCACGCCGCTCAAGCCCGGCAGCGCGACGCTGCCGCTGCCCGGGATCGATCCCCAGCTGGTCGATGCCGACGGCAAGGTATTGACCGGCGCGGCGGCGGGCAATCTGTGCATCGCGCGCAGCTGGCCGGGGCAGATGCGCGGCGTATGGGGCGATGCGGACCGCTTCTTCCAGACCTATTTCACCGCCTATCCGGACAGGTATTTCACCGGGGACGGCTGCCGTCGCGACGCGGACGGCTATTATTGGATCACCGGCCGGGTCGACGACGTCATCAACGTCTCGGGCCACCGCATGGGCACCGCCGAGGTCGAAAGCGCGCTGGTGCTCCACCCCAGGGTTGCCGAGGCGGCGGTGGTCGGCATGCCGCACGACGTAAAGGGCCAAGGCATCTACGCCTATGTCACGCTCAATGCGGGCGAGGCGCCGTCCGACGAATTGCGCGCCCAGCTGGTCACATGGGTGCGGCGCGAGATCGGCCCGATCGCGACCCCCGACGCGCTGCAATTCGCCCCGGGCCTGCCCAAGACCCGCTCGGGCAAGATCATGCGCCGCATCCTGCGCAAGATCGCCGAGGGCGACGTGTCCACGCTCGGCGACACGAGCACGCTCGCCGATCCCGCGGTCGTCGACGATCTGGTGGCGAACCGTCGAAGCTGATCGCGGCGACGATCACTGCCAGTTGGGCGTGGTCGCCAGCAGGAAGCCAAAGAACAGCATGTAGAGTATCGGAGGGGCGGCCAGAACGAGAAGCAACAGCGACGCTAGCCGGCCCCGCGCACGCGCCCGGAGCATCCACGCCGCCACCAGGATGGCGCTCGGTACTGCCAGGACGACCGACCAGATCAACAGGGCGGCACTCGATCCGCCATAGCGCAGGCCGTCGAGAAAGAAATAGCCGAGCGCCGCCAGGACGACCGCGTCGAACGCGAACAGGATGCGAAAGAGCCACATGCTCGGCTAATCGTCCACCTCGATCGTTATATCCAGCACCAGCATCGCATAACGATACCGCCCGCGGTTCACCTTCTTGTTGATCTTTCCGGGCCGCGACTGGCGGCCGGCCGGCTTTGCGTCCACGCGATTCGAGTTGCCGCTCATGCGCCCTGCCGCTACGAAACGGCAACACACCGCATCATGAGGGTTCCCATGCGCTTATCCTTCCTGCTCCGCACGTCGGCCGTCGCCGCCCTCGTCCTCGCGATCCCGACGCTGGCCCAGGTCGCCAAGGCGCCGCGCTACGGCACCTTCGGCATCGACCTGGCCTCCGAGGACAAGACGGTGAAGCCGGGCGACGATTTCTGGACCTATGCCAATGGCGCCTGGAACAAGCGGACCGCGATCGCCGCCGATCGTGGTTCGGCCGGGGTCGGGGTGATCCTGAGCGACGAGGCCGAGGTCAATGTCCGCAGGATCCTGGACGACATGGCCGCCAATCCCGGCGCCTATGGCCAGACCGGCCGCCAGGTCGGCGATTTCTACGCCAGCTGGATGGATACCGCCGGGATCGAGGCGCGGGGTACCGCGCCGCTCAAGCCCTATCTAACGCGCATCGCCGCGGTGAAGGACAAGGCCGGGCTGCAGGTGTTGTTCGCGTCGGTCGGCTATGCCAGCCCGGTCGGCATCGACATCATCCCCAACCTCGCCGACCCCAGCCGCTATACCGCCGCCGTTGGCCAAGGCGGGCTCGGCATGCCGCGCGATTATTACCTGCTGCCGGGCGACAAGTACGATGCCATCCGCAAGGCGTATCGCGCCTATGTCCAGCAGATGCAGGAACTGGCCGGCATCCCCGATGCCAGTGCCAAGGCCGACGCCATCGTCGCCCTGGAAACCGCGATGGCCAGGGATCAATGGTCGCCCGAACAGAGCCGCGACATCGCCAAGCTCAACGATCCCCAGACGCTGGCCGGGCTGACCGCCAAGGCGCCGGATTTCGACTGGCCGCTCCTGCTGAAGACGGCGCAGCTCGATTCGTCGCCGATGGTGCTGATGACGCAGAACACCGCGGTGACGGCGATGGGCAGGATCTTCGCCGCGACGCCCGTCCAGACGTGGAAGGATTATCTCGCCTATCATTTCGTGAGCGACCACGCGACGTTCCTCCCCAAGGCGTTCGACGATGCGCGCTTTGCCTTCTATTCGACGACGCTGGCGGGGGTTCAGGTCCAGCGCGATCGCTGGAAGCGCGGCGTCCAGCTAATGAACGGATCGATGGGCGAGGCGGTCGGCGCGATCTATGTCGCCAAATATTACCCGCCCGAATCCGAAAAGCAGATGGGCGAGCTGATCGAGAATCTGCGCGAGGCGTATCACGACCGGATCACCGCCAGCACGTGGATGGACGAGCCGACGCGCAAGGCCGCGCTCGCCAAGCTCGCCGCGTTTGAGCCACGCATCGGCCACCCGGTCAAATATATCGACTATTCGTCGCTGAAGGTCGATCGCACCAACCTGCTCGCCAATGCGATGGCGGTCGGCGAATTCCAGCAGCAGCTGGAATTGTCCCGCTTCCCCAAGCCGGTCGACCGCACGCTGTGGAACATGACGCCGCAGACGGTGAACGCCTATTACAACCCGCTGTCGAACCAGATCACCTTCCCCGCCGCGATCCTCCAGCCGCCGTTCTTCGATCCCTATGCCGATCCGGCGGTCAATTACGGTGCGATCGGTGCGGTGATCGGCCACGAAATGGGCCATGGCTTCGATGACCAGGGCAGCCAGTTCGGCCCGACCGGCAAGTTCGAGAATTGGTGGACGGACACCGCAAAGGCGGCCTTCAAGCTGCGGACCGCCGCCTTGTCGGCGCAATATGACGCCTATGAGCCGATTCCCGGCACCAAGGTGAAGGGCGGCCTGACGCTCGGCGAAAATATCGGCGATCTCGGCGGGATCGAGGCGTCCTATGCCGCATACCAGAAATACCAGCAGAAGCACGGCAAGTCGAAGGTCATCGGCGGGCTGACCGGCGACCAGCGCTTCTTCCTCGCTTATGCCCAGGCGTGGCAGTCCAAATTGCGCGAGGGGCTGCAGCGGCAATTGCTGCTGACCGATCCGCACTCGCCGGCGATGTTCCGGGTGAACGGCGTCGTGCGCAACGTCGATGCCTGGTACAAGGCGTTCGACGTCAAGCCCGGCGACGCCCTTTACCTGCCGCCCGAAAAGCGCGTGCATATCTGGTGAATGAGGGGGGAGCGTTGCTGGGGAATGGCGACTTTAGTAACCAATGCGAATTATAGCCGACTGCCCGGGATAGAGGTTTACCACCGAAAAGGTCCGTTAGATGATATTGCATGTCGCGAACGTGCCGCCGAGTGTAAGAATCGCACTTGCCGTCACCGTGATGGCTTCAACCCTCCAAGTAATATATCATCCCGGCACGGGCACCCTATATGGTCCATTGGGGCTGGAACTGACGACGTTCTTGTTGTTCGGACTGCTCAAGGTCGTTGGACTCATGACGCTTCGCTACTGTGCGCCCGCTCACTTTATATCCAGGATACGCGGGAAAGTGATCTTCGCCAGGCCGACACGTTTCTCTTGGCGACAGTCATGGGCGCCTTGCTCCTCGCCCTCTACGTTTTTGCTGGAATGAGAGTTATTCAGTCCGAGGCGTTTGTCTCCCGAATGGGCACCGGGATCCCGCAGGGTATTGCCGTTGCGATAATGATCGCGCTATTCTTCCTGTCCTGCATGCCACTCTACCGACGCCAATATTATGATATGGCCGTAATCGTGAATGTGGGGACCAAGCAACTAGAAACCATACGACAAAATCCTGATGAGAACAGTCGGTTCATTAGAACGCTCACAAGGAAGTGCGCGCTCTATCTGCTCCCGTTACTCGTCGCTCACATCTTTGTCTTGAAAATGTCCATCAGAAGCCACATGCCCATCGCTACCTCCCTTGCCGATGGCTTCGTGACATGCGCTCTCGCCCTGGCTTCGGGCTACGCCATCGCGTCGACTCTGCGTGAGATGGCAGATGGCCAATAGCACGTTCCGCTAGGCCTCATCGATATAGGCGCGCGGCCGACCGACGATCTCTGTCCTACAGCCCGGCCAGGCGCTATACCGCTCGGCTCTTTGACCTCGCCGCAACCGCCTGCCCGACTCGACGGCCATTTGTGGGGAATGGCCCAACGCCGCCATTGTTGGGCGTGAACTTCCGTGAACTTTGGGGTTATTTCAGCAGCACGAGTTCCTCGGCCATGGTCGGGTGCAGCGCCACCGTCTCGTCGAACTGGTCCTTGGTCAGGCCCGCCTTGACCGCGATCGCCGCCGCCTGGAGAATCTCGGCGGCGTCCGGGCCGATCATGTGGATGCCGACGATCCGCCCGGTCTCGCCGTCGCACACCATCTTGTACAGCGCGCGTTCGTTGCGCCCGGCCAGCACGTTCTTCATCGGGCGGAAGTCGGAGGTGTAGATCTTGACCGAGCCCAGCTTTGTCTTCGCCTGGCTTTCGGTCAGGCCGACGCCCGCCATCTGCGGGTGGCTGAAGACCGCGCTGGGGATGCAGCCGTAATCGACCCGCGTCGGCTTCCCGCCGAATTGGGTGTCGGCGAACGCCTGGCCCTCGCGGATCGCGACCGGGGTCAGCTGGACGCGGTCGGTCACGTCGCCGACCGCATAGATCGAGGGCACGTTGGTGCGGCTGTCCTCGTCGACGCGGATCGCACCCTTGTCGGTAAGCTCGACGCCCGCCGCCGCTAGTCCCAGGTTCTGCGTGTTGGGGATGCGGCCGGTGGCGAACATCACGCAATCGACCTCCACGGGGTCGTGGTTGGTCATCATCACCTTCAAGCTGCCGTCGTCCTGCTGCTCGATGCCGCGGAATTCGGCGTGGAAGCGGAACTGGATGCCCTTCATCATGCTGATCTGGAGCAGCCGGTCGCGGACCGATTCGTCATAGCCGCGCAGGATGACGTCGGTCCGGTTGATCAGCGTCACGTGCGCGCCGAACTGGTGGAAGATGCCGGCGAATTCATTGGCGATATAGCCGGCGCCGGCGATCAGGATGCGCCTGGGTATCGCCGGCAGGTGGAACGCCTCGTTCGAGGTGATGCCGAATTCGTGCCCCGGGCATTCGGGGATCTGCGGCCGCGCGCCGGTCGCGATCAGGATGGTCCCGGCGGTCACTTCGCGCCCCGAGGCGAGGCGGACGGTGTTGGCGCCGGTCAGCTCGGCATGCTCGCGGATCACCTCGACATCGTGGGTCGCAAGCGTCGAGCCATAGGCCTCGCTGATCCGGTCGACCTCGTCGAACACATGGCGGGTCAGCGTCTTCCAGTCGAAGTCGCAATCGGGCACGTTCCAGCCGAAGCGCTTGGCGTCCTGCAGGTCCTCGGCGAAATGCGCGCCATAGACGAGCAGCTTCTTGGGCACGCAGCCGCGGATGACGCAGGTCCCGCCGACGCGATATTCCTCGGCCGCCGCGACCTTGGCGCCATGCGCCGCCGCCACCCGCGCCGCGCGCGTCCCGCCCGATCCGGCGCCGATGACGAACAGGTCATAGTCGAAATCGGGCATGTCAGGTCGCTTCCGGTATCAGGTCCAGCGCCGACCGGAGGCCGAGATGCGCAACGAACGGGTCAAAGTCGCGGTCGCTGTAGAGCAACGGCAGGCGATCGAGAATGCACCGCGTGGCGATAAGCGTGTCGATCGTCTTGCGCACGGTGATGCCCATGGCACGGAGCGCGCGGTAGTTCTGCGCCGCCGCGATGGCGACCGCGCGATCCGAAATCTCGATCGGTTCGCACAGGGACATCTGGCCCAGCGCCAGTCGGAACGCCCGTGGGCTACGCGTTCCCTGAAGCACTTCGACCAAGGTCAGGTCACCGACGCCGATATCCTGTGCGGCGGCCATCAGCCGCTTGAGCGCGCGCGTCTGCAACGTATCGCGATCGACCAGCTGATCGATCCAGACACTGGCATCGACCAGGATCATTCCTCGGGCAGGTACTTACTCGTCCGCATATCGTCGAGGTCACCTTCCCAACCAATGCCCCGGAGCGCCTCGAACCCCTCCAGTTGGCGCCGCGCGCGGATCATCCGGCGCAATGCCTCTTCCACGGTCTCCCGCTTGGTCGTCTTGCCCGTGATGACCATCGCCTCGGCCATCAGTTCGTCATCGATCTCGATGTTCGTCCGCATGTGTATGCTCCACTACGACCATACACATAAAGCGGACGCCGAGACGCGGCAAGTCCAGGACGCGCTCTAGCCGAAGGCGCGCTTGATCAGGTCGGTGGTCGACGGATCGAAATCGCCGCCGCCCTTCTGCGCGGCCTTGGCCATTTCTTTGCCCAGCTCGACCCCGAACTGGTCGAAGCTGTTGATCCCCAGGAGCACGCCGTTCACGAACACGCGCTGTTCGTGGAACGCGATCAGCGCGCCCAGCGTGCGCGCGTCGAGCGTGTCGGCCAGGATCGTGGTCGACGGCCGATCGCCGGGATAGGCGCGCGCCGGATCGTCGGGATTGGCCTTGCCCTTCATCAGCGCGGCGCCTTGTGCGAACATGTTGTTCAAGAGGTTGCGATGGTGTTCCTCGTTCAGCATATCGCCCGGTTCGATCACGCCGATGAATTCCAGCGGGACGACATGCGTGCCCTGGTGGAGCAGCTGGAACACCGCATGTTGCGCGTCGGTGCCGACCCCGCCCCAGGTGATCGCCGCGGTCGGGCGGCCGACCGGCTCGCCCTCGATCGTGACGCCCTTGCCGTTCGATTCCATTTCAAGCTGCTGGAGGTAGGACGGCAACAGCCGCAGCCGCTCGTCGTAACAGAACACGCCACGCGTCTCGCAGTGCAGGACCTGCGTATAATAGAGGTCGCCGAACGCGGCGATCGCCGGCACGTTCTCGTGCAGCGCGGCCAGCCGGAAATGGCGGTCCATCTCGGCCGCGCCTTCGAGCAACTCGGCAAACGCGTCCCAACCCAGCGCGATCGCCGCCGGAAAGCCGATCGACGACCACAGCGAATAGCGCCCGCCCACGGTATCGGCGAACGGCAGCACGCGCGTCTCGTCGACGCCCCATTCGATCGCCTTGTCGGGCGACGCGGTCAGCGCGACGACACGGCCGTACGGATCCTCGACCCCGCCGGCGCGCATCCATTCGACCACGCTGTCGGCATTGAGCATCGTCTCGGTCGTCGTGAAGGTCTTCGACGCCACCGCCAGCAAGGTGGCGGTGGGGTCGAACCCGCGCAACGCATCCTCCAGCGCGACGCCATCGACATTGCTGACGATCGCCACCTCGTAACGGGTCTCTTCCCGGCCCAGCGCGTCGACCAGCAGGTCGGGACCCAGCGCCGACCCGCCGATCCCGACATGCAGCACATGCCGGATCGGTCCCATCGCCCCGCTTTCGATCGCGTCGATCAGCGCGCGCATCCGGGCGTGCAGGCCCTGAGCGGCGGCCACGTCGTCAGGCGCGCCCTCGCCGCGTTCGGCAATGTGGGTGACGGCGCGACCTTCGGTCACGTTGATGACCTTGCCCGAAAACAGCGCCTCGCGCTTGCCGGTCAGGTCCTGTTCCCTGGCCAACGCCGAAAAAGCCGCGATCGCCTCGTCGGTCAAATGCGTCTTCGACCAGTCGAAATGGAGCCCGGCCAGGTCCGCGCTGTATCGCGTCAGCCGATCGGGATCGGCGGCGAACAGGTCGACCAGCGGCGTCCTCGGCAGGGCTTCGATCGCGCTCCAGTCCGCCATGGCTTCAATCTCCTCGTGATGCGCCCATACAATGGGCTCTGCGATCGGCTGTGCAATGGGCGTTCGCCCCGCCGCGTTCAAGGCGAGTCTGTCCCGTCCTTGGTCGACCGGTGCGCTTGACGCGGTACCGCGCGGAGGCGCAAAACGGCGCGATGAGCGATACTCCTCCGGCGCCCCCGGCCGACATGGCCAATCCGACCCTCCAGCCACGGCCCGCTGTCGCCGCGAAACCCGCCAGGAAGAAGGAGGATTGGCGCGACACGCTGTCTTTCCTGGTGAAGCTGGGGATCATCGTGTTCCTCTTCCGCAGCTTCCTGTTCTCGCCCTTTTCGATCCCGTCGGAATCGATGCTGCCGCGGCTGTATATCGGCGACTATCTGTTCATTTCGAAATGGAATTACGGCTATTCGCGGCACTCGCTGCCGTGGAATCTGCCGCTGATCCCCGGCCGCGTCCTGGCCCGGCTGCCCACGCGCGGCGACGTCGTCGTGCTGAAGGCGCCGCCGGGCAACCAGCAGGATTACATCAAGCGCGTCATCGGCCTGCCCGGCGACACCATCCAGATGCGCCATGGCCAGGTGATCCTGAACGGCGTGGCGATACCCAAGGTGCGCGTCGCGGACTTCACCATCCCGCTGACGCCCAATTACGACGCCGCGCGGTGCGGCCCCGAATTCCAGGCTACCGACGCCGCCGGCAGGCCGATCTGCCGCTACATGCAATATCGCGAGACGTTGCCCAACGGCCGCAGCTATCTGGTGCTCGATCGCGGCGAGATACCGTCGGCCGATGATACCGGCGTGTACACGGTGCCCGCGGGCAATGTCTTCCTGATGGGGGATAATCGCGACGATTCGGGCGACAGCCGCTTCCCGGCGGTCGAGGGCGGCCCGATCGGCATGGTCCCGCTGGAAAATCTTGAGGGCAAGGCGCTGTTCACCTTCTGGTCGACCGACGGCAGCGCGCAATGGCTGCTGCCCTGGACGTGGTTCACCGCGGCGCGCTGGGGCAGGATGGGCCAGGGGTTCTGAGGTGAAGGTGGCTTTTTGAGGTTTCGGCGATGCCGACGCAAATCCTCGCCGGCTGGATCGGTGAAACCTTCGGCCATGCCCCCGCCAACAAGGCTCTGTTCGACCGCGCGCTGACCCATGGCAGCCAGGCAGCGGACAATTACGAGCGGCTGGAATTCCTGGGCGACCGCATACTCGGGCTGGCGATCGCGGAATGGCTCTATGACCTGTTCCCCGACGAACCTGAAGGCGCATTGTCGAAACGGCTCAACACGCTGGTATCGGGAACGGTATGCGCGGAGGTGGCGCGGACGATCGGCGTCGCTGCGCACCTCCGGCTCGGCAAGCAGGCGCGCGACGACGGCGCCGGCGACAGCGCCAACGTGCTGGGCGACGTGATGGAATCTCTGCTCGGCGCGCTGTATCTCGACGGCGGCTACCCCCCGGCGCGTGACTTCATCCGCCGCGCCTGGCACGATCGCGTCCACGCCGATGCCCGCGCGCCCCAGCATCCCAAATCGGCGCTTCAGGAATGGGCCGCGGCCAACAATCGCAAGGCGCCGATCTATGAGGTGATCGACCGCTCCGGCCCCCCCCACGCCCCGCACTTCACGGTGCGCGTCAGCCTGGGCGGGTTCGCACAGGCCGAGGCGTCGGGCACGAGCAAGCAGGAAGCGGAGACCGAGGCAGCGGCGGCGCTGCTGGCACAGGTCAGCGGCTAGAGACGGTTTCGGTTAGGCGGCACCGGCCCGCTCCCCCACCCGGCCGCCCATGCAGAATATCCTAGATGGGCGGCCGGGTGGGGAGCGGCCGGCGCCGCTTCCACGTAAGTGGAGCAGACCTTGGTCGACCCGTTCGTGCTGCGCTTGTCGAAGCACCGTTCTTCCTCCATCCGCAACGAATGCGTTTCTGGTGCTACATGCGCTTTGCCTTGGCCGGAAGTAAGCGCCGCGCGTCGACAATCTCGGGGCGAACGGATCTGGGGGCTGGATCTTGACCCGCCAGTGCGGCCTGGTCGCGGTGCTCGGCGCGCCCAATGCGGGCAAGTCGACACTCGTCAACGCGCTGGTCGGGCAGAAGGTCGCGATCGTCAGCGCCAAGGCGCAGACCACGCGCACGCGGCTGCTCGGCGTGGCGATGGCGGGCGAGACGCAGCTGCTGCTGGTCGACACGCCGGGCATCTTCGAGGCGCAGCGCCGGCTCGACCGCGCGATGGTGGCGGCGGCGTGGGGCGGGGCGGACGGCGCCGACGTGATCGCCTTGGTGGTCGACGCGAAGGGCGGGCTCGGCCCCAGGGTGATGCCGATCGCGGAAAGCATCGCAGGCCGCCGCGAGGCCAGGTTCCTGGTGCTCAACAAGGTCGATCTCGCCGACAAGGCCAAGCTCCTGGTCCATGCCGAGCGGCTCAACGCCGCGGTCGCGTTCGAGGAAACGTTCTTCGTGTCGGCGGCGACCGGCGACGGTCTCCCCGAACTGAAGGCGGCGCTGGCGGCGCGGATGCCGGCGGGGCCGTGGCATTTCCCCGAGGATCAGGTCTCCGACGCGACCGAGCGCGCGCTCGCCGCCGAGGTGACGCGCGAGCAGATCTATCTCCAGCTCCACGCCGAGCTACCCTATGCCTCGGCGGTCGAGACCGAGAAGTTCGACGAGCGCGCCGACGGATCGGTCGAGATCCACCAGCAGGTCCTGGTCGAGCGTCCGACCCAGCGCGCGATCGTGCTGGGCAAGGGAGGCGCGCGGATCAAGGAGATCGGCGCCCGCGCCCGCGCCCAACTGGTGGTGCTGCTCGACCGGCCGGTCCACCTCTATCTGCATGTCAAGGTCAGGCCCGGCTGGGACGAGGATCGCGAGCTCTACCGCGATATCGGGCTCGACTGGGTCGAGTGACGGGAAAGCAGGGTAGAGCCCGTCTTGTTCGGGCGGCGGCGCGGTTCCGTCAGGGACGGACGATGCCTATCGGCTCAGCACCATGTCCACCCATCGGGGCACCAGCATGCTCGCCGGCCCCAGCCGGGTCTCCGCAAACCAGCCGCTTCCCGCCGACTCTTCCAGGTTCAGCTCCAGCGTATCCGCGCCGGCATGGCGCGCGGCCTGGACGAAGCCTGCCGCCGGATAGACCGCGCCCGACGTGCCGATCGACACGAACAGGTCGGCATCGGCGATCGCGCGGTCGATTGCGTCCCTCCGGTACGGCATCTCGCCGAAGAACACGATGTCGGGGCGCAGCGCCGCCGCGCCGCATGTCGCGCAGGTGCTGTCGGGGGGCAGCGGCCCGGTCCATTCGACACGCGCGTCGCACCGTGCGCACAGCGCCGATCGCAGCTCGCCATGCATATGGACCAGCCGCTTCGCCCCGGCGCGCTCGTGAAGGTCGTCGACATTCTGCGTCACGATCATGAGCCCGCCATTCCATTGGGCATCGAGCCGCGCCAGGGCCACATGCGCCGCATTGGGCACGACCCTCGCCAGCGCGGCGCGGCGCTCGTCATAGAAACGATGCACCAATACCGGATCACGCGCCAGCGCCCGGGGCGTGCAGACATCCTCCACGCGATGTCCCTCCCACAACCCGCCCGGACCGCGAAACGTGGCAAGGCCGGATTCGGCGGAAATGCCCGCGCCGGTGAGGATGACGATGCTATGGGGTCGCTGCATCGTTCGACGGTTAGCGCCCGGGCGTCGCGTCGGTAACCCGCTCGACGCATAGAAACCGTTTTCTCACGGCATGTTTCCGTGTCATCTGGCGTGGCATGGATTGTCGCACCCCCGCCTCGTTCCTCATCGGCAGCGGCGCCGTATGACCGCGATCGGCATCCTCGGCAGCGCCGGGCGGATGGGCCGCGCGATCGCCGCTATCGCTGCCGATCTGGGCGCGCCGATCGCCGGCGGGATCGATGCCGGCGGCGATCCGATGCCGCTGGCGCACGATTCGGACGTTCTCGTCGACTTTTCCGCGCCCTCCGCCCTGGAGGCAAATCTAAACGCCGCCTGCACCACCAACACCCCTATCCTGATCGGCACCACCGGCCTCACGCGCACCCACCATGCGATGATCGACAACGCCGCGGCGCGGATCGCGGTGCTCCAGACCGGGCATACCTCGCTCGGCGTCACGTTGCTCGCGCAACTGGTCGCGCAGGCGGCCGAGCGGCTGGGCCCCGAATGGGACATCGAGATCATCGAGGCGCACCATCGGCACAAGGTCGACGCGCCATCGGGCACCGCGATGATGCTGGGCGAGGCGGCGTCGGAAGCGCGTGGCCTGCCGCTAAGCGAGGTCAGCGTGGTCGATCGCGCCGGGCTGGCCGGCGCGCGCGCGGAAGGGACGATCGGGTTTGCCGCCATTCGCGGCGGATCGATCGCCGGCGACCACAAGGTGCTGTTCGCCGGTCCTGGCGAGCGGCTCGAACTCGCTCACCATGCCGAGAGCCGCGAGATATTCGCGCGCGGCGCGGTGCGCGGCGCGCTGTGGCTCGCTGAGCAGCCCGCCGGACGCTACCGGATGTCAGAGGTGCTGGGCCTGTGAGACGGGCAGCACCGTGAAGCGCGCCGACGTGGCGGCATTCTTCCATCGCCTCGCCGCCGACAATCCGCATCCCGAGACCGAACTCGAATCGGTCAATCCCTATACCTTGCTGGTCGCCGTGGTGCTGTCGGCGCAGGCAACCGATGCCGGCGTCAACAAGGCGACGCGCAGCCTGTTCGCAGCGGCCACCACGCCCGACCAGATGGTCGCGCTGGGGGAGGCGGCGCTGAAGCAGCACATCCGCACGATTGGCCTGTTCAACACCAAGGCAAAGAACGTCATCGCATTGAGCGAGCAATTGCTCGCTAGGCATGACGGCGTGGTACCGGCCGATCGTGATGCGCTGGAGCAGCTTCCGGGGGTGGGGCGCAAGACCGCTAATGTCGTCATGAACGTTGCGTTCGGTGCCGAAACCTTCGCGGTCGATACGCATATATTTCGCGTGTGCAACCGCACCGAACTGGCGCCCGGCAAGACCCCGGCAGCGGTGGAGGCGGGGCTTGAATGCGTCGTCCCCCAGCCGTTCCGACTGCACGCACACCATTGGCTGATCCTGCACGGTCGCTATACGTGCAAGGCGCGGACCCCGGAATGCTGGCGCTGCGTCGTTGCCGATCTCTGCCCGTTCCACCCCAAGACTCCGGCCCCTGACTCCCGCAAATGACCTGCACTTACCGCCGAATCGACTGGCGCCCGCCACCGCCCTTTGCTACGTGCCATGCCCAGGCACCCGTAGCTCAGCTGGATAGAGTGGCGCCCTCCGAAGGCGTAGGTCACAGGTTCGAATCCTGTCGGGTGCGCCATTTCCGTTCAGCTATGGGCACCTTTGCCCCTGGCGGCTGCGAGGCGACGACGGCGCGTTCCAGCATGGCGTTGCGCCCGCTGACGCGAATATCGCGGTCGCCAACCTCGACTCGGTCGACGAGCAGGTGGACATATTCGCGGCGGACCTTCGGATCGGGACCGCGCAGCCTGCGGCCGAGCAGATCGCCGAACTCGGCGATGATCGCCGGCGTGATCCGCCGGTCGCCGGCATCGAGCTGGCGTTCGAGCACGGTGATGTCGGCATCAGTGCTGGTGCGCTGAGCGCGGATGCTGGCGAGTTCAGCGGCGATCTGCGGGTCGTCGGGACTACAGATACCGCTGCGCACGAGCTTGATGACGCGGGCGCTTTCGCCCTCCAGCTGAGTCAGGCGCGTCCGCAGCCGCTTGAGGTCGGCTTCGCGCTCGGCGACGGCGGTCTGCGAACGATCAAGCCAAGTCTGAAGCAGGGCATTTAGCCGTGCGGGGTCGGTCAGATGCCCGGCGACCGCGTCGACCACTATCGTGTCCAACGCCTCCATCGGCACCCGGCGACCTGTGCAGGCTTCCGCACCCTGCTTGGTGCGGGCGGCACAGGCGTAATAGCGATATTGGCCGGACTTGCCCGTGGCGGTGCTCATCCCCGCACCGCAGCCATCGCCGCCGCAGCCGCAGGTGGCGCGACCGGTCAGCAGGTTGGTGTTCGTCTTGACGGCGGCCTCGCCCATGCGGGGATCGCGATCGG
The DNA here is from genome assembly GCF_964244265.1 of uncultured Sphingomonas sp. Lineage (GTDB taxonomy): Bacteria > Pseudomonadota > Alphaproteobacteria > Sphingomonadales > Sphingomonadaceae > Sphingomonas. The sequence goes on along the minus strand of NZ_CAXTHV010000041.1, from coordinate 842 downwards.
CCATCTGCTTGCGGACGGCGTAGAACACGTCTTCGCTGACGACCGGCGGCACCGGAATCGGCACCCACTCGGATTCGGGTCGTGCCTCGCCCGTTCGGGAATCGCGGCGGTTGAACAGGACGTAGCCGATATGAGCGGTGTTGGTCAGGATGCCGTGGACGTTGGAGACGCTGAAACGCTTGCCGCGCAGCCGCTCACCGCGCTCGTTGAGCAACTGGGCCAGCCGAGTGATGCCGACCGGGCCGTCATCGTCGCCGTTGAGGTAGGTGTCGAAAATCCAGCGGATGAGATCGACGGTGTCGGGGTCATGCTCGAGCTTCTTACGGTCCTTGCCGCGCGGTTGCGGCACAACATAGGTGCGAAACCCCAGCGGCGGGGTCTGACCGTTCCAGAAACCGTTCGCCGCGTTGGCAATCATCGTGCGCCGGACGTGCTTGCCGTTCTCGGCGGAGTGATACTCATCGAAGATCGCGAGCATCGCGACCGCCATGTCGGAGGCCGGGTCATCGCCAAAATTCTGGGTGATCGAGACGATCCGGATCTTCCGGCGGCGCAGGCGCTCACGATACTGCATGAAATCGAGTGCGTTGCGAAAGCCGCGCGACAACGAGTGGAGGAGAATGACGTCGATGGGATGGTCATCGCTCTCGGCCAGCGCGACCATCTCGCGAAAGGCGCGCCGCTCGTCGGTGGTGGCGCTGCCGGCCTCAGAGAAAACGCGGATCCGCTCGGCGCCCTGTTCCTCGATCCAGCGGTCTGCGCTGGCGATCTGGTCGGGCAGCGACAAGTCGTTCTTCTCCTGCCGCGTGGTCGACACGCGCGCGTAGACGAAGACCCGCTTA
>NZ_CAXTHV010000040.1:0-24594 GCF_964244265.1 uncultured Sphingomonas sp. | reverse complement strand
AATCCACCGTCTCCGGCCCCGTCGTCCGAGCAAGCCGCCCCGCCGGGTCATAGCCATAATCGGTCACCCGCCCGCCCAGGTCGCGCGACGACAGCACATGGCCGTGCCGGTTATCATAGTGGAAATTAAACCGGGACTGTTTTAGGGTAGGGCGATGAGCAGTCTGGCGATCGACACGTTGCGTTATGCCAAGCGGCTGCGCGCGGCGGGGTTTTCGGAGGAGCAGGCCGAGGTCCAGGCCGAGGCGCTGTCCGAAGCAGTGCGCGAATCGCTGGTCACCAAGCTTGACCTCAACGAAGCCGTCGACAAGCTGCGCGGCGAGATCGAGAAGTCAAACCACGACGTGCGCAATGAGATCGAGAAGTCGGCCAACAGCCTGCGCATCGAGATGCGTGACCTGCATGCCGGGCTGATCCGCTGGCTGATCCCGCTGATGCTGGGCCAGCTTGCGGCGATGGCGGCGATAGTCAAGCTGCTGTAGCGGCACGCTGTGCAGCGACGGTTCGCTAAATGCGCTAAGCTGGTTTTCTAGCCTTTTGTTTCCGCGGCGCGGCGATCGCTTGATAGTTGGTCGAACAAGGCCGGATCGGCGAGCCGGTCGGCGACGAAGCGGACGAACCGCGCGGCATCCGCGCCGTTGATCACGCGGTGATCATAGCTCAACGACAGCGGCAGCATCTGCCGCCAGAGGACGGCGTCGTCGGGCCCGGGCACAGCGACCGGCCGCGCCCGTGCCACGCCCAGGATCGCCACCTCGGGCGCGTTGACGATCGGCGTGAAGGCGGTGCCGCCGATATGGCCGAGCGAGGTAAGCGTGATGCAGCCGCCCTCCATCTCGTTCGCCGACAGACCCTTGGTGCGCGCCTTGTCCGACAGCGCCGCGATCTCGATCGCCAGAATATCGAGCGACTTGGCATCGCAATCCCGGATGACCGGCACCAGCAGGCCGCCCGGCGTATCGACCGCAACGCCGACATGGACGTAGCGCTTCATCACCAGCACGCCGTTCGCGATGTCGAGCGACGCGTTGAATTGCGGCATGGCGGCCAGCGCGTCGGCCATTGCCTTGACGATCAACGGCACCAGCGTGAGTTTTGTCCCGCCCGCTTCGTTATGCGCCTTTCGCCGCGTCTCGAAATCGGTGATGTCGGCATCGTCATGGTGCGTGACATGCGGGATGGTCACCCAGTTCCTGGCCAGAAAGCCGCCGACCAGCTTCTGGATGCGGCTGAGCTTTTTCGGCTCGATCTCGCCATAAGCGGCAAAATCGACCTGCGGCCATGGTGGCAGGGTAGCGAAAGGATCGCTCATGCGCGTCGCTCGCTCGTCATCGTCCGTCTCCTTTGCCGCATACCGACATCATGGGCGACGCCCATGTCCTTCGCCCGATCATGACCCTAGGCACGCCTGATATTGTCCAGCCGCTCGGCGGTGACCGGATAGCCCGCATCGTCGGGAATGCACAGCCAGTCGACGCCGTCGCGGCGCTCCACCCTGGGCGTGATAACCAGCGGCGGCAGTGCCAGCGCGTGCGCGCGGGCCGCCGCGAAGGTCGGCAAGGACGCGATCCGTTCCAGCAGCCGCCGCGTCGGAAACAGCGCCGAGCCGTCGCCCGCGCGGCAGCGTGCCAGGATCTCCTCCGCGGTCGCCCAGAAAGCTTCGGTAGTTTCGGTACCGTCTGCCCGGGGCTCGGCATCGACGGGTGCCTGCGCGAGGTAGAAGCGCGTGTCGAAGCGCCGCTTGCCGCCGGCGGGGGGCAGCCAGCGCGCGAAAGGGACGAAGGCGTCATGATCGAGGGTGGCGCCATCGAGCGGCAGGCCACTTGCCGCCGCGCCGGGGGGTAGCATGTCGCCAGCGCCAATCGCGCGCCGGCCGACCACGACCGCGGTCTCTTCCCAAGTCTCGCGCGCGGCGGCGATGCGCGCCGCGCTGTCGTCGGGATCATGATCGGGCAGGTGGCGCGCGGCGAGCAGCCGGTCACCGGCATCGACCCGGCCGCCGGGGAAAGCATAGGCACCGCCGGCAAAGGTCAATGCCGCCCCACGCCGCACGATCAGGATATCGGGCGCCGCGCCCGCTCTCTCGCGCAGGACGATCAGCGAGGCTGCCGCGATGATGTCGTCGCTCATCGCGATGATCTAGCGCGGATCAGGGGGAAACCTAGCCCGATCGGCAGCTATCGCTCGGGCGTTGCGCTGAGCCCATGTCGGGACCGGTTGTCCGATTGTCGCGGCCCGTCGGGACGGTGTATCACCCGCCTGCCTAGCGTCCAGGCAAGGCAAGAGGCAACGGAGCCGCGGCAAGGATGACCGACCGTATCACACTCGACCTGCCGCCGATCGATCCGGCCGCGGCGATGACGCTTGGCGGGTTCCTTGTCGAAAGCGCCGGCCAGTTCGCCCCGCGCGAGGCGATCGCGTTCGACGACCCGATGCGGGATGGGGCACGCGTCAGCTGGAGCTATGCCGGCCTGCTCGGGGAGGCGCGCGCGGTGGCGAAGGCGCTGATCGCGGCGGGGTCGGGCAAGGGCATGCGCGTCGGCATCCTGCTCGGCAACCGGCCCGAATTCGTCGCCGCGCTGTTCGGTACGGCGCTTGCCGGGGGGGTCGCGGTCACCCTGTCGACGTTTTCGACACGCGACGAACTCGACACGCTGCTGCGGCTGTCCGATGTCGACATCCTCCTCACCCAGCGCGCGATCGCGCGCCGCGTGCTGACCGACGACCTGGCCCAGTTGCTGCCCACAGCGGACGGCGGTGCGGTCGCCGAGGACAGGTATCCGTACCTGCGCCGGGTGGTGGTGCTGGGCGGCGATACGCCGTTCGCGCCCTGGCAGGATTTCATCGCCGCCGGGACGATGGTGCCGGACGCGACGCTGGACGCGCGCGCGGCGCGCGTTTCGGGCAACGACCCGGCAATCATCATCTATACGTCGGGCACGACCAGCCAGCCCAAGGGCGTGATCCACCTTCATTCGACGGTGGTGAAGCAGTTTCACTGGCAGGCCGCGATCTATGGACGGCATCTCGAAACGCGGATCGGCTCGCCCTTTCCGCTCTTCTGGTCCGCCGGCATCGTCTCGGTCCTGGGATCCACCCTGGCGGCAGGCGGGGCGTATGTCGGCGACGAGGTCTTCGAGCCCGGCGCCGCGCTGAAGCTGATCGCGCGCGAGCGGATCGACGAATATTACGGCTTCCCGACACACACCGCCGCCCTGGCCGACCATCCGGACTGGCTCGCCGCCGACCTGTCTTCCATGACGCGAATTACCGGCAACAACGAATTTGACGGACACCCCAATGCCAGCCCCGATCCGAACTGGAACCATATCGTGGCATATGGCATGAGCGAGAGCTGCACGTCGATCGTCAGCCACCTGTCGACCACGCCGACCGCGATCCAGCGGCAGAGCGCGGGTCGCCCGCTGCCCGGGATCGAGCTGCGCATCGCGGATTTCGAGACCGGCGCCACGCTGGAGGCCGGCCGGGAAGGCGAGATCTGCGTGCGCGGACCGACGCTGATGCCGCATTATGCCGGCATGCGGCACGAGGACAGCTTCGACGACGAGAATTTCTTCCACAGCGGCGACACCGGGTTCGTCGATGCCGACGGCTACCTCCACTGGACCGGCCGCATCAAGAACATGGTCAAGACGGGCGGCGCCAATGTCGCGTCGGGCGAAGTAGAGGCAGTCGCCGCCGCGCTCGGCACGCTCAAGCTGTGCCGCGTGGTGGGGATGCCCGACCGCCGGCTTGGCGAGATGGTGGTGCTGTGCGCGGTTCGCGAGGAGGGCAGCAGCACCACGGAGGAAGAGGTTCGCGCGGCGATGCGCGAAAAGCTTGCCGCCTATAAGGTGCCGCGTCGCGTGCTGTTCTTCGGCATCGACGATTATCCGCTGACCGCCTCGGGCAAGGTCAAGGACAAGGAACTGCGCGAAATGGCAGCTGCGATGATGGAACCGGCCGAAGCCTGAAACGCCGAGAAAGGTGCCGGTCGACGAATGCCCGGTCCGTGGGAACCGGGCATTCCATCGGCGATCTCAGCGAAGGCTGCTTACCGCGCTCTTGGTCAGGCTGGTGACCAGCTTGCCATCGACCATGCTCAGCGTGCTCGCCGGGATCGTCTTGACCGTGGTGTCGAAGATGATCTGGACCGAGCCATCGCTGTTCACGCGGCTGACCTGGCCGAGCCGCGCCTGATCGGCGCTGCGCAGCATTACGCCCGACTTGGCAATCGGCGCGGGAGCCGCCGATTGCGCCGCGGCGGGAGCCGCCGAAAGCGCGACAGCGGCGAGAAGGACGAACGTGGTACGCATCTCAATATCCTTTCACATCGACCCCGTCAGAAGGGGAACATCGATAAGCTATGCCTAGCTAGTATATCCCAGGCAACTATGTCAAGAGAGAAATGCTGCGAAGCAACATTTTATGCCGGGGATCACGCCAACGGCAAGGGGATCAGGCTTGCACGCAAGCCCCTTCCCTGAAGGAAGGAGCTAGTCGGGCATGACGATTCAACCTGATCGAGTTAAAATCTCGAATGTGAAGAGATCAGCTCGACCACGTTTCCTCGTCACCCCGGCTCATGGCCCGGGTGACGGATCACCATAAAAGCATCACGCTTTAGTTGACCGGCGTCGCGAGGCGATCAGCGGGAGGGCGTGACGACCAGGCCATCGAGCCGCGGATCGATCCTGATCTGGCAGGACAAGCGGCTTTCGGGCCGCGGGTCGTCGGTCAGGGCGATCAGTTCCTTCTCGTCCCTGCCCGGCGGCCCGACGATCGCCAGCCATGCCGGATCGACATGGACATGACAGGTCGCGCATGCGCGATTGCCGTCGCACTGCCCCTCTATCCCGGGCACTCCCTCCCGCCGTGCGGCGGCCATCACGGTATAGACCGAACCGTCCGCGACGACGGTCTGCGTCGTGCCGTCGGCAAGGCGGAAGTGGAGCGTCGGCGCGCCTCGTTCCCCGACCATTCGCGCTAGCGCGGGCCCATCCGGATCGCGCCGTCGAGCCGCACGGTCTCTCCGTTGAAATAGCCGTTGCGGATCATTTCCAGCGCCAGGCTGGCAAATTCGGCGGGGGCGCCCATCCGCTTCGGAAAGGGCACCATCGCACCCAGCGCGTCCTTCATCTCCTGCGGGGTCTGCTCCATTGCCGGCGTGTCGAAGATGCCCGGCATGATGGTGTTGATGCGGATACCCTCGCGCGCCAGGTCGCGCGCGATCGGCAGCGTCATGCCGACGATGCCCGCCTTGGCGGCGGAATAGGCGGCTTGCCCGGACTGGCCGTCGGTCGCGGCGGCAGACGCGGTATTGACCATCGCGCCGCGCTCCCCGTCGATGGGGTCGAGCGTCATCATGCCCGCCGCCGAGCGGGTGACGCAACGGAACGTGCCGACCGTATTGAGCTTCAGAACCCATTCGAACTTGTCCGCGGGGAAGAAGGTAATTTCCCCCGTCTTCCTGTCGCGCCGGGCGGTCGTGATGGCGTTGCCGCCGCCTGCGCAGCAGACCAGCGCCCGCTCCTGCCCGTTGGCCGCTCGCGCCTTGGCAAAGGCGGCGTCGACACTTTCGTCCGACAGCACATCGACCTGGCAGAAGGTGGCGCCGGTTGCCGCGGCGACCTTTTCGCCCGTATCCGGGTTGAGATCGAAGATCGCCACCTTCGCGCCCGCTTCGCGTAGCGCCACCACGGTGGCGTGGCCGAGCCCCGAGGCGCCGCCGGTAACGACCGCGACGAGCGACGAATCAACCTTCATGGATGTGCTCCCAAATCACGCCGTGTTCGGCATGATGGCGTCCTTTGCGTCCCCGCGCGTGCCGGACAAGCCGAACCCATTCCGGATTCGCCAATATCGCGGGGGCGCTTTACCGTTCATGCCCGCAACGGCAGCCCCAGCTTTTCCGCGGCCTGGGCCTTCAGCGTCGGCAGGTAGAAGCTCGGGAAACGTCCGGGCGATTGCCGGCCCGTCTTCAGGATCGCGCGGCCGACCTGCATCTGGTGCACTTCGGAAGGTCCATCGGCCATGCCGAGGATTTCGGCGGACAGCTGCTCGTTCTTCAGCGGGGTCATGTTGGACATGCCGAGCGAGCCCATCAGGTGCATCGCCTTCCGGCTGACATTGCGCAACACCTCGCTGCAGCGGACCTTGCACGCGCCGATCCACAGCCGCGCTTCCTCGTCGCGCCGCTGGTCGAGCAACCACGCGGTCCTGAGCACCAGCAGCTTCAACTGCTCGATCTCCATCCAGCATTCGGCAACGTCCATCTGCACCAGCTGGTGGTGCGCGAGCGGCTTGCCCTTGGTGACGCGCGACACCGCGCGCTCGGTCATCATCTCAAGCATCTTTTCGGCCTGGCCGACCGCCCGCATCGCGTGGTGGATACGCCCGCCGCCGAGCCGCGCCTGCGCGACCTTGAAGCCGCCGCCACGGGGGCCGAGGATCGCCTCCGCGGGTATTCGGCAATCCTCGAATCGCAGATGAGGATGCCCCGGCGCGCCATACGGGTCGCTGGCCAGCCCGACCTGCCGGACGATTTCCAGCCCTGGCGTGCCCTGCGGCACGATGATCGTGGAGAATCGGTCATGGACGCGTTCGGCATCGGGCTCGGTCCGGCACACGACGATCAGGAAATCGGCGAGATGCGCGTTGGACGAATACCATTTCTCGCCGTTGATCACCCATTCGTCGCCTTCCAGCACGGCGCTGGTGACGAACTGGGTGGGATCCGAGCCGCCCTCGACCTCGGTCATCGAAAAGCAGCTGTAGCAATCGCCCGCCCACAATGGCTCGAGCCAGCGACGCTTCTGCTCGGGCGTGCCGAAATTGGCGAGAATCTCGCCATTGCCGCTGTCGGGGGCTTGCGCGCCGAATGTCACGGGCCCCCACCGCGTCCGGCCGAGCACGAAGTTGACCAGCGCGAGCTCCACCGTCGTGATCCCCGGTCCGCCCAGATGCGGCGGCAGGTGGATGCCCCACAGGCCCTTGTCCTTCACGATCCGCTGCAAGGGCTTCAGGACCGAGCGGCTGAGCGCGTCGTGACGATTATAGGGAAGGGTGTGGTCGTAATCGAAATAGGCGTCCATCGGCTCGACCCGCTCGCGAACGAACTCCCGGACCCAGTCGAGTACGCCCTCGAACTCAGGCGAAATGCTGAAATCGATCATCGCATGATCCTCAAACCTGGCCCAGCCCGTCCACCCGGAGCAGCGCGCCGGTCGTGTAGGACGAGGCGTCGCTGGCGAAATAGAGCGCGGCGGTGACGATCTCGCCCGGATAGCCGAACCGCTTGAGCAGCACCGGCTGCTCCTTGCCCGGTTCCGCCCAGTCCTTCGAGATGTCGGTATAGAAGCCCCCCGGCGAGATCACGTTGAAACGCACCTCCGGCGCGAATTCCTGCGCGAAGGCGACGCTGATCGCGTTCAGCCCGGCCTTCGAACCCGCATACGGTCCGAACATCGGCATCGGCCGCAGCGCGCCGGTGGTCGAGACGCTGATCACGCTGCCGCCGCCCGCCGCCTTCATCCGCGTGGCGACCAGCGCGGACAGCCGGAACGGGCCCTTGAAGTTGAGCGCGATCACCTTGTCGAACAGCGCCTCGCTGGTTTCCAGCGACGAAGGTGCTGCGGGCGACATGCCGGCATTGTTGACCAGGATATCGACCTTGCCGAAGCGATCATAGCTCGCCTCGACCAGCCGCTCGATCTCGTCCCATTTGCCGCAATGCGCCGCGACGGCGAGCGCCCGGCCGCCCATCGCCTCGACCTCGCGCGCCACCGCGGCGCAGGCATCGAGCTTGCGGCTGGCGACGATCACGTCGGCGCCGGCGGCGGCATAGCCCAGCGCGATCGCGCGACCGAGCCCCCGGCTGCCGCCCGTCACCAGCGCGACCTTGCCGGACAGGTCGAACAATTCCGCCGGCGTGCGCGGTCCTTCTGCGGCCACGTCCATCAAAAGCGCGCCGCGCGGGCGATCGACTGAGCCTGGCCGAGCAGCTTGATGACCATCTTGCCGAACATCTCGCCATATTCCTTGGATTGGCGCCCGATCAGGCTCTCGGCATATTTGCGTTCCAGCAACACCGCCAATTTGAACTGGGCCAGCACGATGTAATAATCGAGGTTGCCGACCGGCAGCCCGGTCCGGTCCGCATAGAACGCCACCATTTCCTCGCGCGTGGGAAAGATGCTGGGGTCGAAATAGCCCAGCGGCGCCTCGCCCGGCGGGTCCTTCTCGCTGCGGAAGCCGTATATGACCCAGCCGAGATCCAGCAGGGGATCGCCGATCGTCGACAGCTCCCAGTCGATCATCGCCTTGAGTTCGGCCTTCTCGCCATGGGCAAACATGGCATTGGCGAAGCCGTAATCACCGTGGATGATGCCCACGCGCGGGGTCTCGACCAGATTGTCCTTCAACCAGTCCCCGACATAAGCGAGGCCCGGCAGGTCGCGGCCCTGGTAATTCTCGGTCGTCCGGTAGAGGTCGAGCTGGTGCATCCAGCGGTCGACCTGGCGCTCCAGGAACTTGTCCGGTTTACCGAAATCTTCCAGCCCGACCGCCCTGTAATCGACGTTGGCCAGCGTCGCGATGCCCTCGATTAATCTAAAAGCAAGGTCCCGCCGCCCACCCCCCCGCTTGTCGAAGGGCGGGGGAAAGGTGCTGCCGAGCGCGACCCAGCCGTCGATGTGCGTCATCACGTAAAAGGCGGTGCCGTTGACCGTCGCGTCGTCGCAATGGCCGAGCAACCGTGGCGCGCGCACGTCGGTGTCGTTCAGCGCCCTCAGCACGCGCGCCTCCCGCCCCAGGATCTTCTCGCTGTCCGGTCGCGGCACGCGCGGCGGCCGGCGCAGCACGGCCTTGTTACCGTCGCGTTCCAGCACGAACACGATGTTGGTCGCGCCGCCCGTCAGCTTGGTCGCGCGGAGCGGCCCGCCGCCAAGCGACGGCACGTGGTCGTCCAGCCACCTCTCGACCGCCGCCACGTCCAGCAGATCCTGTGCGCTATCGCTATCGGTCATCTCCCGCTCTCCAGTAGTGATACATATGAATCTATATGAGACTCTTGTCTCAAGTTGCGTGGATTGCGGTTCGCTGTCAACGTTGCATCGATCGCGGACACCTGGAACAGCGACCCGAAAGAAAAGGCATGACCAACCTTGTCCAGCCGAGCCTGCGGACGGCACAACGGGAAGTAGTACGAAGCCGCATCCTTGCGGCGGCACGTGCGGCATTCATCGAGACCGGCATCGCCGAGACATCGATCGACGACATCGCGACCCGCGCCGGGCTGGCGCGGGCGACGCTCTACCGCCACTTCACGGGAAGGGAAGGTCTTCTGCTCGGCATGCTTGACGAGGATTGGGACCGGCAGGTGAAATTATATGCGCGCGTGCCCCCGGCCGCGGTGCTCGATGCGCAGACCGCCAGGGCATGGCTGCGCCGCCTGCTTCACGCCACGCAGGCGCGGCGCGATTCGCTGCGGCTCTATGCGACGATGATTGGAAGAGGCGCCGACATGATCGGCCGGCTGGCGCGCCAGCGGCAACGCCTGGTGGACGCGCTTGGTGAGCAACTTTCCGTATTCGCCGATCAAGATCCAAGGTTGCGGATCGAGGCGATGCTTACGGTCATGGAGATCGAGCAATATTGCGTCTATGCCGGCGGCGAGGTCACCCCTGCGGAAACGGAGATCGCGACCGACATCGTGGCCGACCACTTCTTGGCGTTTTGCGGAAAGAAATAATGGGCGTAGCGGCGGGCATGCCCATCCAGTTATGATGTCTCGCACAGCGAGCGATGGTGGGTGCGCTGGTCTTGGATTACGAGCATTAAGATATGTGCCTTGGCATGAAGCTGGGCGATGACGGGAACTTCGAGCTTAAGACCCGCTTCCCTGGCGACAATCGGGAAATTCGGGTTGGTCGAGGCCGTCGTGAGGCGCTCGATCCCGGTGATCAGGACAACGGCCAGGTTCAGGCAAGGCGATGCCCGATCCTCGACGTCGCCGTCCATCTGCCGGACCAGATTGGCGATCTGCGGCGCGGACGCGCGGACCCGCAGCCGCAGGAAGCGAACGTCATTGGCATCCGCAAAGCTGTTGCGCATGTGGAGCAGGCGGGCATGCCGCGCCCAATAGGCATAATGCGCCTCGACATAGGCGATGCAGCACGCCTCCAGCCGGTCGTCCGGCCAGCGAAATCGCGCGAGATCGTTGAACGAGCCGATATCGGCGATGACCGGTTCGAGCGCCGAGAGCAGCAACTCGCCGAGATCGGCGAAATAGAGATACAGCGTGGTCATGCCGACCGACGCCTCGCGCGCCACCGCGCTCAGCGAGACCGGCTCGGACCCCGGCTTGCTCATCAGCCGCGCCATGGCGGCGAGGATCCGCTCGCGCGTGTCACGCCCCTTGCGTCCCAGCCGCTGGCCGAGCAGATTATGGCTTGCCGCCGTCTGCGATTGCGGAGGATGGCCCGGTGTCGGTTCGGTCAGCGTCGGCTCGGTCAGCGCGCTACACATGGCTCGGACGGCCCCTTCTCGATGCAGCTTTTCCGTCCGCAGTCTGGCAGAAGCGGACAATGAACCGCAACATCTGGCCGGCGCGCTGTCGTTAATAGCGCCCTGGCGTTGCGACCGGCGGGCAGACGAGCCGCGTCGATGCGGCGTTCAGTCGGAGGCCGGCAACGGCTTGGCGTCCTTGGGGTGAAGCATGACGCCGGCCATCGACAGCGAGCCCTGTCCCCCCTTGATGCACAGCAGCTCGACCGTGGCATCCGCATCCTGATAGCGCTTGCCGACCTTGGTGCCCTGGGCAAAGGCCGGATCGATCGCGCCCGGCTCGCCCGGGCGCTGCTCGGCCATCGGCGCACCGCCGCACGCGACGTCGCCGGTCGGCGGCGCGCGGATCACCATCACCTCGGTATCGCACACCGCGCTCTTCAGTTTCGTTCCTGGCTTCATTCCGCTTCGCTCGCTTTCCCCTGGTAATCGATTCGTTCCGTTCCGCAGGCCGGCCCCGGCAATGCCGGGCGCGCGTCAGGCCGCCGCCTGGTTGAACGGCATATTCTTGTCCGGACGATAATCCTGCGGCAAGCCCAGGACGCGCTCCGCAATAGTGTTGAGCAGCATCTCGTCGGCGCCGCCCGCGATCCGGCCCAATGGTCCCGACATCCAGCTCGTCGTCCAGTTGCGCCGGTTACGGCTGGTGTGGTCGATCGCGATGGCCGAGGGGCCGACCATGTCGAGCGCAATCGCCGACAGGCGCTGGCGCGAGCGCATCGACACAAGCTTGTGGATCGATCCGTTGGCGTCGGGCTCCTTGCCCTGCGTCAAGGCGAGGAAGGCGGTGTCGCGGATCGCGGCCAGCGCGCTCTGCTGGCGATAGGCGCTGGCGATCTCGCGGCGGATGCGGCCATCCTTGATCGCGGGGCCGTCCTCTGTCTGCAGGTCACGCGCAAAGGCGGCGAAATAGGCGGCCGGCGGCCCGAACCCGGCCTCGTCGGCGGCGGCATAGCGTTCGATGAACAGCGTTTCCATCGCCACGGCAAAGCCCTCGCCCACCGCGCCCAGCCGCTGGCTGTCGGGAATGCGGACATTGTCGAAGAACACCTCGTTGACATGGCTGTCGCCGGTCATCAGCTTGATCGGGCGGACGGTGATCCCCGGCGCCTTCATGTCGAGCCAGAAATAAGTCAGGCCCTTGTGCTTGGCAACCGAGCCATCGGTGCGCACGACGATAACGCCGTAATCGGCATATTGCGCATAGCTCGTCCACAGTTTCTGGCCGTTGATCACCCAATCGTCGCCATCCCGCTCGGCGCGGGTCCGGAGCGCCGCGAGATCGGAGCCGGCGGCCGGCTCGGAGAAGAGCTGGCACCAGATGTTTTCGCCCTTCAGCGCGGGGACGGCGAAACGCTGGCGCTGTTCCTCGGGCGCACGCCGCAGCATGATCGGCAGCGGCATGCCCAGGCTGATCGAGAAGAACTCGGTGGGGAAGCCATATGGCATCTCCTCCTGGTCGAAGATGATCTTGTAGATCTGCGACAGGCCCTGGCCGCCATATTGCGTCGGCAGGTTGATGCCCGCAAAGCCGTTGGCGAACTTTGCCGCCTGATAGCGCCTGGCGAGCGCGACCGTCTCCTCCGCCCCGAGATGCGCGCGGGCCTCCATCCCGAATTCGGCGACTTGAGCCTCAAGGAAGGTCCGCGCCCGGGCGCGATAGGCATCGTATTCGGCGGGCGTGTCGGCAATGGTCATGGCTGCTGCTCCAGTGCGGCGACGATACGGTCTTCCCACATGGCGGGCTGGCCCAGTTCGAGCGCGGTCGCGCGCGCGCGGCGATAATGAAGGTGAAGATCGGCTTCCCAGGTCACGCCGATGCCGCCATGGACCTGCGTCGCCAGCCATGCGGCCTGCTCATAGGCGTCCGAAGCGTTGAGCCGCGCGGTGGCGGCGGCAAGTTCGGCGCCCGGCGCGCCGCTGTCGAACCGGTGCGCGGCATCGGCGGTGGCCGCGCGGGCGAGCTCGTTGAGCACCCACATCTCGGCAATGCCATGCTTGACCGACTGGAACTTGCCGATCGGTTGGCCGAAGGCGACCCGGCTATTGGCGAAATCGCGCGCCACCTCGATACAGGCATCGGCGCCGCCGACCTGCTCGGCGGCGACCACCACCGCCAGCCGGCAAAGCAGCGTGCCGAGGCTGGCGACATCGGAGCGGGGCAGACGTTCGGCCACCTGGCCGTCGAAGATCAGGTCGGCGGCCGCGCGGCTGGGGTCGAAGGCGTCGAGTGCGATCCGCTCGACATCGTCGAGGGGCACGACGAACAAGGCCGTTTCGCCATCGCCGGCATCGGCCTGGACGATGGCGACGTCCGCCGCGCCGCCGCCCGTCACCGCCCGCTTGGTGCCGCGAAGCTTACCGCCCCGGACCTGCGTTGCCGGCGTGCGCGGCGCGACCGAATTGCCCTCCGTGCTCGCCAGCACGCCGATCGTCTCGCCGGCGGCGAGCCCGGGCAGCCAGTGTGCCTGCTGCTCGTCCGATCCCCAGCGCGCGATCGCCTCGGCGGCGGCGTACGAGGTCGACAGGAACGGCGCGCCCGCGACGACCCGCCCCGTTGCCTCGGCGATCCGGCACAACTCGATCAGACCAAGACCCAGCCCGCCATGTTCCTCGGGAATGGCGACCCCCGTCCAGCCATTCTCGCCACAGGTCTTCCAGAAGCCCGCATCATGGCCCTCGCCGCGTTCCAGGATGGCGCGCAGCGCCTTGCCGTCAAAGCGCGCGGCAAGCTGGCGCCGTGCCTCCTCGCCGATCGCGATCTGTTCGTCCGAATATAGAAATGCCATGTTCAACCCATTTGATTACCGGCATGCGCGGCATGCTTGGCCGCGACATAGCCCCAGACGAAGGACGGACCGACGCTCGATCCCGCCCCTGGATAAGCACGCCCCATTACCGAGGCGGTCGATATGCCCGTGGCGTACAATCCGGGGATCGGCGACCCGTCCGCGCGCAGCACGCGCGCATTCACGTCGGTGACGACGCCGCCATACGTGCCGACATCGCCCGGATAGATCTTGACGGCGTAGAACGGCGCCTGCTCCACCGTGCCGAGCGACGGCGACGGCTTGTGGGTGGGGTCCCCGAGATACCGGTCATAGGCGCGCTCGCCGCGGTGAAAATCCTCGTCCCTGCCCTTGCGGACAAAGCCGTTGAAGCGCTCGACCGACGCCTCCAGCTTACCCGGCTCCATGCCGCAAATCTCCGCCAGGCCGGTCAGCGTATCGGCTTTTTTCAGGAATCCGCTCTCGATCCAGCTCGGCGGCTTCCTGCCGAACGGCAGCGAGCCGGAAAGCATGTATTTCTTCATGAACTGGCTGTCGAGCACCAGCCAGCTCGGAATGGCGGGTACGGTCTTGTTGCGCTCCAAGACTTCCTGGCACCAGCGCATATAGGATTGCGCCTCGCGCATGTAGCGAACGCCGCTCTGGTCGACGATGATCGAATGCGGGCTGGAAACATCGGCCTGCACCATCGGGTGGATTTCGGGATTTTCGGGCGTCAGCGTCACCTGACAACCCACCATCTCTTCCATTTGCGCGATGTCGGCGCCGATCCGCATCATTTCCTGGATCATTTCGCCGGTGTCGCCGGGGCTGGCATTGGTCCACTCGACCGACGTCCCGGGCTGGTATCGGTCACGCATCGCCTGGTTGCGGGAAAAGCCGCCGGCGTTGACCAGCACGCCGTCGCGCGCGGCGAACCGGCGTTCCTGGCCGTCGATCTGGGCGACGACGCCGGTCACGCCGCCATCCTCGCCGGTCTCCAGCCGCTTGACCGCCGCATTGGCGCGCATGTCGACGCCGGCCTTGATCGCCGCCTGGAACATCCGCCCCTGGAGCGCATTGCCCGCCGTCACCCAATGCTTGCCCGTCAGCTTGGCGGCGACGCCGCGCAGCGCGATCCGCACCAGATTGCGCTTGCCGATCCACGTCTGCTTCATGTGCGCCAGGCTCATCACCTCGTCGAGCGATCCCGGCAGTTCCACGAAGTTGGGCCGCAGCTTCGTCCTCCACTCGCCAAGCTCGCTCGCGTCGAACAGCTCGGCGACCACGGTACGGCCTGCTTCCGATCCGCCGGGCCGATCGTCGTCATAATCCGGCCAATACGGGATGCGGCGCAGCTTGATGCCCTGCGCGGTCAGGAACTCGACCATCCGCGGCGCCTCGGTGACATAGGTCATGCGCCGCTCGCGCGAGGCGCCCGGGGTGTCGTCGTGATCGCCGACCACATTGTCGAGATAGCGCATCGCCTGGTCGGGACTGTCCTCGACACCGGCCGGCTTCATGAACGGATTGTTGGGTATCCACATCACGCCGCCCGACATGGCGGTGGTGCCGCCGAACAGATCGGTCTTCTCGAGGATCAATACCGACTTGCCCTGCGACTTCATCACCAGCGCCGCGCACATGGATCCGCCGCCGCTGCCGACGACGATGAAATCGAATGTCTCGTCCATAGCTTGTCGGTTCCTCATCCCGCCCTTACCGCGGCCGGCAACGGTTGGGTGATGCGGTCGATGCGGTCAATCGGCTCGGCGCGGATCGCCCCCTGATCGGGCATAATTCGTCCCGGCGATACTCATGCCGCGCGATGGCCCTGGAGCGTCACGAGGTCGAGCCTGGTATCCCCCGGCAGGTCGATCAGCATCCGGACGAGACCCGCAATCGTGTCCAGCTCCGAAAACGTCTTTGCGTAAAGATCGAACCCGGCCTTGCTGCTGGCTGCCGCGAAGCGGCCGAATGTCTCTGGATCGACATCCCATTGCTTGTCGGGGTCGTTCAGCGAGCCGATCCTGAGCGTCGTGGCGCGAATATGGTCGTCGCCCAGTTCCTGGCGCAGGCCGCGCGTGAACCGCTCCAGTCCCGCCTTGGTCGCTTCATAGACGACGAGGTGCGGCATATCGAGATCGACCGATTCCGAAGAGACCGAAATGACGAGCCCGGCCTTGCTCCGGCGCAACAACGGAATGGCGGATCGCGCGCACAGCATGGGGCCGAGCAGATTGGTCCCGACCGTGTCGCGGAACTGGGCGTCCGATGCCTCCTCGATCAGGAAAGGTTCGAACACCGCGGCATTGTTGATCAGCACGTCGATGCGGCCATGGTGCTGCTCGATCGCGGCAAAGGCGGCGCGCACCGCATCGGGGCTGGCGACATCGCAGCCGATCGCCAGCGCGCCCGGGCCGATCTCGTCCGCGACCGCCTGGATCTTGGCGACCGAGCGGCCGAGCAGCACCATTGCCTCGCCGTCCGCCCCCAGGCGCCGCGCGACGGCCCTGCCCAGACCGGTGCCCGCGCCCGTGATGACCACCACCTTGCCGCTCATCGACTTTCCCTTCGGCGCCCGCCGCGCCATTGCCGCGTCGGCCGGCGGCATGGATGATTTCCGGATAGCGCAGGCCGGGATCGGCGTCTTGATGGCGCGCGACAGCGGCGATGCGGATCCGCCGGATCGACGCGGTATCGCCCGCCGACAAGTCCGTTGCGTTGTCGCCACCGCCCCGGTTATTGTCGCTCGCCATCAAGACGTGATCGAAGGTCAATTCATAGCGTCCGGCGGCTTGCCCGGCGCGGTTTTCCGGCCCCGTCGGCACGCGAAAGGAGTCGCATGGCTGTGAGCGCATTGAGCAGGGACGTGATGATCGACATCTTTATGAAGATGTCGTTGCTGAAGCAGAATGACGAGCGGATGCGCGCGGTGATCAAGTCCGGGCGCCTGGTGATGCCCTATTATTCCTATCGCGGGCAGGAAGTGATCCCGTCGACGATTTCCGCCCTGCTGCGCGACACCGACTATATCTGCACGATCTATCGCGGCACGCACGATTCGCTCGCCAAGGGGTGTCCGGTCGACCAGCTCTGGGCCGAACTCGCCGGGCGCGTCACCGGCACCTGCAAGGGCAAGGGCGGCCCGATGCATATCACGCATCCCGGCAGCGGGGTGATGGTCACGACCGGGATCGTCGGCTCGACCATGCCGATCGCCAACGGCCTGGCCTGGGGATCGAAGCTCAAGGGCAACGATGCGGTGACGATCGCCTATTTCGGCGACGGTGCGTCCAATATCGGCGCGTTCCACGAAAGCCTCAACCTTGCCTCGCTGTGGAAGCTGCCGGTGGTCTTTGTCTGTTCGAACAACCGCTATTCCGAGCATACGAAGACCGAATTCGGCACCGCGATCGACCAGATCGCGCGGCGCGCGGAGAGCTATACGATGCCCGGCGTCCGGGTCGACGGCAACGATGTCCTCGCGATGCACGCGGCGGCCAGCGAGGCGATCGACCGCGCCCGCGCCGGTGAAGGGCCGACGTTGATCGAGGCGATGACGTTCCGCTTCTTCGGGCATGTCTTCGGCGACGACGACAAATATATGGACGAAGGCGAAAAGGCCGCAGCGATGCAGGCCGATCCCTATCCGGTCTATCGCAGCTTCCTTCTCGACAACGGCCATGCCGACGAGGCCGAACTGGCCGCGATCGAGGCGGGCCACAAGGACGAGATCGACGCCGCGCTGCAATTCGCGCTCGACAGCCCCTTTCCCGAGGCGATCGAGGTCGCCCGCGACGTCTATGCGTATGAGGTGGCCGAATGAGCGACAAGATGACCCTGGTCCAGGCCGTCAACCTGGCGCTGTCCGATGCGATGGAAGCGGACGAGACCGTGCTGCTGCTGGGCGAGGACATTGCCGACAAGGAAGGCGGCGGCGTCTGCGGCATCACCGCCGGCCTGTCGACCAAGTTCGGCACCGACCGCGTCAAGTCCACCCCGATTTCCGAACAGGCGATCATGGGCGCCGCGATCGGCGCATCGCTGATCGGCTTCAAGCCGGTCGCCGAGATCATGCTGATGAACTTCACCACGGTCGCCTCCGACATGATCGTGAACCATGCCGCCAAGCTGCGCTTCATGTCGGGCGGACAGACCAACGTGCCGATCGTCGTGCGGACGATGACGGGCGCAGGGGTCGCCAATGGCGGACAGCATTCGGATTATCTCGAAGCCTGGTTCGCGCATACCGCGGGGCTGAAGGTGGTGCTGCCGTCCAACCCGGCGGATGCCTATGGCCTGATGCTCTCGGCGATCGACGATCCCGATCCGGTGATCTTCATCGAGACGCTGCCGGCGTTGTTCACGCCCGGGGCGGCGCCCGAACGGTACAAGAAAATCCCGATCGGCAAGGCCAAGGTCGTCCGCGAAGGACGCGACCTGACGATCGTCGCCTATGGCCGGATCGTGCAGGCGATCGCCGGCCTGGTCGATAAGTTGAAGGACGAGGTGGATGTCGAACTGATCGACCTGCGCACGGTCTCGCCGCTCGACATGGACACCGTGCTGGAATCGGTGGCCAAGACCGGCGCGGCGATCGTCGCGCATGAAGCGGTCAAGAAGTTCGGCCCGGGCGCGGAAATTTCGGCGGCGATCCACGAGAAGCTGTTCGACAAGCTGCGCTCGCCCGTCATCCGCATCGGCGCCAAATATGCGCCGGTACCATTCTCGCAACCGCTGGAGACGGCATCTTTGCCGTCACTGGCCGAGATCGAGACCGCCATCCGCTCGCTGGTGCGCGAGCCCGCCTGACCTTGGGACGCCGACAAGAATACCGTCGCATGACGGCCGGAATTGGAGTGTGACATGAGTGTATCGTCTTTTCCGCCAGAGGCCGTCCGCGACGATTTCGTGCCGAAGGAGGATTTCTTCGACCGCGATTTCGCCCGCGCCGAAGCGGAACATCTCTGGCCCAAGGTGTGGCAGATCGCCTGCCGGCTGGAGGAGATCCCCAAGATCGGGGATTATGTCGTCTACGAGATCCTGACCGATTCGATCATCGTCGTGCGCTCGGGCGAAGGCGATGCCGGGGTCAAGGCGTTCCACAATGCCTGTCCCCATCGCGGTACGCTGCTCGCAGAGGGCTGCGGCCATACCAAGCAGTTCGTCTGCCCGTTCCATGGCTGGCGCTTCGCGGTCGACGGCAGCAATGTCGAGGTGGTCGACCGGCATGACTGGGGCGCCTGCCTCAAGGAAGGCGACGCCGATCTGGCCGCCGTACAGGTCGGCACCTGGGGTGGCTGGGTGTGGATCAACATGGATCCCGAATGCCAGCCGCTCGACCAGTTCCTCGAGCCCATGAAGTCGCGTTGCGACAAGATGGAGTTCGAGAAGCTTCGGTTCTCCTGGTACAAATCGACGATCGTCGAGGCAAACTGGAAGACGGTGGTCGAGGCGTTCACCGAATTCTACCACGTCCAGACCACGCATCAGCAGATGCTGACCTATACCAAGGATTATTCGACCAGCCGGGCGATGGGGCGGCATGGCTGGATGAGCTATGAGTTCGGGACCGGCCTGCCGATCGGCCGCTCGGCGCGGCTCGAGCCGCTCGCGGAAGAACCGGATTTCCGCGAATATCTCTACGAATATGGCAAGCAGTTCAAGAACGACCTGGCGGCGATGCAGACCGAGCGCGCCTTCCAGTCGATCCAGGCGCTGCGCGACCTGCCCGCCGACGCGACTCCCATCGAGGTGCTCACCAAATGGGGCGAGGGCATCTACCAGCGGGCGATCGAGAGCGGCGCGGGCTGGCCCGAGGGGCTGACGCCCGAATATATGGCCGAGACGGGGTTTGACTGGCACGTCTTCCCCAACACGGTATTCCTGCATCCGGCGATCGAGGCGGTGCTCTGGTATCGGATGCGGCCTTATGGCGACGATCCCGAGAAATGCTATTTCGACACCTGGTCGCTGGAGCGTTACCCGCCCGGCGACGAACCGCAGGTCGAACGCGAATTCCATGCGGACTGGCGCGACGGCAATTACCCGCTGATCTACACGCAGGATTTCGAGAACATCCCGAAGGTGCAGAAGGGGCTGCGCTCGCGCGGGTTCAAGGGCGGGCGGACCAGCCCGGTGCAGGAGCGCGCGATCGCGAACTTCCATCGCCGGCTGCGCACCTTCCTCCAGGACAGTCATGCCGACGACGATCTCGGACCCGAGCCCAAGCGCGACTCGACGCCCTGAAGACCGCGATGACGGTCGAGGACATGCTGGCGCGCGAGGGGATAAGGCAGACCATCGCGCGCTACACCGACGCCGGCGACAATGGCCGCTACGAAGACCTGATCCCCTGCTATGCCGAGGACGGCATTTTCGAGATTGCGTCCGGCCAATGGCATGGGCGCGCCGCAATCGAGAAGGCGCTGCGCACCATGCGCGCCGCGCGCGATGCGACGGTAAAGCTGCAGCGGCATCATCTCGGCACCTGCCACATCACGCTCAAGGGGCCGGAGCACGCCGCGGCCGTCACGTATTTCACGGTGATCTCGGATATCGGCCCGGACCATGCCGGGCGCTATCTCGACGATCTCGTCCGCCGCGACGGGACATGGCAGTTCGCGCACCGCAACGTAATGGTCGAATGGCGATCCGACGAATCGCGCTTCCTGCCGGGCATCCCGCCCGCGGCGGCCTGACCGGTCAGCTCGTCAGTTCGGTGCGCAGCTTGCGCGGCGAGGCGGCGAACCAGCGATAGCAGCTGCGCGACAGCACCGATGCCTCGGAATAGCCCAGCATCTCGGCGACGCGGGTCAGCGGCATGCCCGACTGGCCGAGGTAGCGCAGCGCGACATCGCGGCGGAAATCGTCCTTGATCGCCTCGAAGCACTGGCCCTCCTCGCGCAGCCGCCGCTGCAAGGTGCGCGGATGGAGCCCGAGTGCCGCGGCGACGCGGTCGTTGGTGCATTCCCCGCTGTCGAGCAGGCGCCCGATCTGCGCCCGCACCCGCGTGCTCATGGTCTGGTTGGCCGCCGGAAAGCGGCTGTCGATGAAGCAGGTCGCGAGCTCGTACAGCTGCGGATCGGGGTCGACGATCGGGCAACGCAGGTCGCGTTCGGTGAAGAACAGCCCATTGGACGACTGGCCGAACCGGACCACGCAACCGAAATACCGGCGATAGGTCGATAACGGCGCGAGCGGCTCGTGACTGAACCACACTTCGCGGGCGCGCACTTCGCCGGCGCTGATGTCGGCGGCGGCATGGTAGGTGAGAAGCAGCGCCTGTTCGACGACCTGCCGCTGATAGGGTAGCCGGCTGAGCAGGATTTCGAAGCGCATGAAACTGCGCTGTTCGGCGCGGTCGGTCTCGATGCTGATCTGTGCCGCCGAGCTGTATGCCTGGATATGCTCGGCGCAGTAACGAAACGCATCGCCCACGGAGCGCGAGTTCTTCATGGCAATCTCAATGGGTCCCAGCACCTTGGCGCCACCCTGCAGCGCCGCCAGCCGCATGCCGAAATCGTCGCACTTCAGCTCCGCGGCGGCGCGTTCGAGCAGGTGCACCATCAGGCGATAGGGGATGACGGCATCGCGATTGTCGAGCACCGCCGGATCGATCTGCGCACGGGCCAGCAGATCCAGCGGATCGCCGCCCAGTTCAGTCACCAGACCCGGGAAATTGCGTAACGCATCCACGCGCACGACCGCCGCGCTGGTATCGGGCGCGAGCGGTTGCGCCGCATAGGCGCCGTCTTCCAGATAAACATTCATCGTTCGCCTCTCCGCGCCTCATCTGCCGCGAGGCGTACGTCATTCCCGCGGCAATCCGCGACCGCGCATCTCCCGTCCATCGATCGGGGCGGGAGTTGAAGATGCAGCATCGGCTTGGGCTTTAGTAGGAGATTCGTTCAAAGATCGTAGCCGCGATCGCGATTCCGGGGTGGTTCGAGCGGAAAATGCGGTCGCCCCCCGCCCGACATCTGTCGTCCGCCATCAAGACGATTACTCGTCCCTGTGGTCGGAAAAGCGCGTCTAACTGGGGAAGGCGATCAGCTGTGCCATCACGTGACGCGACCGGCCGCGGGCCGATCGGGCCGCCTCCGATCGGATCGCCGGCATGAGCGATTCGGGAACGGAAACCACCGATTTCGTGATTGTCGGCAGCGGTGGCGGCGCCCTGGCCGCCGCGCTGACCGCGGCCAGGGCGGGCATGTCGGTGACCGTCCTGGAAAAGAATGCGAAGTTCGGCGGATCGACGGCGATGTCGGGCGGCATCCTGTGGCTCCCGGGCAATCCGGTATCGCGGCGGACGGGCGACCGGGACACGATCGACGCCGGACGAACCTATCTGGACGACCTGATCGGCAATACCGACAAGGCATCGACTCCCGCCCGGCGCGAGTCCTTCCTCCGGGCGATCGACCCGATGGTGACGATGCTCGAGGAAGAGGGCCTGCGCTTCTACGCCTGCAAGGGCTATTCGGACTATTATGACGAGCGGCCGGGCGGTCACGCCGCGGGCCGCGCGATCGGCGCCAGGATGATCTCGGCCAAGGCGCTGGGCGACGATGCGGAGCGCCTCCAGCTCCTGCCGGGCTGGAACCTGCCGATCGCGACGGACGAGTTCGCCGCGATGTCACTCGCCGGTCGGACGATCAGGGGCAAGCTGATGGCGGCGCGCGTCGCGGTGCGATCCCTGCGCCAGAAGCTGGCGGGGGCGCCGCTCTATTTCCGCGGCGCGGCGCTTCAGGCGCGGATGCTGCTCGCGGTGCGCAGGCGCGGCATCGATCTGCGCGCGAACATGGCGGTCGCCGACCTGATCGAGGAAGGCGGGCGCATTGCGGGGGTCCGCCTGGCGGATGGCGGCAGGATCCTGGCGCGGCGCGGCGTGCTGATCGCGGCGGGCGGATATGCGCGCAATCCCGCGCTCCGCCGCGAGCATCAGGGACATCCGGCGGGTTCCGACTGGACCATGGCCAATCCCGGCGATACCGGCGATCTCCTGGCGACGGCACGCGCGCACGGCGCCGCGACCAGCCACCTGGAAGAGGCGTGGTGGGTACCCGTCTCGCTCAAGGCCAACGGCCAGATCGCCGGCTTTCACAGCCCGCAGGAAATGCAGAAGCCATATTGCATCACCGTCAACGCCAGGGGGGAGCGCTTCGTCAACGAGGCCGCCTCGTACATGGAAATCGGCCAGGCCATGTACGCGCATGACGGCGTGCCCGCCTGGATCGTCATGGATGCCCGCCACCGCCGCCATTATCCGTGGGGCGCGGTGCCGCCGCGGGTCACGCCGCCGAGCTGGATCAAATCGGGCTATCTCCAGCGCGCCGACACGCTGGAGGCGCTGGCCGGACAATGCGGCATCGACCCTGTCGGACTGGCGCGGACAGTCGCGCGTTTCAACGGGTTCGCGCGTGCCGGCGACGACGCCGACTTCCATCGCGGGGCGCGCGCCTATGACAAAGTCTACGCCGATCCGCGCGTGACGCCGAACCCGGCGCTCGGCACCCTCGAACAGGCGCCGTTCTATGCGGTCAGGATCGTGCCGGGCGATGTCGGGACGGCGGGCGGGCTGATGGCGGACGACCAGGCGCGCGTGCTACGCGAAGACGGCGGCGTCATCCCGGGGCTCTACGTCTGCGGCAACGCCGCGGCGCCGGTATTCGGCCGGACCTATCCGGGGCCGGGCGCCAGCATCGCCGCCTCGTTCGTCTTCGGTTACCTTGCCGCGCGCCATGCTTCAGGAGCCAATATATGACGCTGATCGTCCATCATCTCCGCCTGTCGCAGTCGGAGCGCATCGTCTGGCTCTGCGAGGAGCTCGGCATCGACTATGTGCTCAAGGTCTATGACCGCAGCCCGCCGATGCAGATGGCGCCGCCCGAATACAAGGCGCTTCACCCGCTGGGCACCGCGCCGGTCATCACCGATGGCGCCGTCGTCCTCGCCGAAACCGGCGCGATCGTCGATTATATCGTCATGAAGCATGGCGGCGGCCGCCTGACGCTGCCCCCCGACGATCCCGCCTTCGCCGACTGGCTGTTCTGGCTGCACGTCGCGAACGGCACCTTCGTCGCGAGCGAGATGGTAGTGCTGATCGTCCAGTCGATCGGCATGGACGGCGGCATGGCGAACGCGCTCGGCGAGCGCAGCGCCAATGTCCTGGCGCTCGCCGAGGAGCGGTTGGGCGCGGCCACCTGGTTCGCGGGCGACGCCTTTACCACCGCGGACATCATGATGGTATTTCCGCTGACCACCATGCGGATGTTCACCCAGCGCGACCTGGCGCCTTATCCGAACATCCTGGCCTATCTCGCGCGGATCGGCGCGCGCCCGGCCTATCGCCGCGCGATGGCCGCAGGCGACCCGGAGCTGACGCCGATGCTCGGCTGATCCCGACGACCGCCGGCAGGGCGCGCAGCCCTTCACGACGACGCGGCTTCATCCTTGTCATGCGCGAGCACGTCCTTGAGGCCGGGGCGGATATGCTCGCCGCCTTTTTCCGCCTCGTGTTTCGCGATGGCGGCGGTGATCGCGGCGCGAGTCTGCTCGCCGAACCTCGGCCGGTTCGCCTTGACCCATTCGTAGGAGGCGTCGCGGTTGCGGTTGAGCTGCTGGAAATGCGGCATCACGTAACGCGCGATCATCTCGTAGCTCTGCTGCGTCGCCGCCCAGTCCGCCCAGTTATGCGCGAACAGCAGGAAGGCGCCGAAACCGCCACTTTCCTGCCGGAGCAGCTCGATCCGCGCGATCGCGTCGTCGGGCGTGCCGACCACCGCCGCGTCGCTCGCGAGATAGGCCTCGACCGGATCGCCGACGCCTTCGGGCACCAGCGGCAGATTGGCGACGTCCTTGAAATAGGCCAGCCATTTGGCGAGCCCGAAGCGGACGTCGGCGATCGCCTGTTCGCGCGTCTCGGCGATGTGCATCTGGCCGACCAGCCGCCAACGGGCGCGGTCCATCACCTGGCCGTTGTCGGCGGCGACGCCTTCGGCGATCGCCCAGTTGGAGGCGAGCGCGTTGAACCCGTCTTTCGAGGTCGCCTGGATCGAGAGGAGGCCGAGCCCGTGCCGCCCCGCCGCGCGCGCGCCCGACGGCGAGATCAGCGAGGCGACCGCGATCTCGACCGACGGCCGCGTCCAGGGGGTGAGCTGCACGCGCGCCTCGTTGAGCGTGAACCAGTCGGTCGTCCGCGTCACCGTCTCGCCGGCGAGCAGCGGCACGAGCACGTCGAGCGCCTCCTCCATCCG
>NZ_CAXTHV010000039.1:0-25127 GCF_964244265.1 uncultured Sphingomonas sp. | reverse complement strand
CCTATCCCGACACGCTGGTCGGCACCGACAGCCACACGACGATGGTCAACGGCCTGGGCGTGCTCGGCTGGGGCGTCGGCGGGATCGAGGCGGAGGCGGCGATGCTCGGCCAGCCGGTGTCGATGCTGATCCCCGAGGTCGTCGGCTTCAAGCTGACCGGGAGCACCAACGAGGGGATCACCGCCACCGACCTGGTGCTGACCGTCACCCAGATGCTGCGCCAGAAGGGTGTGGTCGGGCGGTTCGTCGAATTCTTCGGGCCCGGGCTCGACACGATGACGCTGGCCGACCGGGCGACGATCGCCAACATGGCGCCCGAATATGGCGCGACCTGCGGCTTCTTCCCGGTCGACGACAAGACGATCGACTATCTGAAGCTTACCGGTCGCCCGGCCGAGACGATCGCGCTGGTCGAAGCCTATGCCAAGGCACAGGGCATGTGGCGCCACGCCGACGCGCCCGACCCGGTCTTCACCGACACGCTCGAACTCGACATGTCGACCGTCGTCGCCAGCCTCGCGGGGCCCAAGCGGCCGCAGGACCGCGTCAGCCTGACGAAGGTCGACGAGGTGTTCAACGGCGATCTTGCCAAGCTCTATTTCAAGGACCGGCCCGAACGGGTCGACGTCGAGGGTCGCGATCACGACATCGGCGACGGCGACGTGGTGATCGCGGCGATCACCAGCTGTACCAACACCTCGAACCCCAGCGTGCTGGTCGCCGCCGGGCTGGTCGCGCGCAAGGCCCGCGCCCTGGGGCTTTCGCCCAAGCCCTGGGTCAAGACCAGCCTGGCGCCGGGATCACAGGTCGTTACCGATTATCTCGACAAGGCCGGGTTGACCGAGGACCTTGACGCGATGGGGTTCAACCTGGTCGGCTATGGCTGCACCACCTGCATCGGCAATTCGGGCCCGCTGGCCGCGCCGATCTCGGCCGCGATCAACGGCAACGACCTCGTCGCCGCGTCGGTCCTGTCGGGCAACCGCAATTTCGAAGGCCGCATCTCGCCCGACGTCCGCGCCAATTTCCTGGCCAGCCCCCCGCTGGTCGTCGCCTATGCCCTGAAGGGAACGGTGACCGAGGACATGATCGAAGCCCCCCTGGGCATCGGCAGCGACGGCGGTGAAGTGTTCCTGAAGGACGTCTGGCCGACCAACCAGGAAGTCGCCGATACGATGGCGGCGAATATCGACAGCGGCATGTTCGAGAGCCGCTATGGCAATGTCTATGCCGGCGACGACAAGTGGCGCGGCATCGAGGTCGCCGGATCGGACACCTATACCTGGCGCGCCGGCTCGACCTATATCGCCAACCCGCCCTATTTCGAGGGCATGACGATGACGCCCCCGCCGGTCACCGATATCGTCGACGCACGCCTGCTCGCCTTGCTCGGCGATTCGATCACCACCGACCACATCTCGCCGGCGGGATCGATCAAGGCCGACAGCCCGGCGGGCACGTTCCTGCAGGAGCACCAGGTCAGCCGCGCCGACTTCAACAGCTATGGCGCGCGCCGCGGCAATCACGACGTGATGATGCGCGGCACCTTCGCCAACATCCGCATCAGGAACGAGATGGTGCCGGGCGTCGAGGGCGGGATGAGCAGATATCGCGACGAGATCATGCCGATCTACGACGCGGCGATGCGGTACAAGGCGGACGGCGTGCCGCTGGTGATCGTGGCCGGCAAGGAATACGGCACGGGATCGTCGCGCGACTGGGCGGCAAAGGGCACCAACCTGCTCGGCGTGCGCGCGGTCATTGCCGAGAGCTTCGAACGCATCCATCGCTCGAACCTGGTGGGCATGGGCGTCCTGCCGCTGCAATTCGTCGACGGCGTCAACCGCGAGACGCTGGCGCTCGACGGGTCGGAGACGTTCGGCATCGCTGGCGTCGCCGGTCTGCGCCCGCGCCAGATGGTCGAGGTCACGCTGACCCGCGGCGACGGATCAAGCGAGACGTTCGAGGCGCGATGCCGCATCGATACGGTCAACGAGCTCGAATATTTCACCAACGGGGGCATCCTGCACTACGTGCTGCGCAAACTGGCCGCCTGACCGACAGCCCGACCGCTACCGGCAACGGCAATTATCGGCGTCAGCCGGCGCGCGCCTGGCGGCGGCCGTCCTGGACCCAGGCGACGAAGTCATCCTCGCCCATCGGCCGGGCCATGGCATAGCCCTGGATGACGTCGCAGCCGATGACGCGCAGCACCTCGGCCTGGTCGGTGTTCTCGACCCCCTTGGCAACCGCCTCGCAGCCAAGGCCATGGATCAGGCCGATCACCGATTGCGCGATCTGGCGTGCCTCGGCGCGCTCGACGATATGCTCGATCAGCCCGCCATGGAGCTTGATGCGGTCGATCGGCAGCCGGCACAACCGCGACAGGCTGGACGAGCCGCTGCCGTAATTGTCGATCGCGATCGTCACCCCGTCGCTGCGCAGCGCCTCGATCGCGGCGATGGTATCGTCGCTGAACTGCATCGCCAATGTCTCGGTCATTTCGAGTTCGAGCAAGCGCGCCGGCGCTCCCGTCGAGCGCAGCGCGTCGCGCAACCGCACGAAGAAGCTGGCATGGTCCAGCTGCCGCTGGCTGATGTTGATCGCCAGGCGCTGCCCGATGCCGATCATGTCCCACCGCCGGATGGTCGCCGCCACGGCAGACACTATCCAATCGCCGAGCTCGACGATCACGCCGCTTTCCTCGGCACATTGCAGGAACGTGGCGGGCAGCATCACGCCCTGATCGGGATGATGCCAGCGCAACAGGGCCTCGACCGCGACGATCTTGCCGTCGATCAGGCTGATCTGCGGTTGATAGACCATGGCGAACTGGCCGCATTGGATGCCCGCGCGCAACTCCGCTTCAAGCCGGGCGCGATCCGCGATTCCCGTGGCCAGCGCATCCGAAAACTGTTCGGCACGGCCCCGGCCCGACGCCTTGGCGACGTACATCGCGGCGTCCGCGGCCCGCATCAGGTCGTGCAGGGTGGCGCCATGGTCGGGGAGCAGCGCCACCCCGACCGACGCGCCGATCACGGCCGATGCGCCGCTGACGTCGAACGGCTTGGCCAGCGCCCGCACCACGGCCTGGCCGATCCGCCGGGCATCCCTGTCCTCGGGCAGCGCGGGGAAGAACATGACGAACTCGTCGCCCGACAACCGGCCGATCAACGGCGAGGGACCCCCTGCCGATGCCGCGATCTCGTCGGCTACCGCGCGCAATCGGCTGGCTACCATGCCCAGAACAATATCGCCGGTGGCGTGGCCGAGCGTGTCGTTGACCGACTTGAACCGGTCGAGATCGATGAACAGCAACGCGCCGGCGCTGCCCGCCGGGACCTCTGCCAACAGTCGCTCGGCAACCCGGCGGAAGTGGATGCGGTTCGACAGATCGGTGACGGGATCGAACATCGCCAGCCGGTTGACGCCCTCGATATTGGCCTCGGTCTGTTCGAACAGCGTCGCCATCGCTTCGGCCAGCGTCGGCACGATTGCCTCGATCTCCGGTGGGATGGGGCCGACGAGATCGCCCTGGGCGGCCTGCGCCATGCGGGCGATCGCGGAGTCCAGCGCGGCGGCGGTCGTCGCCACGGCGCGTTCGGCCGCAGCCCAGCATAATGTCGCGCAGACGATGGCGGGGATCAGCGCGAGCGTGACATTGCCCAGATCGATCGCGCCGCGATACGTCGCCAGCATCGCCAGGATGAACGCGACCGCGCCGGCGCACATGGCGAAAATGATCGCCCGGCCTTTCAGCGTTGCTGCTTCCATCTTTACCCGGCACGTCCCTGCGGCGAGCGGCCGAATACCGCCAAGCGCGGCAAGGGATATGGCAGCAATTGGTTAAAAACCTCGTGCCGGTATCCTGCGCAAGATGAGGTAGAGCGCGCCGACGCCGCCATGGCGGGGATGCGCGCCGCGCACCGCCGCGATCGCATGCGCATGGCGCGACGCGAGAAGCCAGTCGCCGACCGCCGCGCGGATCGCGCCACGGGCATGGGGACGCTGGCTGTCGGGTCGCGGCGGCCGGCCGGTCACCAGCAGGATGACCCGATCGCGCCGCGCGATCGATCGGGTGAGGGCGGCGTCAAGCTCGGCATGCGCGCCGGCCAGCGTGTGGCCGTGAAGGTCCACCGTGGCGTCGGGCTCGACGATACCGCGGGCCAGCCGCCTGTCCCACCCGCCGTCCAGCGTCGCGACGGCGTGGCGCGCGACGGGAACGGATTGCGCCTTCACCGGGAGCGGAACCGGGGGCGGCGCGGACGATCCTCGCGGCGGCCTCGGCACCGGCACTCCCGCTGCCGCGGGTGAGACCGGCGGCGGCCCGGCGGGTGATCGCATCGGCCGCACGCCGGCCATCACCCGCGCCCACAGCGCGGCTTCGTCAGGGCCGAGGCGACGGCCCGCCACTGCCCACCCCTCGCAAGCGCGCAAGCGTGCCGACCGGCAACAGCAGGAAGGCGGTGCCGCGCCCGGACATGCCGCCCGCAATCGCCTCGGCCTCGCGACCCCCGCCCCAGAAGGTGTCGACCCGGTTGGCGCCCTTGATCGCGCCGCCGGTGTCCTGCGCGATCCACAGCCCGCTGGCATCGGCACGATCCAGCGAGAGGAACACCGGCGCGCCCAGCGGGATGAAGCGGACGTCGGCGGCGACGGTCACGCCGCCGGTCACCGGCAGGCCAAGCGCGCCCACGGGCGGCCCGTCGAGCACGCGGAAGAACACGTAGCTGCGATTCTCGCGCATGATCGCCACGCCCTGGTCGGGATTGGCGTGGAGCCAGGCGGAGAGCCCCTGCATCGACAGCTGTCCCGGCTTGACCAGGCCGCGGTCGCGCATCACTACGCCGATCCCGGTATAGTCGCGGCCGTTCTGCGTCGCATAGCCGATCGTGATGCTGCCGCCGTCGGCCAGGCGGAGCACGCCCGATCCTTGTACCTGGAGGAAGAACAACGCCACCGGGTCGGCCGCCCAGGCCAGGATCGGCGCATTGGTCAGCCGCCCCTGTTCGATCTCGGTACGATCGAAATAGGGCATTAGCGCCCCGCCCTCGATCCGGCCGCGGATCTTCTTGCCCTTGAGGGCTTCTGAAAAATCGCCGAGATCGACCTCGACCAGATCGCTCGGCCGGCCATAGATCGGCACGTCATAGCCCGGCCGGCGGTCGCGCGACGCGGCGATTTCGGGGATGTAATAGCCGGTCGCGAACGCCTTTCCGTCGCCGACCTGGACGGTTTCGAACCAGCGGGTGAAGAAACCCCGGGGATCAGCGGCCGCGGCCGCCGTCCCGGCGGCGGTACAGGCCGGACGCCAATCGTCGCCACGGGTGAGCCCGGACAGATCGGTACGACGGATCAGCGATGCGCAGCTTTGGCGAAAGGCGGCAAGCGCCGCGGCGGCGCGGTCGCGATCGATCGCCAGGCCGGCGGCGGGAGGTCCGGCGACCAGACCGGACGTCGCCGCGGTGGCGCCGGGCGCCGCTGCCGCATTGGGCTTGGCGGGAACGGGCGTCGCCGGGGTCGGCTGACGCACCGGGGCCAGGCCGGCACCGGGTGCCCCCGGCACCACGCGACCGCCGCATGCCGCCAGCAGCAATGTCAGCGTGATCGCCAATCCCGCTTTATAGCTCACGATCATCCCCGCTTACACCGTCCGCCTGCGCCGGTCGGCAATCCGTACAAGCGAAAAGACGGCGACCGATCCGGTCGCCCGCCGATCACGCCTCGCCCCGGGTCACGCCTCGTCGGTGTCGGCGAGCTTCCAATTGGGGTCACTGCTCTTCAGCGTGCGCTGGAACGTCCAGACATCGTGCGTGACGACCGCGTCGGTCAACGAGCCGGCGACCAAATTGCCCTCGCCGTCGCGCGTCACCGCGGCGATGTCGGCATCGATCGCCACGGTCACCTTGGCGGTCCGACCGTCGACGCCGGCATCGGTGATCAGCACCCGCTCGATCGAGATCAACCGGTTGTCCAGCACGTGCCCCGCCGTGGTGCGCGCATCGATCGCTTCACCGAATGCATTGCGGACATGATCCTCGCACAACCATCCCAGAGTCTCCCGATCCCCTTTCCAGAACGCCTCCAGGATCATCCGATAGGCGGACCTGGCGCCCTCCAGGAACTGCGTGACGTCAAAGCTGGCGTCGGCCGAGATCAAGCCCCGCAGCCCCGCTTGGGCATTGCCGTCGACCACGCGCGCCTCAGGCTCGCGATCGGCCACCGGCTCGGCCGTGCGCGGCAGGACCTGCGGCACCGTTGCCGGTCGATCCTCGGCCGGCTTGGGCAGTACCTGCTCATGGCCGGTACGCTTGCCGAGCACCGCATAGAGACGCAGTCCCAGGAAGATGGCGACCATTGCGAAAAGGACGAGATAGAACACCGGGCCTCCAAGCCTTGACAGCACCAACATAAGCACAAGTGCCGTGCGAATCAAACCATCGCCGCGCAACCGGCGTTGAACTCGTGCGGAGCGCCTGCTAGGCGCGGCGCCTTCACAGGACAGCAACGGCTGGACTGGTCCATAATTTTCAAAATTCCGGGATGATCGCACATGGCCGACCAGGATACCTCCTCCTCCGAACCGCTCGCCAACGGCGCCGACAACGCGCCGACGATCGGCATGATCTCGCAATATGTGAAGGACCTGTCGTTCGAAAGCCCCAATGCGCCGGCGATCTTCCAGTCCGAGACCCCGCCGCAGATCGAGGTCGAGTTCGGCATCGGCGCGGCGCAGGTCGGCGAGGACGTCCACGAGGTGACGCTGAAGATCGAGGTCAAGGCGCGCTCGGCCGAACAGGTCGCATTCATCGTCGAATTGTCCTTTGCCGGTCTGTTCGGCGTGCGCAACGTGTCGCTCGACGCGCTCCAGCCGTTCATGCTGGGCGAGGCGCCGCGCCTGCTGTTCCCGTTCGCGCGCCGCGTGCTGGCCGATGCGATTCGCGACGGCGGCTTTCCGCCGCTGATGCTCGACCCGATCGATTTCGGTGCGCTCTATCTGCAGCAGAAGGAAGCGCAGGAATCAGGCGCGATTGCGGGCGCGGCGGGCAACGCCTGACACCCGCGACCTGACCCCGGGTCGCCGGCGATGAACCTTGTCCGGGCGCTGGGGTCGGTCGGCGGGTTGACGCTGGCCAGCCGAATGCTCGGCCTGGCCCGCGATTCGCTGTTCGCGACGTTCGTCGGCGCCAGCTTTGCGTCCGACGCCTTCCTGGTCGCCTTCCGCCTGCCCAACCTGTTCCGCGCGTTGTTCGCCGAAGGCGCGTTCGCGGCGGCGTTCATTCCGATGTTCAACCGCAAGGTTGCCGACCCCCGGGGCCCCGGATTGTCCGCCGGCGTGACCTTTGCCGAGGACGCCTTGTCGGTGCTGCTGCCGGTGCTGATCGTCATGACCGTCGTGCTGGAGCTCTTCGCCTGGCCGGTGACGCTGGCGCTGTCGGGCAAGTTCAACGGCGTCACCCATGACCAGTTCGCCTTTGCGGTCCTGCTGTCGCGGTTCACCATCCCGTACCTGATGCTGATCAGCCTGGTGTCGCTGCTCGGCGGCATCCTCAACTCGCTGCACCGGTTCTGGGTCAACGCCGCGGCGCCGATCCTGCTCAACCTCACGCTGATCGCGGCGCTGTTGTTCTTCCACAGCCACGATCCGCTGGCGACTGCGCGCAACCAGGCGATCGCGGTCAGCGTGTCGGGGCTGCTGCAGCTGGCGTGGCTGGTCCAGGCCTGCTGGTCGAGCGGCGTCCGGCTGCGGCTCCGCCTGCCGCGGTTCAACACCGACGTGAAGCGGCTGATGGCGCTGATCTGGCCGGCGGCGGCGGGGGCCGGCGCGGTGCAGATCAATCTGGTCGTGTCGACCGCGCTTGCCGCCTCGCTTCTGCCGCACGGTTCGGTAACGTATATCTATATGGCCGACCGCCTCAACCAGCTCCCGCTGGGGCTGATCGGCATCGGCCTGGGCACGGTCCTGCTGCCGATGATCTCGCGCCAGTTGGGCGCGGGAGACGAGGCCGGCGCGATGGAGACGCAGAACCGCGGCATGGAGTTGGCGCTGCTGCTGACGCTGCCGGCGACGGTCGCGCTGGTGCTGTGCGGCGCGCCCGTGGTCGCGGCGCTGTTCCAGCACGGCCGGTTCGATGCGGCCGATACCCATTACACCGCCCAGGCATTGGCGGCCTTTTCGGTCGGCCTGCCGAGCTATATCCTGGTCAAGGTGCTGACCCCCGGCTTCTATGCGCGCAGCGACACGAAGACGCCGGTGCGATGCGCGACGATCTCGATGGTCGCCAACCTCGCGCTCAACCTCGCCCTGATCGTGCCGCTCAAGCATATGGGGCCGCCCTTGGCGACCGCGCTGGCCTCGACGCTCAACGTCATGCTGCTGTACCGCGCGCTGCGCCGGCGCGGCCATTTCGTGCCCGACGCGCGGCTGGCGCGCAGGGCCGGGCGGCTGGCGGCGGCGGCGTCGGTGATGGGCGGCGTCCTGTGGCTGCTCCAGGGGCTGCTGACGCCCTATGTCGGCGGCAGCTGGACAGAACGCGCGCTGGCGATGCTGGCGCTGGTGGCGGCAGGCAGCGTGGTCTATGCGATCGCCACCATCGTGCTGGGAGCGTTCAGCCGCGACGACCTGGCCTTCCTGCGGCGCAAGCGCGCCCGCTGATCAAACGGACCCTCATGCGCGTCGTCTCCGGCATCCAGCCCACCGGCAACCTCCACCTCGGCAATTACCTCGGCGCGATCCGGCAATGGGTGGCGATGCAGGACGCGATGGCGACGGACGATCTGTGCCTGTTCTTCCTCGCCGACCTCCATGCGCTGACCCAGCCGGTGGTCCCCGCCGATTTGGCGGCGAACACGATCGAGATGGCCGCGACGCTGTTGGCCTGCGGCATCGACCCCGAACGGTCGATCCTGTTCAACCAGGCGCGCGTGCCCGCCCATGCCGAACTGGCGTGGATCCTGGGCGGCACGGCGCGTGTCGGCTGGCTCAACCGGATGACCCAGTGGAAGGACAAAGCGGGCAAGAACCGGGAAGGATCGAGCGTCGGCCTGTTCACCTATCCGGTTCTCCAGGCGGCCGACGTGCTCGCCTATCGCGCGACGCATGTCCCGGTCGGCGAGGATCAGAAACAGCATCTCGAACTGGCCCGCGACATCGCCGCCAAGTTCAACCAGGATTTCGGCGTCGACCTGTTCCCGCTGCCCGAACCGTTCGTGTCGACGGCGGCGCCGCGCATCATGAGCCTGCGCGACGGCCGGGCGAAGATGTCCAAATCCGATCCGTCGGACATGTCGCGGATCAACCTGGTCGATGACGACGACACGATCGCCGGCAAGCTGCGCAAGGCAAAAAGCGACGCCGAGCCGCTGCCCGACAATATCGACGCGCTCGACGGCCGGCCGGAGGCACGCAACCTGGTGACGATCCATGCCGCGCTGGCGGGGATCGAGCCGGCGGCGGTGCTGGCGCAGTTCGCCGGCCAGGGGTTCGGCCGGTTCAAACCGGCGCTCGCCGATCTCGCCATCGCCACGCTTGGGCCGATCCGCCAGCAGCTGACCGCCTTGCTCGCCGATCGCGGCGAGGTCGGGCGCGTGCTGGCGGAAGGAGCGGGCAAGGCGCGCACGCTGTCCGCCCCCGTTCTCAGAGCCGCGCAGGACGCGATCGGATTGCAGGTCTGACGGGCAAAGTTCACGAAAAGTCACACGCTCCGGCGGTCGGTCCCTCCGCCAAAGTTCACGAAAAGCCACACCCTATTCCGCTGCGTTCGGACAACGAATCCTCCCAACGCCATGGCATCAGCAACGCCGGGACTCCTGGAACAATCCCGAGAAACAACCCGTCGGGGATGGCAGGAAAAATCCTACATTGGAAGCGGCGTCGGACGTCAAGTCAGTCGGCTTCGTCAGCCTTCCAATTGGCGCAGCAGGCTGCGCACCGCGCCGTCAATCTCCTGGTCGGTGCCGCGCAGTTCCTCGATCCGCCGGACCGCGTGGATCACCGTCGAATGATCGCGGCCGCCAAACTTGCGGCCGATTTCCGGCAACGAACGCGTGGTCAGCCGCTTGGCCAGGTACATCGCGATCTGGCGCGGGCGCGCGACGACGACCGCGCGGCGTGCCGAGATCATGTCGACCGGCTTCAGGTCATAATGGGCCGACACCGCCTTCTGGATTTCGTCGATCGTCACCCGCCGCGCCGCACCGCGCAGCACATCGCCGAGCGTCGCCTGGGCGAAGTCGAGGTCGATCATCTGGTCGGTCAATTGGGCATAGGCGACCAGCCGGTTCAGCGCACCCTCGACTTCCCGCAGGCTGGTGGTGACGCGCGTCGACAGCAGGTCGAGCACCTCGGCGGGCACCGCCACGTCGATCTCGCCCAGCCGGTGGTCGAGCACCGCCCGCCGCAATGCCGGGTCGGCGCCCTTGATGTCCGCGACCAGTCCCATCGACAGCCGCGACACGATCCGCGCCTCGACATCGTCGAGCCCCTGGGGGCCGCGGTCGGCGGTAATGACCAGCCGCTTGCCAGCGGCGGTCAGTTCGTTGATCGTATGGAAGAATTCATCCTGCGTCCCGGTCTTGCCCGAGATGAAATGCAGGTCGTCGACCATCAGCAGGTCGGCGGCGCGCAGCCGCGTCTTGAAGCTGTGCGTGTCGTTGGCGCGCATCGCGGCGACGAACTCGAACATGAAACGCTCGGCGGACAAGATGATCACCCGCGCCCCGGGCACGGCCGCCAGATAGGCGTGGCCGATGGCATGCATCAGATGCGTCTTGCCAAGCCCCGTTGCGCTGTGGAGGAACAGCGGACTGAACCGGGCCGGGCCCGGCTCGGCCAGTCCGCGAGCGGCGTTGAACGCTACCCGGTTGCTCGCATCGACGACAAAGCGGTCGAAGGT
The DNA here is from genome assembly GCF_964244265.1 of uncultured Sphingomonas sp. Taxonomy (GTDB): domain Bacteria; phylum Pseudomonadota; class Alphaproteobacteria; order Sphingomonadales; family Sphingomonadaceae; genus Sphingomonas. Next base: position 14,232 of record NZ_CAXTHV010000039.1, on the reverse strand, counting down.
GAAGCGGGCGTCGAGCGCGGGCCGATCGACCGGCACCGCGGCGGGCGGCGGATCGGCCTCCGCGGGCCGGTCGGGCATCGCGCGCAACACGACCGGGGCGGCGGTCCGCACCTCGATTGCGACGCTGGCAACGCCCGGCAGGATGGCGCGAAACTCATGGAGCAGGCGGTCGGAATAATTGTTGCGCACCCAATTGGCGTTGAATGCGGACGGCAGGCTCAGCCGGACGATGTCGTCCTTGTCGGCGTCGACGAGTTCGATCGGCCGCAACCATTGCTCGAATAGGCGGGCACCGGCCGATTCGCGCAGGTTCCGACGGATCCGTGCCCAGGCATCCGCCACCTCTCCAACGATCGTGTCATCGACTGCCACTACAAGCGCCACGCTTATCCCCCCTTTTCGACGGCCCTGGCCACCCTTGCCGGTCGTCCAGCATCCGGACAAAACTCTCCCGCAGTCGGAATCACGGCCGCCTGGGGTGGATTTGATCTGGACCGCCACGTCCCGAAGCGGCGTGGCGAAAGGCGATTATGAGGCTCGACGTGAGTCGATCAAGCGCTTCATTGTCGCAAAAGTTAAATATTCCGGTTGACTTGACGGGACCGACGCAAAACCGGGCGTATATAGTTAAAGTATTATAAAAGCTATATTTTTAACGGGCAGCCTAAGTATTGCCTTGGCGAATCGGCAGGAAAGCTGGGTTTGCATGCGGTTCACCCCCCCCGGGTGCCCCAGCTAGCAAGGACGGTTGCGGGACAGCAAAAACCCGCCGGCGGAAATCCACCGGCGGACCGCTTTACGCCAGAATGATGTGCGATCAGAGCGTGGCGAGGCGCTTGGTCAACCGCGAAAACTTGCGGGCGGCGGTATTGCGATGCAGCACGCCCTTGGCGACGCCGCGCGCCAGTTCGGGCTGGACCTGCGCCATCGCCGCGGCGGCCGCGTCCTTGTCGCCCGATGTCAGCGCCGCTTCCGCCTTCTTGATGAAGGTCCGGATTCGGCCGACGCGCGCGCCGTTGATCTCCGTACGACGCGCATTGCGCCGGATGCGCTTCTTCGCTTGCGGCGTATTCGCCATGCCCTGCTGTTCCTGCTCGCTATGATGGTCGGGCAGGGCCGGCCTGCTCGCGGAAAGCGCGCGCCTTAGCGGTACCCGCGATTCGGGTCAACCGTTACGCCGGCTTACCGCTGGCAGGCCGGACACCAGAAGGTCGATCGTCCGCCCTCGACATAGCGCCGTACCGTGCCGCCGCACCCGCATGGCTGGCCCTGGCGGCCATAGACCGCGAACTCCTTGGAGAAATAGCCCAGCTGGCCATCGGGTCGGGCATAATCGCGCAGCGTCGATCCCCCCGCCTCAATCGCCGCGAGCAGCACCGCGCGGATCGCCGCGACCAGCCGGTCGAGCCGTGCGAGGCTTACCCGTCCGGCCTGGCGTCGCGGCGAGATGCGCGCCGCATACAGCGCCTCGCAGACGTAGATGTTGCCCAGTCCGGCGACGATCCGCTGGTCGAGCAGCAATTGCTTGATCGAGGCGGTGCGTCCCGAAAGCGCGCCGCGCAGATGCGCCGCGGTGAGCGCCGGGCCGAGCGGTTCGGGACCCAGCAGGCGGAAGGCTGGATAATCCGCCAGGCCGGCGGTCGGCCACAGATCGATCGAGCCGAACCGGCGCGGATCGTTGAGCGCCAGCCGGTGATCGCGCGTCTCGATCACCAGATGGTCATGGGGCAGCAGCGTGTCGGGATCGATCCGCCAGCGGCCGGACATGCCGAGATGGAAGATCATCGTGTCGCCGCGGTCGGTGGCGATCAGCCCGTATTTGGCGCGCCGCCCCAGGCTGACGACGATCGCGCCCGTCAGCAGCGCGGCAAGCTGGTCCGGGAACGGCCGCCGCAGGTCGCCGCGACGGGTGGCGACACTGGCAAGGCGGGCGCCCTGCAGGATCGGCGCGAGTCCCCGGACGGTTGTTTCGACTTCGGGAAGCTCGGGCATCGCCGACCCCTATCGTCATTCGGGCGAAAGCGGCAATCGCTTCGGGAGGCATGATCGCTGCGGGAGGTATGCGCGGGTGTGGCCTTGCGAAGGGCTTTGCGCCGCGTCCGCCGCCCGCTAGAGCCGGGCGCATGACCGACACCGTCTCCTTCGGCTACCACGACGTCGCCCCCGACGAGAAGACCCGCCGCGTCGGCGGGGTGTTTTCCAGCGTGGCCGCGCGCTACGACCTGATGAACGACGCCATGTCCGGGGGCATGCACCGGTTGTGGAAGGACCGCTTCGTCCGCCGCGTGCAACCCCGCGCGGGCGAGGCGATCCTCGACATGGCGGGCGGCACCGGCGACATCGCGTTCCGGCTGGCCCGGAGCGGGGCTGCGGTAACCGTCGCTGACATCAACCCGGCAATGCTGGAGGTCGGGATCGATCGCGCCCGGCGGCCCGGGCGCGTTTCGGGGAGCCTGGTCTGGACCGGGGCCAATGCCGAGACGCTGACCTTCCCCGATCGCTTCTTCGACGCATACACCATCGCGTTCGGCATCCGGAACGTCACCGACATCCCCGCGGCATTGCGCGAGGCGCATCGCGTGTTGCGCCGGGGCGGCAGGTTCTTCTGCCTAGAATTCTCGACCACGCAATGGCCGGGTTTCGCCGAAATCTACGACGCCTATTCGCACAATGTCGTGCCGCGCGTCGGCGAATTGCTGGCGGGGGATGCCGACAGCTATCGCTATCTGGTTGAATCGATCCGCCGCTTTCCCGACATGCCGCGATTCGAGGCGATGATCGCCGAGGCGGGCTTCGTCCGCACCGCGGTCGAGCCGATGCTGGGGGGGCTGGTCGCGATCCACAGCGGCTGGAAGATTTGACCGTGCACGGGCCAATCCTCCCCACGGGGAGGAGGAGTAAGTGACCGCCCCGGTCGTCCACCTCTGGCGGCTCCTCAGATGGGGGCGCATTCTCGCGCGCCATGGTGCGCTCCGGGGGATCGAGCGCGACCCCAACACGCCCGCCGGCCTGCGCCGGCTGGTGCGCGTCGCGCGGTTCGGCGCGCGCGCGCCGGCGACGCCGCGCTATGCCGATGCATTCCAGGCGATCGGCCCCGCCGCGATCAAGCTTGGCCAGACCCTGGCGACTCGTCCCGATCTGGTCGGAGAGGTAGCCGCTGCCGACCTGATGCGATTGCAGGATGCGCTGCCGCCTTTGCCGTTCGAGACGATCCGGCGCGCGATCGAGGCGGGGCTCGGCCGGCCGCTCGACCAGGTCTTTTCCTCGATCGACGAGGTCGCGGTCGGCGCCGCGTCGATCGCCCAGGTCCATCGCGCGGTGACCCCCGACGGTCGTGCGGTCGCGGTCAAGGTGCTGCGCCCGGGGGTCGAGGACGAGTTCACCCGCGCGATCGACACCTATCAATGGGCGGCGGCCCAGATCGAGGCGCGCGGCGGCGAGATCGGCCGGCTGCGTCCGCGGCTGGTGATCGAGACGTTCAAGCGCTGGACGCTGCGCGAACTCGATCTCAGGCGCGAAGCCGCATCGGCGTCCGAACTGGCCGAGGGGATGCGCGCGACCCCCGATTTCAAGGTGCCCGAAATCGACTGGCAACGGACCAGCGGCACCGTGCTGACGCTCGAATGGATCGACGGCATCAAGCTGGCCAACCGCGCCGCCTTGCTCGCCGCCGGGCACGACCCGGCGCATCTGGCGCGCGTGCTGATCCAAGCCTTCCTGCGCCAGGCGATTTCGGAGGGGTTCTTCCACGCCGATCTTCACCAGGGCAATCTGTTCGCGCTGCGCGACGGACGCCTGGCGGCGATCGACTTCGGGATCATGGGCCGGATCGACCGTCGCGCGCGCGTCTGGCTGGCCGAGATCCTCTATGGCCTAATCACCGGCAACTACAAACGCGTTGCCGAGATCCATTTCGAGGCGGGTTATGTCCCCGCGCACCACAATGTCGCCGAGTTCGCCACCGCGCTGCGCGCCGTCGGCGAGCCGATGCGCGGGTTGCCGGTCAAGGACATGTCGATCGGCATGATGCTCGACGGGCTGTTCAAGATCACCCGCGACTTCGACATGCAGACCCAGCCGCACCTGCTGCTGCTGCAAAAGACGATGGTGATGGTCGAGGGCGTGGCGACCACGCTCGATCCCGAAATCAACCTGTGGGATGCTGCCGCCCCCTTTGTCCGCGAATGGATCAGGACCGAATTGGGGCCTGAAGCCGCACTGGCCGACCGGATCGTCACCGACCTGCGCACGCTGGCGCGCCTCCCCGACCTGATCCGCAATATCGAGGCGCGCTATCCGGCACCGGGCGGCGCCCCCCCCGCCCCGCCGCTGCGCGACATCGACGTGGTGCGGATCGGCGGCGGGTGGCGCTATGTCGCCGTGGCGGTGCTGAGCGCCGCAACGAGCATCGCGGCGACCTGGCTGGTGCTGCGCTGATGGCGACCTGGCTGGCGCAGCCTTCGCGCTTCGCCCGCCTGTCACGGGGCCGCGCGCGGATCGCGCTGGCGCTGCTCGCGATCCTGCTGGCGGCGACGCTGGGTGCGTTGGCCGTCCCCGCCCCGCCGCCGGTCAGCGGCGATCCCGGCAAGCGCGGCGACGACCAGGCCGACGTCATGCTCTACGAATCGATCGTCGACGGCGTCCGGCATGGCGGCAATTACTACGAGGTCACCGCCGCGGCATTGCGCGCCGGCGACTATCCGTTGCGCCCGTTCGTGACGTTCCGCCTGCCGACGCTTGCGGTCGTCCAGGCGGCAATGCCCGAACGGGGCGTGATCGCCTTGCTCTATGCGCTGGCTGGAGGAGTGATGCTCGCCTGGTTCGCGCGGCTGCGTCCCGCCTTTGTCCGGGCGCCGCCGCTGGTCGTCGCCATATTGCTGCTCGCCGGCGGAATGGGCGCGTTCGTCCAGGCCGAACTGGCAACGTTCCATGAAATCTGGGCGGGGCTGCTGGTCGCGCTCAGCCTGGCGCAGCGCCGGCCCGGCCGCTGGATGGCGGCGGTCGGCCTGGGGACCGTCGCGCTGCTGATCCGCGAGACCGCCGCGCTCTACGTCGTCGTCATGGCGGTACTCGCCTGGCTGGAAGGCGAGCGGCGAGAGGCGATCGCCTGGACCGGGGGGCTGGCGCTGTTCGCACTGGCGCTGGCGGCGCACGCTTATGCCGTCGCGCAGGTCGTCACCCCGCTCGACCCCGCGTCGCCGGGCTGGGCGGGGATGTTGGGTTTCGGGTTCTTCGTCGAGGCGATGACCCTGTCGACCGCGCTGCGCCTCGCGCCGGCCTGGCTGGCGGCGCTCCTTGTTGGACTGGCCCTGTTCGGCTGGGCGGCATGGCGCGAGCCGGTCGCGATCCGCGCGTTGGCAACCTTCACCGCTTATGCCGTGCTGATCGGCCTGTTCGGGCGAGTCGATACCTTCTATTGGGGGCTGATGGTCGCCCCCACGCTCCTCGTCGGCCTGGCGTTCGTGCCCGATGGCCTGCGCGACCTGATCGCCGCCGCTTTCCGGCGTCGCAACATCACTGTCCAGCGGGTGGCGTCGTGAGCCGGATCCTGCTGATCGTCGGCGGCGGCATCGCTGCGTACAAGACATGCGAACTGGTCCGGTTGTGCCGCAAGGCCGCGGTCGACGTGACCTGCGTGCTGACGGGGGCGGGCCAGCAATTCGTGACGCCGATGACGCTGGCGGCGCTAAGCGGCAACCAGGTCTACACGACGTTGTGGGATCTGAAGGACGAGGCCGAGATGGGCCACATCCAGCTCAGCCGCCAGGCCGACCTGCTGGTCGTGGCACCCGCCACCGCAGACCTGATGGCGAAGATGGCGGCGGGCATCGCCGATGATCTGGCGACCACGCTGCTGCTCGCGACCGACAAGCCCGTGCTGGCCGCACCCGCGATGAACGTGCGGATGTGGCGGCACCCGGCGACCGTCCGCAACGTTGCGACGCTGCGCGATGATGGGGTTGCGGTGATCGAACCCGACGACGGCGCGATGGCGTGCGGCGAGTTCGGCCCCGGGCGCCTGCCCGAGCCCGAGGTGATCCTGGCGGCGATCCTGGCGAGGCTGGCCGGATGACAGTCGGTCCCTCGCCCGGGCGCGGGGAAGGCGCCGATGCTGGGTGACTACCACATCATCGTCACCGCCGGGCCGACGCACGAGCCGATCGACCCAGTTCGCTATCTGGCCAACCGATCGTCGGGCAAGCAGGGCTTCGCGATCGCCGGGGCGCTGGCCGCAGCGGGAGCGCGGGTGACGCTGATCGCCGGCCCGGTGACACTGGACACACCGCCGGGAGTGACGCGCGTCGATGTCGAGACCGCGATCGAGATGGCCGCGGCGGTCGACGCGGCGCTGCCCGCCGATGCCGCGGTGATGGTCGCTGCGGTCGCCGACTGGCGGGTCGCGACGGCGGAACAGAAGATCAAGAAGGGCGTGGATGGCCCGCCGGTGCTGCAACTGGTCGAGAATCCCGACATCCTGGCGATCCTGGCCCGGGCGCCGAACCGTCCCCGGCTGCTGATCGGCTTTGCGGCGGAGACCGACCACGTCCTTGATCATGCCCGCGCCAAGCTGGCAAAGAAGGGGTGTGACTGGATCGTCGCCAACGATGTGTCGGGCGACGTGATGGGCGGCGACGCGAACAGCGTACACATCGTGACCGCCACCGGCGTCGAAAGCTGGGGCCGGCTGTCCAAGGCGGAGGTCGGGACACGGCTGGCCAGGCGGATCGCCGCCACGCTAGCCTGAACAACAGGGCGAACGCGCTGCTTACCAGCCGGTATTGCACATCGGGGCCGGCTCGACGCATGGCTGATGCGAGTATCATCGATGGGAAGTTGACGATGCCGCCGATTCGGATCGCGATCAAACGCCTGCCCAATGGCGGCGGCCTGCCGCTGCCCGCTTATGCGACGCCCGGCGCTGCCGGCATGGACGTCGTGTCCGCCGAGACGCTGCGCCTGTTACCCGGCGCGCGACAGGCGGTGGCGACCGGATTCGCGATGGCGATCCCGGAAGGATATGAGGTGCAGGTGCGGCCGCGCTCGGGCCTGGCACTGAACCACGGCGTCACCTGCCTCAACGCGCCGGGAACGATCGACAGCGACTATCGCGGCGAGATCAAGGTGATCCTGGCCAATCTGGGCGAGGAACCGCTGGCGATCGCGCGCGGCGATCGCATCGCCCAACTCGTGGCGGCACCGGTTCACCGTACCGAGCTGGACGAAGTCGATGCGCTGGACAATACCGGTCGGGGCAGCAGCGGTTTCGGATCGACCGGTCGATGACCGTCCCCGGGGATCCTTGCCTTGCAAGCCGCGCTTCAGAAGTTACCGGAATCGTGCCGCGCGCGATCAATTGTCCCACGGTCGAGCAGTTCGCGGCCGGCATCGTCCAGAAGACGGCGCGCGGCACCCTTGCCAACCCCTCGGCCGATAGCCGGTATCGCACCGACCTGACCGTTACCTGGGGCTCGTGAGCCTTTCCGACGCCGATCTCGACCGCTTCGCGCGGCACATTGTATTGAAGGAGATCGGCGGCGCCGGGCAGGTCCGGTTGCGCAACGCCACCGTTGCCATGATTGGCGCCGGCGGGATCGGGTCGCCCGCGCTCCAGTATCTCGCCGCGGCCGGCATCGGCACGATCGTGGTCATCGACGACGATCGCGTCGACCTGTCGAACCTGCAACGCCAGACCATCTTCGACATGACCGATATCGGCACCGCCAAGGTGGTCGCAGCAGGCCGCGCGGTTGCTAGGCGCGACCCGGGGATACGGATCGTCGCGCATCGCGAGCGGATCGGTGCGGCCAACGCCGCGCGCCTGCTGGCGAACGCCGACGTGATCCTGGACGGCGCCGACAATTTCGCCACCCGGCTGGCGGTGGCCGATGCCGCACTGGCACTGCGCATTCCGCTGGTCGCCGCGTCGGTAGCGCAATTCGACGGCCAATTGGGCGTCTTTCGCGGGTGGGAGGACGGCCAGCCCTGTTACCGCTGCCTTGTCGGCGACGATCCGCAGCGCGACGCCGCCAGCTGCGCCGAAGCGGGGGTGATGGGGGCGATGGCCGGGATGATGGGCAGCCTGGCCGCGATCGAGGTGATCCGCGCCATCGTGCCGTTCGGCCAGGACAGCGCGGGCAAGGTCCTGATCGCCGACGGCTTGGCGCTGCGTTTCCGCACGCTGTCGCTGCCGCGCGATCCCGGTTGCCGCCACCATCACGCGGTATAGGTCAGCCGCGTGCCAGCCACCCGCGATACCAATCGACAAAACGAGGCACGCCGATCGCGATCGGCGTCGTCGGCGCAAATCCCAGGTCGCGTTGGATCGCGCCGATATCGGCACAGGTCGCGGTCACGTCGCCCGGCTGCATCGGCAGATATTCGCGGATCGCCGGCCGGCCGCACGCCGCCTCGATCACATCGACGAGCGTGCCAAGCGGCTCCGGACGATTGTTGCCGATATTGTAGAGCGCATGCGGCGTGGTCGCCCCGCCGGCCTTGACCAACCCGTCATCGGCCGGCGTCCGGTCGAGCGCCGCGACCACGCCGCTGACGATATCGTCGACATAGGTAAAGTCGCGCCGCATCTCGCCGCGGTTGAACAGCCGGATCGGGCGCCCCGCCAGGATCGCGGCGGTGAACAGCCACACCGCCATGTCTGGCCGCCCCCACGGGCCATAGACGGTAAAGAAGCGCAGTCCCGTCTGCGGCAGGCGATAGAGATGCGCATAGCTCTCGCTCATCAGCTCGTCGGCCTTCTTCGTCGCGGCATAGAGCGACACTGGATGATCGACGCGGTCCTCGACCCGGAAAGGCAGCGCGGCATTGCCGCCATAGACCGACGAGGACGACGCATAGACCAGATGCGCGACCTTCAGGCCGCGTCCGAGTTCGAGCAGGTTCAAGTGGCCGAGCAAATTGGCGCGGGCATAGGCACGCGGATTCTCGATCGAATGGCGCACCCCCGGCTGCGCCCCCAGATGGACGATGCGCTCGATCCCCGCTCCCGACACGGCTGCCACCAGGGCATCCTCATCGGCGAAGTCACAGTCGACGAAGCGGACGAGATCACCATGCTCAGCCTTCAGCCAAGCGAGGCGCGCGCGCTTCAGGGCGACCGAATAATAATCGTCGAGATTGTCGATCCCGATCACCGGGGTGCCGCGCGCGGCAAGCCGATCGGCGACATGGAAGCCGATGAACCCGGCCGCCCCGGTGACCAGGACGGTCATCCAAGAAGCGTCTGGGCGAACGCACGGACCCGCGGGCCGATGTCGTCGCGCGCCAGTGCCAGCGCCAGATTGGCCTCGATATAGCCGCCCTTGTCGCCGCAATCGTAGCGCTGGCCGTCGAAGGTGAAGCCGTGGAACGGCTGCCGCCCGATCAGCTGCGCCATCGCGTCGGTCAGCTGGATCTCGCCCCCGGCACCCGGCTTCTGGCCGTCGAGAATGGTCATCACCTCGGGCTGGAGGATGTAGCGGCCGGGAATCATCAGATTGCTGGGCGCGGTGCCCCGGGCGGGCTTTTCGACCAGAGCGGTCACCTCGGTCACCCGGCCGTCTTGCTTGCCGGGCGAGATGATGCCGTATTTGTCGGTCTCGCTGTCGGGGACTTCGAGCGCGCCGATCACATTGCCGCCCAGCCGGTCATAGGCGGCGACCATCTGCTTCATGAAGCCGCCAACCATCAGTTCGTCGGGCAGCAGCACGGCAAACGGCTCGTCGCCGACGATCTCGCGCGCGCACCACACCGCGTGACCCAGCCCCAGCGGCTCCTGCTGGCGGACATAGACCGGCGAGCCGGGTTTCTGGCGGATGCCGTCGATCAGCGCCATCGACTTGCCGCGCGCCTTCATCGTCGCTTCCAGCTCGTAGGAGACGTCGAAATGATCCTCCAGCGCGCTCTTACCGCGGCCGGTGACGAAGATGACCTGCTCGATCCCCGCCGCCAGCGCTTCCTCGACGGCATATTGGATCAGGGGCTTGTCGACGACCGTCAGCATCTCCTTGGGCATCGCCTTGGTCGCCGGCAGGAAGCGCGTGCCCAGCCCAGCGACCGGAAACACGGCCTTGCGCAGCGGCTTGATGATCATGGCGGTTTCTTTTCCTTTCGAATTGCATCGCGCAATAAAGTGCCCCGGCGACACCGGCAACGGCGTGTTTAGCCGGGTCTTAATGGCCGTCGGTTAAGGGGCGCTTATGGTTGACATGTCCCGCAAAACCCTCGTGATCTTCGGCACCAGGCCGGAGGCGATCAAGCTGTTCCCCGTGGTCCGCGCGCTGGCGGCCGGCGGCGGCATCGTGCGCACGTGCGTCACCGCGCAGCATCGCGGGATGCTCGACCAGGTCCTGGCGATCGCCGGGATCACTCCTGACATCGACCTCGACCTGATGGAACCCGGCCAGACGCTCGACCGGCTGACCGCCCGGCTACTGACCGGGCTGGGCGAGGTGATGGACGCCGAGCGGCCCGACCGGGTGATCGTCCAGGGCGATACCGCGACCGCGATGACCGGCGCGCTCGCCGCTTACTACCGCAAGATTCCCGTCGCGCATGTCGAGGCGGGGCTGCGTTCGGGCGATATCTACCATCCCTGGCCCGAAGAGGTGAACCGGCGGATCGTGGCACCGGTCGCCGACCTCCATTTTGCGCCGACCGGGACGGCCGCCGCCGCGCTGCGCCGCGAGAACATCGATCCCGCGACGATCCACGTTACCGGCAACACGGTGATCGACGCGCTGCACTGGACCAGCAAGCAGATCGCCGCCGATCCGGCGCTGGCATGCGGGCTTGATGCGATTGCCACGCGTTTCGCGGGCCAGCGGATCGTGCTGGTCACCACGCATCGGCGCGAGAATTTCGGCGGGGGCATGGAGAACATCGCCAGCGCCATCGCCCGCATCGCCGAGCGTCCGGACGTCGCGATACTGTTTCCAATGCATCCCAACCCCAATGTCGTGTCGGTGATGGACCGGATATTGGGGGAACGGCCCGACATCGCGCGGGTTGCGCCGCTCGATTACCCGCATTTCATCCGCGCCCTGGGCATGTGCGCGCTCGCCCTCACCGATTCGGGCGGGGTCCAGGAGGAGGCGCCCGCGCTGGGCAAGCCGGTGCTGGTGATGCGCGATACCACCGAACGGCCCGAAGGCGTGGCCGCCGGCACGGCCCGGCTGGTCGGCACCGACGCCGATCGCATCGTTTCCGAAGTCTTCACGCTTCTCGACGACAAGGCCGCTTATGCCGCGATGGCCCGCGCCCACAATCCGTTCGGCGACGGCCATGCCGCGGCCCGGATTGCAGGGGTCCTTGCCGATGGGGTCGCACGCTGAACTGAAGGTCGTCGTCCTCGGGCTGGGCTATATCGGCCTGCCCACCGCCGCCGTGATCGCGCGTACCGGTGCGCGGGTTCTTGGCGTCGATGTCCACCAGTCGGTGGTCGACACGATCAATTCGGGCAAGGTGCATATCGAGGAGGTCGATCTCGACGGTCTCGTCTCCGGCGTGGTCGCGCGCGGCGACCTGCGCGCGTCGTTGCAGATCGAGCCGGCCGACGTCTTCGTCATCGCCGTTCCGACCCCCTTTGGCGAGAACCACGCGCCCAATACCGGCTATGTGCTGAAAGCCGCGACCAGCATCGCCATCGTCCTGAAGCCCGGCGATACGGTGATCCTCGAATCGACCTCGCCGGTCGGCACCACCGAGAAGGTCCGCGACCTGCTGGTCCAGCTACGCCCCGATCTGCGTATACCTGGACGCGCCGGCGAACAGGCCGATGTCGCCATCGCCTATTGCCCCGAACGCGTGCTGCCCGGACGGATCCTGGTCGAGCTGATCGACAATGACCGCGTGATCGGCGGGATCACGCCGCGCTGCGCGCGCAAGGCGCTGCATTTCTATCGCCGATTCGTGCGCGGCGCCTGCGTCACCACCACTGCGCGCGCGGCCGAAATGACCAAGCTGATCGAGAATGCGTTTCGCGACGTCAACATTGCCTTCGCCAATGAATTGAGCCTGATCGCCGGTAGGATGGGGGTCGACGTGTGGGAGGTGATCCGCCTGGCCAACCGCCATCCGCGCGTCAACATCCTCCAGCCCGGCCCGGGTGTCGGCGGCCATTGCATCGCCGTCGATCCGTGGTTCCTGGTCCATGCCGCGCCCGAACAGACCCCGCTGATCCGTGCCGCGCGCCAGGTGAACGACGGCAAGACGGACCATGTCATCGCCCAGGCCACGGCGCTGATCGAGGCGATGCCAGGCGCGCCGGTCGCCTGCCTGGGGCTGGCGTTCAAGGCCAATATCGACGATTTCCGCGAAAGCCCGGCGATGAAGATCGCGGCCGCCTTGACCGCCCGCTTCGGCGCGCGCGTGCGGATCGTCGAGCCCTATGCGGACGCGCTGCCCGTCCCCCTGGCCGACAGCGGCGCGACGCTGATCGACATCGACACCGCCATCGAGACCTGCCCGGTGATGGTGGTGCTGGTCGACCATGACGTGTTCCGGTCGGTCCCGCTGGAGGAACGGGCCGGCAAGGCGGTGCTCGACACGCGCGGGATCTGGCCGGACCAGCCGCGCGTCGCGCCTGCCGCCACTGGCCTGCGCCTCGCCAGTTGAGGCCGCAGATGGGTCAGTTCGTCCGGCGCGCGGAACGCGAGCGCGGGGCTGAATGGCGCCGTGCTTCACGGCTTTGACCTAGCGATACGTCCCGCGGCTTGCTAGGGCGCTGTCGACCTTGCGGTTTTTGATTGTCGGCCAATGCTTTCCAGATTTTTGAAGTCGCGCCGGGGCGCCCCGGTGGCAATGCCGGCCATTCCCGCCGGCGAACGGATCTATGCGATCGGCGACATTCATGGACGGCTTGATCTGCTCGACGATGTGTTGGCCCGGATCGATGCCGACGATGCCGGGCGCCGGCCTGCCAGGACATCACTGATCTTTCTTGGTGATATAGTGGATCGCGGCGCCGATTCCGCCGGCGTGATCGATCGGTTGATGGGGTTGGCCAAGGAAAAACCGACTACCCGTTTCCTGTTGGGCAATCATGAAGAAGTGTTTCTGCTCGCGGCAAGCGGCGAGGATAACGCGGTCAGGCTCTTCTGCCGGATCGGCGGTCGCGAGACGATCCTGAGCTACGGGATCAGCGAGGACGAGTATTTCGTGTTGAGCTTCGAACAACTGGCCGATCGGATCGTCGCGGCCGTGCCCTCGGCCCATCTGGATTTCGTGCGGCGGTTCGAGGATCTGATCCAGATTGGCGACTATATCTTCGTCCATGCCGGGGTTCGCCCAGGCGTTGCGTTGGACAAGCAGACGGCAAAAGACCTGCGGTGGATCAGAGAACCGTTCCTGACCTATCGGGGAGATCTGCCCGGCATCGTCGTGCATGGCCACACCATTCTGGCCGACGTCGATGAACAGGCGAACCGGATCGGCATCGACACGGGCGCCTTCGCCACGGGCAGATTGACCGCGCTTGGCCTGGAAGGCACGGAAAAGTGGTATCTGCAGAGCGGCGTTTGATGCCGGACGAAAAGACGTCAGACAGAAATTAACCTTTTGATAACACCCTGTTGCCCGGCAGCAACATAGCTTCCGAACCGAACCGTTAGCCGTTATTGGGGTTGCGGCGCCAATCCGTCGATGATAGTAAAACCTTGCAAATTGAGAAAAGGGATTTCATCTTATGCGTCTCGGCAAATATATCGCGCCCTTGGCCGTTATGTCGATGGTAGCAGCGCCTGCGCTTGCTGCCCCGGCTAATCCCGCCGCTTCGCTGTCGGTCGCGAAGTCGGTCCGGGCTGGTTCGTCGACCAAGAAGAGCAGCCATCTGGTTGGCCCGGCGCTCATCATCGGGCTTCTCGCGCTCGCCGCTGTCGTGACCACCGTGGTCATCGTCGCCGACGATTCGGACAGCAACTGACGTAGATGCCGCTTTCGCAGCGGTGTCGGAAGTAAAATGGCGCCCTTGCGGGCGCCATTTTTTTGTGCGTTTTATGCAGTCCGTACTCGACTACGAAATGCCGCAGCCGGCGATAATATGTGCGATGATCTGACCACCGACCATCGATATTTCTGGGTCAGTATCGGCATGCGATGGTGTGATTGGACGTTATACAGACGTCCGACTTTGCTTTCCAGAGTTTCTGGATCAGCTTGGATGCGGCATTTTTAACCTAGCACCCTAGGGTCCAGGCCCATAAGGTGGATTCCCAAGGTTGTTGGGATGTGGTTCAA
>NZ_CAXTHV010000038.1:0-27086 GCF_964244265.1 uncultured Sphingomonas sp. | reverse complement strand
GCTTGCCGAACAGCAGTTCCTCGGCCAGCGGCTGCTTGATCTTCTCCTGGATCAGCCGCGCCATCGGGCGTGCGCCATAGAGCTTGTCATAGCCCTTCGTGGTCAGCCACGCCTTGGCCTCCTCGTCGAGGTTGATGTGCACGTTGCGGTCGGCCAGTTGCAATTCGAGCTGGAGCACGAACTTCTCCACCACCCGCGCGACGACTTCAGGGGGCAGATAGCCGAACGGCACGATCGCATCGAGCCGGTTGCGGAATTCGGGCGTGAACATCTTCTGCACCGCCTGCTCGTCCTCGCCCTCCCGGGTAAGGTTGCCGAAGCCGACCGTTTCGCGCGCCATGTCGGACGCGCCGGCATTGGTCGTCATGATCAGGATGGTGTTCCTGAAATCGACGGTCTTGCCGTGGTGATCGGTCAGCTTGCCGTTGTCCATCACCTGAAGGAGGATGTTGAACAGGTCGGGATGCGCCTTCTCGATCTCGTCGAGCAGCAGCACCGAATGCGGCTGCTGGTCGACCGCGTCGGTCAACAAGCCGCCCTGGTCATAGCCGACATAGCCCGGAGGCGCGCCGATCAGCCGGCTGACCGAATGGCGCTCCATATATTCGCTCATGTCGAACCGCTGGAGCGGGATGCCCATGATCGCGGCCAGCTGGCGAGCGACCTCGGTCTTGCCGACGCCGGTCGGGCCGGTGAACAGGTAATTGCCGATCGGCTTGTCGGGATCGCGCAGGCCCGCGCGGCTGAGCTTGATCGCCGAGGCGAGCTTCTCGATCGCCGCATTCTGGCCGAACACCACGCGCTTCAGGTCGGTTTCCAGCGTGGCGAGTGCCAGTGTATCGTCCTTCGACACCGATTTCGGCGGGATGCGCGCCATCGTCGCGATCACCTGTTCGATCTCGCGGCTGGTGATCGTCCGCTTGCGCTTGTTCGGCGCAACCAGCATCTGCATCGCGCCGACCTCGTCGATCACGTCGATCGCCTTGTCGGGCAGCTTGCGGTCGTTGATATAGCGCGCCGACAGCTCGACCGCGGTCTTGATCGCGTCGGGCGTGTACTTGACCGAATGATGGTCCTCGAACGCCGTGCGCAGCCCGGCCAGGATCTTGATCGTGTCCTCGATCGACGGCTCGTTGACGTCGATCTTCTGGAAGCGCCGCAGCAGCGCGCGGTCCTTTTCGAAATGGTTGCGAAATTCCTTGTAGGTGGTCGAGCCGATGCACCGGATCGTGCCGCCCGACAGCGCGGGCTTCAGCAGGTTCGACGCATCCATCGCCCCGCCGCTGGTCGCGCCCGCCCCGATCACGGTGTGGATCTCGTCGATGAACAGGATCGCATCGGGCATCTTTTCGAGCTCGGTGACGACCGCCTTCAGCCGCTCCTCGAAATCGCCGCGATAGCGCGTGCCGGCCAGCAGAGCGCCCATGTCCAGCGAATAGATGACCGCGGGCTTCAGCACGTCGGGCACGTTGCCCTCGATGATCTTGCGCGCCAGTCCCTCGGCGATCGCGGTCTTGCCGACGCCGGGATCCCCGACATAGAGGGGGTTGTTCTTCGACCGGCGGCACAGGATCTGGATCGTGCGGTCGACTTCCGCCATGCGGCCGATCAGCGGATCGACCTTGCCGGCCTTGGCCTTCTCGTTCAGGTCGACGGTGAACTGCTTCAACGCGCTTTCCGACTTGCCCTTGTCCGACTTGGCGGGTTTCTCCTCCTCGGCGCCCTTGGGCATTGCCGCCTCGGTCGGCGATCCGCCCTTGCCGACACCATGGCTGATGAAGCTGACCGCATCGAGCCGGCTCATGTCCTGCTGCTGCAGGAAATAGACTGCATAGCTCTCGCGCTCGCTGAACAGCGCGACCAGCACGTTGGCGCCGGTCACCTCGTCGCGGCCCGACGACTGGACGTGGAGGATGGCGCGCTGGACGACGCGCTGGAAGCCCGAGGTGGGCGACGGGTCGGTCGACTTGTCGACCTTGAGCGCATCGAGCTCGGTGTCGAGATAATGCGCGACGGTAGTTTTCAGGTCGCCCAGCTCGACGCCGCACGCCGACATCACCTTCGACGCCTGTTCGTCGTCGACCAGCGCGAGCAGCAGGTGTTCCAGCGTGGCATATTCGTGGCGCCGCGAACTGGCGGCTTCGAGCGCCTTGTGCAACGTGGTCTCGAGGGCGGAGGCGAAGGACGGCATCATGATACTCCAGTCGGGCCACGGGGACAGGCGGCCCTTGCCCCCAATGTCGGAAGCGACGGGCTCCGCATCAAGCGTCGGCCACGATCCGCACCCCATCGGCGCGCGATTTCGTCGCCGGCCAGGATGCGGCCCACGCTCATCGCCGGAATAGATCGTCGGCGCTTGCGCGGTGGTTAACGGCGCGGCTCATATGGTTTCGCGTCCGCTCGATCTCGGCGTCCAGCGCGACGATCCGGGCGGTCAGCTCCGCGACCGACAGCGGATCCAGGTCCTGCCTGGCCAGCAGGATCGTCGGATCGCCCGCTTTGGGCGGAGGCGCGATATCGTCGGTGTCCATCGTCCATGATGCTCGCGCGGCGGGCGCATGCTGTCAATGCCATTGCGGTGCAGCGCGGCCAGGCCCAATTGCCACGGACGGGGTGGTGCCGATAGGATGCGGGGGAGCGCAATGGCGACGCGAACAGGCAAGGCGGCAAGTCGATGACCGCAATTCCAGGGATGATGCGGGCGATCGACCCTGCTGCGCCGGGAGGCCCCGAGGTATTGGAGATCGTCGAACGGCCGGTGCCCGCCCCGGGCGCCGGAGAGGTGCTGGTCCGGGTCGCCGCGGCCGGGGTCAACCGGCCGGAAATCCTGCAGCGCCAGGGCAAGTATCCGCCACCGCCCGGCGCGCCGTCGATCCCCGGGCTGGAGATTGCCGGCGCGATCGTCGCGGTCGGCGATGACGTCGATGCCGGCCAGGTCGGCCGGCCCGTCTGCGCATTGGTCGCCGGGGGCGGCTATGCCGATTATGCGATCGCCCCGTTCGGCCAGTGTCTGCCCGTTCCCCCCGCGCTGACGATGATCGAGGCGGCGGCAATGCCGGAAACGCTGTTCACGGTGTGGACCAACTTGTTTGAACGCGGCTTCGCCGCAGACGGCGACACCGTGCTGGTCCATGGCGGGACCAGCGGCATCGGCACGATGGCGATCGCCTTGTGCCGATTGTTCGGGGTGGCGATCATCGTCACTGCGGGGTCGGACGAGAAATGCGCGGCGTGCGTCGCGCTCGGCGCGGACCATGCGATCAACTACAAGACCACCGATTATGTGGAGGCCGTCGCCGCCATCACCGGCGGCAGGGGGGTGGCGGTGGTGCTCGACATGGTCGGCGGCGACTATGTGCCGCGCAACCTCAAATGTCTGGGCGACGATGGCCGCCACGTATCGATCGCGGTCCAGGGCGGAGGAACCGCGACGATCCCGATCGTCGACGTCATGCGCCGCCGCCTCACGCTGACCGGATCGACCCTCCGCCCGCGCAGCGTCGCGTTCAAGAGCGCGGTCGCCGAAGAACTCGCGCGCACCGTCTGGCCGCATGTCGCCGCGGGCGAACTGAAGCCGGCGATCGACCGCGTATTCCCGCTGGCCCGGGCACCCGACGCGCACCGGCGGATGGAGGCGGGCGACCATGTCGGCAAGATCGTACTGACGATGGCCGACCATGCGGCGCCACGATTCGAAATGTAACATAGCCCCGGCATAGCGGACCCATGCGAGGCAGCGGGGCGCGGCAAGCTATGATCGACCAGGTTAGGTTCCCGTCGGACGACACGATCGCCGATCTGGCGGATTTCCTGCACTCGGCGCCGGCCATTCCCGAGCGTGCCATCCACGAGCGGCGGCAATATCGCACGATCTGGATCTCCGACGTCCACCTCGGCACGCGCGGCTGCAATGCCGGGATGCTGATCGACTTCCTCGATCACGCAGACAGCGAGCAGATGTACCTGGTCGGCGACATCATCGACGGCTGGCGGCTGAAGAAGAAATTCTACTGGCCGGCGGCGCATAACGACGTCGTCTGGCGCATCCTCAAGCGAGCCAAGCGCGGTACGCGGGTGACCTACATTCCGGGCAATCACGACGAGATCATGCGCCAGTTTGCCGGGCTCGACTTTGGCGGCGTGGCGATCCGGCGCCAGGCCATTCACACGACCGCCGACGGTCGCCGCCTGCTCGTGCTCCACGGCGACGAATTCGACGCGATCACGCTGTCGCATCGCTGGCTCGCCCATGTCGGCGATGTCGCGTACACGCTGATGATGGCGCTCAACCGATGGGTGAACGCCGGCCGCCGGCTGTTCAACATGCCCTATTGGTCATTGTCGAGGCACGCCAAGGCCAAGGTCAAGAACGCCGTCGAGTTCATCTCCAGATATGAGGAGGTCGTCGCCGAGGCTGCCGGCGCACGCGGGGTGGATGGCGTGGTATGCGGTCACATCCACACCGCGGAATCCCGCGACATTGGCGGCGTGCAATATTATAACGACGGCGACTGGGTCGAAGGCTGCACCGCATTGGTTGAGCATTTCGACGGGCGCATGGAGGTGTTGCACTGGGCGAACGAGATACAGGATCGGCGGAACGCCCGCGTCGTGACGCTCGCGGCCGCCTGAACAACGTGCGGATCGCGATCGTCACCGATGCGTGGAGCCCGCAGGTCAACGGCGTCGTCCGGACGCTCCAGTCGGTACGCGCGGAACTCGAACGCCAGGGGCATCAGGTGCTCATCGTCTCGCCCGACCTGTTCTATTCCTTGCCCTGCCCGACCTATCCCGAAATCAGGCTTGCCCTCGCCTCGACCGGCGGTGTCGGGCGATTGCTGGAGGAGTTCGGCCCCCAGGCGATCCATCTGGCGACCGAGGGCCCGGTCTGCCTCGCCGCGCGCCGCTGGTGCCTGGCGCGCGATTTCCCGTTCACCACCGCCTACCACACTCAATTCCCCGACTATGTCGCGGCACGGACCGGCGTGAACCCCGAATGGGTGTGGCGTTATATCCGCTGGTTTCATGCCCCGGCGCAGGCGGTGCTCGCCTCGACCGAATCGATCGCCGCAACGCTGCGCGCGCACGGGATCGATCGCATTCGCCATTGGGGGCGCGGGGTCGATCTCCGATTGTTCGGCAAGGTGCCCGCCGATACCGCGATCCGCGCGCTGCCCGGGCCCGTGCTCCTCTATGTCGGGCGGGTCGCGATCGAGAAGAATATCGAGGCATTCCTGACGTCCGCGCACCCCGGCAGCAAGGTGGTGGTGGGTGACGGCCCGGCGCGCGCGACGCTGGCGGCACGATTTCCCGACGGGCATTTCCTGGGTCCGAAATTCGGCGCCGACCTCGCCGCCGCATACGCTGCCGCCGATACGCTGGTCTTTCCCAGCAAGACCGATACGTTCGGGCTGGTGATGATCGAGGCTATGGCGTGCGGCACGCCCGTCGCCGCCTATCCGGTGACCGGACCGGTCGACGTGCTGAAGCCGGGCGTCGGGGTCATGGACGACAACCTCGACACCGCCATCGTCGCCGCGCTTACGCTGGATCGCGCGAAGTGCGCCGCTTACGGCCAGAGCTTCACCTGGGCGGCAAGCGCGCGGCAATTCCTCTCGGCGCTGTGCCCGATCGACGACAGCGCGATTGCCGCTTAGGACCCGGCGCCCAATCGGCCGGTCAGCAATTACCGATATCCACCCATTTGCCGTTCCAGCATTCGCGCCGCTGTCCCGCGTCGCAGACCGTCGAGCCATCGGAATATTTCTTGTCGTTCCAAAAGCAATCGGCGTGGCCCGGCGCCGCATCCAACGTCGGGGCGTCCGGCGATTTTGCCGCAGCCTTTGGTGAATTGCGCGATGCCGGATTTTGTGGCGGTACATGCTCGTCGGCCATGATCATCCTCCGCTTGTTGGCTGGTTGAAAATGCGCTTTTGCCGTCGCGGACGCAACGGATTCCCACGCCGCTTGCTCATGACGATGATTCACACTAAGTCCCTGGCATGACGCGGTCGCCCCGAAAGGGGCGGCCCTATTTATTTCTGACGGAGATGCCAGTGGCCCAGCCGCTCATGCCACACGCCACCGCCTCCTGGATGGTCGACAACACCTCGCTCTCGTTCGAGCAGATCGCGGAATTTTGCGGGCTGCACATACTTGAGATCCAGGCGATCGCCGACGATACCGCCGCGACCAAGCTGACCGGGCGCGACCCGGTGCGCGCGCACGAACTCACCCAGGACGAGATCGACAAGGGCCAGGCCGATCCCAGCCATGTGCTGCAGATGCTGAAAGGGCCCGAGCAGGTCCGTCGCACCAAGGGCCCGCGCTATACGCCGGTGTCAAAGCGCCAGGACAAGCCCGACGGCATTTCATGGATCATCCGCAATCATCCGGAAATCACCGACGGACAGATTTCGCTGCTGATCGGGACGACGCGCACGACGATCGCCGCGATTCGCGACCGCAGCCACTGGAACATTGCGAACATCACGCCGAAGGACCCGGTTACCTTGGGGCTGACGACGCAGCGCGAGCTCGATGCGGCGGTGGCCAAGGCCGCCAAGGCGGCCGGGCTCGAAGCGCCCGTCGATACGCGGCTTGAAGGCGATCGCGAGGCGTTGATAGAGCAGCTGCGGGCCGAACGCCTGCAGGCGGCGCGTGACGCCGAGTTGGCCGCTGCCGGCGCCGGCGAAGGCCCCGCGCCCGAACATACCGCCGAGACGCTGTTCAAGCACTGAGCGTAAGATCGCCGGCATTGGTTATGGCGCCGGGGTTACGGCGCCAGCCTCTGCGGCTGCGCTTCCGCCAGAATCAGCGCGAAGCGATCGTCGGGGTCGGTCCATTCGTCGACTGGAGTCCAGCCGCCGGCGCGCAGCAGCAGGCGCGCGTCGCGCGGCCCGTATTTGTGGCTGTTCTCGGTATGGATCGTCTCGCCGGCGGTGATCGCGAACGGTCGGCCGTCGATTGTGAAGGTCGCGTCGCGCGTCGCCTCCAGATGCATCTCGATTCGTGCGCGGTCATCGTTCCAGATCGCGCGGTGGCGAAACGCGTCGATCGGGATGGTCGCGCCCAGTTCGCGGTTGATCCGTTCGAGCAGGTTCACGTTGAACGCCGCGGTGACCCCGGCGGCATCGTCATAGGCGCGCTCCAACTCCGCCCGGTCCTTGATCCGGTCCATCCCGATCAGCAGCATCGCGCCGGTTCCCAGAGACGACCGCATCGCCCGCAACAGGTCGGTCGATGACGCCGCGACCATGTTGCCGATCGTCGACCCCGGGAAGAAGCCGAGCTTGGGCAGGTCCGCGACCTGGGCCGGCAAGGCGATCGGCCGCATGAAGTCGCCCTCGACGGGCAGCACAAGCAGGCCGGGAAAGCGCTGCGCCAGTCGCGCCGACGATATGCGCAGGAAATCGCCCGATATGTCGATCGGCACGTAAGCCGCCGGATCGACCGCCTGGAGCAATATCGGGGTCTTGGTCGACGATCCCGATCCGAATTCGACCACCGCGCGGCCGGGGCCGACCCGTTCGGCGATCGCGGCGGCGGCGTCGCGCAGGATCGCGGTCTCGGTTCGTGTCGGATAATATTCGGGCTGGTCGGTGATCGATTCGAACAGTTCCGATCCACGATGGTCATAGAACCAGCGCGCCGGGATCGCGCGCGGGCGCAGCGCGAAACCCGCAAGCACGTCGGCGCGAAACGTAGGGTTGGCGAGGCTCGCCTGGCCGTCTTCGATCTCTGGCTTCAACACATGTCTTCCCCTGCGTGCGATGTCGTCGACGGCGGCCGGAACCTAAAGGTCGCGCGCCAGCCGCACGCCGGTGAATTGCCAGCGCTGGTGCGGGTAGAAGAAGTTGCGATAGCTCGCGCGCGCATGGCCCCGCGGCGTCGCGCACGATCCGCCACGCAGGACGAATTGTCCGCTCATGAACTTGCCGTTATATTCACCGATCGCGCCATCGGCCGGGCGAAAGCCGGGATAGGGGCGGAACGCGCTGCCGGTCCATTCCCAGACATCGCCAAACGGCGCCGGCGCGGTGATGGCAGGGCGCGGCTCGACGGGACCGGCGGCATCCGTCTGGTTGCCGTCGCCGGCATCATGGGATGCGGCGAAAGCTTCCCATTCGGACTCGGTCGGCAGGCGAGCGCCAGCCCAGCCGGCATAGGCATCGGCCTCGAAGAAACTGACATGAGTGACGGGCGCCGCGGGGTCGATCGCGCGCCGTCCGTCCAGTCCGAACCGCGTCCACATGCCATCGCGCCGCTCCCAGTAGAGCGGCGTCGCAATGTCCTCGCTCTTGACCCAGGTCCAGCCGTCCGACAGCCACCAGGCCGGATCGGCATAACCACCGTCCTCGATGAACGCCGCCCATTCGCCGTTGGTCACCGTCCGGTCGGCGATCACATGCGGCGTCAGCAGCGCCCGATGGCGCGGCCCTTCGCAATCGAAGCCGAAGCCCCCGCCGTCATGGCCGATCTCCACCGTCCCCCCGGGATGCGCGATCCAGCCGATCGGTCCCGGCAAGGCGACCGGCACCTTGCGTGCGGCGGGCCATAGCGCCGGTTCGAGCGGGTTGAGCGAAAACAGGTGGAGGATGTCGGTGACCAGCAGCTCCTGGTGCTGCTCCTCGTGGTGACAGCCCAGGGCGACTATCGCGCCGGCCGCGGGCGCCAGCGCGGGCAGCGCCTCGGCCATCGCCACGTCGACATGCGCGCGATAGGCCAGCACCTCGGCCAGCGTCGGGCGCGTCATCATTCCCCGCCGATCGCGGCGGCTGCGTTGCCCCTCTGCCTCGTAATAGCTGTTGAACAGGAACGGCCAGCGCTCGTCATGCAAATGATATCCCGGCACATGGTCGCGCAGCACGAACGTCTCGAAGAACCACGTGGTATGCGCCAGATGCCATTTGGCCGGTGACGCATCCGCCATCGACTGCGCGGTGGCATCGGCATCCGACAGCGGCGCGGCCAGCCCTTCGCTAAGCGCGCGTACCGCCAGGTAACGATCGGCAAGTGCGGAACGGCTTGGTCGGGAGGATACGATCCTTCTCACTTCGTTCTCTTAAACGACGGCGCCGGAGCGCGCAATTGATCAGGTCAACGCCGGCTTCAGCGCGTCGCCCCGGGAACCCACAGAACGTCGCCGTTCGCGGTTCGGTTCACGAATCGTGCCGCAACGAACAGAAAATCGCTCAATCGATTGAGATAATGCATCGCCGGCGGGTTGATCGGCATCGCCTCGGCCGCTGCCACCGCGGATCGTTCGGCGCGGCGGGCGATCGCGCGGGCGAGGTGCAGGGCCGCCGCCGCCGGGCAGCCGCCGGGCAGGATGAAGCTGCCGAGCGGATCGAGATCGGCGTTCATCGCGTCGATCTCCACCTCGAGTCGCGTGACCTGCGCGGGCGTGACGCGCAGTGCGCCGGCGATGCCGTCGGCGGTGGCGAGATCGGCGCCAAGGTCGAACAGGTCGTTCTGGATGCGCCGCAGCGCCGCCGGGTCGTCGATCAGCGTGGCGGCGACGCCGATCGCGCTGTTTGCCTCATCAACGTCCCCGATCGCCGCCATCAGCGCCGCCGCCTTCGATATACGCGATCCGTCGACCAGCCCCGTAATGCCGTCGTCGCCGGTCCGCGTATAGATCTTGTTGAGCTTTACCAGCGGCTTGACCGGTCAGCCGGTCTTGCCGGCCAGGAACAGGATCAGCACCACGATCAGGATCGCGATCGCCTGGAAGAAGATGCGGAACTGCATCATCTTGTTCGATTTGAGCGCCGACGCGCTCGGTCCGGCCTTGCCGCCGTGCACCTCTTCGGTCGAGGTCTTGAGGAACATGATTATCCCGCGCGCCAGGGCGGCAAGAGTGGCGATCATCGCTGCGATCAGCAGGATTGCGAGGAACGTCTGCATGCGGTTTATCTAATCGCTCACAAGCCCAAAGCCAATGGGCAGCTCCCCGCGCCGCAGGCGATCGGCCAGTATCCGGCCGTCAGGAAACGCCCGCCGCAGGTCCGCCAGCGCCGGCGCGCCAGCGCGCTTGGCCAGCCGCTCGCCCCGTGCATCGACCATCAATGCATGATGACGATAGGTCGGCGTCGGCAGCCCAAGCAGGGCTTGCAGCAATACCTGCACGCCGGTCGCCGCGAACAGGTCGCGACCGCGCACGACATGGCTGATCCCCTGGTCGGCATCGTCGACGGTTACTGCCAGGTGATAACTCGCCGACGCGTCCTTGCGCGCCAGCACGACGTCGCCGTTCGCGACCGGGTCGGCACGCTGGTCGCCGGCGATCTCGTCAACCCAGTCGAGCCGGCCCGCGGCAGCGGCGGCGCGCACGACGTCGATCCGCCAGGCATGCGGCGATGTCATCCGCGCGGCGCGCTCGTCGGGCGACAGCGCCCGGCATGTCCCCGGATAGATCGCGCCACCCGGCCCGTGCGGCGCCGATCCCGCGGCGGCGATGTCGGCGCGGGTGCAGAAGCACGGATAAAGCCAGCCGTTCTCGTGCAATCGTGCTAGCGCCGCGTCGTACAGCGCCACCCGCGCCGACTGGAAGACTATCGGTTCGGCCCATTCGAGCCCCAGCCAGCGCAGCTCGTCGAGGATCGCGGCGACGAATGCGACGCGCGACCGGGTCTTGTCGATATCCTCGATCCGCACCAGGAAGGCGCCGCCATCGCGCGCCGCGCGATCATGCGCACAGATCGCCGACCACGCATGCCCCAGATGGAGCGGCCCGGTCGGCGACGGCGCGAACCTTGTGGATATCCGGCGGTACGGCCCTTGACCGCGAGTCGCGGGCTGTGCTGTCATCATGCCGTCATCCTAGTCGGGTTAACGCCCGCCAGGAAGCGAAGGGGCAGGGGCGTGTTTCATCCCGATCTCATCCGCCACCCGGACGGTTGCCCGGCGCTGGTGCTGAACGCGGACTATACGCCGCTGAGCTATTACCCACTATCGGTGTGGCCGTGGCAGACTGCGGTCAAGGCGGTGTTCCTCGACCGCGTCGACATCGTCGCCAATTACAACCGCGAGGTGCGCAGCCCCAACCATATCCTGAAGCTGCCGTCGGTCATCGCGCTGAAGCAGTTCGTCAAGCCCTCGCAATTCCCGGCCTTTACGCGATTCAACCTCTTCCTGCGCGATCGCTTCGCCTGCCAATATTGCGGCGGGGCCAAGGATCTGACGTTCGACCACGTCATACCGCGCGCGCAGGGCGGGCGCACGACCTGGGAGAATGTCGCGACGGCGTGCGCGCCGTGCAACCTGAAGAAGGGAGGCCGTACCCCGCGCCAGGCACGGATGCCGCTCCACATCGAGCCGATCCGCCCGACCAGCTGGCAATTGCAGGAACATGGCCGCGCCTTCCCGCCCAATTACCTTCACGACACCTGGCACGACTGGCTGTACTGGGACATGGAGCTGGAGGCGTGAGGTCCGTTTGAAATGGGCTGAGGCGCGGCGCCACCGGGACGCGCTCACCATCGGCAAAGCATGCGCCGCGCTCATCTAGATCATCGTACCGCGCCCGCAGGGGATCGCATCGGCCGGATCGAGCAGGCGAAAACGGATTTACGACGGTCTTGATGCGGTGCAGCAAAGGGGATGGCCGACCTTCCCTCGATCACCAACAATGCCGATGTCCGCTTCCTGGGCAAGCTGCTCGGCGACGTCATCCGAGTCTATGGTGGGGACGCGTTGTTCAGCCGGATAGAATATATCCGGGCGGCCTCGGTCGATCGCCATCGCGGAGTCTCCGGCGACAGCGAACTCGGGCTCGACCGGCTGACACTCGACGAGACGCTCGATTTCGTGCGCGGCTTCATGCTGTTCTCGATGCTCGCCAATCTGGCTGAGGATCGTCAGGGCGTGACCGCCGAAGCCGGCGCCGATGTCGCCGCCGCGCTCGACCGGCTGGCGGCCGAGGGAATTGACCGCGCGGCAGTGATGGCGCTGCTGGATCGCGCGCTGATCGCCCCGGTGCTGACCGCGCACCCAACCGAGGTGCGGCGCAAGTCGATGATCGACCACCGCAACCGCATTGCCGAGTTGATGCGCCTGCGCGGTCGCGACGTGGCGACGACTGTCGACGGCGACGACGTGACCGAGGCGATCACCCGCCAAATCGCCCTGCTGTGGCAAACCCGTGTCTTGCGGCGCGAGCGGCTGTACGTGACCGACGAGGTCGAGACCGCGCTCAGCTATCTGCGCGACGTGTTCCTGCCGGTGCTGCCCGCTCTCTATCAACGCTGGGACAAGGCGCTGGGCAATCGCGCGCCCAGCTTCCTGCGTCCCGGCACCTGGATCGGCGGCGACCGTGACGGCAATCCCTTTGTCGTCGCCGAATCGCTCGACACCGCGCTGTCGCGGTCGTGCGAAACGGTGCTCGGCTTCTACCTCGATTCGATCAACGCGCTGGGCGCCGAGCTATCGATCTCGACCGAACATGTCGGGGTCCCCGACGACCTGCTCGCGCTGGCCGACGAGAGCGGGGACAAGGCCGCCAGCCGCGCCGACGAGCCTTATCGCCGCGCCTTGTCGGGCATCTATGCGCGGCTTGCCGGGACACACCGCGCGCTGACCGGGCGAGCGCCGGCCAGGCCGACATCGCTGTACGGCGCGCCCTATCCCGATCCGCAATCGTTCCGCGCCGATCTCGTGACGATCGCGCGTGCGCTGGCTCAGGACGCCAAGGGGCCGCTGGCGTCGGGCGGCGCGCTGGGACGGCTTATCCGCGCCGTCGACACGTTCGGCTTTCACTTGGCGACGCTCGACCTGCGCCAGAACAGCGCGATTCACGAAGCGACCGTCGCCGAACTGCTCAAGATCGCTGGGGTCGAGCACGATTATGCCGCGCTCGACGAGGAGGCGCGGGTCGCGCTGCTGCGCCGCGAGTTAGGGAGTGGGCGGCCTTTGGCCAGCCCCTTTGAGATTTATTCGGAGGAGACCGCGAGCGAATTGGCGATCCTGCGCGCCGCCGCGGACGCGCATGCACGATATGGGCCGACGTGCATCCGCCAGTATATCGTGTCGATGGCGAGGTCGGCCAGCGACCTGCTTGAAGTCCATCTGATGCTCAAGGAGGCCGGGCGCTATATTCCCGGCGATCCGCCGAAAGCGGCGATCATGGCGGTGCCCCTATTCGAGACGGTAAGCGACCTGGAGGCGGCGCCCGGCATCATGTCGGCCTATTTCGCGCTGCCCGAAATCGCCGCGATCACGGCCGTGCACGGCGTCCAGGAAGTGATGATCGGCTATTCCGATTCGAACAAGGACGGCGGCTATCTAACCTCGACCTGGCAGCTCAGCCGTGCGTCGGAGGCGCTGGAGCCGGTGTTCGCCGCCGCGGGGATCGGCATGCAGCTGTTCCACGGGCGGGGCGGGGCGGTCGGGCGCGGCGGCGGATCGAGCTTTGCGGCGATCCGCGCCCAGCCGCCGGGATCGGTCCAGGGCCGTATCCGCATCACCGAACAAGGCGAGGTGATCGCCGCCAAATACGGCACGCGCGAAAGTGCGATGACCAATTTGGAGGCCATGGCGGCGGCGACCCTGCTGGCCAGCCTGGAACCGCCGACCCTGTCCCCTGCCGATACCGGACGGTTCGGCGCGGCGATGGACGAGCTGTCCGCTGGGGCCTTCCGCGCCTATCGCGCGCTGGTCTACGGGACCGAGGGATTCCGTACCTTCTTCCGCCAGATGACCCCCATCGCCGAGATCGCCAACCTCAACATCGGCAGCCGCCCGGCATCCCGCAAGCAATCTGACGCGATCGAGGATTTGCGGGCGATCCCCTGGGTGTTCAGCTGGGCGCAGGCGCGGGTCATGCTGCCCGGCTGGTACGGCGTAGGACACGCGCTGACCGAATTCGCCGACAAGGGCCTCCTGCGCGAGATGGCGCAGGGCTGGCCGTTCTTTGCCGCGACGCTGGCCAACATGGAACAGGTGATGGCTAAATCGGACATGGGCGTCGCCGAACGTTATGCTGCCCTGGTCGAGGATCGCGCATTGTCGCAAGCGATCTTCCCGCGCATCCGCGACGGCTGGGAACAGGCCTGCGCGGGCCTGCTCAAGGCGACGGGCCAAGCGCGGCTGCTGGAGGCAAACCCTGCGCTGGAGGCGTCGATCCGGTTGCGGCTGCCCTATATCGAGCCGCTGAACCTCCTCCAGATCGAACTGCTCAAGCGCCGCCGCGCCGGCGAACGGGACGACCGGATCGGCGAAGGCATCCTGCTGTCGATCAACGCCATCGCGACGGCGCTGCGGAATTCGGGTTGACCATCTGTCGGGTGACGTCCGCTACTTCCCCAGCCCCATCCGCTGCAACTCCTTGTGTCCCTCCAGCTGGTGCTTCAGCGCGCCGGCGACGTGGAGGAACACCAGCAGATAGACCAGGTACGCGATCAGGCTGTGCGCCGCGCCGGCGCGATCGTGGATCATCTGCCTGGTGTCGGCGGGCAGGTCCATGATAAACCCCAGCCGCGGCCATTCGAACGTACCGAAATAGTGATTGGGGTGCAGGGCTGCGTCCTTGTACGCCGAATCCATCACCCAGCCGCTGACCGGCATGGCAAAGATCACGAAGTACAGCCCCCAGTGAACGATGTGCGCCGCTGCCCCTTCCCATGACCTGTAGCTGGTCGGGAACGGCGGCGGCCGGTGGCCGACGCGCCATAACAGCCGCAGGATCGCGAGCCCCAGCACGGTGATGCCGATCGACTTGTGGGTGTCGATCATCGGCCGGACATACTCGCCGATGGCGGGATGGGCATCGCCCAGCGGCCACAGCCAGGCCAGCGCGACATTGGCCACGACGCCGATCGCGACCAGCCAATGCAGCCAGATCGCAACCCTGGTATATCGTGTCTCCACGCTTTTGCTCCTGCCGTAAGCCGGCGTTCAGGCTAGAACCGCCAGGGAACGATAGCTAGGGGCATGCGTGGCCTTATTGCGACTCGCTCGCTTATTTGGATGTCGATGCTCCAGCTTATCCCGGCGGCGGCGCTCGCCCAGACTTTCGCACGGGCTTCGCCCCGGCTCAATCCGCGCCGTGCCGGCTGGCCCAGCCGTGCGATCCGTGCGGCGGTGGTCGCGGCATTTGTCCTGCTGGTGGTCCAGGCGTTCCTGCGCCAGGGCGTGCTGGTCTGGTCGATCGGGGTGACGTACATCCTCTATGACACCGCGCTCCTGATATTCACCGCGATCAAGGTACGCCGGCTGGATCAGGCCGCTCTGCCGATGGTCGCCGGTGTGCGACCGACACTCGCGGTGATCGTCGCTGCGCGCAATGAGGCGGCGGTGATCGACGTCACGATCGATCGGCTGGCGGCGCAGGACGAGGCGCCAGACCTGATCCTGATCGCCGATGATGGATCGGACGACGCCACGCCGGGGGCGCTCGCGCGCTATGGCCTGGTCCCGCCCATGCTCGGCGACATGAGCGATCCCGCGCCGGGCCTGCCGGCACTGCGCTGGCTGCGGCTGGCGCATGGCGGCAAGGCGCGCGCGCTCAATGCCGCGATCCTGCATGTGACCCAGGACGTGGTGATCACCGTCGATGCCGATACGTTGCTCGATCCGGGCGCGATCGCGGCCATGCGCGCCGCCTTTGCCGCCGAGCCCGAACTGGTCGCAGCGACGGGCGTGATCCGACCGATCTGCGGCCCCAGCCTGCAGGGCCGCGTGTTCCAATGGTTCCAGACCTATGAATATGTCCGCAACTTCCTGTCGCGTTATGCCTGGATGGAGGAAAACAGCCTGCTCCTGATCTCGGGCGCGTTCGCGGCGTTTCGTCGCCGCGCGGTGGTCGAGGTCGGCGGGTTCGATCCCGATTGCATGGTCGAGGATTACGAGTTGATCCACCGGCTGTACCGCCACGCCGCGGATACCGGCCAGAACTGGCGGGTGCGCGTGGTGGGCAATGCGATCGCAGCGACCGACGCGCCGGCGACGTTGCCGTCGTTCCTGCGCCAGCGTCGCCGCTGGTTCGGGGGGTTCCTTCAGACGCAGCACTGGAATCGCGACATGGTCGGCAATATGCGATACGGGAAGCTCGGGCTGGAAATGCTGCCGGTCAAGGCGGCCGACACGATGCAGCCGGTTTTCGGGCTGGCGGCGTTCGCGATCCTGATCGTCGTCCTGGCGACCGGCCGGTTCCGCATCGTCGTGCCGATCCTGGCGATCATGGTGGCAAAGGTCGCGATCGACCTGACATTCCACTTATGGTCGCTGCGGCTTTATGCGCGCTGGACCGGGCAGCGCAGGGGGCCTGGCTGGGGACCGGCAATGGCCGCCGCGCTGATCGAGCCGTTCAGCTTCCAGCTGTTCCGCCATTGGGGCGCGATCCTGGGATGGAAGGCTTTCCTTACCGGCCGCGAGACCTGGGCCCGGCAGAATCGCACCGCAATCGCCGAGGTCAAACGCAGCGAGTAAAGGCGCCGACCCCGACCGGCCTCTATTTGTTGTCGAGCCAGGCGAACGCGTTCCGAAGGTACGGATCGGCCTTCAGCACGTTGCGCGCACTCTTCTTCGGCTTTCCGCGATCGCTGTCGCTCGGCGTGCTCGCTGCCGCCATGCGCTCCAGCTTCTCGTCCGGATCGGCGACCGAGACCCGGGCGCCTGCTCCCCCACGGACATCGTCTCGCGTCATCGCCCCCGCCGTCAGCGGAATGCCCGACACGATGATCGCCGCGGCCAAGAGACGTAGGTTGCGCATGACATTCTCCCGATAGATCGACTTGTGATATACTGTATCAATACATCGGGCAACGGACGATCGTCGCGGAAAGGTCATAATCTGCGCGCAAGGGAAGGTAGGTTGCGGTAAGGTACTCGGCGAGGAGGATGACGTGCGGCGTAACGTCCTGATCTGTGCGGTACTTCTGGCGAGCCTGTCGACCTCGGCCTTGCCCGCGGACCGGCAATATGCGGGCTATCTGGCCCCCGGCGCGTTCGACGTCTCGACGGTGCTCGAGCCCGCGCCGCGCGAGGGCGATCCGAGGTACGAGGCGGATCGGCGGATCTTCATCGCGACCCGCGCGCTGCTGAAGACGCCGCGCGGCGCGCTGGCGACGAGCGATGTCGACTATTCGCCATCGGCGATGATGCGGGACTTCAGCTGCGCCGTCGGCGTATCGCTGACCCCGCAAAACGCGCCCGGGGTGTTACGGGTGATCGCGCGCGCGGGGATCGACACCGGCGCCCAGACCAATCTCGCCAAGAAATTCTACAAACGGTCCCGCCCCTATCTGATCGATCAGGGTGCCGTCTGCCAGCCGACCTCGGAGCTCACCGACAGTTACGATTATCCGTCGGGCCACACGACATGGGGCTGGACCTGGGCGTTGCTGTTGACCGACCTGGCGCCGGATCGGGCGCAGCAGATCCTGCATCGCGGGCGTGCCTATGGCGAAAGCCGGTTCGTCTGCGGCGCGCACAACGAAAGCGCGGTGGAGGCGGGGATGGCGTCGGCCAGCGCGACACTGGCGATTGTCCGGACCAGGCCGATGTTCCGGACCGATCTCGAAGCGGCGCGAAGCGAGCTGGCCGCGTTACGATCCGATCCGACCGCCGCAAAGCCCGCCGGGTGCGCCGCCGAAGAGGCGCTGATCGCCGAACCTGTCATGCCGGTGCTTGCCCGCTCCCCTTAATTCCTGCCAGGAAACACGCTGTCATGCCAAAGCCGTACGAACCGCTTTCTGCCCCCCACCGGCAGGGCGCATCGATCGATCGACGGATCGTCCTTTCCGCCCTGGCCGGGGGCGTCGCGTTGATCGGGGCGCCGTCGATCATCCGTGCGCAGCAGCTGTTTACCGCCTACCCCTTTCGGCTGGGCGTCGCCGCGGGCGATCCCCTGCCGGACGGCTTCGTGATCTGGACCCGGCTTGCCCCCGATCCGCTCGACGATCATGGCGGGATGCCGATCGCGACCGTCGCCGTCGATTGGGAGGTTGCGGCGGATGACGGCTTTCGCACGATCGCCGCCAAGGGCTCGGCGCTCGCCCGGCCCGAACTCGCGCATTCGGTGCATGTCGAAGTGACGGGCCTCCAGCCCGGGCGCCCCTATTGGTATCGGTTCCATGTCGGGCGCGAACGATCGATCGCCGGCCGCGCCCGAACGCTCCCCGCCATCGGCTCGGCGGTCGAGCGATCGCGGTTCGGCGTGGCGGGATGCCAGAATTACGAGGACGGGCTCTATACCGCGTACCGCCATCTTGCCGAGGAGGATGTCGATTTCGTCTTTCATTACGGCGACTATATCTATGAGGGGCGCAGCGCCCCGGTGCCGATGGGGTATGACGGCAAGCCCCGCGCCTTCGTCCGCGCGCATGACGGCCAGCTGCTGATGGACCTGTTCGACTATCGCCGGCGCTATGCGCAGTACAAGCTCGATCCCGATCTGCAGGCGGCGCATGCCTCGGCCGCCTGGTTCGCGACGTTCGACGATCACGAGGTCGAGAACAACTGGGTCGGAGAGATCGACCAGAACGATACGCCGCCGGAGATATTCGCGCTGCGCCGCGCCGCCGCCTTCCAGGCCTATTACGAGCACATGCCGTTCCGCCGTGTCTCGTTCCCCGGCCCCGACGGCATGCACATCTATCGTCGGGCGGCGATCGGCAATCTGGTCGACCTCCACCTCCTCGACACCCGGCAGTTCCGCACCGACCAGCCGTGCGGCGACGGGTTCAAGCCCTATTGCGCGGGTTGGGACGATTCCAAGGCGCAGGTCATGGGCAGTACCCAGGAAGCCTGGCTGAGCCGCAATCTGCGCGATCGATCGGCGCGATGGAATGCCATCGCCCAGCAGGTGATGGTGATGCCGCTGGACCGCCGCACGGGCAATGATGAACCGGGTCCGGTGCGCAACATGGACAGCTGGGGAGGGTATAATGCGCCGCGCGAACGGTTCCTGAAATCGCTCCGCGGTCTCGGCAACGCGGTGGTGCTGACCGGCGACGAACACCAGAATTTCGCCGGCGAGCTGCGTAGCGACAACGGCAAGGGCGAGGCCGTGGCCGTCGAATTCGTGGGGACGTCGATCTCGTCGGGGGGGGACGGCGCGGTCCTGCGCAAGGGGGCAGAGCGCATCCGGGCGAACAATCCCTTCCTCGCTTATTCCAACGATCATCGCGGCTATTTGATCTGCGACGTGACCGCGGACCGCTGGACGACGTCGTTCCGTACCGTCGATCGCGTGTCGGTCCCGGACGTGCCGGTGACGACCGCCGCGACGCTGACGGTCGAACATGGCCGCGTGGCGCTGGTGACGTAAGGGGCGGCGTGATGGCGATCGGCCATGGTCCACCACCGACCGGGGGCGCGATCCGCGTCGGGATCGGCGGCTGGACCTATGAACCGTGGCGCGGCACGTTCTTCCCCGACAAATGGCCGCACAAGCGCGAGCTGGAATATGCCAGCCGCCAGCTGACGGCGATCGAGGTCAACGGAACATATTATTCGACGTTCAAGCCGGCGACCTTCGCCGGGTGGGCCAAGGTCGTGCCGGACGCCTTCGTCTTCACGGTCAAGGCGTCGCGGTTCTGCACCAATCGCAAGGTATTGGGCGAGGGCGGCGAGTCGATCGCGCGCTTCTGTGGCCAGGGCCTGGTCGAGCTGGGCGACAAGCTCGGGCCGATCCTGTGGCAGTTCATGCCCACCAAGAAGTTCGATGCCGACGATTTTGCCGCCTTCCTGAAACTGCTGCCGGCCCGGCAGGACGGGGTTGCGCTCCGCCATGCGGTGCAGGTCCGGCACGGCAGCTTTCACGTGCCCGAATTCATCGCCTTGTGCCGCGCCGCCGGGGTGAGTCTGGTCTATGCCCAATCGGCCGACTATCCGGCGATTGCCGATGTGACGGGCGACGTCGTCTATGCGCGGCTTGAATCGGCGATCGAGGAGGAGCCGGCGGGCTATGCTCCCGCTGCCCTGGACCATTGGGCGACCGTCGCGCACGAATGGGCGGCAGGCGCGAGCCCGGCCGGCCTGCCCTGTGCCGCCGCTCCGCCGCCACGCAAGCCGCGCGACGTGTTCGTGTTCATGATCAATGGCGCCAAGGTGCGCGCGCCGGCGGCGGCACGCGCGTTGCTCGATCGATTATAAGGCAGTCAATTCGCCGCGGGCGCGGACGAGCTGGGCAGCATCTCCGGACCGGCGACGCCGCCGGTCAGCGCGGTCGCCTCGATCGTGTCCAGCGCGCGATGGGCGTCGACGAAGCGCCGCGCCGCCGCCATCCAGCGCGGTGCGCGCGCTGCCCCGGGCAGCCGCGCCGCCTCGGCCGCCGCCGCTTCGACCTGACGCTGATCGAGGAAACGGCGGATCCGGTCGAGCCGTTCGCCGGCATCCGGCGATGGCGCGCCCTGGCGCCGGATCACCACCATGCCGCCCAGCCTGCGCCAGAAGGCGCCGAGCCAGCCATCATCGCCGGGGCCGAAGGCAAGCTGGGGGCCGATCGTGTCGAGGCTGAGGCGCAGGTCCTCGACCGTCACCGGATCGCGTGCGGTCTGGATGATCGTATCGACCGCCCCAGGCTGGCTCGCGCCGAAACGCGCGCGGAGCTGTTGCTCGAGATAACCGAGGCCCAGGCCGCGATCGATCGCCCGGCGCGCGGCAAACGCGATCAGCAGCCCCTCGGCGCGGGCGGCATTGCCGCCGGCGGCGTCGGCCTGGACCGCGACAGCGCTGGTCCGCGCCTCCAGCCCGGCCAGTTGCGCCGCCAGCAGCTGCTCGCGGGCATCGAGCGATGCCGCGTCCGGCGTGGGCGCCGCCGCGCGTGTCGCAGGGGCTCGGGGCTGGGGCACGGCGCCGATTGCGGCGACCGTCGGTGACGGCGCGGGCGCGGGTCCGGACCGCCGGGTCAGCCCGGCGGCAATCGCCGCACCGATCAACAAGGCGGTGATCGCGATCGCCACCGCGTTTCGCAGCGGGATCGCCCGCGCGGCGCGCGTCGGATCGGTCGGCGCGGTTTCGCTCATCGCCGCCTTATCCGCCTCGTCCGTCGCCTGGTCAATCGGGCAGCCTTGCCAGGTGCGCGGCGAGTTCGACCAGCGCCCTGTCGTCCGGCGTCGGCGCGACGGCCACGGCATGCCAGAAGTCGCCCGTGGCGGCGGCCACGGCGGGACTGATCGCGGCAATCCTGACCGCCGTGCGATCGATGCCGCACCGGCCGGCCAGTGCGGACAGCCACTGCCCGGCGCGGGGCGAATGGACCAGCGCCACCGTGCCCAGGAGGCGCTCCAGCGCATCGCACGTCAGCTGGACAGGCACCATCGCATAGACCGGGATGGTGGCCGCGACCATGCCCGCCATCATGTCGCCATGGTCGCGTCCCGTCAGCCACAACGCGTTTTTCACCCCCCTGCTCTCCATGGCGGCGGCGAGCGCGGCGGCGTCGGCCGTGCCGGTCAACGCCACGGCCAGCCCGGCCGCACGCGCGGCGCGGGCGGTGGCGGCGCCGACCGCGAACGCGGGCAACGCCTGGTATCGGGCCAGCGTGGGCCCCGCCAGCCGTACCGCATTGGCGCTGGTCAGCACGATCGCATCGAAATCGAGCGGCGCCGGCGGCACCCAATCCAGCGGGCGCGCGGCGAACAGCGGCAGCCGGACGACGCTCAGCCCGATCGCCTCGATCCGGGCGGCGGTCGCCGCATTGCCGGGCTCGGGACGCAGCACCGCCAACGCGCGCCTCATCCCGCAAACGCCGCGCGTATTGTCGCCGGCGCGCGCACCAGCAGCGCGCGCGCCAGGTCGCGGGCGAGCGCCTCGCCATCGCTGCCGGTCGCGTCCGCGGCGATGTGGCCGACGCCGTCCTCCGAATAGAGTTCGGCGGCCAGCGTCACGCCATTGTCGCCGATCGTCGCCAGCGCGGCGACCGGCGAGCGGCAGGTCGCGCCCAGCGCCGCGAGCAGCGCGCGCTCGCACTCGACCGCACGGCTGGTCGCGGGATGGTCGATGGCGGCGACCAGCTGGCGCGTCGCTGTGTCGCTGCGGCGCACCTCGATCCCGATCGCGCCCTGCGCCGGCGCGGGCAGCAGCTCGCCGACTGCGATCGTCGTTCCGACGGCGTCGCGGCCGAGCCGTTCGAGCCCCGCCGCGGCGAGCAACGTCGCATCGGCTTCGCCCGCCGCCAGCCGCGCCAGCCTGGCATCGACATTGCCGCGGAACAGCACCACCGACAGATCGGGCCTGGCACGCAGCACCTGCGCACGGCGGCGGGGGCTGCTGGTCCCGACCGTGCCACCGCGGCGGATCGCCGCCAGGCTGGGCGCGCCGACCAGCCGGTCGCGGACGTCGGCGCGCTCCAGCATGGCCGCGATGACGATCCCGCCCGGGCGCAGCGTCTCGACATCCTTCATCGAATGCACCGCCAGGTCGATGGCGCCATCGAGCAGGGCGCGATCGAGTTCCTTGGTCCACAGCGCCTTGCCGCCGATCTCGGCGAGCAAACGGTCCTGGATGCGGTCGCCGGTGGTGCGCACGACGACGATCTCGCAAGCGATGCCGTGCGCGGCCGCCAAAGCGTCGCGCACCATGCCTGCCTGGACCAGCGCCAGCGGCGACCCGCGGGTGCCGATTTTGAGCGTCGGGATCATTCCTCTCCGTCGGGCCGGCCATCGAACTCAGCCCCGCTTGCCGGTTAGAAGAAAGTACCGCCCTTCGACAAGCGCGGGGCGAACGGTTACGGGGATGCGTGCTGATCCTGGGCCTCGAATCGTCGTGCGACGAAACCGCCGCCGCTATAGTGAGCGACGATCGCCGCATATTTGCGCATCGGCTCGCCGGACAGGAGGCGGCGCACCGTCCCTATGGCGGCGTCGTCCCCGAGATCGCCGCGCGGGCGCATGTCGAGATGCTCGGTCCCCTGGTCGCGGCGACGCTCGACGAGGCGGGGATGACGCTTGCCCAGGTCGATGCGATCGCCGCGACCGCGGGCCCCGGGCTGATCGGCGGGGTGATGGTCGGGCTGGTCACCGGCAAGGCGCTGGCCCATGCCGCGGGCAAACCGCTGATCGCGGTCAATCACCTGGAGGGCCATGCATTGAGCCCGCGGCTGGTGGATCCCGATCTCGGTTTCCCCTATCTGCTGCTGCTCGTATCGGGCGGCCATTGCCAATTGCTATTGGTCGCCGGCGTTGGGCGATACCGGCGGCTGGCGACGACGATCGACGATGCCGTGGGCGAGGCGTTCGACAAGACCGCCAAGATCCTGGGGCTGGGCTTTCCCGGCGGCCCGGCGGTCGAGCGCGCCGCAGCGGCCGGCGATGCGATGCGCGTGCCCTTGCCGCGTCCCCTGTTGGGCTCCGACGAGCCGCATTTCTCGTTTGCCGGGCTGAAGAGCGCGGTGGTGCGCGCGCATGATAGCGGGAGATGGACGGTCGGGGACATTGCCGCCAGCTTCCAGGCGGCCGCCATCGATTGCCTGGTCGACCGCACCGATCGCGCACTGCGCCGGATCGACCCGCCCGCCGCCTTGGTGCTGGCCGGCGGGGTTGCCGCCAATCGCGCGGTACGGCTGGCGTTCGAGCGGCTGGCAGCGGCGCAGGCGATGCGGTTTGTCGCGCCGCCTGTGTGGCTGTGTACCGACAATGCGGCGATGATCGGCTGGGCCGGGGTCGAGCGCTTCGCCGCCGGGCTGACCGACCCGCTCGACGTCGCCGCGCGTCCGCGCTGGCCGCTGGATCCCTCGGCCGAGGCGGTGCGCGGCGCGGGCGTGAAGGCGTGAGCGCCGTGGCATGAGGATCGGCGTCATCGGCGGCGGCGCGTGGGGCACCGCGCTGGCACAGGTAGCCGTGCGGGACCGCGAGCCGGCGACACTCTGGGCACGCGAGCCGGAGGTCGTTGAATCGATCAACGCGACCCATGTCAACGCGCTGTTCCTGCCGGGCGTGCCGCTGTCGCCGTCGGTGGTCGCGACGGGGGATATCGACGCGCTCGCCGGCTGTGACGCCATTCTGGTCGTGGCGCCGGCACAGCATGTCCGCGCGATCCTGGGCGCGCGTGATTTCGGCGCGACGCCGTTGGTATTGTGCGCCAAGGGGATCGAGGCGGGGACGCGGATGCTGGTCGGCGAGGTGGCGCGCGCGGTTCAGCCCGCGGCACCCATCGCGGTGCTGTCGGGCCCGACCTTTGCCCATGAGGTCGCCGCCGGCCAGCCGACCGCGGTAACGCTGGCCTGTGCGGACCCCGCGCTGGGCGCCGCGCTGGCCGAACGGATCGCATCGCCGGCGTTCCGGCCCTATGCCTCGGACGACGTCACCGGCGCGGAGATCGGCGGCGCGGTCAAGAACGTGCTCGCGATCGGCTGCGGCGTGGTCGAGGGGGCGGGGCTCGGACAGAATGCGCGCGCCGCCTTGATCGCGCGCGGTTTTGCCGAAATGGTCCGGTTCGGCCTGGCGCGCGGCGCACGCGCGGAAACGCTGGCGGGCCTGTCGGGGCTGGGCGACCTGGTGCTGACCTGCTCGTCGACCAGCTCGCGCAATTTCTCGCTGGGGGTCGGCCTGGGCAAGGGCCGCCCGGCCGCGGCCCTGCTCGCTGATCGGCGGACGGTGGCGGAAGGCGCGTTCACCGCACCCGTGCTGCGCCAGGCGGCCGAGGAAGCCGGGATCGACATGCCGGTATGCGCGGCGGTATGCGCGCTGCTGGACGGAACTCCGGTCAATGACGTCATCGGCGCGCTGCTGGCCAGGCCGCTGAAGGAAGAGCGGGATTAACCCCCGCACCGCTGATCCGGAATGGACCCAGGTCTTAATGGACCCAATTAAGCTGCATGAAACTGCCCATCCTGGCCGCAATTATTAGGTTCTTGGACGCATTTAGACTTACCTTCAACCGCGCTTGGACTCAATTGGGCTGCCGCCAACGCAACCAGCGCCTCGACGCGCCGAAAAACAGGCTGCGCATCCTTCGATCCT
Source organism: uncultured Sphingomonas sp. (assembly GCF_964244265.1). Lineage (GTDB taxonomy): Bacteria > Pseudomonadota > Alphaproteobacteria > Sphingomonadales > Sphingomonadaceae > Sphingomonas. The sequence goes on along the minus strand of NZ_CAXTHV010000038.1, from coordinate 2,181 downwards.
GACACGACCGAATGCACACCCGCGTCGGCCAGTGCCGGCAGCAGCAGGCTTCTGGCCGTGCCAGTCGTTCTCTCCAAGGCGCCAATTGAGATTAAGTCGCGCTCGAGATCGGCAAGCGATGCCAGCGCAGGGCCATACGCGATCTGGCCGTTCCGCACCGCGCGCCTCACGAATAGGAGGTGCCCGGCCGCGCGCAGCTTGGATAGCGTGACCTTGGTAAGCCCCGTCCTGACGGCCGCGTCTGCGGGGCTGATCGATGGTTCGGGGTGTGCCGCGCGCGGGCGTATACGGCGGCGGTGACGTGGTCGCGGAAGAAGGTCGAAACCGACGTCGAGCACACCCGGCCGTCACGATCCCGGACGCCGAACGCCTCCATGCGCACGAGGCTGCGTGCCGCTTCGGGATGGATGCCGTGCAGTCTAGCAATCTCCTGTGGGCAGACCGTATACGTCGCCTGGCGCAAGGCGGCGAGATCGGCCTGGCTGACGGACACGGCGCAAAGCCCGTCGGCGACCGTTCCGCACCTCGATATCCTCAGCGTTCCCTCAAGCACCTCCCGACAGGCCCCGTTCAGCGACACGGACATGTTGCGACACGCGACTGGAAGCGGAACGAGGTCGGGTCCGGGGAGCGGCACGGTGCGCTCGAGAACTTCAGCAAGAAGCACGTCGGCGACGTCCGTTGCTCCCCGAGGCAATGCTTTGAGGATGATCGGGTCGTTTACGAGGCGACGCGCCTGGCCGCGCCCCACCCCCAACGTCGCCCGCGGCGGCGTCGAGACCGCCCGTCCGAGCAGACCGTCCACCGAGGCCGCGTCCAGCGCGAAGGGCACCCCGCGACGGGAACCCTCGGGAATGGACTCGCTCGCCTCGAGCAGACGGCGCGTGGTCGCGTAGGATCTGCCGATGCGCCGGGCCGCCGCCGTGGCGCTTATGGTCGGTGGCACGGCGGCGCCTAGTCGTTCCTCGTCACGCGCGATGATCCCGTTGGCGACTGCATGCCCGCGCAGGACCGGGGCGACCAGTTCGGCCGTCGCATGCGGAGCGTCGCCCACGCAGATCTCCGAATACAGCCAGCCGTATGCCGACAGGAGGCCATCCGCGGCGCTGGCGGGCCGCGTGGCGACGAGCCTGTCGAGAAGTTCCCGGAAGCCCGTCGGCCATGCCGCAGCCAGCAGAAGTCCGTGCGAACGATCCCCCGGCAGGTCCTCCTCCGACCGCCGCGGCTTCACGGGCCGCCGGTCGAGCCGCGCCGCGCCGAGAAGCTCCATCGTCCTGATGGCGTCGACCAGCTCCATTCCATCGAGCGCGGGAACGGGTTCGGCAGCGCCGTATGACAGGCGCGACAGGATGTATGACGCCACCGCCGGATCACCGTCCGTCGCTACCTGCGGCCCATGCTCCGCTCCGCAACCGCAGCGGAGCAATCCATGTCGCCAACTTTGGACCACGCCGCACGCTTCACAGCGATCGGTCATCTGCACACCGTGGCGAGCGCAGACGTCGATCGACCGGACATCCCACCACGACCGGCTCGTTGCCCACCATCCCGGCTCGATCCCCATCGCCCGCGCCTCCGACCGGTCCTCGTCGACGCAGAGCGGACAGCGCCGCCGCGAGCGCACCGACCAGTCGCCCAGTCGAAGCACCTGGCCGCGCAGGCGGACCGTGCGAGCCGCGGCCTCGACCACCGGTGAGTCGGCCTCCACCTTGTCGGCATCCAGCCCGGACTTGTCCGCGAACGGGCGGACGCCGACCCCCTTCACCAAGTCGGGCAGCGGATGACCGAGATTCCGTGCAAGGCGAAGGGCGTCCGACGTTCCCCACCGCGATCCGAGGCGTGCACCGGCCGCGTGGCACGGCTCGCACTCCCGACCACGCAGCGTGAGGGGGAAGCGTCCGTCCACCTTCAGGCCGACGCCACAGACCGTTGGCCGATCCTGCGACGCCCCCGGCGCTCAGCCTCGGCGTCGGCCTTCGCCTTCGCCGCCGCCGCGATCTGCGCGGTCCAGATGGCCTTCACCCTGTCCGGCTTGCGCCGCGAACCCCTGCGCGCTGGCGAGCACCTGCTTGGGCCAGTCGAGATCGTCGTCGTCGGCGATCACGACGACGCCCTCGCCGGCGTGCCCCGTCGCCTCCATGCCGCGCTCGACGAATACGTTGACGCTCTCGCCGTTGTTCG
>NZ_CAXTHV010000037.1:0-28875 GCF_964244265.1 uncultured Sphingomonas sp. | reverse complement strand
CGGTGATCTCGGGGTGGTTGCGGATGATCCAGGCGATGCCGTCGGGCTTGTCCTGGCGCTTCGACACCGGCGTGTAGCGCGGGCCCTTGGTGCGGCGGACCTGATCGGGGCCCTTCACCATCTGCATCCGGTAATTGGGGTCGGCCTGGCCCTTGTCGATCTCCTCCTGCGTCACCTCGTGGGCGCGCACCGGATCGCGGCCGGTCAGCTTGGTGGCGGCGGTGTCGTCGGCGATCGCCTGGATTTCCAGGATGTGGAGACCGCAGAACTCCGCGATCTGCTCGAACGAGAGCGAGGTGTTGTCGACCATCCACGACGCGGTCGCGTGGGGCATGAGCGGCTGGGCCATGCGGCTACTCCGATAATAAAACGGCCGCCCCTTCACGGAGCGGCCCTGCATGGCTGCGCGATCTAGTCCACCGCTCGCGCCACGGCAAGGTTGCTGTAACATCGCAGCCACAGAACACTACTAATCGGGTTAGGACGGCGATCACGGGTTGAGGCGATACGCGCCGCCGGGCTAGCGTCGCCGCAACGCAACAAGGGAGTTTTCCGTATGACTATTAAGGGGCTATTTGCCGCGGCCGCCGGCCTGGCGCTGGTTACCGCCACCACCGCGACGGCCGCCCCCGCGCCCGCCGCCAACCCGGCCGCAAAGCTGTCGGTCGTGCGCGCCGGCGCGCCGTCGGCGCATGGCAGCAAGCTGGGCGCGGCGGTGCCGACGGGCACGCTGATCTCGATCGGCATCCTCGCGGCGCTGGTCGTCATCGTGGTGGTCGCGACGGACAAGTCGGACAGCAACTGAGGGGTCCGGGCGAGGATAGCATGGCTGTTGTTCGCCATGCCGGCTTCGTGCCGGCATTCACCCGAGGCCGGAGCGCCGAGCTCGACGACGATGCCCGGGGCCGGCACGAGAGTGGATCCCGGTACAAGGCCGGGATGACAGGGCCGGATGACGGGGGGAGTTATCTTCCTACTTCCAGCACGATCTTCCCGACATGGTCGCCCGCTTCCATCCGCGCGTGCGCGGCGGCGGCTTCGGAGAGCGGGTAAACCTGGTCGATCACCGGCCGAAGCTTCCCGGCTTCGACATGCGGCCAGACGGTGCGGTGGAGTTCGTCGGCGACGAGCGTCTTGAACGCCACGTCGCGCGGGCGCAGCGTCGAGCCAGTCAGCGTCAGGCGGCGGCGCATGATCTCGAAGATCGGCACGGTCGCCATCGCCCCGCCCTGGACCGCGATCGAGACGTGGCGGCCGTCGTCCGCCAGGCACTGGAGGTTGCGCGGCACGTAATCGCCGCCGACCATGTCGAGCACGGCGGCGACGCCCTTGCCGCCGGTCAGCTCCTTGACGCGGGCGACGAAATCCTCGGTCCGGTAGTTGATCGCGTGCGCCGCGCCGATCTCCCGCGCGCGGGCGCATTTCTCGTCGGAGCCCGCGGTGACGATCACGGTCAGCCCGAACAACTGGCCGAGCGCGATCGCGGTGGTGCCGATGCCCGAGGTGCCGCCGTGGACGAGCACCCAGTCGCCATCGGTCGCATAGGCGCGCTCGAACAGATTGGTCCAGACGGTGAAGAGCGTCTCGGGCAGCGCCGCCGCCTCGATCATCGACAGCGCTTCGGGCACGGGCAGGCACTGGCCCCAGGGCGCGGCCGCATATTGGGCGTAGCCGCCGCCCGCGAGCAACGCGCAGACGGGCTGGCCGATCACCTCGGAGCCGACGCCCTCGCCCGCCGCGACGATGTCGCCCGCGACCTCCAGCCCGGGGATCGACGGCGCGCCCGGCGGCGGCGGATAGCCACCCTTGCGCTGGAGGACGTCGGGGCGGTTCACGCCGGCGGCGGCGACGCGGATCAGCACTTCGCCCGGGCCCGGCGTCGGGACGGGCCGCTCGACCAGCCGCAGCACCTCCGGGCCGCCGGGGGCGTCCGGGTCGATCGCGTGCATCTGTTCGGGAATGGCCATTCGCTCGCGTCCCGTTGAGGAGCGCCGCTTATTGACTTGGGCCGGCGGTCGGTCAACGCTGGTGGTCGCGATGGATCTGGACGACGCCCTGCCCCGCCCCGCCGACCTGCTGGCGCAGCTCGTCCGGCAGGATCTCGACCCGCTCTCGGTCGCCGAGCTGGAGGCGCGGATCGCCGCGCTGGAAGGCGAGATCGCGCGGTGCCGTAAGAAATGCGAACACGCCGTCAGCCATCGCGCCAGCGCCGACCAGCTATTCAAGCGATGAACGCGCCGGCGCCGAGCCCCTTCACCCTCGGCGCGTCGCCGGGGCGCTTGATGCGGGGCGGTGCCATCACGACATTGGTGGAGACGGACCCGCCTCCCCCGGCGGCCCGATTGGAGTAACAGCGAATGCCCTCTTTCGCCCCCGCGCTCGAGACCACGCTCCACAAGGCGCTCGAAGCCGCATCCTCGCGCCGCCACGAATATGCGACGCTGGAGCACCTCCTGCTCGCGCTGATCGACGACGAGCACGCGTCGAAGGTGATGACCGCGTGCAACGTCGATCTCGGCGAGCTCAAGACCACGGTCGCGCATTATCTCGACACCGAACTCGACGCGCTCAAGGTCGAGCAGCAGACCGACCCGTCGCCGACCAGCGGCTTCCAGCGCGTCGTCCAGCGGGCGATCCTGCACGTCCAGTCGTCGGGCCGCGACGAGGTGACGGGCGGCAACGTGCTCGTCGCCTTGTTCTCCGAGCGTGAGAGCTACGCGGTGTATTTCCTCCAGCAGCAGGACATGAGCCGCCTCGACGCGGTCAGCTTCATCAGCCACGGCGTCGGCAAGGGCAGCCAGGCGGCCGAGACCGCGACGCCCAAGGGCGCGGTCGAGGACGAGAAGCCGGCCAAGGGCAACGACAAGAAGAACGGCGAGAGCGCGCTCAAGCAGTTCTGCGTCGACCTCAACGAGAAGGCGAAGAACGGCAAGGTCGACCCGCTGATCGGGCGCGGGCCGGAGGTCGACCGCACGGTGCAGATCCTGTGCCGCCGGTCGAAGAACAATCCGCTCTATGTGGGCGATCCCGGCGTCGGCAAGACCGCGATCGCGGAAGGGCTGGCGCGCAAGATCGTCGAGGGCGACGTGCCCGAGGTGCTGTTGCCTGCGGTCATCTATTCGCTCGACATGGGCGCGCTGCTCGCCGGCACGCGCTATCGCGGCGATTTCGAGGAGCGGCTGAAGGCGGTCGTCAACGAGCTCGAGAAGCTGCCGCACGCGGTGCTCTTCATCGACGAGATCCACACCGTGATCGGCGCCGGCGCGACCAGCGGCGGGGCGATGGACGCGTCGAACCTGCTCAAGCCCGCGCTGTCGGGGGGCACGATCCGCTGCATCGGCTCCACCACCTACAAGGAGTTCCGCAACCACTTCGAGAAGGACCGGGCGCTGCTGCGCCGCTTCCAGAAGATCGACGTCAACGAGCCGACGATCGAGGATACGATCAAGATCCTCGCCGGCCTGCGCTCGGCGTTCGAGGAGCATCACAGCGTCAAATACACCCCCGACGCGATCAAGTCGGCGGTCGAGCTCTCGGCGCGCTACATCAACGACCGCAAGCTGCCCGACAAGGCGATCGACGTAATCGACGAGGTCGGCGCGATGCAGATGCTGGTGCCGCTCAACAAGCGCAAGAAGACGATCACCCCCAAGGAGATCGAACAGGTCATCGCGACGATGGCGCGCATCCCGCCGAAGTCGGTCTCGACCGACGACAAGAAGGCGCTGGCGACGCTCGACACCGACCTGAAGCGCGTCGTGTTCGGGCAGAATGCGGCGATCGAGAAGCTGTCGAGCGCGATCAAGCTGGCGCGTGCCGGCCTGCGCGAGCCCGAGAAGCCGATCGGCAATTACCTGTTCACCGGCCCGACCGGCGTCGGCAAGACCGAGGTGGCGAAGCAGCTCGCGTCGATCCTGGGCATCCCGCTCCAGCGCTTCGACATGAGCGAGTATATGGAGCGCCACTCGGTCTCGCGGCTGATCGGTGCCCCGCCGGGCTATGTCGGCTTCGACCAGGGCGGGCTACTGACCGACGCGGTCGATCAGAACCCGCATTGCGTGCTGTTGCTCGACGAGATAGAGAAGGCGCATCCCGACCTGTTCAACATCCTGTTGCAGGTGATGGACAACGGGCGGCTGACCGACCAGCACGGCAAGAGCGTCGACTTCCGCAACGTCATCCTGATCATGACGACCAATGCGGGTGCATCGGACATGGCGCGCGAGACGCTCGGCTTCGGCAACCTGACGCGCGAGGGCGAGGACGAGCAGGCCGTGCAGAAGATGTTCACGCCGGAGTTCCGCAACCGCCTCGATGCGGTGGTGCCGTTCGGCTACCTCCCGCCCGAGGTAGTGGCGCGGGTCGTCGACAAGTTCATCCTCCAACTCGAACTCCAGCTCGCCGATCGCAACGTCCACATCAAGCTCGACGACGAATCGAAGAAGTGGCTGACCGACAAGGGCTATGACAAGCTCTATGGCGCGCGGCCGATGGGGCGGCTGATCCAGGAGAAGATCAAGCAGCCGCTCGCCGAGGAATTGCTGTTCGGCAAGCTCGTCCATGGCGGCGAGGTGACGGTGAAGATGAAGGACGGCGCGCTCAGCTTCGAGATCGAGCCTGCCGCGCCGAAGAAGCCCAAGAAGAAGGGCAAGGCGGAGGTCGAGCCCGTCGTGGAGTAAACGGGAGCCGGGGTGCGCTCCCGGCTTCTTGTCTGCTGCTCGTCCAAGTACGCGAACTGCGCCGGGTGGACCGGGTTCGAGCATCGTCACCCCGGCCTTGAGCCGGGGTCCATTTCAGCCCCGTGTTCCCGTCGGCATTCGCGCGGGCGGCATGACATTTCCGACGATGGATGCCGCCTCGTCGGCCGGCATGACGGGGCGGGGATGCCGGCTCCACACCCGGATGGGGGGAGCGTTCACCATCTCTTGACCCCTGTTTGGTAAGCCGAAATGGATGGCTATCGGGGCGTTTACGAGGTGGCTGGCGGCGTTGGCGGCGGCGTGCGTGCTCCTGCTTGCCCATCATCCGGCGCGGGCGCAGGCGGGCGTCGTCGGGCAGCCGGTCGCGGTGTGCGTCAGGCCCGCTGCGCCGGGGACGACGCCCTCGGCCATCCTCGACCGCCCCGCCGGCTTCGACTGCACGACCGATCAGCGCCGCTTCGGGCCGGGCGATTATTGGGTCGTGTCCGAACCCCTCAACATCGGCGCGAACGCGCCAGCGCGGATCCGTATCGCCAGCCTGTGGCAGGAAAGCGCGACGCTCTACGCGCGCTACGCCGATGGCGGGACCATCCGACTCGCCGGCGACGGACGGGCGACCTCGCGCCGTCTCCAGCTCGGCGCGATCGTCGAATATGAGTTGCCGGTCAGGGGCGTCGCGGCGACGCGGCTGCTGTGGCGCATCGATGGCTCGGCCAACATGCGCGGCGTGCTCGTCGGGGCGCACGCGGCGACGCCGGCGCAGAGCGCGCGCTCCAACATCGTGCTGGCCGCGCTCTACGCAGGCTTCGGCGGGCTGTGTGCATCGCTCCTGCTGTATAACGTCGCGCTCTACGGCGCGCTGCGGCACCGGTTCCAGCTCGCCTATTGCGTGATGGTGGCGGCGCTGATGGTGTATGCGCTGTCCTCCTCGGGCGCACTCGCCTGGGCATGGCCGGGGATCGCCAACAACGACCGGCTGCGGGTCAATTACCTCGCGCTGGCGCTGTCGGGCACGTCGGCGCTGGCCTTCGCGCGCTTCTTCTTCGAGCCGCGCGTGTTCGCGGGCTGGGTCGGGCGCGCGGTGTGGGCGGCGTGCGCCGCGGTGCTCGGCACCGCCGTGGCGTTCGTCCTGTGTGCGCCCTGGCAGGCCAAGCTGCTCGATCAGGTCGGCGCCTGCAGCTTCATCCTGCTGCTGCTGACAGTGATCCCCATCCTGTGGCGCGCGTGGCGGCTGCGGAGCAACTACCTGTGGTTGTTCGCCTTTGCCTGGGCCGGGCCGATCGGCCTGGCGACGGTGCGGATCGCCAACAATTTCGGGCTGATCGGCTACAGCTTCCTGGTCGACAATTCGACACTGATGGCGATGGCGATCGAGGCGCTGACCTCCAGCCTCGCCATCGCCTATCGCATCCGCGTGCTGAGCGTGGAACGCGACGAGGCGCGCGAGCACGAGATCGCCGCGCGGCTGCTGGCGGACACCGACCCGCTGACCGGCCTGCTCAACCGTCGTGCCTTCCTGAGCCGCGCGATCGGGCGGGAGGGCGACCAGACCCTGCTCGTTCTCGACATCGACCATTTCAAGCAGGTCAACGAGACGATCGGCCATGACGGCGGCGACGAGGTGCTGCGCGTGGTCGCGCGCGCGCTGCGCCAGGCGATGCCGGCGGGCGCGCTGGTGGCGCGGATCGGGGGCGAGGAGTTCGTCTGCCTGTGCGACGCGGCCGAGGCGATGCCGGCATCGGCGGTGCTCGACCGGCTGCGCGGCGAGCGGATGCCGTTCGACGTCGTGGTCACCTCCTCGATCGGCGTCTGCACCGGGCCGCTGGTGCGCGAGGTCGACTGGAAGATGCTGTATCGCCAGGCCGACCGGGCGCTGTTCGCCGCCAAGGCGGCCGGCCGCGACCGCGCCCGCGACGCCGCGCAGCTCGCGGCGTAAGCCTGCGCCTTGCCTAGCCGCCGGGGGTGCCGCATAGCTGCCCCGGATGGAAAGCCCGATCGAAGAGCTGTCGTTCGAGGACGCGCTGAAGCAACTGGAGCAGGTGGTGGGCCGGCTCGAAAGCGGGGAGGCGACGCTGGACGAGTCGATCACGCTGTACGAGCGCGGCGACAAGCTGCGGCAGCGCTGCGCCGAGCGGCTCGACCGGGCACAGGCGCGGATTGAGGCGATCCGGCTCGACGCCGACGGCCGGCCGGCGGGCGTCAAGCCGTTCGCGGCGGGCTGAGCGTGGCGGCGGCCGCCCCCCTGCCCCTCGCCCGCGCGCTCGCCGACATCGCGGCGGCGGTCGATCGCCGCTTCGATCTGTTGCTGCCCGTCCCCGCCGATGCGCGCGCTGACCTTTACGCCTGTATGCGCCACGCGGCGATCGGCGGCGGCAAGCGGTTGCGGCCGCTGCTGGTGGCGGCGACCGCCGACCTGTTCGGGGTCGACCGCGACTGCGCCGAGCGGGTCGGCGTCGCGATCGAGGCGATCCACGTCTATTCGCTCGTCCACGACGATCTGCCGGCGATGGACGACGACGATCTGCGCCACGGCAAGCCGACCGCGCACAAGGTGTTCGACGAGGCGACCGCGATCCTGGCGGGCGACTGCCTCCATGCGCTGGCCTTCGAATGGCTGGCCGACCCGGCGACCCACGCCGACCCCTTCGTCCGCGCCGAGCTGGTGCTGGAAGTGGCGCGCGCGGCGGGGCCGGGCGGAATGGCCGGCGGGCAGGCGATGGACCTCGCCGCCGAACGGACCCCCTTCGCGCTGTCGGACGTGACGCGTCTGCAACAGATGAAGACCGGCGCGCTGATCGCGGTGGCGGTCGAGGCGGGCGCGATCCTGGGCCATGTGCCGCCCGAGGGACGCACCGGCGTGCGCGGCTATGCGCGCGACCTGGGTCTCGCCTTTCAGATCGCCGACGATCTGCTCGACGCGGAAGGCGACGAGGACGCGGCGGGCAAGCGGCTGCGCAAGGATGCCGACGCCGGCAAGGCGACCTTCCTGAGCCTGATGGGCCCGGAGCGGGCGCGCGAGCAATGCCGGATGCTGACCGAGCAGGCGGTCCAGCACCTTCACGCCTTCGGGCCCGAGGCCGATCTGCTCCGGGCGCTGGCACGCTATGTCGTGGAACGGGACCGATGAGGATCGGCGTCTATCCCGGCACCTTCGATCCGATCACGCTCGGCCATCTGTCGATCATCCGGCGCGGCGCGAAGCTGGTCGACCGGCTGGTGATCGGCGTCACCACCAATCCTTCCAAGTCGCCGATGTTCTCGCTGCACGAGCGGATGGCGACGGTCGAGCGCGAGGTCTCGGCGCTTGGCGGCGACATCCATGTCGTCTCGTTCAACTCGCTGCTGATGGACTTCGCCGAGCGCGAGGGCGCGGCGATGATCGTGCGCGGGCTGCGCGCGGTCGCCGATTTCGAATACGAATATCAGATGGCGGGAATGAACCAGCAGCTCAACGACCGCGTCGAGACGGTCTTCCTGATGGCGGACGCGGCGCTGCAGCCGATCGCGTCGAAGCTGGTCAAGGAGATCGCGCTGTTCGGCGGCGAGATCGGCAAGTTCGTGACGCCGGCGGTGCGGGCGCAGGTACTGGAGAAGATCGCGCAGATCGGGCGCACGGGCGGGTGACGGTCGCTTCGGCCGTTCACCTTGGCGCAAGGCGGGATTGCGTCTAAGCGAGCCGCTTCCAACACAGGTTCTTCCATGCGCTCTATCGTTGCCGGATTCGCGTTTGTCCTCTCGTTGCTCGCCGGGCCGGTCGTGGCCCAGGAGTCATACATGAACCGCGCGCCCGCCGCCTCGGCGACGGACCCGCAGAATCTGTGGGTGCTCGATCTGTCGACCGGCGGACGGGTGACGATCTGGCTGCGTCCCGATGTCGCGCCCAAGACGGTCGAACGGATCAAGATGCTGACCCGCCAGCATTTCTATGACGGGCTGGCCTTCCATCGCGTGATCGACGGCTTCATGGCGCAGGGTGGCGACCCCAAGGGCGACGGCACCGGCGGCTCGACGCTGCCCAACCTGCCCAGCGAGTTCAATTATCTGCCCCATGTCCGCGGCGCGGTGTCGGCGGCGCGCGCGGACGACCCGAACAGCGCCAATTCGCAATTCTTCATCGTCTTCCAGCCCAAGTTCAGCCTCGACAAGAAATACACGGTCTTCGGCCGCGTGCTGGATGGGATGCAATATGTCGACGCTGTCGAGCGCGGCGAGCCGCCGGCGAACCCCAGCCGGATCGTCCACGCTTATGTGCTGGCGGACAACCCGCCGGCCTATCAGCCGCCGCTGCCGTCCGCCCCCATTGCGCCGACGCTGGCTGTTGCTCCAGACGCAGCTCACCTCCGCGCCCAGGCGGCCGCAGATATGCAGCGCGCCTTCCCGAAGGCGCCCGTCCGCAAGGCGGCGCCCAAACGTAAGTGAACGTCGACCTCTTCGACTTCGACCTGCCGCCCGACCGGATCGCGCTGCGCCCGGCAAGCCCGCGCGACACGGCGCGCTTGCTGGTGCTGCACGGCGCAGCGACGCGCGACCGGCACGTCGGCGACTTGCCTGGCGAGTTGCGCGCCGGCGATCTGCTCGTCTTCAACGACACCCGCGTCATTCCGGCACAGCTCGAGGGCCGCAGGGGCGACGCTCGCATCGGCGCGACGTTGCACAAGCGTGAGGGGCCGCGCCGCTGGCGGGCGTTCGTCCGCAACGGCCGACGGCTGCGCGACGGCGACACGATCGACTTCGGCGCCGCCGTAAGCGCGACCGCCGGCGATCGGGCCGAGGACGGGAGCTGGGCGCTCGACTTCGCGGGCGACGAGCCGGTCGAGCTGCTGCTGGAACGCGCCGGCCGGATGCCGCTGCCGCCCTATATCGCCGCCCGCCGCGCCGCCGACGCGCGGGATGTCGCCGACTATCAGACGATGTTCGCCGACGAGCCCGGCGCGGTTGCCGCCCCCACCGCTGCCTTGCATTTCACGCCGGAGCTGATGGCGGCGCTCGAGGTGGCGGGGATCGGTCACGTCACGCTGACGCTCCATGTCGGTGCGGGCACCTTCCTGCCCGTCAAGGTGGCCGACACGGCGGAGCATCGGATGCACGCCGAATGGGGCCGGCTCGACGCCGTCACCGCCGCCCGCCTCAACACCGCCCGCGCCGCCGGCGGGCGGGTCATCGCGGTCGGCACCACATCGTTGCGCCTGATCGAAAGTGCCTGCGGCGACGACGGAAAGGTCCGCGCATTCGAGGGCGATACCGCGATCTTCATCACCCCGGGCTATCGCTTTCGGGGCATCGACGGACTGCTGACCAATTTTCACCTGCCGCGCTCGACCTTGTTCATGCTGATCTCGGCACTGATGGGGCGGGAGCGGATGCAGGCGGCCTATGCCCATGCCGTCGCGGACGGCTATCGCTTCTACAGCTATGGCGACGCCTCGCTGCTGTTGCCCGGAGACTAGACGATGCTGCTCGCCCTTCTCCTGCAAGTCGCCGTCCCGCCGGGTCCGCCGCCGCAGCCGCCGGCGACGATGGTCGTCGAGCCGGTGGCGATGCTGCTCGCGGGTTTCGACGCCGATGGCGACGGGAAGACGACGCGGGCCGAGATGGAAGCCGGGGCGAAGCGGACCTTCGCGGCGATCGACACGGCGTGGACGGGCAAGCTCGGCTATATCGCCTTCGCCGACTGGGCGGAGCGCTGGCTCGGCGACCGCAACGCGCTGCCGAGCCCGTTCGAGGTCGACAGCGACGGCGACAACCAGATCACGCTCGCCGAACTGACGGCGCAGCTCGGGCGCACCTTCGACCGCCTCGACCGCAACAGGGACGGCGCCCTGACCCGCGCCGAATTGCTGACGATCCGCGCCAGCAGCGGCGACCGGGGGGACATCGGCCGCGGCAAGCGCCGGGGCGGGCGGCCGCCGCAATAATCTCAGCAGGCGATGGCGCGGACGTGGCCAGCGGCGGCGTAGGCGAGGATCTTGGCGTCGCTGGTCACGATCGTCAGGTCCAACAGCCGTGCAGTGGCCACGAGCAGCCGATCGGCCGGGTCGCGGTGGAAATCCCCCGGCAACATCGCCGCTTCGATCGCGATGTCACCATCGAACGCCGCCGCCCGGATGGCGGGCATTGCCATCAGATTGGCAAACCAGGTCTTTGGATCAGGTAAGAATTGCAGGCGAGGGGCACCTTTCGCCGGATAAGTGAGAAATCCGATCTCCCAAGCGGTAACGGGAGAAACGAACACGCCGGTAGCGCGGCCCGCATCGACGATCGCTCGTCGGGCAGGCGCACCGAGCGGGCCATCATGGACGAGCCAGATCGCCGCACAGGTATCCAGCAATATCGCCAACGCGCTATCGGTCAAACCGGAGCTCCGGCTCCCAGTCTTCAAGCTCGGCGATGGGCGCGGTGAGGTCCACGCCGGGCGGAATGATTACCGTCCCTGCCATGCAGCCGAACAGCGCTTCCACTTGACCCCGGGTCGGCCTGGGGGGCGATAGCTCGGTGACCGGCTTGCGGCGGCGGGTCAGTGTGACGCCGGAGAGATCGTGGTTTGCGATCCGCGTGATGACGTTCAGGCACTTCGCCTTGAACTCGGTCACGGACATGGTGAGGTGCTCGGCCATTATGGTCATCTAATATGGTCAGGTCGGCCGATCAAGGCTCGACAGGCGGAGGACTGATCGTCACAGCACCGCCGATGCCGTCCCGTTTCCACTTCGCCATCCACGCCACCGACGGCCGCGCCCGGACCGGCGAGATCGAGGTGCGGCGCGGCGTGATCCGGACGCCGGCGTTCATGCCGGTCGGGACGGCGGCGACAGTCAAGGCGATGAAGCCGGGGGATGTCGCGGCGGCGGGGGCGGATATCATCCTGGGCAACACCTATCACCTGATGCTGCGGCCCGGGGCGGAACGGGTGGCGCGGCTGGGGGGGCTGCATGGCTTCATGGGGTGGGAGCGACCGATCCTGACCGACAGCGGCGGCTATCAGGTGATGAGCCTCGCCGACCTGACCAGGCGATCCGAAGAGGGGGTCGCGTTCAAGTCGCATCTCGACGGGACGCGGCATCTGTTGACGCCGGAGCGATCGATCGACATCCAGCGGTTGCTCGGCTCGAACATCGTCATGGCCTTCGACGAACTGGTGCCGACGACCGCAACGCGGGAGGTACAGGCGGCGGCGATGGAGCGGTCGATGCGCTGGGCGCGGCGGTCCCGCGACGCCTTCGACGCGGGGGGCGGCCATGCCGAGGAGAATGCGCTGTTCGGGATCCAGCAGGGGGCGCTCGACGAGGGGTTGCGGGGGGCGTCGGCGGGGGCGCTGATCGACATCGGCTTCGACGGCTATGCCATCGGCGGGCTGGCGGTCGGCGAGGGGCAGGAGGCGATGTTCGGTTGCCTGGACTTCGCGCCCGGTCAGCTTCCCGCCGACCGCCCTCGCTATCTGATGGGGGTTGGCAAGCCGACCGACATCGTCGGGGCGGTGGAGCGCGGGGTCGACATGTTCGACTGCGTGCTGCCGACGCGGTCGGGGCGGACGGGGCAGGCGTTCACCCGCGCCGGGCCGGTCAACATCCGCAATGCGCGGCATAACGAGGACCGGGGGCCACTCGACGCCGGCTGCCCCTGCCCCGTCTGCGCCACCTGGAGCCGGGCATATCTGCATCATCTGGTGCGCGCCGGAGAGATCCTGGGAGCGATGCTGATGACCGAGCATAATATCTGGTTCTACGAGACGCTGATGGCGGACCTGCGGGGGGCGATCGGCGAGGGGCGGCTGACGACGTTCGCCAACGGCTTCCGGGAACGCTATGCGGGCGGGCAAGGAGAGACGGCGTGAGCGACGAGAACGAGATCCTGGCGGAAGCACGGGCGCGGGCCGAGGCGGCGGCGCGGGTGGCGGCGGCGAAGCAGAAGAGCTGGCCGCTGGGGCTGATCGGCTTCGGCGCGGCGATCGGCTCGGCGGCGGTGGCCGGCGCGGTGCTCTATGCCCGGCGGCGTGACCGGAGCTGACGCCCGGCGCGTCGCCGCGGCGCGACGCTGGTTCCGGGTGCAGGGACATGTGCCTGTCGAGCGGGATGGCGTGACGATCGTCGCCACGCCGGCGCATCCGAATACCTGGGATGCCAATTTCGTGATGGCGGGGCCGGGTGTCGGGGCGGCGGCGGTGCTGGCGGCGCTGGAGCGGTTCGACCGCTGGCGGGTGGTGCAGGCCGATGCGCTGACCGAGCCCGGGGTCGAGGCGGCGCTGGCGCTCGCCGGGTTTCGGGCGGAGACGCTGCTGATCGAGATGCTGGCCGAGCAGGTCGCCGCGCCGTTGCCGGCGCCGGCGATCGAGCTGGAGCGGGTGGGTGACGCCGCGTGGGCGCGGCTGGCGGCCCTGGTCGAGGCGGACCATCGGGAAGGAAAGCGGACCGGAGACTATGACGCGGCGGTGGCGGCGGGCTTGCTGGCGGGGATGCGGCGACGGCTTGGGCCGTGCGATTATTGGCTGCTGACCGAGGGCGGCGTCGATCTCGGCTATGGGATGACGGCGGTCTGCCCGAACGGGCTGGGGCTGATCGAGAACCTCTTCACCTTGCCGGAACATCGGGGTCGCGGGTTGATGAGCGCGTTTATCGTCGAGGCGGCGCGGCGGTTGCGGGTGGCGGGGTGCGATGGGGTGTTTCTGGATGCACATGCCGACGATACGCCGAAGCTGCTGTATGCGCGGCTGGGGTTTCGGCCGGTCGCGGTGGCGCGGACGTGGGTGAAGCGGGTCGGGTGAACAGCGGAACATGATCGCATCCTCGATTCGGCGAGGATCGTGCAGCTATGCGATGGCCGGGGTTGTAGGGCAGCGGGAAATTGGCGGGCCGTGGATTGCGATCAGGCCACTTCTAGTCCCCCGTGGCGAGCGCCCGGGTCGGGGTCGGCGGCGGGACTGGGCGCCGGCTTTCGCGGGGGAGGGTAGGTAGTCGCGCCGGAGCTCAGCTCGCGGCGGTGGAGAAAACGTCCGGGGCGGCGTCTTCGAGGGTGCGGGCTTCGCGGGCGTCGCGGGCGGCTTCGGTCTTGCGGCTGCGCGAGGCCATCGCGGCCCAGGCGGCTTCGGCGCGGAGCGCGCGGTCGCGGACATTGTCGAGGAGCGCGTCCTCGGCCTCCTGATGGCAGCGATTGGCGTGGGCTGCGTAAGTGTCGCTATCGCGCATCGGGCCGAGTCTCCGAAAAAGGCTGGAGGACAGTATAACGGGGGCGTGCCGGATTGGCACGCCCCCGCACCGAAATCAGTCGGCGGGCTGGAGATTGATCGCGGCCATCTTGCCGCGACGGTCCTCTTCCAGCTCATAGCCGACGCGCTGGTTCTGGGTCAGCGTGACCATGCCGGCGCGCTCGACGGCCGAGATGTGGACGAATGCGTCCGTGCCGCCGTTATCGGGAGCAATGAAGCCATAGCCCTTGTCGGCGTTGAAGAACTTGACGGTACCGATGTTGCTCATGCGAGCTTCCTTCTTGCTGGGGCGAGCCGAAGAGCGGCGCGCCCGGTGCCGTGGCTGCAGGGAAGGAGGGAAGAAGGTCGCAGAGCGCCGAAAACCGTCGATGTGCGAACTGTAGCGAAGCATATGTGGGCGCGATGCGCAGCAAGCGCAAGGGCGGCATCGCCGCCCGCCACATGGAGCCGAGCCGGCCGGCGGCGCTAAAGCGCCGTCCGACGATACGGGATTCACTCCCGTGTCGGCCCTCAGATCTTGCTCCACCTAGCCACCTTCAGGCGTTTCGACGTCGTCCTGCAGGGCGGAACGGGTGTCCATCATTGCTTGGTCCGGGACTGGACCCCGGCTTTCGCCGGGGAAGGGGGAGGTGCCGGGGATGGGCGAAGAAACGGTTTCATCACCCCCCTCCGCTTCCGCCGCGGCGATCTCGGCTTCGATCTGGGCGAACCAGGCGTCGCGTTCGGCGCTGTCGGCCAGGCGCTGTTCGATGGCGTCGAGCTCGTCGATGCGGTCCATCAGCGCCTGTTCGCTGTCGGTGAGGCCGCGCTCGTACATCTCGTCGCCATATTCGCCCCATGCGTAAGCGGGCTCCTCGCCCTCGGGGGGTGGCAGGTGGGTGCGATATTCCCCGGCATCATCGTCCCAGGCGACGGGTTCGGCGTCGACAAGTGGAGGAAGTGGAGATGCTTCGCGCGATTCCCCGCCAGCCTCGTCCACCGTCGCGATGCGGAGCAGGCCGGCGGCGTCAGCGCGCTGCCATTGCTCGGCGGTCCAGCCGTGGCGCTGCGCGAGGTCGAGGTCGCGGGTGTCGACCTCTTCGGCGAGCGACGTCCCGGTGCGGACGAAGCGGTCGGCGCGGGCGAGCGCGAGGATCGGTTCGAGGTCGGGCGCACCGGCCGGCGTCGCGGCCAGCCCGGTGCGGCGCGCGAGGAAGAGGCCGGCCTGGGCGGGGCCGCGGTCCTGCTCGATCACGTCGAGGAACGCCTCGAAATCCTGCGCGACGAGGCGGGCGGCGTGGCTGGACGCGGCGGCGGCGGGATCGGCGGGGACCTGCTCGGCCATGCGGTCGAGCCGCACGAGCATCGCCAGGCCGGTGCGATTGTCGAAGCGGTGGCGGGTGATGGTGCTGCCGTCGGGGCGGGTGACCGTCTCGACCTGCCCGTCGATGGCCCGCGTCATCATGCGATCGGCGATGCGCTCGCGGCCGAGCAGGCCGGCGGCGTGCCAGCCGAGCGCGAAGGCGGCCCCGGCGGCACGCTGGCGGAAGGCATAGACGGAGGACACCGACAGGCCGACGGCGCGGCACGCGCGCTCGACGGTCTCGCCCTCGGCGATCGCGCAGAGGAAGGCGCGCTGGCGCTCGGGGGTCCAGCCGTCGTGGCGCAGCGTGCGGCCGGCGGCGTCGGTGGCGGGGAGAAGGGCGGCGGCTTCGGCCTCGGCGGTGCGGCGCAGCGCGTCCTCGGCATCGATCCGGGCGGAAACCTCGCGCCATTGCTCCTGGAGCGTCTGGCGGCGATCGGGCGCGGCGAAGGCGGCGTTGTCTGGGTTGTAGGTCATGCTGTCGGTCCCCGTTCGGTTAGAGGACCGGACAGGTATGCGAGGTCGGCGGTTGTAGGACAGCTTTATTTTGTGCCGGTTTGGTTAGGGAGGGCTGCGCCGTTCTGGAGCGGTCCTCAGGCGTGCCTGTTGACCAGCCGGCCCCGATGGGCGACCCTCGCAAGCCTTCGGCGACGGTACCCGGGAAGCGGCCCTCCCGCTGATCGTAAGGACGCTCGCAAAAGTGGAGCATTTGGTTGTCGTCAGGGCGGGAGGGCTGATAGCCGGGGACGACACGGCGGGAGACCATATGGATGGACGAAAAATGTATCCCCATTCAAATCATGTGCGCGGATTGTGGTAGCACAAATGTGAGCCGCGACGCGTGGGCGAGTTGGCATGAGGTACGCCAAGCGTGGGTGCTCGGCGCGGTGTTCGACGACGGCCATTGCCATCGCTGCGAACGGGCGGTGAGCTTGGTCGAAGAACCGCTCGCCTTGCACGCCGTCCATTCCGTAGCTACATAATCTGGAGATCAGCTTCGATCCGGTGAAACGGGCTTTGGCGTTAGCAAACCGTGGGCTGGATTTCGCTGATGCCGCCAAGGTGTTCGACGGGCCGGTGTTCGAGTTCGAGGACGACCGCTTCGCCTATCCGGAGCGGCGGTTCTCAACCATTGGCCTGCTGGACGAGCGAATGGTGGTAGTGATTTGGACCGAGACGGACGATGGCCGTCGCGTCATATCGATGAGGAAGGCCAATGAGCGAGAACAAGCCAAGTTCGGCGGGCGTCTTTCTTGATCCAGCGGACGATGCGCCGGAATGGACCGACGAGATGTTCGACATCGCCGAGTTCTCGATCGGCGGGAAGGTCATCCGCCCGGCGACGGGCTATCTCGGCCCGAACGGCGTGGTGCGCGGGCGACCGCCGCTGCGGGCGGAGACGAAGCGCCAGGTGACGCTGCGGCTGGACCCGGACGTGCTCGACCGCTTTCGCGAGGGTGGGCCGGGGTGGCAGGGACGGATCAACGAGGCGCTGCGGAAGGCGGTGGGGTTGTAGCTCCACCACCTATCACCCGAAACTGTTACTCCGCCGCGGGTGACAGTGCCTCGCTGTGTCTGCGATATGACTTGGTGGTTGCTGCGTCCTCCAAGTCGGCCTTGAACCTTTCTATAACCGCAACAACTTCCGAGTGCATCTCTCTATACCTGTCCCGACTTACATCTAAGAACTCCCCGTGCGCGATTCTATTGCGATGAGAAAGTAGGGCTTCATCAATTAAAGGGCCAAATGCAACGTAATTCTCAATCGGTAAACCAAGGAACTTAACAAGTTGCATCAACATTTCGTGATTGAGGTTCCCAAGCCGATCTATGTGGCTTCCAAGAGGAATGATTAGTCTTTCACTCTCTATACTTCTGATAGCTTCGACTAGTTCTGATGTAGCAAATATTTTCTTTTTAACATCTGCAAGCGCTAATACATGGCCCTGCGCCCGTAATCCTGAAAGAGAGGTTTTTACATCTGCGAATCGGAGTCGCTGAGCAGACAAGAAGCTGCTATAGTGCAGACTTGATCGCTTGATAAACCCCTCCCAATGTGCATACAGGAGCGGAATTGCTGCGCGTACGGCAGAGTCTACATCACCGGTCGCGTTATTAACCAACCTGAGCCCAAATAGAAGGTCTGTTCGCCTCCAACTCAATTCACGGTCTAATAATGCAACAAGCTGAACAGCCGTACGCGGCCTTGCCACAATCAATCTGCAAAATAAGGCGTGCTAAGTGGCATAACAAGTTTTGCCAACCTTTGTGTTCCGCGTACACCCGCACCCGAATACTTTTTAAACTCGGGAAGCGATGTAATACCCTCCACTTTTTGCTTTATCCATTGCAGAGATATACTAGAGTCTTCATCAAGAGCGCGAGATAGACCCAGAACCGCAAACTCGTATTTACCCAACGAAAAGCGCTTGTTTGATCGAAACGCATCTACCCCAACCGCCTGGAACAATGCCGACATGGTTTTCTCAAAGTTCTTTCGTTCCGCCTTCCAGTCAAATTCCTTCTCTTGAAGTAGAGAAATTATTCCCCGATCAAGGTAACGATGAACATCAACATCTGTAGTGTACTCAAAGTTTCTCAAAACTAGAAATCTAATTAATAACTCAAGTCGGTACTGTCTCTTCTCACGCTGATCGCCAATATCTGTAATCTCAACAAATGGCAAATACTCCGCCATTTCTAATAAAAGAGAATAGATATCAGAGCTAAGAGACGCTATGATACAATTTCTTACCTCCTGCTCACTAAGGTTTGTACCACCAGTATTCAAACGCTGGAAGAGCTCAAACTTAACTTCTGGATCAGTTTGTTGGTCGAGAATCTCGACCCTTATTCGACTCCTGCGCACAGCAATCTGCTGAGACTGATCTAATGCTTTGGGATTATTACCCTCTCCCGGCTGTGGCCAGAATCGTCCTTCAAGGTCCGGTAAGAGATCCGACGTACCCAACGTGAACCGAGGCCCCACCTGTCCGTCTAGCGCTTGCAGAATGCCCATGAGCTGTAAGATTGTTGAGACCCGCTGTAGCCCATCTATTAGCTCCCACGTGCTATCTGCTCGAGTGAAAATGAAGATGGGCGGGATTGGAATACCCAAGAGCAAAGACTCGACAAAAGCCGTTTTCTTGTCTTCTGTCCAACGAAACAGGCGCTGGTACTCTGGATTAATGATGAGTTCGCTACGCTCATACATGCTGGCAAGTTCACCAAACGACATATCGTACCCATCTCGGTGGACACGCTTACGCGCCTTCGCAATTTGCGCTTCAAGTTTAAGCAAGCCCTAGCTCCCTACTGACTACGTATCGATGCGGCCGAGTTGACGCAAGCTCACTCCGCCGCCGCCACCCGCTCCATACCCCTGCCCTTCCCAAGCAACGGCGCCAGATACCGCCCCGTAAAGCTCCGCGCCTCCGCCGCCACCTGCTCCGGCGTCCCCTCCGCGACGATCTCGCCCCCCTTCACGCCGCCCTCCGGCCCCAGGTCGAGCACCCAATCCGCCGTCTTGATGACGTCGAGGTTGTGTTCGATCACCACCACCGTGTTGCCCTGTTCGACCAGCGCGTGGAGCACCTCCAGCAGCTTCCTCACGTCCTCGAAGTGCAGGCCGGTCGTGGGCTCGTCGAGGATGTACAGCGTCTGGCCGGTCGCCCGCCGCGCGAGTTCCTTCGCCAGCTTGACGCGCTGCGCCTCGCCGCCGGACAGGGTCGTGGCCTGCTGGCCGACCTTGACGTAGCCCAGGCCGACTTCGACCAGCATCGCCATCTTGTCGCGGATGCCGGGGACGGCCTTGAAGAACTCCGCCGCGTCCTCGACCGTCATGTCGAGGACGTCGGCGATCGACAGGCCCCTGAACTTCACCTCCAGCGTCTCGCGGTTGTAGCGCTGGCCGTGGCAGACGTCGCAGGTAACGTAGACGTCGGGGAGGAAGTGCATCTCGATCTTGAGCAGGCCGTCGCCGGTGCACGCCTCGCAGCGACCGCCCTTGACGTTGAACGAGAAGCGCCCGGGCTTGTAACCGCGCGCGGCGCTCTCCGGCAGGCCGGCGAACCAGTCGCGGATCTGCGTGAAGGCGCCGGTATAGGTCGCGGGGTTCGAGCGCGGGGTGCGGCCGATCGGCGACTGGTCGATGTCGATGACCTTGTCGAGATGCTGGAGGCCGGTGATCTTCTCGTGCCTGCCCGCGAGGATGCGCGCGCCGTTGAGCTGGCGCGAGGCGGCGGCGAAGAGCGTGTCGATCGTGAACGACGACTTGCCCGACCCCGACACGCCGGTGATGCAGGTGAAGGTGCCGAGCGGCAGCGACGCGGTGACGCCCTTCAGGTTGTTGGCGGTGGCGTTGTGGACGGTCAGCTTCTTGCCGCTGCCCTTGCGGCGCTTGGCCGGGAGCGGGACGGCGCGGCGGCCGGTGAGATAGTCGGCGGTGATGCTGTTCTTCGACTTGAGCAGCGTCTTGAGCGTGCCGTGGGCGACGACGGCGCCGCCGTGGACGCCGGCGCCGGGGCCCATGTCGATGACGTAATCGGCGGTGCGGATCGCGTCCTCGTCATGCTCGACGACGAGGACGGTGTTGCCGAGATCGCGCAGGCGGCGCAGCGTCTTGAGCAGCATGTCGTTGTCGCGCTGGTGGAGGCCGATGCTCGGTTCGTCCAGCACGTAGAGGACGCCCGACAGGCCGCTGCCGATCTGCGACGCGAGGCGGATGCGCTGGCTCTCGCCGCCCGACAGCGTGCCCGACGTGCGATCGAGGTTGAGGTAGTCGAGGCCGACGTTGTTGAGGAAGCCGAGGCGCTCGTCGATCTCCTTGAGGATGGCGCGGGCGATCTCGCGCTGCTGGGCGGTCAGCGTCTCGGGCATCGCGGCAAAGAAGCCGAGCGCGTCGACGACCGACAGATGGGTGGCGTGGCTGATGTCCTGGCCGGCGATCTTGACCGCCAGCGCCTCGGGCTTGAGGCGCGCGCCGTGGCAGGTCTCGCAGGCCTGCGACGACTGGTATTTGCTGAGCTCCTCGCGCATCCACGCGCTCTCGGTCGAGAGCATCCGGCGGTTGAGGTTGCCGATCACGCCCTCGAACGGCTTCTTGACGTCGTAGGCCTTCTTGCCGTCGATGAAGGTCAGCGTGACGGGCTTGCCGTGGGTACCGTGGAGGATCGCATCCTGATGCTCGGGCGGCAGCTCGGCCCAGGGCGTGTCGAGGCTGAAGCCGTAGTGGCGGGCGAGGCTGCCCAGCACCTGCATGTAATAAGGCGAGGGAGGGTTGGACTTGGCCCAGGGGACGACCGCGCCCTTCTTGATCGACAACGCGTGGTTGGGGACGACGAGCTCCTCGTCGAACACCAGCTTCTCGCCGAGACCGTCGCAGGCCGGGCACGCGCCCTGGGGGGCGTTGAAGCTGAACAGGCGCGGCTCGATCTCGGCGATGGTGAAGCCGGAGACGGGGCAGGCGAACTTCTCGCTGAAGACGATGCGGTTGGGCGGGATGCCGGCGCCCTTCATCGCGCCCGCGTCCTGCGCCTCGGCCTCGCGGCCGGGGACGATCGCGTCGACCAGGTCGACATAGGCGAGGCCGTCGGCCAGTTTCAGTGCGGTCTCGAAGCTGTCGGCGAGCCGCGTCGCGATGTCCGACCCCGTCACGAGGCGGTCGACCACGACCTCGATGTCGTGCTTGAACTTCTTGTCGAGCGCCGGCGCGTCCTCGATGTCGTGGAGTTCGCCGTTGACGCGGACGCGGGTGAAGCCCGCCTTCTGCCACTCGGCGAGCTCCTTGCGATACTCGCCCTTGCGGCCGCGCACGACGGGGGCGAGCAGGTAGAGCCGCGTCCCCTCGGGCAGCGCCAGGACGCGGTCGACCATCTGGCTGACCTGCTGCGCCTCGATCGGCAGGCCGGTCGCGGGGCTGTACGGGATGCCGACGCGCGCCCAGAGCAGGCGCATGTAATCGTAGATCTCGGTGACGGTGGCGACGGTCGAGCGCGGATTGCGGCTGGTCGTCTTCTGCTCGATCGAGATGGCGGGGCTGAGCCCCTCGATATGGTCGACGTCGGGCTTCTGCATCAGCTCGAGGAACTGGCGCGCATAGGCGCTGAGCGATTCGACGTAGCGGCGCTGGCCCTCGGCGTAGATGGTGTCGAACGCGAGCGACGACTTGCCGCTGCCCGACAGCCCGGTGATGACCGTCAGCGTGTCGCGCGGGATGTCGATGTCGACCCCCTTGAGGTTATGCTCGCGCGCGCCGCGCACGGTGATGTGGGTCAGGGCCATGCAGGCGTTCTAGCTTCGTTCTGGGAGGAGTGCCAGCAAGCGAAGTAGGAATGTCGGCGTCGAAACGCCAGAGTCGGCGGGGCCCGATCGCAGCAGCAATGACAGAGTGTACGATAAGTCGCGCGGGCAGACCGCCTAGCGGTTGATCCGTTTTTTGCGGTCGTCGAATTGCTCTTCATCGGGAAAGCCGACGGTGACATCGGACAAACCGCCGCCGGCATCGACGCCGTCGCATTTGGTCGCGCCGATCGCACGCTGAAGCCGGCAAAACGACTTTACCTCGCCCGTGGGTACACCCTTGACCACGAATTCGGACATGCTTCTCTCCTTACCTATTTCAACGCCTCCGCGATCGGCGTTCGCGCCGCGACATCGGTTTCCGTCATCAGGACGCCAAGCGCGAGCGCGCGCTGCTGACTTGCATATTCGTCACCTGCCAGCATCCGCCCAAAGTATTCGTTGACCGACATGCCGTCAGGCGGCTTCAGTCCCACCATCGGCATGATCTTGAGGCCGCCGGCGACCCGACTCGCCATCAACGTATCGTCGGCTGGTCCAAAATAGTCCCGAAGCGCGATCGCCAGCGGGCTCACCGCATAGACAAGCAGCTTGGCCGCCTCTTCCGCCTTTTTTTCTTCGCCGGCCTTCTGTGCCGTGGTGTCGGCGATCCCGGTCAAGCCCTCCGCAAGTGTCCCGGCCTGCTCATACGCGAGCAAGTCCCTGAGCGCGTCGCAGGTCGTGTATTCATCGACTGGCCTCGTCAGGCCGGCATAGATGCGAGTCGCCACGGCGGAGCGGTTGGCGCGCATTTGATTCTGCAGGGCGGTAAGCGTCTTGTCGAACAGATATTCCTTGGTGAAGGCGGTGCGCTCGCCGATCAAGCCGGCATTTGCCGCCGACAGCACGCGCGCAGTGTGGCCGCCGGCCGCGCTGCCCGCCGTCGCCAAGCCGAGCGAGGCGATTGTGGCGAGAAAGTTCAGCTGCCGATTGTCGTTCAGGAGCGCGAGTTCATATTGATAATAAGATTCGTCGGCACGAAGCATATAGATTTTAGCGATTTGACTACGTCTTTCCTTCGTCGCCATCGTCGTCGGTGGAATCGTGTAGCAATCGCTCCGGATAGCGGATGACAAATCTGCCAAGCGACTATCGCCGGTGGGCGGCGTCACTTTACCCACCGCCTTCTCATGGGGCAGCAGGTTGGTGACGCGCGCTGGACTGCCCGCGATGGTTGAACAGCCGGCAAGCAGCAGCCCGGCGGAAACAGTCAGCAATCGCAGTACAGGGTGCATCGTTCGCGCCTCCTCCTTGCCGCACACAGGCGGCCCGGCGGGTCATTCCAAAATTGAGTACAGGCGGCGACTCGCCACTACTCGATGTACGAAAGCGGCCGCAGCCTGCGTTCTGAGATGCTTCAGCACAAGATGCCCAGCATTTGTTAATGCAATTTAACTTTCCCCAGTTCGACGAAAGCGACCGGCCGTACAGAGTGCCTGAAGCCGGCAGGACTGCAAGGTGGTGGGTCCACACGATGGGCAACAAGTGTCGGAGCGACGATGGCACGCCACCGCCTGACCGAAACGCACACTGACATTGCGGGCAACAAGTGGTGTACTATATAGCTAGAACAGTGGAGGCTGGTATGAGCAAGAAAAAAGACAAGGGTGGCAAGCCGCACGGAGCCGGCAAGATCCCCAAGCACGTCGCCGGCATCAAGCTGCCCAAGGATGTCCGCAGGAAGGGCGAGGCGCTGATCGCCCAGGCGACGAGTCCGGCGGGGCAGGCGGTGATCGCCAAGGGACTGACGATGGCGGCGGGGCTGGCCACGGCGGCGGCGGCGCGGAGCCAGCAGGCGCGCGCGGCGCGGCCGCTGACGCCCGACGAGAGTGGCGAGGGCGGCCCCTCCCCCGCCCCCGCCCCCGCCCCCGCCACGCCGGTCGATCCCGCCAAGATCGTCGAGGCGGTGACCACGGTCGCCAATGTCGTGCTGGGGCGGCTGTTCTCGAAACGGTGAGCGGTCCGGCACGGTCCGGCCGCCCCGCCAATCCGAAGATCCTCCAGGCGGCCGGTGGGTTCTTCCTTCAGTACTTCGCGGTCAACGACGCGAAATAGCGGCGGCCGATGACGTCGCAGGTGTTCGGGAAGGTGCTGCCCGCGTTGGCGTCCCTCGCGCCCACCGTGTCGCCGACGATCGGCGACTTCTTGTCGAAGGCGTTCTGGATGCCGAGGCGGAACGCGAATACCCGAGAGTCGGCGGTCGCGAGCGCCGGGCGATTGCCCCTGCGTGCGGCGCACACTAGCGTTCGCCCTTCCTCTTTCGGAGATCGCGTCATGCTCAACCTCACCCGCCCCGACGGCGCTTCCGAGCCCGGCGATTTCCACCTGTCGCGCCGGACGGCGGTATCGATGTTCTTTGCCGGTTATGCGCTGGCGGCCGTGGCGGCCGACGCCGCGCCGGTGACGACGCCGGCGGACGGGCTGGTGATCGAGGAGGTGCTGATCCCCAACGGCGCCGCCAAGCCCCTGCCCGCCTATGTCGCGCGGCCGGCCGGGAAAGCCCGGCACGCGGCGGTGGTCGTGGTCAACGAGATTTTCGGTGTCCACGATTACATCAAGGACATCTGCCGGCGGCTGGCGCGCGAGGGCTATGTCGCGATCGCACCGGAGTTCTTCTACCGTTCGGGTGTCGACCGGCCGGCGCTGACCGACATCAAGCAGATCATACCCATCGTCCAGCAGGCGGGCATCCCCCAGGTCGACGGCGACCTCAAGGCGACGACCGACTGGCTGAAGGGGCAGCGCTTCGCCAGGCCGGCGGCGATCGGGGTGACGGGCTTCTGCTGGGGCGGATCGGTGGCGTGGCGCGCGGCGATGATCGACCCGGACGTGAAGGCGGCGGTCGCCTGGTACGGGCAATTGAAGCCGCTGCTCGGCCGCGCCGGCGAGCTGCACGCGCCGGTGCTGGGCCTGTACGGCGCGCTCGACCAGGGCATCCCGCAGACCGACGTCGAGGCGATGCGCGCGGCGGTGAAGGCGGCGGGCAAGCAGGCCGAGATCGTCGTCTATCCCGACGCCCCACACGGCTTCCACGCCGATTACCGCGACAGCTATCGCGAGGCGGACGCCAGGGACGGCTGGGCGCGGCTGCTGCGGCACTTCCGCGCGCATGGCGTGGCGTAGCCGGGCAGCGGACGTTTCGGTCGCATCCGGGGTCGGAGCCGCTCGACAACGGCAGGCATGAAACGGCGACGGCGTTCGTCGCACGTTCGTAGATCCGGTCGCGCGGCGCGTGACCCGGCGGCCGGCGGCGCTAGGGAGCCGCCTGCCGTCGGGCATCCAGCCCGCGACGTTTCAGGATTTCGACCATGACCCGCTTCGCCACTGTCGCCGCCACGCTGCTGCTGACGATCGCCACCGCCAGCACCGCGCTGCTCGCCGCCACCTCCCCCGCGCTGGCGCAAACCGGCTTTCTTTGACCGGGATGTTCGCGCGACATTTGGCGCGGTCCCAGAAGCTGGCGCGCTCAGCGCGGCTTGACGAACTTGAGCGTCATCCGGTCGCTTTCGCCGATCGCGGCGTAGCGCGCGCGGTCGGTGTCCTTTTCGGCGTAGTTGGGCGGCAGCGTCCAGACGCCCTTGGGGTAATCGTGAGTGTCCCTGGGGTTGGCGTTGACGGCGCTTTCGCCGGCCAGCCTGAACCCCGCCCGGGCGGCATAGGCGACGACGGTCGACCGCTTCATATAGCCGCTGCCGGCCTCGGTGATGCCGGCCATGTTCTCGGGAAGGTGGTGCTCCTCGACGCCGAGGACGCCGCCGGGCTTGAGCATCGCGAACATCTGGTCGAACGCCGCCTGCGTGCGGTCGGTAGCCCCTTCGCGCCAGTTGTGGACGTTGCGGAAGGTGAGGACGAGGTCGGCGGTGCCGGCGGGAACGACCGGCTGGCCGGCGGCGGGGAAGGTGGTGAAGCGCACCTTGTCGTAGAGGCCGGGCTGCGCGGCCTGGAGCTTGCGGATGCCCGCCTGGCCGCGTTCGTTCTCGACGGCCGCGTATATGTCCCGCGCTTTGCCAGATAGGGCGCGAGAATCTCGGTATACCAGCCGCCCGAGGGCCAGATCTCGACCACCGTCTGGCCGGGCTTGAGACCGAAGAAGCTCAGCGTCTCGGTCGGGTGGCGATACGGATCGCGGGCGATGTTGGCGGGGGTGCGCGTGGGGGCGGCGATCGCGGCGGTGAGCGCGGGATCGGCCGCGGGAGCCCTGGCGGTGACTGGCAGGGCGGCGATGATGAGGGCAGCAGGGACGAGGATGCGCATGGCAGGCCTTTCAGGAAAGCAAGAACTTAGCGCGGAGGCGTCACGCGAGTAAATCGCGTGACGTCGGACGGGTTCGCTGACGCGACCCGCCGGCCGCGCGGCGCCCAACAAGCACGTTTAGCTGCGCTAAACGTGTATGGGCTTGCCGCGCACCGCCATCGCTGCTTCCTTGATCGCCTCCGAATGCGTCGGATGGGCGTGACAGGTGTAGGCGATGTCCTCGCTGGTCGCGCCGAACTCCATCGCCTGCGCGGCCTGGGCGATCATCGTGCCGGCGACGCTGGCGATCGCCCAGACGCCGAGCACGCGGTCGGTCTTCGCGTCGGCGATGATCTTCACGAAGCCGTCGGGCTCGTGGTTGGTCTTGGCGCGGCTGTTGGCGGCCATCGGGAACTTGCCGACCTTCACCTCGCCCTTTTCCTTGGCGGCCTCCTCGGTCAGGCCCACACCGGCGATCTCGGGCCAGGTGTAGACGACCGAAGGAATGACGGCGTGGTTCACGATGCCGTGCTGGCCGGCGATGTTCTCGGCGACCGCGATCCCCTCGTCCTCCGCCTTGTGCGCGAGCATCAGCCCGGGAACGACGTCGCCGATCGCCCAGACGCCGTCGACCGCCGTGCGGAAGTCGTGGTCGATCTCGATCTGGCCGCGCGCATTGGTCGCGAGGCCTATGCGATCGAGGCCGAGGGCGTCGGTGTTGGGCTTGCGGCCGATCGAGACGAGGACGACGTTGGCCTGGATCGTCTCGCCCTCACCACCCTTGGCGGGTGCGACCGCGACGCTTGCCTTGTCGCCCTGGACGGTGACGCCGGTCACCTTGGTGCCGAGCCTGAACTCGATGCCCTGCTTCTTGAAGATGCGGTTCGACTCCTTGCGGACGTCGCCGTCGAAACCCGGCAGGATCTGGTCGAGATACTCGATGCAGGTCACCTTCGCGCCGAGCCGCCGCCAGACGCTGCCCAGCTCCAGCCCGATCACGCCGCCGCCGATCACGACCATGTGCTCGGGCACCCTGGGCAGTTCGAGCGCGCCGGTGGAGTCGACGACGATCTTCTGGTCGATGTCGACCCCGGGCAGCGGCGTGACCGAGGAGCCGGTGGCGATGACGATGTTCTTCGCGGTGACGGGTTGGCCGCCGACGCTGACCGTATGCGCGTCGGTGAAGCTGGCGCGGCCCTTGAGCCAGGTCACCTTGTTCTTCTTGAACAGGAACTCGATGCCGCCGGTGAGCTGCCTGACCGCATCGCGGCGCTGGCCGTGCATCGTGTCGAGGTCGAGCTCGGGGGTGACCTTCACCCCCATCTTCGCCATCGCGCCGTTGGCGGCGGCGTCGAAATATTCCGACGCGTGGAGCATCGCCTTGGACGGGATGCAGCCGACGTTGAGGCAGGTCCCGCCGAGCGTCTCGCGGCTCTCCGCGCACGCCGTCTTCAACCCCAGCTGCGCGGCGCGGATCGCGGCGACATAGCCGCCCGGGCCGGCGCCGATGACGAGGACGTCATAATCGTAACTGGCCACTGATCTTCTCCATCCGGCCTTGGCCGATCGTCAACTCAAGCGCCGCCCGGCCGGCCGCCGGCGGTCCGCGACCGATCAGCCGGGCCGGACGCAGGCTATATTCAATTGCAGGTCGTAACCCTTCCGGATCGGCTGAACAAAGGGCAGCGGCGAACCATGGGGCCCGTTGATCGTGTAGCGGAACCCGTTGCGCGTGACGAGGTTCAGCATGTCGCCCAGCCGCTGCGGCTTCTCGGCATCGCTGTGATACTCGAAGAAGAGATGATCGACGTTGTCGAGCTGATCCTCGATATCGAACAGGACGTCGTTTTCCGCCCCTTCGATATCGATCTTGAGGAAGTCGACCGGCCGTTTCGCGATCTCATCGCGCAGGCGCTCGGCCTTCACCTTGATGACGTTGCCGCGGTCGTAGAAATCAACGCCCAGCGATCCCGCCAGCGTCGGATCGGAATAAAAGCTCAACTCGGTTTCTTCGGTCCACGCCGCGGCCTGATGCAACGTGACCCCTGGCAGGTTGGCGGTGTTCTGCTCGAGGATGCGGAACACGGCGGTGTCTGGCTCGTACGCGACGATCGTCGCATCGGGGTATAATTGCTTGAAGTAGATGACGCTCAGGCCGATGTTCGCGCCGGCGTCGATGATGTGCGGCCGATCCGTCTTCGCCGTGAAGCGATAGACCTCTTCCTTGAAGATTTCCTGGGCCGAGTAGAGAATGGCGCCGCCGTCGGCATAGGCGACCGGCCGGCCGAGCAGATGCGTGCTGCCCGGCGTGTGCGGCGGCGAGCGGCGCACGGCGCGATAGTCGCTGCGGCTCACGATGCCGGCCAGCGGCGACGAGACTTGCCGCCGGATCGCAGAAATTACGCCCATGTCACTCTCCCCCGATCACAAATCGATCAGAATCCGCGTCGGATCCTCGATAGCATTTTTCAGCGCGACCAGCCACGTCACCGCCTCGCGGCCGTCGATCAGGCGGTGGTCGTAGCTGAGCGCGAGGTACATCATCGGCCGGACCACGACCTGGCCGTCGCGGACCACCGGGCGGTCCTCGATACGGTGGAGGCCGAGCACCGCCGACTGCGGCGGGTTGATGATCGGGGTCGACATCAGCGAGCCGAACACGCCGCCGTTGGAGATGGTGAAGGTGCCCCCCTTCATCTCGTCCATCTTCAGTTCGCCCGACTTCGCGCGGCGGCCGAAGTCGCCGATCGTCTTCTCGACCTCGGCGACGCTGAGCCTGTCGGCATCGCGCACGACCGGGACGACGAGGCCGCCGGGCGAGGAGACCGCGACCGAGACGTCGGCATAATCGTGATAGACGATGTCGTCGCCGTCGATCGAGGCATTGACGCTCGGCACGTCCTTCAGCGCCATGCACGCCGCCTTCACGAAGAAGCCCATGAAGCCGAGGCGGACGCCGTGCTTTTTCTCGAACAGGTCCTTGTACTTCGCGCGGGCCGCGATGACGGCGGTCATGTCGACGTCGTTGAACGTCGTCAGCATCGCGGCGGTGTTCTGCGCCT
>NZ_CAXTHV010000036.1:0-30673 GCF_964244265.1 uncultured Sphingomonas sp. | reverse complement strand
GCCAACTATCTCCGTAACGCCGGATATGACGCCAACTAACCTGAAAACGCTCTAGACACTGCACGGAGCGTGCGCCGTTGCCGATTACCAGCACTGCCATCGCCTCGACGAGTGCGGTTTCCATCTCCCGAACGTGTGATACGCCACCGGCAACGGGATCGGCACGTTGACGCGAACCGAAGCGAGCTTCTGTAACGACTTCATGCGTCGGAACCGGAGCATCGCTCGCTCTCGTCGCCGGAATGACAGGCGGCCGTTCTCGACCCTGTTGTTAAAATGGTTTCATTACTGCCAGGATGGCGATCCCGATCACGCAGCCGAGAATAAGCGGATGCAGGGGAGGCGAAACCACTGCTGCGCCGCTGCTGAGCCGGCGCAATTTTCCCGACTGCATGCCGTGGACCACCGACAGCAGCACGACGAGAACCAGCTTTGCTTGGAGCCAGCCGTTTGCCAGCCACTCGCCATTTATCGCCATGATCAACCCGAGCGACCAGACGAGCAGCATCGCGGGCGTCGTCACCGCCTGATCCCAGCGCCGAATGCGCCGCGCGACCGGCGCATTCGACGGTTCGGCACCCGCGGCGGCGAGGAACATCGAGACGCCGATCACCCCGCCGGTGAAGACCAGCGCGGACGCGACGTGCAATGCCTTCAGCCAGGGGTAGAGCGGCGCCAGGGTCACCCGAACGTCTCCAGTGTCTTGCGCCGGATCAGCGACATGTTGAGGAAACCGCCGAATGGCACCAGCGCGCCGATCACCAGCCGCGCGACGTCGCGACCGCGCCACCCGCCGCCGGACACCGTCTGCACCACCGTCCAGAGATAGGCGAGGAACATCAGCCCGTGGACCGGCCCCATGATCCGGACGCCCAGCGGCTGCCCGGCGAGATGCTTGAGCGGCACTGCGATGCCGACGAGCAGGATCAGCGTCGCGCCTTCCCCCAGCGAGGCCAGGCGGAGCCGACGAAGCTGCGACCGCTCCAGGTCGCCGGGCGAGAGCATGTTCATGTCTCGATCGTCTCCGGTCCAGGGGTGACGAGCCCGACGCAGCTGCCGAAGCCGATCGAGCGAAAGCCCGGCGCCGCGGCGCGGCCCGACAGGGTGATCCGGTCGCCGTCCTCCAGGAAGGTACGCGTCTCGCCGCCGGGCAAGTCGATCGGGCGCGTACCGCTCTGCGTCAGCTCGAGCAGGCTGCCCAGGCCGGAGGCGTCCGGCGTCGAGATCGTCCCGCTGCCGAACAGGTCACCACCGTGCAGGTCGCAACCGTTGGAGGCGTGATGGGTGACGAGCTGCGCGGCGGTCCAGTACATATGGCGCGCGGCGCTGCGGCTGATCCGGACCGGCGGGACGCCGTCGGCGCGCATCCGCGCGGTGTCGATCTGCACGTCGAGCGTTATGGCGAAGGCGCCGCGCGCCTGGTCCTCGTCGCTCCACAGATAGGGCAGCGGCGCGGGGTCGCCGGCGGGACGGGCCGCCTGCGCCGTGCGGAACGGCGCCAGCGCCTCGGCGGTCACGACCCACGGCGAGATCGTCGTCAGGAAGCTCTTCGCCAGGAACGGCCCGAGCGGCTGATACTCCCACGCCTGCACGTCGCGCGCCGACCAGTCGTTGAGCAGGCACAACCCGGCGATCCGGTCGCCGGCGGCGTCGATCGCCACCGCCGTGCCCAGCGCGTTGTCGCCGCCGATCCAGAGGCCGAGTTCGAGCTCCAGGTCGAGCCGTCGCGTCGGGCCGAACTCGGGGGCGTCGGCATCGGCCGCCTTGCGCTGCCCGTTCGGGCGCGGCACCGGCGTCCCCGACAGGCGCACCGAGGAACTGCGGCCGTGATAGCCGATCGGGACATGCTTGTAGTTCGGCAGCAGCGGGGTGTCGGGGCGGAACAGCCGGCCGACATTGGTCGCGTGATGGATGCCGACGTAGAAATCGGTGTAGTCGCCGATTCGCGCGGGCAGATGCAGACTGCAGGCGTCGGCGGCATACAGCAGCGGCTCGACCGCCGCCCGGTTCGGCAGGTCGGACAGGATCGCCGACAGGAACCGCCGCAACGCGCGCCGGTCACCGGGCGGGCGGGCGAGCAACGGGTTGAGTGTCGGCCCGGCCGCCGCCCGCAGCGCCTCGGCCACTTCCGTCACGGGCACGGCGCCGCCCAGCGCCGCCAGGTCGAGAATGCGGTCGCCGATCGCGACGCCGCCGCGCGGGCCTTCCCCCGGCGGCGAGAAGATGCCGAACGGCAGGTTCTGGACCGGGAAATCCGGGTGCTCGTCCGCGCCCGGCACCCAGCTGCGCAAGGCGGAATCGTGGGTCTCGTCGATCGCGTCGCTCATCGCGGCGGGCTCCCTTCGGCACGAGCGAATGCCTGGTCGATCACCGCCCGGTCGCCGATATGGTTGATGAGGATCAGGTTCAGCCGCGCCGCGATGCGGAGGCTGTCCTCCAGCGTATGCCCGTCATGCAGCGCCAGCAACCGCGCATAGACGTCGTCGACGCCGTCGATATTGGGCGCGACAGTGAGAGCGCCCATGTCAGTTCCCCTTCGCGCGGGCGAGCGCGGCGAGCACCGCCGCGCGGTCGGCCGTGTGCCACCGCGCGCAGACATATTGATCGGGGCGGACGAGATAGGCGCGCCCCGGCGCGAGCGCGTAGCGGTCGGCGAACGGCCCGCCCGCACCGGCGGCGTCGATCACCGCGATCCCGTCCAAGGCGCCGCCGCGCCAACCGTCGGCCAGCAGCACGAAATCGTCGCCGAGCCGGTCGAGCAGCCATCCTTCGCCGATGCGGGCATCGAGCGCAGGTGATCCCGGGGCGAGGCCGGTGCCCCGCCAGTCGTCGCGGTCGGGGCTGTTCAACGCGCTGCCGGCGAGCGCGACGGCGGTCGAGAGCCGGCCCGAATTCACGAACGGCGCGGCGAACGGCAGCTCCGCCGCCAGTTCGAGCACGGCATCGCGGAAGATCCGGCTGACGGCCGATTTGGGCGTCATGAAATCGGTCGAGCGGCTCGACGCGCGGATATTCTCGTCCGCCACCGCGCCCGCCTCGGCGTCGTAGCTGTCGAGCAGGCCCGGTCCGCCCGCGCCGCGCAGGACAAGATCGAGCTTCCACCCCAGATTGGCGACATCGGCCAGCCCGCCGTTGCAGCCGCGCGCCCCGAACGGCGAGACGAGGTGCGCGCTGTCGCCGGCGAAGATCACGCGCCCGTGGACGAAGCGCGCCATGCGCCGGCACTGGAAGGTGTAGACGCTGTACCATTCGCGTTCGAATGCCACATCCGCGCCGAGCATGCCGCGCACCAGCGGCTCGACATTCTCCGGAAGGACCGCCGCCGCGCGATCGACGTCCCAGCCGAGCTGGAAGTCGAGCCGCCACACATCGTCGGGCTGCTTGTGGATCAGCGCCGACTGCCCCGCGAAAAACGGTGGATCGAACCAGAACCAGCGCTCGGCGGGGCGCTTGCCCTTGATGCGGATGTCGGCGATCAGGAAATTGTCCTCGAACACGCGGCCGTCGAAATCGAGCCCGAGCAGCGCGCGCGCCGCCGAGCGGCTGCCGTCGCATGCCACCACCCAGTCGGCGTGGATGGCGTAGCTTCCCTCGGCGGTCTCGACCGACAGCGTCGCGCCGTCGTCGCGCGCTTCGAGCCCGGCCAGGCGGTGGCCCCAGCGCAGGGCGACGTTCGGCAGCGTGGCAAGCGCCTCGACCAGCCGCTCCTCGACATGATATTGCTGGATGTTGATAAAGCCGGGTCGCTTCTGGTCCTTGACCGGCAGCACGTCGAATTCGAGCACGGGCGCGGCGCGGTTGCCCCGGAACACCTTGCCGACGTTCCACACGACGCCCTTGTCGACGATGGCGTCGCCGACGCCGAGCGCATCGAAGATGTCGAGCGAACGCTTGGCGAAGCAGATCGCCTTGGAGCCCGCCGCGATGAAATCGTGTAGGGCAAGCACGATAACGTCATGCCCGCGCCGCCCGAGATCGAGCGCCATCGCCAGCCCCACCGGCCCCGCGCCGACGATCACGACGCCCGCGCGCTCGGCGCGGCCCGGGGGCGGCGGCACCGCGCCCATCGCGCGCCATACGGGAATACCGGCCGCGTCCATCGCGTTCAGCCCTGCAACGCGGCCCAGACCTGGCGGTCGCGCTCCATCGTCCAGATGCGCGGCCGTTCGATGCCGTCGCATTCGTCCCACACCCGCTGGACGTTGAAGGGGAGGCAATGCTCGAAGATCGGCCATTGCCCGAATTTCGGCGCCAGTGCCGCATGCGTGGCGTCGAACGCCTCCTTCACTGTACCGCCGCGCCGGTGCACCGCGCCGACCGCATCGATCATGCCGGTGAGGAACGACCGCGTCTGTTCGATCGCCGCGTCGGTCGCGACGGTGCCGCGCGCCACCGCGCCGCGCCCGCCGACGAGATGCTCCGCACGATACGCCTTGACGCGGTCGAGCGTCGCGCCCGACCAGTCGAAATGGAACGCATCGCCGGTGTACAGCGCCGCCTCGGCCTCGACGAGATCGCCCGCGAACAGCGTCCGCGACCGGTCGTGCCACACGACGACGTCGCCCTCGGTATGGCCGCGCCCGCAGAAGCGCAGGCCGAGCGCGCCGCGATTCCCGCCCAGTTCGATGCGGTGCTGGGTCGCAAACGTCGTGGTGGGGCGGGTCAGCCCGGGGATCTCGTCAGGGTCCTTGAACAGGCGCGGCATCCGGCCGAACTCGCTGTCCCAATCCGCGCGCCCGCGTTCCTCGACCAGCGCCGCCGTCGCCTCGCTCATCACGATATGCTCCGCCCCGAACGCACTCGCGCCGAGCACCCGGACCGCGTGATAATGCGTGAGGACCAGATACCGGACCGGCTTGTCGGTGTGCCGCCGCAGCTGCGCCAGCCAGTCGCGCGCCGCCGCCGGCGTCGCCCGCGCCTCGATGCACACGACGAAATCCTCGCCCTCGATCGCGCCGACATTGGGATCGCCCTGCGCGGTCAGCGCGTAGACGCCGTCGGCCAGGACCTCCAGGGTCTCGGTCTTTTCGGCGAGGTCGGTGGAGGAGGCGAAGGGCTTGGACATGACGATTCCTTGGGCGCGGCGGCGACGGATGCGAGGCTCAGGCCCCAGAATCAAGCCGGCGTCAGGCTGCGCTCCCGGAAGCGGCGGACGATGCCGAGACCCTCGGCATTGGGTTCCGCGAGCATGTGGTTGACGATCGCGACCACCTCGGGCGCGGCGACGAACGGCGATCCGCTGTCGAACGGCGGCCGGGGATCATATTCCATCATCAGTTGCGAGCATTTCGCGGCGACATCGCCGCGCAATTCGGCGAGCAGGGTCAGCCCGAAATCGATCCCGGCGGTCACGCCGCCGCCCGAGACGCGGTTGCGGTCGATCACGACGCGCTCGCGCACAACCTCGACGCCGAATTCCTCCAGGATGGGAATGGTGGCCCAGTGCGTCGTGGCCTTGTAACCGTCCATCAGCCCGGCGGCGGCGAGCAGGATCGAGCCGGTGCAGACCGAGGTGATGTATCTGGCGGTTTGGCCGTGATCCTGGAGGAAACGGATGATGCGTGGATTCTCGACAGCGTCGAACGCGCCGCTGCCGCCGGGCACGAACAGGATGTCCAGCGCGGGCGGGCAATCGTCGAACGTCGTCGTCGGCAGGATCGCGATGCCCGAATCGGTCATCACCGGATCGAGCGTCTCCGACAGCAGATGGATCGGCCCATGGCCGAACAGCGCGAGTTGCGGCCCGGCGAGATCGAGCAGCGTCATGCGCGGAAAGATCACCATTCCGATCCGGAGCGGCGGCAGGGGCGGCGGGGCGGCGGTTTCGATGGCGCTCATGACGATTCTCCGTGATGACAGACTTGTCTAAAAGCACGATCGGTCGTACTATTCAAGGATGAAAAAGATGCCTGCCAGGACGTACGACCGCATTCTCGACCAAGGGCTGGAGATGCTCAGCGTGACCGGCCTGTCCGGCGTGACGTTCGGTGCGCTGGCGGACGCGGTCGGCATGTCGAAGAGCGGCCTGTTCGCGCATTTCCGCTCGAAGGAGGATATCCAGCGCCGCCTGCTCGGCCATGCCGACGCGCTGGTCGCCGCGCACGTCGTCGCGCCGGCGATGGCGGAGCCGCCCGGCCTGCCGCGGCTGACCGCGCTGATGCGCCGCTGGCTCGGCTGGACGCGGCGCGCCGGGCTGGGCGGCGGCTGCCCGATCGCGTCGGCGCTGTTCGAGCTGGACGATCTGGACGGCGAGGTCCGCGCACAGGTCGGTGCGGCCGAGGCGCGGTCGCGCGCCCTGCTCGCCACGCTCGCCGGCGAAGCGGTCGCGGACGGAACGTTCAGGCCCGATACCGATATCGACCAGCTCGTCTGGGAATTGCGCGGCCTCTATCTCGGCCACCACGTATCGAGCCGCTTCGCCGCCGAGCCGCTCGCCGACCAGCGCGCCTGGACCGCGTTCGAGGCGCTGGTGGAGCGTTACCGCCGATAGGCGAGCGGACAGGCGCCGGCCGGGAACCGCTATTTCGCGTAAGCGGCGGCCTCCGGCGCCGCGTCGAGCAGCGCATGCGCCGCCGTCTCCAGCGCGGCATTGTCGCGCAGCAGCGTGAAGACGCGGCTTTCGACCATCGCGACGAATTGCTTGAACAGTTCGTCGCGCAAGGCCTCGACGCGCACCGCGATCCGCGCGGTGCTGCTCGCCGAGTCGCCGATGATGATGCACAAGGCCAGCACACTCTCGCGCGGCACGTAGGAGACGAGCGAATGCAGCGCGCCGCTCATGCGCTCGGCGTTGAGCAATGTGTCCTGCCAGTCGATCTCGCGCACGATGCCCCATGCCTGGACATCGAAGAACAATTCGCGGAACGCGGCGTTGCCGTTGGTATAGTCCCAGCACAGATAGAGCGCCTTGCGCACGTCGCGGGTGAAATCGGCGACGGTGCGGACGTTGGTGAAATAGCCGTCGGCGGCGCTGCCCAGGATACGGTAATGCCGGTCGCACAGCGCATACAGCACCTCGTCGCGGTTGTTGAAATACTGGTACATCGAGCCGATCGGCACTTCCGCCCGGGTGGCGATGTCGTTGACCGTCAGCGTCCCGACGCCGCGCTCGATCAGCAGCGCCTCGGTCGCGTCGAGGATCCGCTCGACGCGCTGCTTGGCGCGCAACTGGGTGGGGATTTTGCGCATCGGGTACATATAATGCCCTTAACGAAGCGGAGATGGCAACGGCGAATATCACGCCCTTTACAGATAATATGAATTATGCTCATGTTACAGCGGCAGGCGAAAGATTGGGATGCAACGATGACGGGCCGGACCGGCTTCTACACCGACGAGCGCACGTTCTGGCATGGCGGCACCGCGATCGCGATGCTGACGCTGCCGGTCGGCGGCTGGGTGCAGCCGCCCGGCGGCACGGTCGGCGTCGACACACCCGATACCAAGCGGCGCCTGCTCAACCTGCTGCGCGCCTCGGGCCTGCTCGACCGGCTCGACCAGATCAGGGCGGCCCCCGTGAGCGAGGTGGACCTGCTGCGCGTCCACCCGCCGGCCTATCTCCGGCGCTTCAAGGCAATGAGTGACGCGGGCGGCGGCTCGCTCGGCATCGCCGCCGATTTCGGGCCGGGCGGCTACGAGATCGCGGCCATTTCGGCGGGGCTCGCCAGGCAGGCGGTGGACGACGTCCTGGCGGGCCGCGTCGCCAACGGCTATGCGCTGTGCCGGCCGTGCGGGCATCACTGCCTGCCCGAGGAGGCGATGGGATCGTGCCTGTTCGCCAACATCGCGGTCGCGATCGAGGCCGCGCTGGCGAAGCACGGGCCCCGGCGCATCGCGGTGGTCGACTGGGACGTGCACCACGGCAACGGGACGCAAGCGATCTTCTACGCGCGCGGCGACGTGCTGACGATCTCGCTGCACCAGGACGGCTGCTTTCCGTTCGGCTATGGCGGCGCGGCGGATCGCGGGGCCGGCGCGGGCGATGGCTGCAACATCAACGTGCCGCTGCCCGCCGGCGCCGGCCACGACGCCTATCTCCACGCGATCGACCGCATCGTGACCCCAGCGCTGCACCGCTTCGCGCCCGATCTGGTGATCGTCGCGAGCGGGCTCGACGCGTCGATCCACGATCCGATGGGGCGGATGCTGGCGCACAGCGACACCTTCCGCGACATGACGCGGCGCCTGAAGCAGGCGGCGGCAGACCTGTGCGACGGCCGGCTCGTCGTGGTGCACGAGGGCGGCTATTCGGAGGCGCATGCGCCGTTCTGCGGCCATGCCATCGTCGAGGTGCTGGCGGGGGTGGCGCCGATCGTCGGGGATCCCGCGCTGGCGGTGCACCAGGCGCAGCAGCCGGGCCCCCGCGCGACCGCGTTCCACCGCGCGCTGATCGACGAATGGGCCGACGCGATCGAACGCGACCCGCGCAACGGGGAGGCACGGCCATGACGCTCGACGAATATGCCCGGTGCGACGGCGTGGCGCTCGCCGCCCTGGTCGCCAGCCGGCAGGTGACGCCGCTCGAACTGGTCGAGCTGGCGGCGACGGCGGCGGCGCGGGTGCAGGGCGCGCTCAACGTCATCGCGCACGACCTGACCGGGCAGGCGCGCGAGACGGCGCGCGATGCCGTGCCGCGCGGCGCGATGTTCGGTGTGCCGTTCCTGCTGAAGGACCTGGCGCTGGAGATGAAGGGCACCCCCTATGAGGCGGGCTGTCGGCTGCTCAAGGGCAATGTCTCGACGATCGACACCAATCTGATGACGCGCTTCCGCGCGGCCGGGCTGATGACGATCGGCAAGACGACCTGCGCCGAGTTCGGCGCGCAGATCGCCACCGAGACGGCGCTGAACGGCATCACCCGCAATCCGTGGAACACCGGCCATACCCCGGGCGGATCGAGCGGCGGATCGGCGGCGGCGGTCGCGGCGGGGGTGGTGCCGGTCGCGCATGCCAATGACGGGATCGGATCGATCCGCATCCCCGCCTCCAACTGCGGCCTGTTCGGCGTCAAGCCCAACCGCCACCGTACCCCGATCGGCCCGGTGATGGGGGACGCGCCGGGCTCGCGCGGGGTGGAGTTCGTCGTGTCGCGCAGCGTCCGCGATTCGGCGGTGCTGCTCGATGCCGTCCACGGCGCCGATACCGGCGCGCAGGCCTGGGCGCCGCCACCCGTCCGCCCTTATGCCGAGGAGCTGGAGCGCCCGCGCACCGGCCTGCGCATCGCGGTGCAGACGCGCTCGTTCAGCGGTGCCGCCGTCGATCCCGAATGCGACGCGGCGGTGCAGGCCGCGGCGGCGCTGTGCGCGGCGCTCGGCCACCATGTCGAGGAGGACGCGCCGAGCATCGATTTCGCCGCGTTCCGCCGCGCGATCCGTGCCGAATCCAACGCCAATTCGCTCGCCGGGCTGGCGCTGGCCGCCGCGGCGATGGGCCGGCCGATCGATG
This sequence comes from uncultured Sphingomonas sp., assembly GCF_964244265.1. GTDB lineage: Bacteria > Pseudomonadota > Alphaproteobacteria > Sphingomonadales > Sphingomonadaceae > Sphingomonas. The sequence goes on along the minus strand of NZ_CAXTHV010000036.1, from coordinate 21,229 downwards.
CCGACACGCTCGAACCGTTCACGCTGGCGATCTACGAGGAAGGCAGGCGCACCACGGGCGAGGACGTCGCGCGCGCGCTGCTCAACCACGGCACCGTCCAGCGGCAGATGGGCGCGTTCTTCGAGCGTTACGACATCCTGCTGCTGCCGGTCCTCGCCCGGCCGCCCGCGCCGATCGGCTGGCTCGGCCAGTCGCCGGACGATTACGAGGCGTTCTGGGAGCGTTTCTGCGGCGACGCCTATTCGCCGTTCGCCGGCGTGTTCAACGTCACCGGCCACCCCGCCGCCGCGCTGCCGCTGCACATCAGCGCGGACGGCCTGCCGATCGGCACGATGGTGGTCTCTCGCTTCGGCGACGAGGGGACGCTGTTCAACCTCGCCGCGCAGCTCGAACAGGCAGCGCCGTGGCACAGGCGGGTACCGGCGATCCACGTCTCCAATGCAGGAGCCAAGGCATGACCGCCCTCGTCCGGATCAATCCCGCAGCCCTCGCCCCGCCGCCCGATAACAGGCACGCGCACGTCGTGATCGCGCCGGCCGGCGGGCGCACCGCCTATCTCGCCGGCCAGGTCGCGCTCGACCGCGACGGCAATGTCGTCGGCGGACGCGACCATGCGCGCCAGGCCGAGCAATGTTTCGTCAACATCCGCGACGCGCTCGCCGCGATCGGCGCCGGGCCGGACCGGCTGGTGCAGATGACGATCATCGTCGTCGATCACCACGACGCGCTGCTGCCGGCGATCAACGCCGCCGGGGAACGCGCGTTCGGCGCCGACTGGCCGGTGACCGCGACGACGCTGATCGGCGCCCAGGCGCTCGGCCATTCGGCCTTCCTGGTCGAGGTGAACGCGATCGCCGCGCTGGCCGATTGATCGCGCGGCTTTCCAAAAGCGCTTCCCCGGCGAAGGCCGGGGCCCAGTTGCGGAACGATCGATTGCTTGCCGCAGTGCAAATTTCCCTAGAACATCGCGACCGGGCCCCGACCTGCGCCGAGGAAGTAGTTAAAGCCTTCTATCGGTGCAGCACCTGGATCGTCGTATATTCCTCCAGCCCCTGCCGCCCGAATTCGACGCCGATCCCGGACGCCTTGACCCCGCCGAACGGCGTGTCGGGGCGGATCGCGCCGTGCCGGTTGATCCACACGGTGCCCGCTTCGAGCCGTGCGCCGATCGCGCGCGCCGTTGCGGTATCGGCCGACCACACCGACGCGCCGAGGCCGTTCTCCGATGCGTTGGCACGGGCGATCGCATCGTCGAGATCGGTGTAGCGCAGGATCGGCAGTGCAGGTCCGAACTGTTCCTCGTCGACGAGTCCCATCCCGTCGCGCGCATCGGCGACGAGCGTCACCGGGTAGAAATAGCCCGGCCCGCGGGTCGGCGCACCGCCGGTCAGGATGCGGGCGCCGTCGGCGCGCGCCTGGTCGACCAGCCGCACGACCTTGTCGAACTGCATCCGGTTCTGGAGCGGGCCGAGCACCGAATAATCGTCGAGGCCGTTGCCCAGCTTCACGCCGCGCGCGACCGTCACCAGCGCATCGCACAGCGCGTCGTACAGGCTGTCGTGAACGTAGAGCCGCTTGAGCGCCGCGCAGGTCTGGCCGCTGTTCATGAACGCGCCCCAGAACAGCCCTTCCGCGATCGCCTGCGGATCGGCGTCGGGCAGGACGATCCCGGCATCGTTGCCGCCGAGCTCCAGCGTGACGCGCTTCAAGGTGGCGGCGGCGCTGCCCATCACCGTGCGGCCCGTGGCGGTCGATCCGGTGAAGACGATCTTGGCGATATCGGGATGGCCGGTCAGCAGCGGCCCGATCGCGTCGCCGCCGGCGACTGCGTTGAGGACGCCGGGCGGCAGCGCGCCCTGCAGGATCTCGACCAGGCGCAGCGTACCGAGCGGGGTGAAGGGCGAGGGCTTGATCACCACCGTGTTGCCCGCGCGGATCGCCGGCACGACATGCCAGATCGCGATCATCAGCGGCCAGTTCCACGGCGTGATCGACGCGACGACGCCGAGCGGCTTGCGGTGCAGCGTGATGTGCGCGTCGGCATCGTCCTGGATCGTCTCGACCGGCAGGTCGAGCGTGGCGGCATGCCGCGCCCACGCCGCCGCGCCGCCGACCTCGTAGCGCGCGCCGAAGCCGCCCAGCGGCTTGCCCTGCTCGCGACTGAGCAGCTGTGCCAGTTCCTCGGCATGAGCCTCGATCAGGTCGGCCATCGCGGCGCAGGCGGCCTTGCGGGCATCGTCGCTTGTCGCGGCCCAGCCGGGATACGCGGCCTTCGCCGCTGCCACGGCGGCATCGACCTGCGCGGCGGTCGCGACCGGCGCATGGCCGACCACCGCGCCGGTCGCCGGATCGAGCACCGCGACATGCGCCGTGGCGACGCCCCGGCCGTCGATCAGCAGGTTATAGCTGGTCGCGCTGCTCATCTGGTCAGCCGAGCACCAGTTCGCGCCGCCGCACCCAGGCGATCGCGCCGGTCAGCACCAGCAGGATGATCGCCGGGCCGGGATTGCCGCCGAGCACCGTCAGATGCGCCAGCACCGCGCACAGCATCGTCGCCGCCAGCAGCAGCGCGGCCTTGCCGGCGAATCGGGGGACCAGCAGGCCGATGCCGCCGATCACCTCGACGATCGCGGTGACGTAGCGGAAGCCCTGGCCGAGGCCGAGCCGCGCGAAGACGTCGACCATCATCGGCTGGCCGGTCAGCTTCGCGGTGGCGGCGGCGAGGAAGGCGGCGGCGCAGAGGATCTGGACGACCCACAGCGCGATGGCCAGTGGACGGGCGCGCGATGCAGTGAGGGTGGCGGTGGTCATGATGAGTCTCCTTGTTGGGATGGAAGGTCAGGCGTCGATGAGGGCGGGTCGTCTGATCGTGCCGAAGCGCCCGGCGCGATAATCGTCGACCGCGGCCTGCAGTTCTTCGGGGGTGTTCATGACGAACGGGCCGTGGCGGACGATCGGCTCGGCCAGCGGCGGACCGCCCACGAGGATCAGGTCGAGGCCGTCGCCGCCGGCGGCGATGTCGAGGCCGCCGGTGCCGGCGAACCGGACGAAGTCTCCCTCGCCGACCATCCGGTCGTCGATGCGCCCTTCGCCGCGCAGCACATAAGCGGCGATTTCGGCGACCTCCGGATCGATCCCGGTCGATGCGCCCGAAACGAGCTCGACGTGCAGCAGGAACGGATCGGCATATGTCTCGACCGGGCCCGCCACGCCGCCGAAACGGCCGGCGATCAGCCGCAGCGTCACGCCTTCGGCATGAGCCAGTACCGGGATCTCCGCCGCGCCGAACTGGCGGTAGGCGGGCGGATCCTGGCGATGCGGGCGGGGCAGGTCGATCCACAATTGCAGCGCGTGGACGCGGCCGCCGTCGCGCCGCGCCTCGGCGTCCGGCCCCTCGTCATGGACGATGCCGCTGCCCGCGCGCATCCACTGCACGTCGCCAGCGCCCATCACGCTGAAATTGCCGAGGCTGTCGAGATGATGCCCGCGCCCCTCCAGCAGATAGGTCAGCGTCTCCATGCCGGCATGCGGATGCGTCGGCGCGCCCTTCGCCTCGCCCGGCGCGAGCAGCACCGGCCCCATGTGATCGAGCATGATGAACGGGCCGATCGCCTCCAGGGCGCGCGCCGGCACCGGGCGGCGGACGACGAAGCCCTCGCCCTCCAGCATGTGCGGGGCGGGCGTCACGCCGACGATCGTTCGGCGGGGGGTCGTCACAAGGCTGTCCTCACTGCTTGATGGTGAATTGCAGCGCGACCGACCGGCCGCGCTCGGCGAACGCGATCACCGAGCCGGGCGAGGCGGTGACGCCGCTGCGGAAGCTGGCGGTCTGCCTGTCGGTCAGGTTCTTGCCGATCGCCGCCAGTTCCCAGCGCCCGCCGGCCGGGCCGAAGCCGATCCGCAGATCGGCCTTGGCATAGCCCTTCTGGACATACAGCGGATCGTTGCCGGCCTGCTGGTTGTAATCGGTCACGAAATAGACGCTCGGGTCGATCCGGACGCGGAAGGCGCCCGCCGGCACGGTCAGCGACGCGCCGACATTGCCGCTGAATTCCGGCGCGAACGGCCGCCGCTTGCCCGACAGGTCCTGCGAACAGGCCAGGCCCAGCGCCAGCGTCTGGAGCACCGTGCAGCCGCCATTGGGATAGTTGCGGAAGCGCGAATCGAGATAGGCGACATCGGCGGAGAAGCTAAGGTTCGGGCTGACCCGCAGCGTCGACCCGAACTCGATCCCCTGCGATCGCGCCGAAGCGGCGTTGGTCGTGACCGCGATCACCGCGCCCGACGGCAGGAACACGATCGTCGCCTCCTGCAGGTCGCGATAATCGCTGCGGAATGCCGCCAGCGTGACGTCGAGCGCGTGATCGAACAGCGAACCCTTCACGCCGACTTCATAAGCCCGCACCGATTCCGGACCATAGCTTTCGATGACGTTGGTGCCGCCGAAACCGCCGGCCTTGAACCCGGTCGAAAAGGTCGCATAGGCCATCACGTCGGGCGTGACGTCATATTGGAGGCCGACCGACGGCATCAGCCTTTTGTCTCGCCGCCGGGGATTGGGGAAGTTTGCCAGATCACCGCCGATGATGTTGGCGGCGAGGAATTGCTGCGTGACGAGCGGCGCGGGGATCAGCGCCGCGCCGGGACTCGACACCACGCCGCCGGCGTGACTGCCGAGCACGAAGCTGCGGTCGGCGTCCTTGCTGACGATGGTATAACGCAAGCCGGCGTTGATCCGCAGATGCGCGACCGGACGGAGCGTCGCGGCGGCGAAGGCCGATTTCGTGTTCTCCCGCTGGAACAGCACCGCATAGCCCGCAACCTGCGTCGCGGCGGTATAGCCGGCGGGGTTGGCGAACGGCGGCAGGAACGATCCGAACGGCAGGAAGCGGAAGTCGGCATAGCTGTCGGTCTGGAGGTGCGATTTCTGGTAATACACGCCTGCCAGCAGGTCGACCGAGTCGCCGATCCTGGTCTCTAGCCGCAGCTCCTGACTGAACTGTCGATAGAGGTCGTTGGCCGGGACCATCAGCGAACCGAGATTGTTCGGCCCGGTCGGCCCGACCGGGATCAGATCCTGCAGCACATGGCTCTTGTGATCGTAATAGCCGGTGACCGACGTCAGCTTGACGCCGCCCAGATCGAGCGCGTTGGTCCAGCCGATCTCGTAGAAATCGAGGTTCGCATAGCCGGGGACGATGTTCGACTTGCGGTCCAGCGTGTCGTCGACCTTGCCGCCGCCGAGCGCCAGCGCCTCGGCGCAGCCGAGATTGCCGGCGGCGGGATAGGCCGGGTCGGTCGGGCAGTTGAGCAGTTCGCCGTCATAGGCCGCGCTGTTGCGCGAGGTGGAACCCTCGACGCGCAGGTCGGAGCGGAAATTGCCGGCCGGCTCCCACCGCAGCGACAGCCGGCCGGTATATTCGCGCAGTCTGCCGCGCGTGGTCGCCGCGGCATTGTCGACGAAATCGTCGATGCCGTTGGCGCGCCCGGCGACGCGGACCGACAGCGTATCGGTGATCGGCCCGGTCACGCCGGCTTCGAGCAGATATTCGTTGTCGGTGCCGTACAGCGCCGTCGCGTTCACGCCGAACGTCGTGGACGGCTTGCGCGTCGCGATGTTGAGCGCGCCGGCGATGGCGTTGGCGCCGAAGAAGGTGATCTGCGGGCCCTTCAGCACCTCGACCCGGTCGACGTCGAAGATCGTCGCGCGGATCGCGCGCGAGCGGGCGCGGTACAGCCCGTCGACGAAGGTCGCGACCGATTGTTCGAGGCCGGGATTCTGCCCCGACCCGACGCCGCGGATCGACAGCACGTCGGACGACTGGCCGGGCGTGATCTTGACGTCGGGGAGCCGCGCGGTGAGATCCGCCAGCGACCGCACGTCCTTGCGCTCGAGCGCGGCGCCCGACACCACCGAGGCCGATACCGGCACGTCCCGCAGCCGCTGTTCGCGGCCTTGCGCGGTGACGATGATGTCGCCGGCGGACGAATCGGCCGCCGGCGCGGGCTGACCCCCGGGTTCCGCCTGCGGCACCGGCGCCGGTGACTCGGCCTGCGATTGCGCCAGGGCCGGCGCGGCCATCAGCGCGAGTACGGACGAGGCCATGAGGCAAGCACTTCGTTGAACCGGGGGACGTTGGAAAATCGACACGGCGCATCTCCTCCTGACGGCAAGGCATCTTCGTGCCTCCTGCTGGAGATGTCGGCGGCTCGCTGGGGCTGACGATCATCTCTTCACCTTAATGTGACGATTATTCGCAATAGGTCAACGAGAATCTTTGCATATGTCGATTTTATCGGTTATCGAGCGACATAAGGCGAGTGTTCGCCCGCCAAAGTGCGACGATAATTCACTTAAGATAGGAGACAGGGATGACCGGGGATCGGGCTATCGAACGCGTCGATGCCGTCTGCATCGTCGGCGCCGGGCCGCACGGCCTGATCGCCGCGCGGGCATTGAAAAAAAGCGAGGTCCCGTTCGTCATCCTGGAAAAGCACGACGATGTCGGCGGCCTGTGGGACATCGCCAATCCCGGCACTCCGATGTACGAATCGTGCCATTTCGTCTCGTCGAGGAACGGCTCGAGCTATTTCGACTTCGCGATGCCCGATTCGTATCCGGACTATCCCAGCCGGCTGCAGATCCTCGCGCACATCCGCCGCTTCGCCGACCGCTACGGCCTGCGCGAGCATGTCGAGTTCGACAGCAAGGTGGTGCGGGCCGAACCCGACGGCGAGCGCTGGATCGTCGAAACCGAAGCGGGCCGGGTGCGCTCGTTCGAGGCGCTGATCGTCTGCCCGGGCTGCACCTGGCACCCGCGCCTGCCCGATTTCGAAGGGCATTTCGACGGCGAACTCCTTCACTCGGTCGCCTACAAGAACGCGCGGCAACTGACCGGCAAGAATGTGCTGATCGTCGGCATGGGCAATTCCGGCGCGGACATCGCCTGCGACGCGGTGCGCACGGCGGCCGGGGTGTTCGTCAGCATGCGGCGCGGCTATAATTTCGTGCCCAAGCATCTGTTCGGCATCCCCACGCTCGACCTGCTCAACGATCCCACGCTCGCGCCCGAGGCGCTGCGCGGCATTGACTTCCCCGCCGCCGTGCAGTTGCACATCGGCGACATCACCCGGCTCGGCTTTCCCAGGCCGGATCACGCGGTCGGCGAGACGCATCCGGTGATGAACACGCAGGTGCTCTATCACGCCGCCCACGGCCGGATCGTCGCCAAGCCCGATGTCGAGCGGCTCGACGGCGACACTGTCCGTTTCATCGACGGCTCCGCCGAGCGGATCGACACGATCATCGCCGCGACCGGCTATGACTACCGTGTGCCGTTCATCGACGAGGCCGCGTTCGGCTGGGAAGACGGACATCCGCGGCTGTACCTGACGGCCTTTTCGCGCCAGCATCCGACATTGTTCGTGATCGGCCTGATCGAGGCGAACGGCGCGCCGTGGAAGCTCGACGACCAGCTCTCGCTCATCATCGCCGAATATCTCGCCGACCGGCGCGCGGGGCGGCCGCGCGCCGCGGCGTTGCGCGAGCGCGTGACGGCCGAGCAGGTCGACCTCCAGGCCGGGCACCGCTTCGTCGCCTCGGCGCGGACGGTCAATTACGTCAACGTGCCCGATTACGAGGCCAACCTCCACCGCATCGCCGACGATTTCGGCTTCAGCCGGCTGCGCCCCGGCTTTTACGATTCGGTGGCGACCGCCGCCGACGCGCGGGAAGCGGCATGATCGGTGAGGGAGCCCCCACGGCCGACACCCCGATCGCATGGCCGCTGCGCACCGCGCTGATCCTCGCGCTGGTCGCGCCGACGCTCAACATGGCGGTGCTGCCGCCGGCGCTGCCGATGATCGCCGACTATCTCGGCGGCGGGGTGGCGGGCGAGATCACCGCGCAGCGCGCGCAGTCGCTGCCGTTCCTCGGCCTCGTCATCGGCGGCCTGCTGGCGGGCGGGCTGATCGCGCGCTTCGGGCTGCGCCGCTGCCTGATCCTCGCCGCCTTGTGCTTCGCCGCCGCCGGGCTGGGCGGCGGCAGCGCGCGGTCCGCCGCGCCGTTGCTCGTCAGCTGCTTCGTCGCGGGGCTCGCCGCCTCGGTGCTGAGCTGCGGGCTGACCACCGCGACCGGGGCGGTGATGGCCGGCGACGCGCGGATCAGGACGCTCGGTTTCCAGACCGCCTCATCAGACTTTTCCGCGATCGGCGGGGGCATCGTCGCCGCAATGCTCGCGCAATTCTACGGCTGGCGGGCACCGTTCGCGATCTATGTCGGGTTCGGGCTGCTCTCGCTGCTGCTGGTCGCCGGCGCGAAGACACCCGTCGTCCCGCGCGACGACACATCGAGCGGACTCGTGGCCGTCGCGCGCAAGGCCGGCCCGGTCTATCTCGCGGGCGGTTTCATCTTCCTGCTGATGGGGACGCAACCGACGCTGATGCCCTTCCACCTCGCCGCGCACGGCCTGGCGACGCCGGGCGCCCGCGCGATCGTGCTGGTCGCCGCGCCCGCCGCCGCCATGCTGTCGTCGATCGCCTACGCGCTGATCCGCGGGCGCATCGCCGATCGCTGGATGCTGGTCGCCGCGACGATCGCCTCCGCGCTGGGCTTTGCGGGCATGGCGTTGTGGACGGGCGGCACGGTGCCGATCGCCGCGGCGTCGGTGGCGGTCGGGATCGGCGCGGGATTGTCCTTTCCGATGGTCATCCGCGCGGCGTTCCGCAACGTCCAGCCGGCCCTGCACGGTTATTCAATCGGGCTACTCAACACCGGCGTATTCAGCGGCGTGTTTTTGAGCCCGTTCCTGTTCGGACCGTTGCAGCGTGCCGCCGGCGCTCCGGCGATGTTCGGCCTGTGCGCGCTGATCTGGCTCGTGTTCGGCGCGATCACCGCGTCGCGCCGGGACTGGACCCGCGCCGCCGCGGGAGACATGGTGATCGCCGCGCCGGGAGCAGCAGGATGACTGCCGCGAGCCCGAACGGCACGGAAAGCGCCCGGGTCGCTACCGTCAGGGAATATGTCCGGCGGGTCGACCTGAGCGACTTTCCCGTCGAATTGTTCGCCGACGATTTCCAGTTTTACGTGCCAAAGTTCGGCGTCGGCCATGGCCTCGCCGACTTTCTGGACATGGCGTCAGGCTTTACCCCGGCCTATAGCGGCATCGCGCATGTCATCGACCTGATCGCCGAATGCGGGAACGTGGTGCTCCTCGAAGGCCGGACCTCCGGCCACGATGCCGCCGGCACCGTGTGGCGGGGCGGGGAAACGCCCGGCGGCCGCTTCTGCAGCGTGTTCGAATTCGACGACGCCGCCTTCATCGCGCGAATGCACATCTATCTCGATCCCGACTATACCTCGCAGGATCGGGACCGCTTTCGCTGGAATCGCGGCCGGGCACAGCAATGGTAGCATAGCGGCTGCGTCGCCGATGCAAGCGCCACAAGCCCGCGCCACTCCGCTGACGGCATGCTGCCTACCCGCCCGTCATGCCCGGATCTGGCAGGATCAAGAGCAACAATTTGGCACGTGACCGACTGGGAGAGGTGATCCTTGCCAAATTACGCTCGCAAGACAGCAGCGTTCGCCAAGGCTGTGCGCGTCGGTTCATCGACAAGATCGTGGTCGCGCCGGGCACGTCCACGTCCCATATTGTAGAAAATCCGTCAGGATCAGACCAGACCGGTTCGATCGCCGCCGCTATCAGGACTTCGGTCGATCAGGATCGCGGACGCCAGCGCTTGAAACCTGCACGTCACGCCGCCCGCAGTGGCTCGAGCTTGGCCATGTTGGCAAAGCTGAAGATGTAGGCGCAGCGGCCACGCGGAGAGCGGTTCGCGCCGGTATGGTGCGGGGTTGCGTAGCCATGGACCGTCGCCGATCCCGCGCGGATCGGACATCGAACCGTTCGGTCGAGCGGAAGATGTGCGGGCGGCTCTTCAACGGCGAGCAAGCGCCCCTCGTCGTCCGGTGCGCCGGAAGCGACGTGACGTGGCGGCATCAGCTTGTCGCCACTAAAGTCCTCCTCGGCGATGGTGGCAGCGGGGGTGCCGCATCTCCTTGCAATCGCTGCGGCGTGCGCGTTCCGTATACCCGCAACAGCGTATCGATGCGTCGGCGCGGCCGTCTCAAGCGATCGTGGTTTCCGTGCGCTTTAGGTCGGCCGGCAGGGCGCGCGCGGCAAGATGGAAATGCCAGGCCGACCACAGGATCGTGACTCCCATCGTGCACAGCGCGTAGCGCAGCGACAATCGGCCGAACCGGGGCGCCAGCAGATCGCTGATCCAGCCAACCGTCATCGGCCCGACCGACGCACCGACGAGCGTCAGGAAAAGACCCAGCACGGCGGCGGCGCTGGCGCGGACGCGATCGGGCGCCAGCGACTGCGCGACGGCGAAGGACGACGCGAAATAGAGCAGGCCGAAGACATAGCTCAGCGCCAGCAGGATCACCGACAGCGTCACGCTCGACACCAGCCAGGCGCCGAGCGCGGTGGGAAAGGACAGCAACTGCCCGATTGCCGGCACCAGCTGCCGCCATCTGGGGTCGCGCCTGCCGAGCGTGTCGCTGAGCACGCCACCGAGGAACGTGCCGACCAGCCCGCCGATGCCAAAGGCCAGTCCGAAGCACAGCCCCGCCTGCGCCGTGGTCAGTCCATGGACCCGGATGAGGAACGCGGCGGCGAACACGTTGATCGCATAGCTGCCCGAAGCGTAGAGCGCGCTTCCCGCCAGCATGTGCCGGAATGCCCGCAGGCCGAACAGATAGCGCATGCCGCTCACGAAGCCGGACGACGGCGTGCCGGGATGCGGCGCGGCCGCGGTGTCGGGCAGCACCAGCCACGCGACCAGCGCCAGGAACAGGCCGGGGAAGCCGATGATGAAGAAGGCGGTGCGCCAGTTGGCGAGGTCGTTAATCAAGCCGCCCAGGATAAGACCGACCATCGCCCCGATCGGTACGCCGAGCGAGAAGATCGCCAGGACCAGCGCGCGTCGCTCGGGCGGAAAGGTCCGCGCGATGAGGGCATGCGCGGATGGCGCGCAGCCGGCTTCCCCGGCGGCGGCGCCCATGCGGGCCGCGAGCAGGCCGATGAAGCTGCCCGCAAATCCGGTCAGCGCGGTCAACACGCTCCATCCCGCCAGCGTCAGTGCGAGCATGTGCCGGGGGCTCCAGCGATCGGCGAGATAGGCAAGCGGCAGCGACGCCAGCGAAAAGACGAGCGCGAAGGCCAGCCCGGCCAGCAACCCGACCTGCGTGTCGGTCAATTTCAGATCGGCCTTGATTGCCTCGATCAGGATGAACGGCAGCTGGCGGTCGACGAAGTTGACGACGTTGACCAGCATCAGGAGGGTGATCGCCAGCGCCGCCTTGCCGCCGAGCCCGCGATAGACCGGCACGGATCCGTTCGATGCGCCGATGGCCATGCTGTTTGCTCCTGAGCGACGAAATGATTGATGGCCGGGCGGCAACCGGCCGCCCGCGATTGGCGGCCTCTTGCTCAGGCGTCGGGAAGCGGGCGCCCCGAATGGGTGAAGCCGGGGGTCACCTCGTGCCGTTCGGCGGCGAGCGCGCACTCGGACATGTATTTGGTCGTCGACCAGCCGCCATCGACCGCGATCACCTGGCCGTTGATCCACCGCGCATCCTCCGAGCAGAGGAACGTGATCGTTGCGGCGACGTCCTCCGCCGTTCCCCAGCCCTGCGCCGGCGTAAGGTCGTAGTTCATGCGCCGGACCGTTTCGTCCTTCAGGCGCTCGACCATCATGTCGGTCGCGATCACGCCCGGCGCGACCGCGTTGCAGCGGATGCCGATGCTGCCATATTGCGCCGCGACATGGCGGGTCAGCCCGAGCAGCCCCGCCTTGGCGGCGGCATAGGTTCCGGCGCGAAGGCCGCCGACCAGGCCGAAGGTCGAACTGATGTTGATGATGCTGGCGCCGCTGCCCAGCACCGGCAGCGCTTCCCGGATCAGCCGCAGCGGTGCGCGCAGCATGAGATCGAGGCTGTCGTCGATGAACTGGTCGTCCGATTCGTGAAGCGGCTTCGGGCTGCCGAAGCCGGCATTGTTGACGAGATGATCGAGCCTGCCGAAGCTGCCGACGGCATGCGCCACCGCCGCGGCGGGCCCGCCGTCGCTGGTGATGTCGATCGCCAGCGTCGCGACCAGATCCGCATGGTCGCCGGCCCGATCGACCAGATCCTCCAGCCTGTCCGCCCGGCGCCCGACGCCCACCACGGCGACGCCGGACCGGACGAACCGCAATGCGGTCGCCAGCCCGAGGCCGGTGCCGGCACCGGTAATCAGGGCCACTTTCATGCCAGACCTCCTCGATCGCGGACCGGCATGGCTATGACATCCATCCGCCGGCGACATCGACGATGCTGCCGGTCATGTAGCTGGCATCCGTGCCGGCGAGGAAGCGGACCACCCTGGCGATTTCCTCGGGCGCGCCGATGCGCCCCATCGCGGTCATCGCCAGCTGGGTGCGCATCTGTGCGTCGTTGATGGCGTTGCTCATCGGCGAGGCGATGACGCCTGGAGCGATCGCATTCACGCGGATGCGGTGCGGCGCGAGCACCTTGGCGAGGCTCCGCGTCAGCCCGAGCACAGCAGCCTTCGACGTTCCATAGGAGACGATCGGACTGCCGATCTTGCCGGCGATCGAAGCGATGTTGACGATCGCGCCCGCGGTGCCGTCGGCGATCATCCAGCGGGCCACCTCCTGGCTGAGCTGGAAGATCGCGCGGACATTGATGTCGTACGCCGTGCCGAAATCCTCCAGCGAAGTTTCGAAGAACGGCTTTGGATCGTAATGGCCGGCATTGTTGACCAGCAGGCCGGCGCCGACGCCCGATTGCCGGATCGTGCCCAGCACGTGCGTGACGGCGGCCGCGTCGGACAGATCGCACGCAAGATAGCTGCCATGGGCGAATGCGCCATCGGCCGGTCGGTCGAGGCCGATAACGTTGTAATCCGCCGCCCTGAGCTCGGCGCAGATCGCGCTGCCGATCGCGCCCAGGCATCCTGTCACGATCGCGACGGACATTGTCGTTTCCTCTCCTCCGATGCCGGCGCGGCACTCCGCTCGCGGAAACCTTCATCGCAAAAAAAGAGCATGGATCACGATGAATCCGGCATTGTGTGATGATCCGCAAGCTGTTGCGCAATCACGATTCATGCGAAGGCAAATTGCAAAACTGCGCGTACTTAGCGGTCAACAAAGCGTATGCCGGCCGATATGATTACCGTAACTTCGGACAGCAGAGAGATCACTGAATGCTTAAGCGGTTCGATGCGCCATCGCTGAGTCGATTCCCCTCGCTCCCGATGAAATACGCGCGTTCCGTCGTGGCGGAAGCGGCGTGGGTGGAGGGACCTCATCCGGGGCTGCGATATCACGATCTCAAGCTCGGCACGGCATCGGACGGTCAGATCGGTGCCCGGCATTTCGCGGCCGATCGTGCGGACCGCTCCGCGCGTTGGGATACCGAAGACGAGGTCACGTTTGCGCTGCTCTATGTGATGGCCGGATCGATAGCTTTCGGCGCGGGGAAGGACGCGATCCGGCTGGAGCGCGACGACTGCGCCTATCAGGACGTGTTTTCGGGCGACACACCCGCGGCGTGGAGCGAGAATTTCCAGGCGTTCGAGGTAACGGTCCCCGCTCGCGGAGCGGCCGTGCCGCCGTTCGAAACCCTGCGGTTCGCGCCCGGCGGCCTTCCAACCGGCGTACATCCCATGGGTCCGGACGTCTTCAAGCCCGATGGCGGACCCCGGACGTTCTTCATCTACCGCGATCTGGGTTCGGCGGAAGCGACCGGAGGGCGGGTCCATATCCACGTGGTCCGGGCGATCGGTGCCATGGACGGCGGCACGGGGTGGCACGTCCACTCGATGAGCCAGATGTTCTATGTCATCGCCGGCTGGGTGGACATCGCCGTGGATGGGGAGCCGCCGTTGCGCATGACGGCGGGCGACGCCATGTGCCTCGCCCAGGGGATGCGGCATGACGTGGTGACCTTCTCGCCCGACTATGTCGTCTTCGAGGTTTGCCTCCCGGCCGACTATTCGACGGTCGCGACGCCCGCGCCCGATCTGGCGGGGGCCGGGCGCTGAGGGGGCCGGGCGCGCACGGGAAACGCCTTGCACCCGCGAGCTTGCGGACTAACCGTGGTTCACGGACGGACTCGAACGATGGCGGATCGGCATCTTGAACCAGCTGAACTGGGACGACTTTCGCTTCTTCCTCAACCTCGTCAGGGCCGGAAATCCGATGCGCGCGGCGACGGTGATGCGGGTCGATCACACGACCGTGCGTCGGCGTGTCGCGGCGCTCGAACGTACGCTCGACGCCAAGCTGTTCGACCGGCAAAAGGACCAGTATCATCTGACAGCGGAAGGCGAAAAGCTCTTCGAGTCCGCCGAGATCGTCGAAGGCATCGTGCTGGGCGCGTCCGAAGAGGTGTCGGGCTCGGACGTGGAGATCGCCGGACCGGTCCGGATCGGCGCCGCCGACGGGTTCGGCAGCTATTATCTCGCCCCCAAGCTGGCGGCGCTGTGCAACCGGCATGACGGGCTGCGCGTCACCTTGATCGCGAAATCGCGCCAGTTCGATCTCTCCAAGCGCGAAGCCGATATCGCCTGCGTGATCGATCGCCCACCGCACACCCGTCATTTTATTCGCAAGCTCGTCGACGTGTCGCTCTACCTCTATGCGTCGCAAGACTATCTGCGCGCGGCACCCAGAATTCGGTCGCCGGCCGATCTCGATGCGCATCGCTTCGTCGGATACATGCGCGATTTCGATTATTATCCCGAGCTCGATCCTTCGTCTTTGGCCTATACGAAGCTGGCGATGCCCGAATTCGCCAGCTCGAACCTCGTCGCGCAATTGCGCGCGACGATCGCCGGCGGCGGGCTGTGCCTGCTGCCGCGCTACATGGTCCGCGACGAGACCGGCCTGGTCCGAATCCTCGAAAAGGACATCAAGGTGGTGCGGCATCTGTGGATGATCATCCACCGCGACCTGCGCGCCGTAAAGCGGTATCGCGTGGTGTGCGACTACATCCTGGAAAGCGTCGCGCGCGACGCGGAACTGTTCACCTGACAGCGGACTCGCAGCGCGGAAGGAGCGAACACACCCTCATGACGGACACAGCGTATATCGTGGGTGCCTACGAACATCCAACCCGCAAGGCCACGGGCAAGACCATCGCGCAATTGCACCGCGAGGTGGCAGCCGGCGCGCTGGCCGATGCCGGCCTGTCGCTCCAGGACGTCGATGGCCTGTTCGCGGCCAGCGATGCGCCCGGGCTCGGCAGTCTCACCATGGCCGAATATCTCGGCATCCGGCCGCGCTTCGTGGACAATACGGATACCGGAGGATCGGCCTATGTCCTGGCGGTCGGCCATGCGGCGCAGGCGATCGCCGCTGGGAAGTGTTCGATCGCGCTCATCACCCTGGCCGGTATGCCGCGATCGAAGATCGACCTGCTGATCGAGACCTCTCCGTTCATCGATCCGCTGGTGCCCGACGTTCCCTACGAACAGCCGTTCGGCGGGAACCTGCCCAATTATTATGCCATGGCCGCGAAGCGCCATATGTACGCGTTCGGCACCACCGGCGAGCAACTGGCCTGGATCAAGGTCGCCGCATCGCACCACGCGCAGCACAACCCGCATGCCATGCTGCCGCAACTGGTCAGCGTCGCGGACGTGCTCGCATCGCCGATGGTCGCCGATCCCCTGCATCGGCTGGATTGCTGCGTGGTCAGCGATGGCGGCGGCGCGGTCATCGTCGCCTCGGCCGAAGTCGCGAAGAGCCTCTCTCGCCCGCTAGTCCGGGTCCGCGGTTCGGGAGAAGCGGTGAAGCACGGCAATGGCGGCTATCCCGACCTGACCTATACCGCCGGCCTGTGGTCGGGCCGTGACGCGTTCGCCCAGGCGGCGGTAGCGCCGTCCGACATCAAATATGCTTCGATCTACGACAGCTTCACCATTACTGTGCTGATGACGCTCGAAGATCTGGGATTTTGCGCCAAGGGCGAAGGCGGCCGGTTCGTCGCCGACGGCAAGCTGATCTCCGGCGTGGGCCGCCTGCCCGTCAACACCGATGGCGGCGGCCTGTGCAACAACCATCCGGCCAATCGCGGCGGCATCACCAAGGTAATCGAAGCGGTTCGCCAGCTGCGCGGCGAGGCGCATCCCGCGGTCCAGGTCCGCGATTGCGGCCTCGCGCTGGCGCACGGCACCGGCGGATCGCTGGGCACGCGCCATGGCAGCGCCACCGTCATTCTGGAAAGGGTGTGACCATGCCGGAGATCGAGGCCATCCGACCCGACCGCGATGCCGCGCCGCAATGGCGATCGACGCGCGGCGCGCTGATCATCGAGACGTGCGACGACTGCGCGAAGCCTTATTATTACCCGCGCGGCTTTTGCCCGATTTGCCTGGGCACCAACGTTCGCTGGGTCGAATGTTCGGGCCGCGGCACGATCTACAGCTACAGCATCACCCGCCGCGCCGAACCGTATGCGATCGCCTATGTCGAGCTCGCGGAAGGACCGACGATCCTATCGAACATCGTCGATTCGCCGCTCGACTGGATCGCGATCGGTGCCCCGGTCTCGCTCGTCTTTCGCGACATCGGCGGCGCGGCGGTGCCGATGTTCACGCTCGACGGGGAGCAAGCAGCATGACGCTCTCGCTGGAAGGGCGCGTCGCGATCGTCACCGGCGCCGGCGCCGGCCTGGGGCGCGAGCACGCGCTGCTGCTGGCGCGGCGGGGCGCGAAAGTGGTGGTCAACGATCCCGGCGGCAGCGTGAACGGCGTGGGCGGCGATGAATCGGCCGCTGCCGCCGTCGTCGACGAGATTCGATCCGCCGGCGGGACGGCGGTCGCCAATGTCGACAGCGTCGCCAGCGAGGAAGGCGCGGGGCGGATCATCGACGCGGCGGTCCAGGCCTTTGGTGGCGTACATGTCCTGGTCAACAATGCCGGCATCCTGCGCGATCGAAGCTTCGCGAAGCTGTCGCTCGAGGATTTCCGTGCCGTCGTCGACGTGCATTTCTGGGGCGCGGTCCATTGCACCCGCGCCGTCTGGCCGATCCTCAACGCACAGAAATATGGCCGGGTAGTGATGACGACTTCGGTCTCGGGCACGAGCGGCAATTTCGGCCAGTCCAGTTACGGCGCGGCCAAGGAAGGCGTTCTCGGACTGATGCGGGCGCTCGCGCTCGAGGGGGTGCGCAACGATGTCCTGGTCAATGCGATCTCGCCCGGTGCGCTCACGCGCATGTCGGGCGAGGTAGCACCGGACGACCCGTTCATGCGCCGGCTCGATCCCGCGCTGGTGTCGCCGGCGGTCGCCTGGCTGGCGAGCGCGCGCTGCGACGTGTCGGCGACGATCATCACCGCCGCCGCCGGGGGATTTGGACGCCTGCATTATTTCGAGACCAGCGGCGTCCAGTTCGACCCCGCGGCCCCGGTCACGGTCGAGATGTTCGACGCCGCGTTCGCGCGTATCGCCGATCTCGACAATGCCGCGCCTACCAGGCCGGGAACCGACGGGCGGATCATGGAACGGCTCGACACGCTGGCGGATCGGTGATGGAAACCTTTGAACACCTCGACTACCGGCTGCTCGGCCCGATCGCGCGCATCACGATCGATCGTCCCGAGCGCCGCAACGCGCAGAGCGAGCGGACGATGATCGAGATGGGCGCGGCCTTCCGACAGGCAAGCGGCGATCCCGACGTTCGCGTGATCGTGCTCGCCGGCGCCGGCGCGCACTTCTCCGCCGGGCACGATCTCAAGAGCGCCGAGAATGACGGCGCCGGTTTTACCGTCGAGGAACGCTATGCGTACGAAGCGCGCTATTCCTTCGATCTCTCGATGCAGATCTGGGATACGCCCAAACCGGTGATCGCCAGCGTCCAGGGCGCCTGCATCGCCTATGGCTTCGTGCTGGCGAACCTGTGCGACCTGATCGTGGCGGCCGACGACGCGTTTTTCGCCGATCCGGTGGTGGGCAGCTTCGCGTCGTCCGGTGCCGGCCTGTTGATCCATCCGATGGCGCTGGGTCTCAAGAAAACCAAGGACCTGCTCTATACGGGCCGCCGCATGGGCGCGCGGGAGGCGTTCGACTGCGGCATGGTATCGCGCCTGGTGCCGCGCGCCGACCTCGATACGGCGACGATGGAGCTCGCCGATCATATCGCGACCATGCCGCCGTTCGCGTTGCGCCTGGTCAAACGCTCGCTGCACCGTACGCTCGACATCCAGGGCTTCCGCGCGTCGTTGATGGCGCACTTCGACACGCATCAGATCTCGCACGTGTCCGAGGAGTTCAAGCAGAAG
This sequence comes from uncultured Sphingomonas sp., assembly GCF_964244265.1. Classification (GTDB taxonomy): domain Bacteria; phylum Pseudomonadota; class Alphaproteobacteria; order Sphingomonadales; family Sphingomonadaceae; genus Sphingomonas. The sequence goes on along the minus strand of NZ_CAXTHV010000036.1, from coordinate 2,870 downwards.
ACAAGCGCGGGCTTCACCAGGCCGATTTCCCGCGAATCCTAGGATCGCAATACGACCAGCCCGCTGGCCGATCCGAAACCGATCCCGGCATAGCCCGGGCGATCGCAGCGGGCGCTGAGCTGCAGAATGTCTCCATCCTCCAGGAACGCGCGCGTCTCGCCGCTGGCCAGGCGGATCGGCGACGTACCGCGTCGCGCGAGCTCCAGCAGGCAGCCGCCGCCGTCGGGCCCATCGGAAGAGATCGTTCCGGTCGCCAGGATATCGCCCGGCCGCAGGTTCAAACCGTTGCTGGCATGGTGAGCGACCATCTGGGCAATCGTCCAGTAATGCTCGCGATAGGCGCCGCGGCTGATCCGTTCGGGTGCGGAATTCGTGTCGGCGCGCATCGCGGCGGTCTGGATCGCCGCCTCGATCACGATGTCGATCGCGCCCTTAGCCCGGTCGCGCGGGCAGTCGAGGTGCGGCAGCGGCTGGGGATCGTCCCACGCGCGCGGCAAGCGCGGCAGCAGGAATGGCGCGAGCGCGTCCATCGTCACCACCCAGGGCGACACCGTGGTGCAAAAGTCCTTGCCAAGCAGTGGGCCGACCGGCTTCATTTCCCATGTCTGTATATCGCGGGCCGACCAGTCGATCAGGAGCGAGCAGCCGAACAGATATTCATGCGCCGTCTCGATCGGGATCGGCTCGCCGAGCCGGTTTCCTTGGCCCATATAGAATGCCAGTTCCGCTTCGTGGTCGAGCATCCGGGTCGGCGCGAAGCGCGGCGCGTCTCCGTCCAGCTGCTGACCGGCGGGCCGTACCACCGGTGTGCCCGAGACGACGATCGACGACGACCGCCCGTGATAGCCGAGCGGCATCCATTTGAACGATGGCGGGAAGGCGTCGCCCGGTCGATTGATCCGCGATCCGTTCAGCACGTGCGCGAGCGATGCGTAGAAATCGGTGAAGTCCCCCACCGTCGCCGGCACCGAGAACGTGCAATCGCCTTGCGGCGTGAGCAGATGGCGCAGGCGTTCGCCTTGCGCCGCATTCTCCAGGCGCAGCACGGCAACCAGCCATCGACGAAGCGCGCGCCAGTCCCGCGGGGCGAGCGCCATCAGCGCGTTAAGCGTCGCGCCCGACGCGGCCGCCGATAACGCGGCCCGTGCCTCGGGCGCGACGGCAATGGCGTCGCCCAATCCGGACAGGTCGAGAATGAAATCACCGATGCCGGTACCGGCTCGCGGATGCGCCGAGGATCCAGCGGGTCGCCAGATGCAATAGGGGAGATTCTGGATCGGAAACTCGGCATGGCCAACGGCCGACTCGACCCAACTCGAAAGGGCGGGTTCGTGCGTTTCGTCCAATGTCATCTGCGTGTCCCGTTCGCCGCGCCACCAAATCGAATGACACGCGCAATACCGCAACGCCGGGCGGCGCGGGTGGTGGGAAAATTGCGATCTGCATTCGCGCAAAACTCAAGGGATGCGATCGGCCCATGGTGTAAGCAGGCCGGCAGCTTGCGTCTTTAACGCCGAGGTCCGATGCCACGAACGCTTCATCTCGACGAGCTCCCCGATCTGGTCGGAAAGGAAATAGGGGCCAGTGGCTGGGTGCGCATCGACCAGGCCATGGTCGACGATTTCGCCCGGCTGACCCGGGACCATCAATGGATTCACGTCGATGTCGCTCGTGCACAACGCGAGGCGGGCGGGACCATCGCTCATGGCTTCCTGATCCTTTCCATGATCGGCGGACTGACGGGCGAGATCGCCCTCTATCCGGATGTCGCGCGCGGCCTGAACTACGGATTCGACAAGGTGCGCTTCACGGCACCGGTCCCGGTCGGCGCCGAGATCCGCCTGCGCGAGACTGTCGTTTCCGTCGAACCGAAGGGCGAGGGAATATCGTACCGGCGCATGTGCCGGATCGATTTGAACAATGGCGGTGGGCCGGCTCTCGTTGCCGAATGGCTGACCTTGTTGTTCAAGACCGGACCGGCACCCCGCAAGTAGGAGAAACGCGATGGCGATCACGCACTATGTCGTCCTGACCGCGGCCAGCCCGGGACGGCAGCAGGAATTCGAACATTGGTATGACGAGCGTCATCTCGACGATGTCGTTGCGGTGGAAGGCGTCAGGAGCGCAACGCGCTTCCGCATTCTCAGCCAGAATGTCTCCGGCATCGATGCGCCGCAATGGTGCTCGCTGGCGATCTACGATATCGATGCCGACGATCCCGAGGCCGTCGTCGCGCGCATTTCCGCAACCGCGGGAAGCGCGGCGATGCCGACCAGCGAGGCGCTGAGCCGCGACGGACTGGTCAGGCTGCTCGTCGGCAAGGTGAGCGAAGCCGCCGCCTAGCTGTTTGATCCCGGAGTTTAATGGTGCATCATTGGCGCGAGCCCGGAAGGATGCATTATGGGACAGGTTCTACACGGGAGCGCCACGACGACAGAGGCGGTCCCCCGGATCAAGTCCGGGGCAGGCTGGCGATACAGCATAGTCAAGAGAGCCTGAGGGTTCTGGCCAAGCGCTTCGGCATCAACCAGAAGACAGTCGCCAAATGGAAGAAGCGCACGGCGGTCAAGGACTTGCCGACCGGGCCGAAGGACGCGCACTCGACGGTACTTACCATCGAGGAGGAGGCGGTCATCGTCACCTTCCGTCGGCATATGTTGCTGCCGCTGGACGACTCAATCATGCCGCTCTCACTGCTTTGTGCGGCGAGAACATCTGAGCAACATTTCCTACAAGTCAGTAAATCGGGTCGACCCGCGCTGCAAGAATAAGCGCGGTGCCCAGCTTTGCCCTCTATGGGGTCCGCTTTCTCGATTGTGAACCGCCCCGGGTTTGTCGGAGGCCCTAACTCCTGAGAGGAAGGGGCTATG
>NZ_CAXTHV010000035.1:0-31000 GCF_964244265.1 uncultured Sphingomonas sp. | reverse complement strand
GCTACACCGATGCCTCCACCGTCATCATCGTCTCGGCGGGCGACGCGATCGACGAAGTGTCTTGCACGCCGATCCGCATCGCCGCGATGGCATTCGGCGTCGACAAGCTGAGCTGGGACCAGGCGGACTATTATGCCTGCTACCAGGCCGGCGCGCAGCTCTGGAAGAACACGGACTACAGGCCGAAGGACGTCGATACCGTCCAGTTGTACGACGGATTCAGCTTCATCGCCTGCCAGTGGCTGGAGGGGCTGGGCTTCTGCGAGATCGGCGAGGTCGGCAGCTTCATCGAGGGCGGGCGGCGCATCGCGGTCGATGGCGAGCTGCCGCTCAACACCGGCGGCGGCCAGATCGCGGGCGGACGGCTGCACGGCTTCGGCTTCGCGCACGAGGCCGCCGTGCAGTTGCGCGGCAAGGGCGGCGCCCGGCAGATTCCGGGCGATCCGAAGGTGGCGGTGGCGACGGCGGGAGGGGGCTTCCTTGGCACCGCGTTGCTGCTGACGCGCGACTGAGCCGGGCACGGCGATGATGCGCCACGGTATCGTATCGGCGATCTTTCCACGGCTTTCTCGCTGGTCGTCAATGTCCGGGCTATACCGGTCGGATGATGGATCGCGGTGCGGTGACGGGCAAACGGCGAGCGAGACCTGATGATGGCCCCTCGGCGGGGGCGGAACCGAACGAGAGGATCCGAAAATGGTGACGTTGGCAACCGGGCAGCTTTATGTCGACGGCGTCCTGCGCAACGCGGCGGGCGACCGGACCTACAAGGATGTCAGCCCGTGGACGGGCGAGGTGATCGCCGAGGCGGCCGACGCCTCCGCCGAGGACATGGAGGAGGCGATCGCGGCGGCGCGCCGCGCCTTCGACGACACCGACTGGGCGACCGATCATGCCCGCCGCCGCGCGCTCGTCGCGAAGCTGGGCGAACTGATGGTCGCCAATCAGGATCGCATCGTCGAGATCGTGCGGCTGGAAGGCGGCGCCGCGTGGGGCACGATCATGGGGCCCCAGGTCCAGTTCGCGCTCGACGCGTTCCCGGGCATGCTCAAGGTGTTCGACGACTTCAAGTGGGAGAAGGACGCAGGCGTCGTCGAGGCCTTCTTTACCCAGTCGCGGCGGGTCATCCGGCGCGAGGCGTTCGGCGTGGTCGGCGCGATCACGCCGTGGAACGTGCCGCTCTACGTCAACGTCGCCAAGCTGGTGCCGGCGCTGCTCGCGGGCTGCACCGTGATCCTGAAGCCCGCGCCCGAGACTCCCCTGTCCGGGGCCATCATCGGCGAACTGGCGGCCGAGGCGGGCTTCCCGGCGGGCGTGTTCAACGTGATGACCGGCGAGGATCCCGCGATGCTGGGCGAGATGCTGAGCGGCGATCCGCGCGTCGACCTGGTGACCTTCACCGGATCGACCGTGACCGGCAAGCGCATCATGGAGCGCGGCGCGCAGACGCTGAAGCGGGTGTTCCTGGAACTCGGCGGCAAGTCCGCGCTGATCGTGCTGGAGGACGCGCCCGATTACGCGATGGCCGTCGCCCACTCGATGATGATCTATCATGCCGGGCAGGGCTGCGCGAACTGCACGCGGCTGCTGCTGCCGCGCAGCCGCTACGCCGAGGGCGTGGCGATCCTCGAACAGGCCTATGCGCACGTGCAATGGGGCGATTTCGACGACAAGGCGAACTATATGGGCGCGCTGATCTCCGAGCGGCAGCGCAAGCGCGTGCTGGGCTATATCGAGGCGGGCAAGGCGGAGGGCGCGCGGCTGATCGCCGGCGGCGGCATCCCGGCCGACAAGGGCGACGGCTTCTTCGTCGAGCCGACCTGCTTTGTGGATGTCGACAACAAGATGAAGATCGCCCAGGAGGAGATCTTCGGGCCAGTGCTGGTCGTCATCCCGTTCGAGGATGACGAGGACGCGATCCGGATCGCCAACGACAGCATCTACGGCCTGTCGGGGGCGGTCGTCTCGGGCGATTTCGATCGCGGCATGGCGATCGCCAAGCGCATCCGGGCGGGCACCTATAGCGTAAACGGTGGGATCTGGTCCGCGCCGGACGTACCCTTTGGCGGCTACAAGCAGAGCGGCCTGGGGCGCGAGTGGGGCGAGGCGGGCTTCGAGGAATATCTCCAGATCAAGACGATCGCCATGCCCGCGGCGTCGTCCGCGAACGACGTGTCGGCGGCCGCCATGGCGGACACGATCTGATCTCTCGCGCGGCCGGTCGTTCCCGCGATCGGCTGCGCGCCAATTCACCTGTCGAGCCACGGGAACAGGGTTCGATCACATAACATCAGATCACAGGATGGATGGCCATGGCTCTCGTGATGAAAGGCGTTCGCGTCCTCGAGGTTGCGCAATTCACGTTCGTGCCGGCCGCCGGCGGCGTGCTGGCCGACTGGGGCGCGGACGTCATCAAGATCGAGCATCCGGTGCGCGGCGACACCCAGCGCGGTTTCATCAACCTCGGTGGCCTGCGGATCGATCCGAACCGCAACACCATGATGGAGCACCCCAATCGCGGCAAGCGCAGCGTCGGCGTCGACCTGTCGACGCCCGAGGGGCAGGAAGTGATCTACGAGATCGCGAAGACGGCGGACGTTTTCCTGACCAACTATCGCGCCTCGGTGCGCCAGAAGAACAAGTTCGACATCGAGCATATCCGCGCGGTCAATCCCAACATCATCTACGCGCGGGGCACGGGCCACGGCGACAAGGGGCCGGAGCGCGATGCCGGCGGCTATGACAATTGCACCTTCTGGGCGCGGGGCGGGGTCGCCGCCGCCATCACTCCGCCCGAGCTGCAGGGCGCGATCCCGCAGTCGATCGGAGCCTTCGGCGATTCGATCGGCGCGATGTATATCGCGGGCGGCATCTCGGCCGCGCTCTTCCACCGCGCGAACACGGGCGAGGCGACGGAGATGGACGTCTCGCTGATGAGTTCGGCGTGGTGGTCTTCGGGCATGGCGATCGACATGGCGATGGATACCGGCCTCAATCCCTACGGCCGTATGCCGCGCTCGGGCGGCTCGCCCGGCAATCCGTTCATGGGCTATTTCTACGCGTCGGACGGCGGCGGCATCGCCATGTCGGTGCTCTCGCCCGGCCCGTTCATCCGCGACACCTTCGAGCATCTCGGCCTGCCCGAAGCCGCCGACGATCCGCGGTTCTCCGACGTCCATGCGCTGATGCAGAACTGGGAAGCGGCAAGCGCGCTCATGGTGGAGGCCTTCGCCGCCAAGCCGATCACCTACTGGCGCAAGCATCTGCAAACCATGCAGGGTCAGTGGGGCCCGATCCAGACCATGCTCGAATTCTCGCAGGACGAGCAGGCGCTGGCCAACGACATGGTGTTCGAGGTCGAGGCGGTCGATGGCGGGCCGCCGCTGAAGCTGGTCCGCAACCCGGTCCAGTTCAACCACGCGCCGGTCAAGACCACCCGCGCCCCGCAGGCGTCCGAGCATACCGAGACCTTCCTGATGGAGCTGGGCCTGGAATGGGATCGCATCGAGGCGCTCAAGGCGGCGGGCGCGATCGCCTGAGCCAGGTGCTGGCCGCCTGCCGCCCCATCCCATCGCATCGGCGGGCGGATCGGAACGACTGCGTGCGATGGCGCATAGTCGAGCCGGCACTTGGTTTTTCCGCGGCAGGCTCAGGCTCGTGACGATCGATCAGCAAGGCAGGTCGGGTGAGGGCATGGTGACCGAGCGCGCCGGCGCCGCCGAATGGCGCATGGCCTGGCCGCTGCCGGCGGTCGTGATGCTCGCGACGACCGGGATGTCCTTGGTCATCTACAGCGCGGGCATCTTCATGCCGCTGGTCACGGCATCGTTCGGCTGGACGCGTGGCGCGTTTTCGTCCGGCTTCATGGTGAGCACGTTGGTCGGGCTTGTCGCGATGCCGCTCACCGGGCGCATGGCCGACCGGTGGGGGCCGCGCCCGATCGCGCTGGCGGGGGTATTGGCGCTGGCGGTGGCGATATCCGCGCTCGGACTGGTCGACGGCACATTGTGGCATTGGTGGCTGTTGTTCATGCTGTTCTCCCTGTCGGGATCGCTGATGGCGCCCTCGATCCTCACGATGGCGGTCGTCAGCCGTTTCGACACCTCACGCGGTCTCGCTTTGGCCGTGGCGCTATCCGGCAACGGCCTGGCTGCGGCGATCTGGCCGCCGCTGGCGACGCTCTATACCACCGCCTTGGGGTGGCGGCTGGCCTTTGCCGCGCTCGCGACAAGCTGGGCGGTCGTGACCTTTCCGCTGCTCTTCGCCTTTTTCCGGGCGCGCCGCGACCTGCCGTCGATGCGCAACCCGCCGCACGTCGCGCCGCAGGCCGATATGCGCTATGCCGAGGCACTGCGGTCGCGGCCGTTTCTCTGCCTGGGGCTGGGGGGCACGCTGTTCATCGTCGCCGGGGTCGCGATCCTCGTCAATCTCGTGCCGATCCTGCGCGACCGCGGCATGGCCCCGGCGCCTGCCGCGGGCGTCGCGGCGGTGGCGGGGGTCAGCGCGATTGCCGGACGCATCCTGATCGGCTTCCTGCTCGACCGGATCCAGGCGCGACCGATCGCGATCGCCGCCTTCCTGCTACCGGCGGCCGCCAGCCTGATCCTGTTGGCGGCGGGCGGCTCGATCCCGCTCGCCATCCTGTCGGCGATCCTCCTCGGCCTGGGGCTGGGTGCCGAGATGGATATCGCGACCTATCTTGCCGCGCGCTATTTCGGCCTGAACAGGTTTGCCGGAATCTTCGGTATCATCATCGCCTTCTACGGCGTGGGGGCAGGGATCGGTCCGCTGCTCGGCAACATCCTGTACGATCATGTGCTGAGCTACACGCCCGTTCTGCTGGCGGCTGTCCCGCTGCTGATCGTGAGCACCTTGTTGATTGCGGCGTTGCCACGCGTGCCGGAGCATTCGTGATCCCCATTGCCGGACGCGTCTCGTCGCGGGACTCTCGGCCGCCGCATCGGCATCGGTCCTGCTCGCGAGGTCGCGTCGGCCCCAACATCGCGACCGCGATATAGCGGCTTCTCTCTAAGCGACGCCGCCATTTTGATGTACCAGCGCGCTCCGGCTCGGGAAGGTTGATGGTTTCCTTGTCTGATCCGGATCGTGGGCTTGCGCCAGGTGACGTGGGCGGGCATTATTGTGTCGAGGACCGCAAAGATGCGGCAACAAAGGATGGGAGAGGGGTTAATGCGTACTTCATACAAGGCGGCGCTGCTGCTCACGAGCGGACTGGGCTTGATCGTTTCCGCGCCCGCGCTGGCACAGAGCGGCGCCTCGCCCCAGACCGTGCCGAGCGGGACGCCCCCGGAGGGCGCACCGGCCGGTATCTCCCCGGAGGCGACACCGGCCAGCCCGGCCGCAGAGGCTGGACCGCAGGGCGGCAGGACCGCCACTGGCGGGAACAGCGAAGGCGGCGACATCATCGTCACCGCGCGGCGCGTCGAGGAACGGCTGCAGGACGTGCCGATCTCGATCACGGTGTTCAACCAGCAGCAGATCTCGAACCGCAACATCGTCGCGCCCGAAGACCTCGCGCTCTACACGCCGTCGCTCTCGACGAACGGCGTCACCGGCCGGGAGAATACCGCTTACTCCATCCGCGGTTTCACGCAGGAAATCGGCACATCGCCGTCGGTGGCGGTCTATTTCGCCGATGTCGTCGCGCCGCGCAGCAGCTCGTCGATCCCGCAGGGCGACGGCGCCGGACCGGGCTCGTTCTTCGACCTGCAGAACGTCCAGGTGCTCAAAGGTCCGCAGGGCACGCTGTTCGGCCGCAACACGACCGGCGGCGCGGTGCTGCTCGTGCCGCAGAAGCCGACCGGTCGTTTCGAGGGCTATGTCGAGGGTCTGTACGGCAGCTATGACTGGAAGGGCCTGCAGGGCGCCATCAACGCGCCGCTTACCGACACCGTCCGCGCGCGCCTGGCGTTCGACTTTCAGGATCGCGACGGGCTGACGAAGAATGTCGGCACCGGCCCCGATCTCGACGACCGGCACTATATCGCGGTGCGCGGCAGCGTGGTGTGGGACGTCACGCCCGACATCGAGAATTACACGATCGTGTCCTACCTTCACTCGAAGAGCAACGGATCGGGCTACGCACTGATCGGATGCAATCCGGCGAGCTTCATCGGCGCCAATGTGTGCGGTCCGTTCGCGACGCAGCAGGGGGGCGGTCCGCACACCGTCAGCACCGATATCGGCAACCCGCTCAACGAGCGTACCGAGTATCGCGGGATCAACACCACGACCTGGCAGGTCAGCGACACGCTGACGGTGAAGAACATCATCAGCTATACGCGCTTGACGGGCAAATACGTGTCGGACGTGTTCTCGAGCGACATCAAGATTCCGACCACCGTCTTCGTTCCCGTTCAGAGCGCGACGGGCGCCGTCCTCGGCCTGCAGCCGACGCCTACCGGTGCGCTGGCGGGGACGCGGCTGCAGTTCGTCGACACTTTCGCCAATGGTGACGCGGGGAATACCGACCAGTCGACCTTCACCGAGGAGTTGCAGTTCCAGGGCAGGATCGGCGGCGACAAGTTCATATGGCAGGCGGGCGCCTATTACGAGCGGGCCGCCCCCCACGGTTACACGGAAAACCGCTCCACCCAGCTGGTCAACTGCACGGACGTCACGACATTGCAATGCTACTCGCCGCTGGGCCAGATCTTCCGGCGGGGCTATGCTCTATTTTACTCAAACCTGCTCGGCGTGCCGGCGCAGTTCACCGATCCGGGCTACGACTTTCCCATTGGCGGCCTCGGCCGGCGGCGTACGACGGTAGCCTATCGCAATCTCGGGATCTACGCGCAGGGGACCTACGCCCTGACGGATCAGCTTAAGGTCACCGGCGGCATTCGCTACACTTCCGACGAGGTGAAGGCGACCGCCAATGAACTCAGCTACGCCTTTGGAGGGCCCGGTTTCGGCGCCAACAACCCAAGAGTATCCTGCGTCCAGTTCGACGCCACCATTACCAATGACTGTCTTATCACGTCCAGAACGAAAAGTTCCAAGCCGACCTGGCTCATCGATCTCGATTACAAGCCGAACGAGAACATCCTGCTCTACGGAAAATATGCTCGCGGCTACCGCCAGGGCAGCGTGACCCCAAGCGGCGCCGGGATATACAGGACCTTCAGGCCGGAAAGGATCGACGCATTCGAGATCGGCCTGAAGACGGATATACGGGGGGCGCTTCGTGGCTATTTCAACATCGATGGCTTCTATAACAATCTTTACGGCCAGCAGATCAACGCCGCCTTTACCGATACGGACAACGTAGTTTCTCAGGCATCGGGTATTATCAACGTCAACAAGTCAAGAAGCTATGGTATCGAGGCAGAGGCCAACATCACCCTGTTCCGCGGCTTCAATCTGAACGGCTCCTATACTCATCTTCGCACGAAGCTGGTTAGTGCGCCCGTCATCGTACCGACTCCCCCATTTGAGATCGTGACCTTGTCGGCAGCCGTAGGCGGCGATCTGGCCTATTCGCCACGTGATCGGGTTACGGTGACGGGCAGCTATGCACTGCCGCTGGATCCGGGTCTCGGGCAGATTGTGTTTGGTGCCACCTATAGTTATAGCAGCTCGCAATTGGCGGTATCGCCGGCGTCGTCGCCCTTCGCCAAGATGAAGTCGTTCAACACTCTCAACCTCAATCTGAACTGGAATCGCGTAGGCGGATCGGCGTTCGACGTTTCCGTGTTCGCGACGAACGTTACCGACGAGAAGTATCAGACCCAGGTTGCGGGCATCTATAACGGCACGGGCCTCGAATTCGCGCGCTACGGCGAACAGCGCGTCATCGGCGGGAAGCTGCGGTTCAATTTCTGACTGAACGTGACGGGGCGGCAAGATCGCGACGAGCGATGGCGTCGCCCCGGAGCGACGGGTACGTCGTCGATCTAAGCAGGACGCAACAGCGTAACTACGGGGTCCGGATTTGCTGATCCCGGATCCGCTGATCCCGATCGGCCGATCATTGTCCCGACGGAGAAAAGGTGCCGCATGACCCAGTCTCCTCTCACTATCGCGAGCCGGGAGATTCCTTATCCGTCGTCGATCAGCGAGGCGGCTCGGGAAAAGCTGGAGATGATGGCGGCGATACCCGCCGATGCCATGGAGCAGCCGCGGGATATGGCCGGCTGGGAGGCGATGATCGGCTTCGTCAACGACGTGCTGTTCGAAACCATCGCCGCCCCCGCCGCCGGAACCACGGTGACGCCGATCGAGGTCGGGGGCATCGGCGCCTTCGAGATCGAGCCGCGGGGATCATTCGGCGAAGAGGATGGCCGTATCTGCCTTTACCTGCACGGCGGCGGGTTCACAATGGGATCGGGCAGGGCTTGCGGGGCGATGGCGACGGCCTTTGCGGATGGCGCGCAGCTGCACACGATCGGCCTCGACTACCGGATGCCGCCGCACTTTCCCTATCCCGCGCCGCTGGACGATTGCGTCGCGGCGTATCGGGCGCTGCTCGAAACGCGGCGGCCGGCGGACGTCATCGTGGCGGGAACCTCCGCCGGCGGCAATCTGGCGCCGGCGCTCGTCTTGCGCGCGCGCGACGAAGGCCTGCCCCCGCCGTCGGCGGTGGTGCTCCTCTCGCCGGAGATCGACCTGACCGAATCGGGCGACAGCTTCGAGACGTTGATGGGCGTCGATCCGGTGCTGAAGGCCCGGCTCACCGAATCGATCGAGCTTTATGCCGCCGGCCACGATTTGTCCGATCCCTATCTGTCGCCGCTGTTCGGCGACTTCGCGAAGGGATTTCCGACGACCTTCCTGCAATGCGGCACGCGCGACCTGTTCCTGTCGAACACGGCGCGCTTCCATCGCGCGCTCCGCAAGCAGGATATCCCCGCCTTCCTGCACGTCTTCGAGGCCATGCCCCATGGCGGCTTCGGCGCGATGTTCGAAGGGGGATTGGGGAGCGCGCCCGAGGACCGGGACGTCTACGAGGAAGTGCGCCGGTTCCTCGCCGCATTGCCCCGGGCATGATGAAGCGACGCGGGCCGATCTACCGAGACATGAGGAAATGAACATGACCGAGACCGAGACCGAGACCGAGCAGACGGAATCCTATCCGCCGCTGAAGGTGGTGCGCGAGATACCGATGCCCTCGTCGATCAGTCCGGTGGCGCAAGCCGTGCTGGGGTATCTGGCGGCCAATCCCATGTCGTCCACTCCGCCGGCGCTGGACGACATCGCCGGCTGGGAAGCCATGCGGCAAAAGAGCGACGCGATGATGATGGAAATGGTGTTCGCCGGACAGGATCCGGCGGCCTTCCCCAGCCGTCTGCTCGGCGGCGTCACCGTCTATGACGTCGAGCCCGAGGATTTCGATGCGGCCAGCCCGCTGATCTGCCTCTATATACATGGTGGCGGCCTGACGTGCGGCGGCGGCCCGCTCACGCCGCTGATGGGACGGCTGGGAGCGAACGATACGGGGCTGCGCACGATCAGCGTCGATTACCGGATGCCGCCGCACCATCCCTATCCCGCGCCGCTCGACGATTGCTTGGGCGCCTATCGCGGGTTGCTCGAGACCACCGCGCCTGAGAACATCGTCGTCGCCGGCGGGTCGGCGGGGAGCAATCTCGCCGCCGCGCTGGTGCTGCGCGGCCGCGACGAGGGCCTGCCGCTGCCGCGCGGCCTTGTCCTGCTGACGCCGGAGATCGACCTGACCGAATCCGGCGACAGCTTCGAGACGAACATGGGCATCGACGCCATGCTCACCCAGCGGCTGACGTCCGCCAACCTTCTCTACGCGAACGGCCACGATTTGGCCGATCCATACCTCTCGCCGCTGTTCGGCGACTTCTCCAAGGGCTGGCCGCCGACCTTCCTGCAGGCGGGAACGCGCGACCTGTTCCTCTCGAACGCGGTCCGCTTCCACCGGGCGCTGCGCACCCTCGGCCTGCCGGCCGAACTTCATGTGTTCGAGGGTATGCCGCACGGCGGCTTCGGCGGCATCACCCCGGAAGACGAGGAAATCCGCCTGGAGGTCCGGCGCTTCGTGGCCGGCCTCTGATCGCGGGACGGCTGACGGATGGTGTCCGCTCCTGAACGGATCGCCGACGGGATCGGCCTACCCGAAGGCCCGGTCTGGTGCGACGACGGCACGCTCGTCGTCACCGCCGTGGCGGAAGGCGCGCTCTATCGCATCTGGCCGGGGGAGGGGCGCAAGGCGAAGATCGCCGACACCGCCGGCGGCCCCAACGCCGCCGCGCCGGCCGACGACGGCGGCTTCGTCGTCACCCAGAATGGCGGGATCGACTTCGGCCAGGTGCCGCTGCCGCCGGAAGAGATCCGCTTCCCGCCGCCGGAACGTCCGTCCGGGTTCGTCCCGGGAGGGTTGCAGCGCGTGGCGGCGGACGGAACCGTCACCCGTCTCCTGAGCGACATGCAGGCGTCGAACGATCTGGTGGTCGGACCCGACGGCACGATCTATTTCACCGATCCGCCGCGCTTTCCCGTGCCGCCCGGCGCGCGGCTGGCGCGCGTGATGGCGCGCGCGCCGGATGGAAATGTGCGCCTGATCGCGGACGATCTCGTCTATGTGAACGGCATCGTGCGCGAGCCCGACGGCAACCTCGTCGTCACCGAGGGCGACGGGCTGATGCGGATCGGCCTCGACGGCTGTCGCGAGTGGATCTGCGAGGATGCCTCCGGGTCCGACCACACCGACGGTATGGCGCTCGACCGCGATGGCCGCATCTATATGGCGGGCGTGCTGGGGCATGGCGTCCGCGTCATGGAGGATGGCGGGCAGGTGGATTTCCTGCCGCTGCCCGGAAAGGGCGTGTCGACCAATTGCTGCTTCGGCGGTCCGGACGATCGCTGGCTGTTCGTCACCGAGGGCTGGCCGGGTACGGTGTGGGTATGGCATGACCTGCCGACCCCGGGCCTGCCGCTGTTCAAATGGCCGGCGCCGCGCGAGTAGGCGCGTACGATCATCATTCAACCTCGGCATTTGCCGGGCAGATAGTTGAGGAGAATATATCATGAGCGTCTGGGATTTCACCGGCAAGCGCGTCATCATCAGCGGCTGCTTCTCGGGCATGGGCGAGGCCGCCGCGCGCGAGCTGGTGCGGCTCGGCGGCGAGGTCCACGGCTTCGATTTCAGGCGCTCGGAGGTCCCGATGGCGTCGTTCACCGAGGTCGACCTGCGCGATCCCGCGTCGATCGACGCGGCGGTCGCCAAGATCGGCGGCCCGGTGGACGCGCTGTTCAACTGCTCCGGCCTGGCGCCCGGCTTCCCGCCGCTCGATCTGATGAAGGTCAATTTCATCGGCCTGCGTCACCTCACCGAGGCGGTCCTGCCGCTGATGAAGGAGGGCGGCGCGATCACCTCGATCGCCTCCAACGGCGGCCTGGGCTGGACGCAGCGCATCCCGCTGCTGATGGAGTTCATCGCCCAGCCCGATTACGCCAGCGCCGTCGCCTGGAGCGAGGCGCATCCCGATATCGTGCTCGAGGGCTACGGCTTCTCCAAGGAGGTGGTGATCGCCTGGACGCTGCTGCGCTGCTACGATTTGATCAAGCGCGGCATCCGCATCAATTGCACGCTGCCCGGGCCGACCCAGACCCCGATGATGGACGATATCGAGAAGGTCACGCCGGCCTCGGTGCTCGAGGCCGCCGCCCAGCCGAGCGGCCGGCGCTCGCTGCCCGTCGAGCAGGCCTATCCGCTGATCTTCCTCGGCAGCGACGCCGCGAGCTATATCAGCGGGCTGGCGCTCAATGTCGATCTGGGCTTCCTGGGCTCGGTGATGACCGGGCAGATCGACATGCGCGCGATGATGGGCGGGATGGAGCAGGGCGCGGCCGCCTGAGCTGAGCCCCGATGCCGCTCCTTTCGCTCGACCAGCTCACCGTCGTCGGGGTCTCGCCGGCCGAGCTGGTCGATATCGCCGCCGACGCCGGCTATGACGCGATCAGCGCGTTCACCAGCAGTACCGATTCCGCCGGCGCATACCGGCTGGCAAAGGGTGACGATCGGACCGAGGCGATGATCGCCCGCCTGCGCGAGCGCGGCATCACCGTCAGCAATCTCGAAGGCCTGGTGGTCAAGCCGCGCATGGATTGGGACGATTATGCCCGCCTGATCGATCTCGGCGGCCGGATCGGCGCGCGATGCGGCGCCACGGTGATCCTCGACAAGGATAGGGCGCGGGCGACCGACAGCTTCTGCCGACTGGCCGAGATGGCGGCCAATGGCGGGCTCGGGCTGGTGCTCGAATTTTGCCGGCTGACGGAAATCGGCTCGCTCGCCGAGGCGGTGGAGTTCGTCGGCCTGGCGAGCCATCCCGCGGGTGTGCTGGTCGACGTCATGCACCTCATTCTCGGCGGCGAGACGCCCGCCGACATCGCGCGCTACGATCCCGCGCTGATCCTGGCGTCGCAATTATGCGACAGCCCGGCGACGCTGTCCGATGACGACTATATGAGGGACGCCTTCAATCAACGCGAGGTGCCGGGCGACGGCGAACTGCCGGTCGTCGAGTTCCTGAAGGCGCTGCCCGCGCATGCCGTGGTCGGCATCGAGGTGCCGCTGAAGTCGCTAGCGGAACAGGGCATGTCGCATCTCGACCGCGCCCGGCTGCTGCTGGAACGGACCAGGACGCTGCTCACCGAAGCGGGAAGGACCACCGAAGCGGCATAAGGCCGGAAGAAGACCGACCGCCTCAAGCCGGATCGCACGGCACGGCGGCGGTGGCTATTCTTCTTCGAAGATTATCCGTTCCGGACAGGCGCGGGCGCCCTTGCGCGCCGCCTCCTCGTCGCCCGGCGCGACGTCAAAGCCTTCGACGGCTATGTAGCCGACGTCGTCCAACGGATAAAGGTCGCCCGCTACGGCGTTACAGCGGGCATTGCCGACGCATCCGCTCTTTTCGATCCTGATCTTCATGGCCCGGTCCCGTACATGCCGAAACATTCTGAAGCCAGGGGACGATGCCCGAAAGCCATTTCGACGCAAATCGTCCCCGCGTTATTGACGCCGTACAAGGCTCGCATGCTTGAGTCGATCCGACTTGTGGCCAGATGGTTTCGACATCTTTCAAGCGAGGCGGCAGATGGACGACGTGACGACCTTGAGCCCTGCCGTGGCGACGCCGGATCATGTCGCGCCTGAATTCTTCTATGATTTCGATATGTACCGTGATCCCGCTTATGTCGCGGACCCGCACGACAGGCTCCTGGAGCTGCTCCGCGAGGCACCCGAGCTGTTCTGGACGCCGCGCAACGGGGGGCATTGGTTCCTTCTCGGCTATGCCGCCAATTTCCAGGCATCCCGCGATCCCGAACGTTTTTCCAGCAGGTTCTTCAGCCCGGAGCAGCTCGAGGCTTTCATGGCGATGATGCCGCCGGGCATGCCCGATATCCCGCAGCCGGTGCCGATCAACGTCGATCCGCCCGAGCACGGCGAATATCGCGCGCCGCTCCAGGCCGCTTTCTCGCCCAAGACGATGCTCGCGCTGAAGGACGACATCCGCACGCTCGCTGCCGGCCTGATTGATCAGGTCGCGGATCAAGGCCGGTGCGACTTCATCGCGGATATCGCCGAGCCGCTGCCGGTGCAGATCTTCCTCAAGATGATGGGCCTGCCGCTTGATCGCCAGGCCGAGTTTCGCACGATCGTCCAGAAGGTCATGGTGACCAGCCCGGACGACAGCATGGGCCAGATGAACAATGCGCTGGCGGTTAGCGACGCAATGCGCGCCACGATCGAGGCGCGTCGGGAAGACCGCCGCGACGACCTCATCAGCCTGCTCTGGGGCTCGGAGATTGCCGGGCGCGCGGTGACGCTGGAGGACATGTTCAATTATTGCTTTCTGCTGTTCGCCGCCGGGCTGGACACGGTGATCAACGGCATGGGCTTCGGCGTTCGCCACCTCGCGCGAGACCCCGCGCTGCAGGCGGAATTGCGCGCCGCTCCCAAGCTGATTCCCGAAGCCGCCGAGGAATTGCTGCGTCGCTATTCCTTCACGATCCCGGTGCGCCGTGTCGACCGTGACGTCGAGTTCGCCGGCGCCACGCTCCGCAAGAACGATCTGGCGATGCTGTGCCTGCCCGCCGCCAATCTCGACGAGCGGGAATTCGCGAACGCTGCGGCGTTCGACCTGAAGCGCGAGAACAAGGTTCATCTCGCTTTCAACTCCGGTCCGCACCGCTGCCTGGGGTCGCACCTCGCGCGGATCGAGCTTCAGATCGTCTACGAGGAAGTGCTTGCGCGGCTTCCTCAGTTCCGGCTTGATCCCGATGCGTCCGCCCGGTTCCATTGCGGCAACGTCATCGGCATCGAAAATCTGCCGCTTGTCTGGGATCGATGACCTGGCGACACCGTATACCAGCGAGACCATCGCAACCACCTAGCCGGTACGTATACCGCCGGAGTTCCCTGTGATTTCGACATGATTTGCGACCCCTGGAGTCTGATCCACGGTCGTGGAATCGGTGCCGGCCCGCTCCCCCACCCGACCGCCCAATCAGGATGCATTGTGGGCGGTCGGGTGGGGGAACGGGCCGGTACCGCCCTGATTCAGCTTTGCTGAATCACACGCTAGGACGCCAGCGGGAAACCGCCGCCGACCTGCAACGTCGTGCCGGTGACGAAGGAAGCGTCGTCCGAGCACAGGTACAGCATCGCCGAAACGATGTCGGCCACCTCACCCCGGCGGCGCAGCGACTGCATCGCGGCGATGTGCGCCCACATCTCCGGCGGCAGTTCGGCGACGATCGTGTCGGTCGCCATCAGCCCCGGCGCGACCCCGACGACGCGGATATTGTCGGGGCCGAAATCGTTCGCGAGCGTCAGCGTGACGCCACGAATCGCCTGTTTCGAGGCGCCATAGGCGGTCTGGCAGGCATAAGAGGCGGCCGAGGCGAGGTTCAGGATCACGCCGCCGCCGCGCGCCTTCATGGTTGCGTGGCAGGCGAGCGAGCAGGCGATCGTGCCGATCAAATTGACGTCGTACAGCCGCCGGATCGCCGCGAGGCCCATCGTCAGCAGCGGCTGGCTGTAGGCCATCGAATGCAGCCCGGCATTGTTGATCAGGATGTCGATCCCGCCATAGCCATCGATCACCCGCGCCGCCGTTGCGGCGACGGCGGCCTCGTCCGCGACATCGCAGGCGATGGCGATCGCCTCGCCGCCGTCCGCGCGGATCGCGGCCGCGACCGCTTCGGCCGCCGCGAGATCGACGTCGACCTGCGCGACCCGCGCGCCGCGCGCCGCCAGCGCCCGGCCGAATGCTTCGCCAAAGCCGCGTCCGCCGCCAGTGATGAAGGCTGTCTTGCCGTCGAATTTTCCGGTCATCCGACCCTCGCCTTATGAAGCAACATGCTGTGCCGACGATGACCGCCCGTCAATGGCGACAGGCCCGTATCGCGCCGGCTGGCTGTTGCTCGCCTGCCGGACCCATATCGGCTCCAGGCCGCTATCCCAGCGCCTCGAGCTGTTCCGCCAGTTCCAGCCAGCGTATTTCGGCAATATCCTTCTCCGCCCGGGCCGTCGCGATCGCGCTGGTCAGCCGCGCGAAACCCGCTGGATCGCGCGCATAGAGCAACGCATCGGCCAGCGCCGCCTCGTCGCGCGCGATCGCCGCATCGATCTCCTCGATCCGTCGCGGCAGCAAGTCGTAATCGCGCTGATCCTTGTAGCTCAGTTTCGCTGGCTTGGTCGGCGCAACCCGGGCCGGCGCGGCGGCGGCGGGCGCGGCGCGGCGCGGCGCGGCGGGGGGCAGGCGCTTCGCCTGCCAGTCCGCATAGCCGCCGGCGATCACGTCGACCTGCCCGCTGCCGTTGAGGCCCAATGTCACCGTCACCGTGCGGTCAAGGAAGTCGCGATCGTGGCTGACGATCAGCACGGTGCCGTCATAGTCGCCGATCACCTCCTGCAGCAGGTCGAGCGTCTCCAGGTCGAGATCGTTGGTCGGCTCGTCGAGCACCAGCAGGTTGGAGGCGCGGGCGAACTCGCGTGCCAGCAGCAGCCGTGACCGCTCGCCGCCCGACAACGTGCCGACCCGCGCATCGATCATGTTGGGATCGAACAGGAACTCCTTGAGATAGCCGTGGACGTGCTTGCGCGTGCCGAGAACGTCGATCCACTCGCCGCCATCGGCCAGCACGTCGCGCACGCGCTTGTCGGGGGCCATCAGGCTGCGCTGCTGGTCGATGATCACGCCGTCCAGCGTTTTCGCCAGCCGCACCTCGCCGCTGTCGGGGGTGATCTCGCCGGTCAGCAGCTTGAGCAACGTCGTCTTGCCCGCGCCGTTGCGGCCGACGATCCCGATTCGGTCGCCGCGCCGGACACGTAGCGAAAAATCGCGGACGATCACGCGGTCGCCATAACTCTTGGTCACGTGTTCGGCGTCGATCACCGTCTTGGTGCGGGAATCGTCGGCACCGATCGCCAGGTTTGCCGTCCCTTGCGGCCCCAGCATCATTGCGCGTTCGGCGCGCATTTCCTTCAGCTTGGCCAGCCGTCCCTGGTTGCGCCGGCGCCGTCCGGTGACGCCGCGCAGCAGCCAATGCTCTTCCAGCTTCAGCCGCGCATCGAGCCGCTCGGCGGCGCGCTGTTCTTCCGCATGGACCTGCTCGGTCCATGCCTCGAACCCCCCGAACCCGATCTCCGCGCGCCGCAGCGCGCCGCGATCCAGCCACAAGGTCTGGCGGGTCAGCCGGGTCAGAAAGGTGCGGTCATGGCTGATGACGATGAACGCGCCGGTGAAGCGGTTGAGCCAGCTTTCCAGCCACTCGATCGCGGCGATATCGAGATGGTTGGTCGGCTCGTCGAGCAGCAGCACGTCCGGACCCTGCGCCAGCGCGCGGACGATTGCCGCCCGCCGCCGCTCGCCGCCCGACGCGGTCGCCGCGTCGCGCGACAGGTCGATGTCGAGCTGACCCGCAATCGCCTCCGCCTCGTGGCGCACCGGCGCGTCGTTGCCCGACAGCACATAGTCGGCGAGCGTCGCATGCCCCGACAGATCGGGGTCCTGTTCCAGATAGACGACGTTGGTCCCCGGCACGATCGTCCGTCGCCCGATATCGGCGTCGATTCGTCCCGCGATCAGCTTGAGCAAGGTGGACTTGCCCGCGCCGTTGCGGCCGATCAGCGCCAGCCGATCGCGCTGGCCGATGAAGATGTCGATCCCGCGAAACAGCCAGCCATCGCCCTGGACCAGGCCGAGTTCTTCATAGGACAGGATCGGCGCGGCCATGGGCGGCGTATCTAGGGTACGGGCCCACGAATTGCGAGGTCGGGATGGCCGATCCCGGGCCGGCGTTGTCCGGGCACCCCGGTTCGTCGGAACGCGTTCACAGGCTGTTCAAGGCGGCCCGCTTATGCGACGCCCATGTCGATGATCGCGTTGCTTTCCCTGGTCCTGTCGATCGCCGCGCCCGTGGCGGACCCGCCGTGCGGCCAGCGCGGCGACCAGCAGCGCGCGTTCGACGCGATGCGTGCCGGCAAGGTCCTGCCCCTGCCTGAGATCGAGCGCAGGGTAGTCCCGACCATGAAGGGCGCGCAGTATCTCGGCCCGGAAATCGATCCGGAGAGCGGGATTTACACGCTGAAATTCCTGCGCAATGGAACCGTCATCTGGGTGCGGGTCGATGGCCGGTCGGGCCAGATCATCGACCGAACCGGCTATTGACCGCGCCATCGGCGCGACCGCGAAGGGGATTGCGATGCGTGTTCTGATCGTCGAGGACGAGCCCAATCTGGGTCAGCAGCTGAAGAATACGCTGGAAGGCGCCGGCTATGCAATCGATCTCGCCACCGATGGCGAGGAGGGGCATTTCCTCGGCTCGACCGAAAGCTATGACGCGATCGTGCTCGATCTCGGGCTGCCCGAGATCGACGGGCTGACCG
This sequence comes from uncultured Sphingomonas sp., assembly GCF_964244265.1. Taxonomy (GTDB): domain Bacteria; phylum Pseudomonadota; class Alphaproteobacteria; order Sphingomonadales; family Sphingomonadaceae; genus Sphingomonas. The sequence goes on along the minus strand of NZ_CAXTHV010000035.1, from coordinate 13,113 downwards.
TGCTCGACCGCTGGCGCAAGGAGGGCAAGGTGACCCCGGTGCTGGTGCTGACCGCGCGCGACAGCTGGTCGGACAAGGTCGCCGGGCTTGATGCCGGCGCCGACGATTATGTCGCCAAGCCGTTCCAGAGCGAGGAACTGATCGCCCGCCTGCGCGCTCTGATCCGTCGCGCCTCGGGCAATGCTTCCAGCGAGCTGATCGCCGGCGACGTCAGGCTCGATACGCGGTCGGGCAAGGTCACGCTGGCCGGCGATCCGGTCAAGATGACCGCGCAGGAATATAAGCTGTTGAGCTATTTGCTCCACCACAAGGGCAAGATCGTCAGCCGCACCGAGCTGATCGAGCATATCTACGACCAGGATTTTGATAGAGATTCCAATACCATAGAGGTGTTTGTCACGCGCATTCGCAAGAAGCTGGGGCAGGACGTGATCACCACGATCCGCGGGCTGGGCTATAGCCTCGACGATCCCGAAAAGCTGCCGGCGGGATGACCCGTACCGCTTCCCTGCGCGACGGCGGCGACGCGTGACGATGGACGCCGCGGCCGCCCTGCCGGCGCGCGCCGAGATGCCGGCGGAAGCGGCGGCGCCCGGTGCGCCGCCCGCCGCATCGCCGCCCGCGCGGGAAGCCTTTCCGGCACGGCCGGTGACCCGGACCTCGGGGTCGCTCAGCCGGCGGATGATCCTGATCGCGGCGACCTGGATCACGTTGCTGCTCACCGGCGGGGGGCTGGCGCTCGACAGCGTGCTCAGCGTTGCGGTCACGCGCAATTTCGACGAGCAGCTGGAATATGTGATGTTCTCGCTGCTGACCTCGGCCGAGATCGGGCCCGATGGCGAGGTGATCCTCAACCGCGAACCCGCCGACCAGCGCTTCCTCGAGCCCTATTCGGGCCTCTATTGGCAGATCAGCGCGCCCGGCAAGGAGGATTTTCCGTCGCGGTCGCTGTGGGACCGGCGGCTCGCGTTCGGCGTCCGCCATGACAAGCTCGACGTCCATGTCTATGACAGCAGCCAGTTCAGCGGCGAGAAGCTTCGCGTCATGGAGCGCGACGTGCGGCTGCCCATGTCGAAGGTGCGCTGGCGATTCCAGGTGGCGCAGAGCCGTGACGGCCTGGATGCGCAGATCAGGGTGCTGCGGCGAACGCTCTTCCGCAGTTTCCTGCTGCTCGCGATCGGGCTGATCGCGATGGCGGCGCTGCAGACGTGGTACGGCCTGCGCCCGCTGACGAAACTGCGTCACGAGATCGCGCGGATGCGTGCCGGGCGGTCCAGCGCGGTGGCGGGAACCATGCCCGCCGAGGTCGCGCCGATGGTCGAGGAGCTCAACGCGCTGATCGACCATAATGACCGCCAGGCCGAGGAGGCGCGGCGCCACGCCGGCAATCTGGCGCATGCGCTCAAGACCCCGCTGACGGTGATCATGAACGCGGCGACCGCCGGTGCCGACGACCTCGCCGAGACCGTCGTGCGCGAGGCGCGGACGATGCGGCGCCAGGTCGACCATCACCTGGCGCGCGCGCGGGCGGTCGGCCGGCGCGGGTCGGCGCATAGCCGCGCCGACGTCTGGGCCAGCCTCGAATCGGTCGAGCGCGCGGTCTCGCGGCTCTATCGCCACGTCCGCATCGACACCGACGGCCCCAAGGGGCTGCACGTGCATGTCGAGCGCCAGGACCTGGACGAGATGCTCGGCAACCTCATCGAGAATGCCGCGAAATATGGCGGCGGCTCGGTGTTCATCACCGTCGCGGCGCAGGCGGGCTTTGTCGAGTTCCAGATCGAGGATGACGGCGGCGGGATCCCCGAGGAGGATCGGATGCGGATCTTCGATCGCGGCGTGCGGCTCGACACCGGCAAGCCGGGAACCGGGCTTGGCCTGGCGATCGTGCGCGACGTCGCCGAAATCTATGAGGGCACGGTCAGCCTGGAGGAGAGCGAGGATCTGGGTGGGCTGCTGGCGCGACTGAGGCTGCCGGCGGCGACGTGACCGGCCTGTCGGAACGGACCGGCGGAGCGCTGATCGCGGCGCTGTTGACCGCCTTGTTGCTGTACGCCGCGATCGTCGGGCTCGGGATCAGCCCGCTCAGGGCGGTGACGGACCAGCTCGCCACGTTCGATGTCCTGCCGCCGCCGCCGCCGGCCCGCGAGAAGATCGCGCCCCGCCCCAGGGCCAGCACGCGCAAGGAAGGCGCCGCCGCCCCGCCCAACCTGAAGGCGCGGGCAACCGAGATCGTCGCTCCCCCGCCGCCGCTGCCGCCGGTCGAGCCGCCGGTGACGGTCGCCGCCACGGTCGCGGGCACCGGCGCCCAGGCGATCCAGGGCAATGCCGACATCCGCGGTCCCGGCACCGGCGCGGGCGGCGCGGGCACCGGTACGGGCAGCGGCGGGGAGGGGGACGGCGACGGTGACGGCGGCGACGGCATGCCCCCGCGCCGGGTGGGCGGGCGCATCACCAATGGCGATTATCCGCGCGCCGCCAGGGAAGCGGGCGAGGAGGGGACGGTCGGCGTCCGCTTCCTGGTGTGGACCGATGGCCGCGTGACCGACTGCGACATCACGCGATCGAGCGGCTATCGCGACCTGGACGCCGCGACGTGTCGGCTGATCATCGAACGCTATCGCTTCCGTCCCGCGCTCGATGCGCGCGGGGCCCCCGTGCCGTCCTATGTCGTCCAGAACGAGACGTGGGAGACGCGCTGACCTCGCCGCCGGCGCCATATCGCCGGCGCTATGCCGCCACCGCTATGCCGCCAGTGCCACGTCGCGCATCGCCGCCGCCGTGATCGCCACGCTGCGCTTGCGGGCGTCCAGATCGTGGATCGCGCTGACCACCATCACCTCGTCGACCCGCGTCCGCTCGACAAAGGCGGCGATGCCGCGCGCGACCGTCGCCGGCGACCCGATCGCCGAACAGCGCAGGACCTGGTCGAGGATCGCGCGGCCTTGCGCGCCCAGGCTTTCGGCATAGCCCGCGACCGGCGGCGGCAATTGGCGCGGGCGCCCGGTGCGCAGCGCGACGAACGATTGCTGCTGCGAACTCGCCAGATAGGCCGCCTCGGCATCGGTGTCGGCGGCGTACACGTTGAACCCGGCCATCGCATAGGGCCGGTCGAGCTGCGCCGACGGGCGGAAATCGCGACGATAGATCGCCAGCGCCTCGTCGAGAGCGTCGGGCGCGAAATGCGAGGCAAAGGCATAGGGCAGGCCGAGCGCCGCGGCGAGCTGCGCGCCGAACAGGCTCGACCCCAGGATCCACAGCGGCACGTCGGCACCCGCGCCCGGGGTCGCGCGGATGCCGGTCTGCCCGTCATCGGCGAAATAGCTTTGCAGCTCCATCACGTCGCGCGGAAAGGCGTTGGCGTCGCTGTCGAGCGTGCGGCGAATGGCGTGCGCGACGCGCTGGTCGCTGCCCGGCGCGCGGCCCAGCCCCAGGTCGATCCGCCCCGGGAACAGCGCATCCAGCGTCCCGAACTGCTCGGCGATCACCAGCGGCGCATGGTTGGGCAGCATGATGCCGCCCGCCCCCACGCGGATGCGGGTGGTCGCGGCGGCGACATGGCCGATGACGATTGCGGTCGCCGCGCTGGCGATCCCGGCCATGCCGTGATGCTCGGCGACCCAGTAACGGGCATAGCCGCTCGCCTCGGCATGGCGGGCGAGATCGGCGGCATTGGCCAGCGCATCGGCAACGGTGCCGCCTTCGACGACGGGGACCAGATCTAACAGGGATAAGGCGGTCATGCTGCCCAACATGGGAAGCGATGCCGCCACCTGCAAATGCGTTGCGCGCGACGGGTCAGAATCCTTTTGGAAACTCGCGAAAGAGTGAGTTTCGGCACCGCAAAACGCGCCCTCAGCGCGTTTCAAACAGTCTCTCAGAAGCTCAGCTTGTACCGCAATGCAACGCCGAAATCGTCGGACAGGGCGGCGAAGTTGCCGGGATCGCGGCGCCAGAACAGATTGGTCTGGAGATCGCCCGAGCCCAGGGGCCGCGAATAGGCGGTCTCGATGTCGAGCTCCCGCCCGCGCGGCGCGAGATTGAGCCGCTGGCTGGTCCAGGCCGACGGCCCGTTCAGCGCATAGCTCCATTCGGTCGGCAGGATCAGGTCGAGCCCGCCCGTCGCCACGCGCAGCGGCTGGGCGATGCGCAGCCCGAACCGGTCGTCGCGCGTCACGATGCCGGTCTTGCCGATATCGGCGGCAAAGGCGGAGGTGCGGATGACGCCGCCACCATCGACCCCGTCGCGAAGCTGTACGACGCTGCGGCCCTGGCGCAGCGATCCGCCGAGCGTCCAGCCGCCGCCGGCATCCAGCCGCGCGGTCAGGTCGCCCGACCAGGTCGTCGCGCGCGGGCGGCCCAGACTGCCGTCGAGCCTGGCGCCGAGCAGCGTGTCGCTTTCGACCAGCCGGCTGACCCCCAGCCAGAGGCCGAGCGGGCCGAACCGGCGGTCCAGCGTCACCGCCGCCCGGTCATAGCCCGAGCGCCGGTAGCGATCGGCCAGCGCCGGCAGCAGCTCGCGGTCGCCGCGCGCCAGGACGTCGCCATTCTCGATCGCCATCGTCGCGCCCCAGCGCCCGATCTGCTCGCGGACCGCCACCGATCCGCGCGCCGCGCTGTCGAAACCGATCGCGGCGACCGGGTCGCGCGCGACCAGGAAGGCGGGATCGCCGCGCCCGGCGAGGCGGGCGGTCAGCCCCGCGCCGCCTTCGGCAAAGCCGATCGCGAAGCTGGCGCGGCTGCCCAGCCGCTGGGTGATCGACCCGGCGATCGCACGCGACCGTTCGGCGTCGGCGCGGCTTAGCCGCAATCCGGTGGGCGTGGCGATGCCGATTGGCGCCACGGTCATCGCGACGCTGGTCGATCCGCGATCGAAGGCGATGGCGCGCGTCTGCCCGGTCAGCGTCGCGGCCAGCGTCCGCTGCGGGCCGGCGCGATTGATCGTCCGCGCGAGATCGATCGCATAGGCCCGGTCGAAACCGTCCAGGACGATCGCGCCGATCGGCCCGGTGCTGGCGTCGCCCATCGGCGCCGACAGCGATCCGTTGACCACCAGCGACACGGGGGCGCCGGTCGCCGCGACGATCGCGCCGGCCGGCGCGAAGGCGGCGGTCAGATCGAGCACCCCACGGCCATAGATTTCGTCGATCCCCGTAGCACCGGCGTCGCGCGCGCTGGTCAACAGGATCTGGACGATCTGCGCGCCCGACAGATTGGGGAAGGCCTGGGCCAGCAGCGCCGCCGCGCCGGCGATCTGCGGCGCCGAAAAGGACGTGCCCGACCACAGGCAGACCTGGGTATCGTTGCACGGCGCGCGGACGCGTTCGCCGACCGCCGCCAGGTAGAATTGCTCCGGCGTGCCGGTGCCCGCGCGATTGCTGAACGTCGATATGACGTCCGCGCCGGGGGATCGGCTGTCATTGGCCCCCACCGATCCGGCGATGATCACCAGCCCGCGCGCGGCAAAGCTGTTGACGACGCCGGCAGGGAAGGGGTCGGGAATGGTGCCTTCGGGCTTGGCGCCGCTGTTGCCCGCCGAAATGACGATGACCACGCCCTTCGCGGTAGCGCGGTTGATCGCGGCGATCAGCGACTGACTGGGGGGATCGCCGCCCAGCGACAGGTTGATCACCCGCGCGCCGGCGTTGCTGGCCAGGTCGACGCCCTTGGCGATGTTGTTGTCGTCGAAACTGCAGCCCGGATTGTCGCCGGTGGTGACGGAACAGCTGCCCGGCGTGTCGCTGCGCGCCATGACGATCGTCGCGTCGAACGCGATGCCCTGCGTTCCCTGGCCGTTGCGCAAGCCCGCCAGCGTGAACGCCACCGCGGTGCCGTGGCCCGCCTCGTCGTCATAGGTCGAGCCGCCGGCGACATTGGCCGACGCGGCGTCGACCCGGCCGGTGAACTGGTCGCTGGCAATGTCCAGGCCCGTATCGACGATGCCGACCTTGATCCCGGCGCCGGTCGCGCCGCGCACATAGGCGGCCAGCGCATTGGCCGACACCGCGCCGATGGTGGCGCGGTATTCCGTGGTGTCGAACGACGATGGCGTCGGGGACGGGGTAGGTGTAGGTGTTGGAGTTGGAGTTGGAGTGGGTGTAGGCGTGGGTGTCGGGGTGGGCGTAGGTGTCGGGGTGGGCAGCGTGGCGGTGCCCCCGCCGCCGCCCCCGCCGCAGGCGGCGGTCAGCAGCAGCCCGGCACCCGCCGCCGTCTGCATCAGGCGACCCCGAAACGCGATCATCGTCAAACGACCCTTTGCCTGGCGAAACCGCGCCTGCCGATCCGGCCACGCTACTCGCCGATACCCGCCTTGCCCGGGTGCGCCGGTGCGCCTAGAGCCACCAACCGCATGCTCGCGAGTCTGTCCCCGATCCGCAACTGGATCTTCGATCTCGACAACACGCTCTACCCGGCGCGCGCCAACCTGTTCGCGCAGATCGACGCCCGCATGACGGAGTATATCGCCCGGCGCCTGAATGTCGATGAGGAAGAAGCGTATAGCGTTCAGAAAGCATATTTTTTCGGGCATGGCACGACGCTGAACGGGTTGATGGCGGAGCATGATGTCGACCCCGACGACTTTCTGGCGTTTGTCCACGACGTTGAGATGGACGTGCTGGAGGACAATGCCCCGCTGGCCGCGACGATCGCGCGGCTGCCGGGGCGCAAGATCGTGTTCACCAATGGCGATGCCCGCTATGCCGGGCGCGTGCTCGACCGGCTCGGGCTGGGCGCCACGTTCGAGGCGGTCCATGACATCCATGCGATGGGGCTGGTGCCCAAGCCCGATCCCGCCTGCTATCGCGGTATCTGCGCCGCGTTCGCGATCGATCCGGCGGCCAGCCTGTTCGTCGACGACATGGCGCGCAACCTGGCGCCGGCAAAGGCGATCGGGATGACCACCGTATGGGTCGACAACGGATCGGAACAGGCGAGCTACGCCGCCCGCGACTTCATCGATTTCACCACCGATGACATCACCCTCTGGCTCAATCAGGTCCTGGAGCCCGCATGAACGATCCGCAGCAAGTCATTGATACTGTATGGGAAGACCGCGCGGCGATCAACCCCGCGACGGGCGGCGCCGTCCGCGATGCCGTCGAGGCGGCGCTGGCGGCGCTCGATGCGGGCGAGGCGCGCGTCGCCGAGCCCGACGGCGCGGGCGGCTGGCGCGTCAACCAATGGCTGAAGAAGGCGGTCCTGCTGTCGTTCCGGCTGTATGACAATGCGCTGGTCGACGGCGGCGCGGCGGGAGCGCCGGCTTTCGACAAGGTGCCGGCCAAATTCACCGGCTGGGACGATGCGCGTTTTCGTAACGGGGGCTTTCGTGTCGTTCCCGGCGCGGTGGTACGGCGCGGCGCCTTTATCGGCCGCAACGCGGTGCTGATGCCCAGCTTCGTCAACATCGGCGCGCATGTCGGCGAGGGGACGATGGTCGATACCTGGGCGACGGTGGGCAGCTGCGCGCAGATCGGCGCGGGGGTGCACCTTTCGGGCGGCGCGGGCATCGGCGGCGTGCTCGAACCGCTCCAGGCCGATCCGGTGATCATCGGCGACGGCGCCTTCATCGGCGCGCGGTCCGAGGTGGCGGAGGGGGTCCGCGTCGGCGAAGGCGCGGTGCTGTCGATGGGTGTCTATCTCGGCGCGTCGACCAAAATCGTCGATCGCGCGACCGGCGAGGTCCTGCGCGGCGAGGTTCCGCCGTACGCCGTGGTCGTGCCCGGCAATATGGGCGGCGGCGACGGCAGGCCCGCGCTCTATTGCGCGGTGATCGTCAAGCGCGTCGATGCCCGGACGCGATCGAAGACCAGCATCAACGACCTGCTGAGGGACTGACGATGTCGCCTTTCCTGCTCGCTTTGTTCCTCGCGCCCCAGGCCTATTCGGCGACCGCCCCGCTCGCGCCGATCCCGACCGTCGCGGCCGAGATAGTCCGCGAATATCCGCACGACCCCCAGGCCTATACCGAGGGGCTCTTCTACCTCGACGGCTATCTCTATGAGAGCACCGGCGAGGTCGGGCGGTCGTCGATCCGCAAGGTCGACCTGACGACGGGCAAGGTGCTCCGCGCCACGATCGTCCCGCCGCCTTATTACGGCGAGGGCATCGCGGCCTGGGGCAACGAGATCGTCAGCCTGACCTGGAAGGACGGCGTGGCGTTCCGCTGGAGTCTTGGGGCGTTCAGGCGGCTCGGCCGGTTCCGCTATCCCGGGGAGGGCTGGGCACTGACCAGCGACGGCGACAGCCTGATCCTTTCGGACGGTACGGCGACCTTGCGTTTCCTGGATCCGGCGACGTTTAAAGTGCGTCGACGGCTCATTGTCACCGCAAATGGACGCACGGTGCCGATGCTCAACGAGGTGGAATATCTGGACGGCGAAATCCTAGCCAACCTCTGGCTCACCGACCGCATCGCGCGGATCGATCCTGCCAATGGTCATGTCACCGGCTGGATCGACGTCTCGGCGCTGCACGCGCGCGCCGGCAACACCGCCGAGAACGATGTGGCCAACGGTATTGCCTGGGACAAGGCAAAGCGGCGGCTGTTCGTCACCGGCAAGAACTGGCCGTACCTGTTCGAGATTCGCCTGCCGCCGCGGGCGCCGGTCTCGACACGGTAATCATTGCCGCCTATCCGCGCGGCACATCAAGGAGATTGTCCGACATGACCGACGCCAGCAACATACTCGACCGCGTTCTCGTGCTCGAGATGGTGCGCGTGACCGAGGCGGCGGCGATCGCCGCATCCACGCTGGTCGGGCGCGGCGACGAGAAGGCCGCGGACGCCGCCGCTGTCGAGGCGATGCGCGAGGCGCTGAACGACCTCTACATGGACGGCACCGTCGTGATTGGCGAGGGTGAGCGCGACGAGGCGCCGATGCTGTTCATCGGCGAGAAGGTCGGCTCGGCGATCGGGAGGGGGCCGAAGATCGACATCGCCCTCGATCCGCTCGAAGGCACGACGATCTGCGCGACCGCGGGTCCCAACAGCCTGGCGGTGCTGGCCATCGCCGAGGAGGGCGGACTGCTCAACGCGCCCGATGTCTATATGGACAAGATCGCTGTCGGGCCGGGCTATCCCGACAACATCATCGACCTTGACAAGTCGCCGACCGAGAATGTCCGGGCGGTCGCCGCGGCCAAGGGCGTCGAGCCGTCAGAGATCATCGCCTGCGTCCTCAACCGCCCGCGCCACGAGGCGCTGATCGCAGAGCTGCGCGCCCTGGGTTGCGGCATCATGCTGATCGGCGACGGCGACGTCGCCGGGGTGATCGCTACGACCAACCCCGACACCACGGTGGACATCTACCTGGGCTCGGGCGGCGCTCCCGAGGGCGTGTTGGCGGCGGCCGCGCTGCGCTGCGTCGGCGGCCAGTTCAAGGGTCGGCTGTTGTTCCGCAACGACGATGAAAGGGCACGCGCGGCCAAATGGGGCGTGACCGACCTCGACAAGCAATATGACCTGATCGAGCTGGCCAAGGGCGACTGCATCTTCGCCGCGACCGGGGTCACCGACGGTTCGCTGCTCGAAGGTGTCAAGCGGATGCCGGGCAAGATGACTACCGAGAGCGTCGTGATGCGCGCCAGCTCCGGCACGGTACGCTGGGTAAAGGGCGAGCATCGCCTCGACTGACGTGGCGGCGACGTTGCTCCCGCTCGTTCTACTGCTGGTCACGATCGGGCTGCTCGGCTGGTTCGCCCGGCGCGACATTGCCGAATATCTCTATTTCACAGGATTGATCGATTCGGTCGACCGGCGACATCGTTATGCCGGGTGGATCGCCAAGCAATTGCTGTTCTTCGCGTTGCCCGCGCTGGTCGGTTTGGCGCTGCTCGGGCGGCTGCGCGCGCTGACGGTCGTGCCTGTGGAGTTTGTCGGCGCGGCGGCGCTCCTCCCGGCATTCGGCGCAAGTGGCGATGACGGCTGGCTGCTGGCAGTACTGATAGGCGCGGTCGGCGGCGGCTCGATTGCCGCACTTGCGATATGGCTGGTCGGGCGCTGGCGAGGTGGCGTACGCGGGCCGACGTTCCAGATCGCCGACACTGGCAGCCTGATGCCGCGTAACCGTGCCGAACTCGGGCTCGGCGCGCTATTGTCGGTCTCCGCAGGCGTTACCGAGGAATTGATGTTCCGGCTGTTCCTGCCGTTGCTGCTGGGCCTGGTGACCGGCAGCATCGCCGTCGCTTTCATCGTGCCGATCGCACTCTTCGGCGCGATGCATCGCTATCAGGGGTGGGTGGGGATCGCCGCGACGACGATCGTGGGCTCGGTGATGACCGGGCTGTATCTCGCCAGCGGATCGCTGGCGACGGTGATGATCCTCCACGTCGTCATCGATCTCAACGGGCTGGTGCTTCGGCCGGCGCTGAACGGCGCATGGCGGGTAGCGCCGAGCGATTGACGCTGGTCCTGCGGCCCGTCACGATGCCGACGAACGAGGGAGACGGGCATGGGCATGCAATTGTTGGCCGGATTGGCGCTAGCGACACTGACGGTATCGGGTGCCACGATCGCTCGGCCGCAGACCGCCAGCCCCGCGCCCGTCGATCCGATCGCGGCTACATTCAGCTTCACCAAAGTAATGGTGCCGATGCGCGACGGCGCCAAGCTGGAGACAGTCATCATCGCGCCAAAAGGTGACATCGCAAAGTTGCCCATTCTTTTCCAGCGTACCCCTTATGGCGTGCCGCAGACGCTGCCCGCGACAATCCCTGCCAACTGGAAGCCGCTGATCGCCGACGGCTATATTTTCGTGTTCCAGTCGATGCGCGGGCGCTTCGGCTCGGATGGCGTTTTCACGCTGTCGACCAGCGTCAAGACGGTGCCGAACGAGGCTAGCGACGCCTATGATTCGATCGACTGGCTGGTGAAGAACGTCCCTGGCAATTCGGGTAAGGTCGGCATGTGGGGCGTGTCCTATCCCGGCTTTGCCGCCGCCGTCGCGCTGGTCAGGCCGCACCGTGCGCTGAAGGCGGTCAGCCCCCAGGCGGCGTGGATCGACTATTGGATGTCGGACGACCTCCACCGCAATGGCGCGCTCCGCCTTAGCTATGCGACCGACTGGCTGTACCAGCTGCAAAACGAAAAGGCAGCCAACAAGCCGTTCGATTATGATCGCATGACGGACACTTACGACTGGTTCCTCAAAGTCGGTCCGGTAACGGATATCGACACCAAATACTTCAAGGGTAGCGTGCCGATGTTCACGGCCTTGCTCGATCACCCCAATCACGACGCCTTCTACACCGACCAGGACTGGACGCGCTCGCTGGGCAGGACGACCGTGCCGACGCTCAACGTCGCAGGCTTCTGGGACCAGGAAGATCCCTGGGGCTCGTGGAAAATCTACGAAAAGCAGAAGCAGAACGACCCCGACAACCTGGCGCAGATCGTCGCCGGTCCTTGGCGCCACGGCGGGTGGCAGTCTAAGGCCGACATGCTGGGGCCGATCCCGCTAGGTACCGAAAGCGGCACCGAGTTCCAGACGCAGATCCAGGCACCGTTCTTCGCCTATTGGCTGCACGACAAGGGCACGAAGCCCAATTTCACCGCTAGGATGTTCGAATCGGGGTCGAACAGGTGGAAAACCTATGCCTCGTGGCCCCCCGCGGGGGCCAAGGCCACTGCCTTGTATCTGCGCGCCGATGGCAGCCTGTCGTTCACAGCGCCTGCGCCCGGCGAGGGGTGCCGCGACTATCTCAGCGATCCGGCACGTCCAGTGCCGTTCCGCAAGCGACCGATGAGTCGCACCTACGGCACGCCGGACTGGGGTTGGTGGGAGAGCGACGACCAGCGGTTCGTCGACGACCGGCCCGACGTGCTGAGCTACGTCTCCGCCCCGCTGACCGCCGACTTGACCGTGACCGGGGCAATCGCCGCCAGGCTAATGGCCTCGACGAGCGGCACCGACAGCGATTTCGTGGTCAAGCTGATCGATGTCCTGCCCGACGATTATGTATCGACCGAAGGTAAGAGATGGGAGGTCGGCGATTATGCGAAGACTCTCAACGGCTATGAATGGCCGATCGCGATGGATGTCCGCCGCGGTCGTTTCCTGGCTGGCGACACCAACCCGCAGCCGCTAGTGCCGGGCAAGGTCGTCGTCTGGGACGTGCCGCTGCGCGACCATGACCATGTGTTCAAGAAGGGCCACCGGATCATGGTCCAGATCCAGTCGAGCTGGTTCCCGGTGATAGATCGTAACCCGCAGAGCTACATGGCCAACCCGTATCGGGCCAAGCCGATCGATTTTGTCAAGGCGACGCAAAAGGTATGCGCCGGATCGCGGATAACGCTGCCGGTGATGTAATACAATCGACAGGAGAGGGTATGAAGCGGGTCTTGGGAGTGATGCCGGCGGCCTTAGTGGCGCAGGTGGCGGGCAGGGGGCTGACCAGTTTCCCTGATATACCCAAGGCCGAACCGTTTACCGAAACGGTGTTCGGCGTGTCGGTCGACGACCCCTTATCGGTGGTTTGAAAAGGCCGATCGCCGTGCCGATTTCGAGAAATGGGTCAACGCCTCCAGCCTGCATACTACCACCGAACTTACGGCACTTCCGGGACGCGAAGCCCTGTTCAAGGAGCTGGACGTGGCCAGCCGCTCGAGCGACGCGGTCTACAGCGTGCAGGAAGCGGGCGGCCGGCTGTTCTACGAAAAACTGAGCAGCGACAAGAACGTGCCAGTCCTGATGGTGCGCGAGGGCGGCAAGGATCGCCTGCTGCTCGATCCGATGGCCGGCACCGACGGCAAGACGCCGCGCACGATCTTCAGCTATTCGGTCGCGGGCAAGGGGGTGCCTCTGGGGCTGGCCAACGACACGCTGCCCGCGGCCCGGGCGCGTACCGTCGTCGAGGAAACCGCGATCAGCGCCGATGGCACCAAGGTGCCGCTGACCATCGTGTATTCGGGCGCGCGTGCCGGACCGGCGCCTACGGTGATCGATGCCTATGGCAGCTACGGCGTGTCGGGTACGCCCTTCTATTCGACCAGCTGAACGATCTGGAACCGGCTTGGCGACGTCTACGTTTATTGTCACATTCGCGGCGGCGGCGAACTGGGCTAGGGCCGAGACTCATATCCACCAAGTGACGATTGCGGCGAGGCTGATG
>NZ_CAXTHV010000034.1:0-31122 GCF_964244265.1 uncultured Sphingomonas sp. | reverse complement strand
CCTCTCAGGAGTTAGGGCCTCCGACAAACCCGGGGCGGTTCAATCTCCTACGATTCAGCCACCTTGCATGGTCGGCACCGGTTACCGCATGTTACGGCCATAGCTACTTTCTGACACCTTCGGAGTTTGAGCGGCTGGTAACGGTTACGCACCAGATTGATAATCATCACGATGTGGAGGACTTTGGTCTGATCGAGGTGCTTGCCGCCGTAATGAACGGTCGCATCACTTACAGCGACGAGTCCTCGGCACGAGCAAGGATCGAGCGCCTATTTCTTGGAGGCGCCCTCGGTATAAATTTTGACAGGAACGTGCCCAGTAGGCTGGAACAGGCACTTGCCACGCCTGCGGGCGTGCAGCGGTTCCTCTCGGACCTAGATGATCTCGGGCCGGCGTTCGCGATGGAGGCGGCAGCAGCGACGCTTGCTAGGACCGTAGGGGCTGACCTGCGGCGTCAGCTAGACGTGCTCGGCACCGACCGCTCCTCGCTTGAGGATGCGCTCGAAGCGGTGTCGCACGCCAACCATCGTAAGTGCGAGGCCCTGAACACTACGTGCTGCAAGCTGCTTCAGGCTAGCGTGATCGTTGGCGCCGTCACGCCGGCCGTGCACGATATCATGCATCTCCAGCAACCAAGTCTAGCAGCGATTGGTACTGCTGCGCTCCCCATCCTCCTCACAATCGCGACGACTTCCACGAATCTGAAGGCCCATGTCGCCACCGCGCTAAAGACAACTATTGACGACAGCGACAGCGACCGCGTCATCATCGGCGAGCTCGGCGCGTTTGCACACCGCCTGCGCTCCCGGCATTGAGACTCGGGAGAGCGGCAGCGTACGCAGGACGATAGTGAGTACAAGCTGTTTGTCGACGGAGGATAATAACTATGCTTCTGCAGATTCCTGCCGCCAGCGGTTGCACCACCCATGTCCTCGACACGGCTGACATCCAAGAGATCGACGGCGGGAGGATTGTCATGTCCCAGTCGGGCGACGGGACTGGAAGGGTCGAGGACGCGCGCATCCGCACTTTTGACGGACGGGTGCTGGACATAGATCCCGCTTGGGTTGGCCCCGTGCTTGGCCAAGTCCGACGCGAACGAGGTTTCTGACGGACCGCTTACGGAAAGCGCAGAACGTATGTTTACGGCTGGAGCTAAACCTTAGCGAGCCTCACGCATCGACGATAAGCCACTTACGGCTGTGGCGTGTTCCCTTCACCCGCTCCAGCCTAGGCCCGCGCGGTTTAGGCGTTGTTTGGCCAGCGCCCGCTTGCGGAGTATCGGCTGAGCAGCTTCGGTGGCGTTGCAAGCTGGTCTGCGTGCAAATGCTGCAACTGCTCAATCTTGAAATTATATTGCGTTCCTACGCAACAAATCCCATTTGTGTCCGTGCCGGACTTAACCGGCATCTGGAGAAGCAACCATGCGCTTCGTGGATCTGATCGGCAGCACGATGGTGACTGTCGGCGTCCTCGCGCTGGTGGCGGGGGTTCTTACCCTCTGATCCATCGGCCCCGCCGTCCCTCAAAAGGGGGCGGCCTGGCGTCGATGACGAACCGGCGAAGCGCGACCAGCCGCGCGGAAATCATCCCCCGACCGCCTTCTTCACCTTCTGGAAGAATCCGTTGGTCTGCGGGCATTCGTCGCCGGTCTCGGTCTCGCGGAATGCCTCGAGCAGGTCGCGCTGCTTGGCCGACAGCCGGGTCGGGGTCTCGACGGTGATGCGCACGATCAAATCGCCCCTGCCCTTGCCCTGCAACACCGGCATGCCGGCGCCGCGCTGGCGCACCTCGCGGCCCGACTGCGTGCCGGCGGCGATGCGGATTTCGTGGCCCGTGCCGTCGGGGCCGGGGATGGTGATCGTCCCGCCCAAGGCGGCGGTGGTGAAGCTGATCGGCGCGTTGGCGATCAGCGTCGTGCCCTCGCGCGCAAAGACCGCATGCGGCGCCACATGGAGGAAGATATAGAGGTCGCCCGGCGGCGCCCCGCGCGGTCCTGCCTCGCCCTCGCCCGACAGGCGGATACGCGTGCCATCGTCGACCCCGGGGGGGACGTTGACGGTCAGCGTCTTGGTCTGCTCGACGCGGCCCTCGCCGCGGCAGTCGCGGCACGGATCGGTGATCACCTCGCCCGCGCCGTGGCAAGTGGGGCAGGTGCGCTCGACGACGAAGAAGCCCTGTTGCGCGCGCACCTTGCCATGTCCGGCGCAGGTCGCGCAGGCCCTGACCGCGGTGCCCGGGGTCGCGCCGGTGCCATTGCACGTGGTGCAGCCGGCGGCGACATCGACGGTGATCGTCGCCGACTTGCCGTGGAACGCATCCTCCAGCGTGACGTCCATGTCATAGCGCAGGTCGGCGCCGCGCCGCGCCTGGCGCCCGCCGCCGCGCCCGCCCATGAATTCGCCGAACACGCTTTCGAAGATGTCCGAAAAGCCGCCGAAATCCTGGGCCCCGCCGCCCCCGAACCCGCCACCCTGCTGGAAAGCGGCATGGCCGAACCGGTCATAGGCGGCGCGTTTCTGCGGATCCTTCAGGCAGTCATAGGCTTCGCTGACCGCCTTGAACTTGGCTTCCTGGTCCTTGCATCCGGCATTGCGGTCCGGATGATATTTCATCGCCAGCTTGCGATAGGACGATTTGATCGTCGCATCGTCGGCGGTACGCTCGATTTCGAGCAATTCGTAATAATCGACTTCGGTGCTCATCTACCTGGCCCCCGCCCCAACCCCGCACCCCAGCGGAAAGCCGGGATCTCAGGCGGTGCGCGATCCTGCCCGAGATGCCGGCTTTCGCGGATGTGACGGCTTGGGTTCATGCCCTTACGCCTTGGTATCGTCCACTTCGGAGAATTCGGCGTCGACGACATCCTCGCCGTCGCCGGCCTCGCGACCCGCCGTGGCACCGCCGGCCGGCGAGGCCTCGGCCTGGGCCTGCTTTTCGTAGATCGCCTGGCCCATCTTCATCGCCACCGTCGCCAGCGCCGACGCCTTCTCCTTCATCGCCTCGGCGTCATTGCCCTCGATCGCGGCCTTGGCATCGGCGATCGCCGCCTCGATCTCGCTTTTCAGCGCGGCGTCGATCTTGTCGCCATTTTCGGCCAGCTGGCGCTCGGTGGTGTGGACCAGCGATTCGGCGTTGTTCTTCGCCTCGGCCGCATCGCGCCGCTTCTTGTCCTCGTCGGCGAATTTCTCCGCGTCGCGGACCATCTGCTCGATATCGGCATCAGACAGGCCGCCCGACGCCTGGATGCGGATCTGCTGCTCCTTGCCGGTGCCCTTGTCGCGCGCCGAGACGTTGACGATGCCGTTGGCGTCGATGTCGAACGTGACCTCGATCTGCGGCACGCCGCGCGGCGCCGGGGGAATGCCGACCAGGTCGAACTGGCCGAGCATCTTGTTGTCCGCCGCCATTTCGCGTTCGCCCTGGAACACGCGGATCGTCACCGCCTGCTGATTGTCGTCGGCGGTCGAATAGGTCTGCGATTTTTTGGTCGGAATCGTCGTGTTGCGATCGATCATCCGGGTGAACACGCCGCCCAGCGTCTCGATGCCGAGCGACAGCGGGGTCACGTCGAGCAGCAGCACGTCCTTGACGTCGCCCTGCAGCACGCCGGCCTGGATCGCCGCGCCCATCGCCACGACCTCGTCGGGGTTGACGCCCGAATGCGGTTCCTTGCCGAAAAAGTCCTTCACCACCTGGCGCACCTTGGGCATGCGCGTCATGCCGCCGACCAGCACGACCTCGGCAATGTCCGAAGGCTTCATGCCGGCGTCGGCCAGCGCCTTCTTGCACGGCTCCAGCGTGCGCTGGATCAGGTCCTCGACCAGCCGCTCCAGGTCGGCGCGGGTGATCGACTTGACCAGATGCTTGGGGCCTGTCGCGTCAGCGGTGATGAACGGCAGGTTGACCTCGGTGGTCGCCGCCGACGACAGCTCGATCTTCGCCTTTTCCGCGGCTTCCTTCAGCCGCTGCAGCGCGAGCTTGTCCTTGGTCAGGTCGATGCCCTCGGCCTTTCTGAAGTCGGCCGCCAGGAAATCGAGCAGCTTGTTGTCGAAATCCTCGCCGCCCAGGAAGGTGTCGCCGTTGGTCGCCTTCACCTCGAACACGCCGTCGCCGATCTCGAGCACCGAGATGTCGAACGTGCCGCCGCCCAGGTCATAGACCGCGATCGTCTTGCCGTCCTGCTTCTCCAGCCCGTAAGCGAGCGCCGCCGCGGTCGGCTCATTGATGATCCGCTTGACGTCCAGCCCGGCGATCTGGCCGGCATCCTTGGTCGCCTGGCGCTGGGCGTCGTTGAAATAAGCGGGGACGGTGATCACCGCCTCGGTCACCGTCTCGCCCAGATAGGCCTCGGCGGTTTCCTTCATCTTCTGGAGGATGAAGGCGGAGATCTGCGACGGCGAATAATCGGTGCCGGCCGCCTTGACCCAGGCGTCGCCGTTCGATCCACGCACGATCGAATAGGGCACCAGCTCGGTGTCCTTCCTGGTGATCGGATCGTCGAAGCGGCGCCCGATCAGGCGCTTCACCGCGAACACCGTCGCATCGGGGTTGGTCACCGCCTGGCGCTTGGCCGGCTGGCCGATCAGCCGCTCGCCATCCTTTGCAAAGGCAACGATCGACGGCGTGGTGCGCGCGCCCTCGACATTCTCGATCACCTTGGGCTTCCCGCCCTCCATTACCGCCACGCAGCTGTTGGTGGTGCCCAGGTCAATTCCGATAATCTTAGCCATGGTCCTCGATCGGCCCCCGTCAAAAATAAACCAAGCTCCCGACCCTCACGAGAGGCGAAGGAAGCGCTCAAGTCGGCGATATAGGAGGGCTTTCGCTTGCCGCAAGATTGTCCGCCGCATACAGCCGTCGGCCAGTTGGCGATGTCCCGTTGCGGGAGGGGTGACAGGATGAAGGCTGTATGGCTGCTCGCGACGATGCTGCTGCTGGCCGCCACCGGGTGCCAGCGGAAAGAAATGGTGTCGGTCGGCGATGCGTGGATCAGGCTGGGCGCGGTGCCGCGCAGCCCGGGCGTCGCCTATTTCACGCTCCACGGCGGCCCCAGGGACATGGTCTTGCTCAGCGTCACGTCGCCCAATGTGATCCGCACCGAGATGCACGAAAGCATGACCAGGAGCGGGATGGCGACGATGGCGCCGATGGCGACCGTCGCGTTGCCGGCCCGCGCCACAATGGCGTTCGCGCCCGGCGGCAAGCACGTCATGCTGTTCGACGTCAACCCCGCAATCAAGCGGGGCGGCGTCCAGACGTTGCGCTTCACCTTTGCCGACGGCCTGATCCTGATGCGCGACGCCAGGGTGGTTGCCGCCGGCGACCCGGCGCCCAAGTTCTGACTCCCGTCCGCCCCCTGACCGTCGGCGAGATCGACCTGTGCCGGTCGGTGTTCGGCGACGCGATCGACTATGCGCCGGTGCGCGTGGTGCTCGGCAAATGGGCGTTCTTCCAGCCCAGGGACGTGGTGATGACTCCGCGCGGGCGGATCCACTTCCACCCCCACGGCACCGCCTACCATGACGATTTCAGCCATGCGGGGCTGGGCGGCCAGGGGCTGTTCGTCCACGAGATGGTGCATGTCTGGCAGCATCAATCGGGCATCTTCCTGCCGCTTCGCCGCATGCCCTGGGCGCGATACCATTACGCCGTGCGTGCCGGCTGGGGGCTGGGCAGATACGGCCTGGAGCAGCAGGCGGAGATCGTTCGCCACGCGTTCATGCTCGGCCACAACGCGCTGATCGCCGGCGCCCCGCCCCTGGCGCAGCTGAAGACGATCCTGCCGTTTTCGCCGATGCACGAGGCGAGCCATGCAGTCCCCGAGTCGCGCTGATCGCGCGCCGCAAATGTGCCCTCAGCACATTCCCAAACGGACTCCTAAAGCGTACCGAAATCTATCACCGCATTCTTGTCGAGCGCCTGGTTGGCCTCGGGCATCGGGTATTTCAGGCCGGTCGCGCAGTTGAACAGCACGACCTCGTCCTCTTCGTCGACCAGGCCGTCGGCCAGTGCCGCGCGATACGCCGCCAGCGTGGCGCCGCCTTCGGGACACAGCAGCAGGCCGTCCCGCCGCGCGCAGTCCTCGACCGCCTTCAGGATCGCCGGGTCACCCACCGCCAGCGCCTTGCCGCCGCTTTCGCGCACCGCGCGCAGGATCAGGAAATCGCCGATCGCCCTGGGCACGCGGATGCCCGCGGCGACGGTATGTGCGTCCGTCCAGCGCTCGGCATGTTCCTCGCCCGCCTCGAACGCCTTGACGATCGGCGCGCAGCCGCTCGCCTGGACGGCGAACATCTTCGGCCGCTCGGCGCCGATCCAGCCGATCTGCTCCATCTCGTCAAATGCCTTCCACATCCCGATCAGGCCGGTGCCGCCGCCGGTCGGGTAGAAGATCGCGCGCGGCAGCCGCCAGCCGAATTGCGCCGCCAGTTCCAGCCCCATCGTCTTCTTGCCCTCGATCCGGTACGGCTCCTTTAGGGTCGAGAAATCGAACCAGCGCCCCTCCGCCGCGCCCTTGCCGACGATCGCGCCGCATTCGTCGATCAGGCCGTTGACGCGGTACGCGCGCGCGCCCTGCATCGCGATCTCGCGCACGTTGATCTCGGGCGTATCGTCCGGGCAGAACACGATCGTTTCGATCCCCACCCGGCTGGCATACGCCGCCAGCGCCGCGCCGGCATTGCCGTTGGTCGGCATCGCGATCCTGGTGACGCCCAGCTCGCGCGCCATCGCCACCGCCATCACCAGTCCGCGCGCCTTAAAGCTGCCGGTCGGCAAGCGCCCTTCGTCCTTGACCAGCACGTTCGGCCCGCCGCTCGATCTGGGGATGGCGATCAGCGGCGTCTCGATCTCGCCCAGGCTGACGATGCTGCTGGTGCGCCGCACCGGCAGCAGCTCGCGCCAGCGCCACAGATCGGTCGGCCGCGCCGCGATCGTCGCCCGCGGCACGGCCGCGCGGACCATGTCGAGATCGTACCGCACCAGCAGCGGCTTGCCCGCCCGCGACAGGCCATGGAGCCGGTCCGCCGCGTAGCGCTCGCCGGTCAGCGAGCATTCGAGATGCGTGACGAAGGTCGGGCGGTCGGCGATGAGGTTGGGGTTCATCGTTCGCCTTTAGGCACGGCTACTCGTCAAACTCCAGCGCGGCCGCTGCACCTCCGGTGAGATTGTTCGGCCGGTTCGGCTCGACCGGGATCGGATCGTCGCCGGCGGTATGCCCGCCCGGCCTCTTGCGCTTGCGCGACAGCGCTTGCTTGGCCAGGCGCCCGAGCGACGTATGCTCCGGTTGCCGATCGTAGCGCGGACGCATTGCTTCACTCCCCCTTCTTCGCGACCCCGACCATCGACGGCCGCAACAGCCGGTCCTTGAGCATGTAGCCGGCCTGCATCTCCTGGATGATCGTGCCCGGCGCGGCGTCGCTCGGCAGCTCCAGCATCGCCTGGTGCTTGTTGGGATCGAGGGTCTCGCCCATTGCTGCGATCTTGACGATGCCGTTGCGCTGGAACACCGCGTCCAGCTCGCGCTTGGTCGCCTCCAGCCCGACGATCAGGCCCTTCAGCCGCTCGTCGCCGCGCAGCTCGTCGGGGATCGCCGACAACCCGCGGTCGAGATTGTCGGCGACCGACAGGATGTCGCGCGAAAAGGCGGTGACGGCATAATTGCGCGCGTCGCCCGCCTCCTTTTCGGCGCGGCGGCGGACGTTCTGCGCCTCGGCATGGGCGTACATCACCGCCGCCTTGGCCTCGGCCAGCTCACCCTCCAGCTCGGCCAGGCGGTCGTGCTCGGCCAGTTCGGGCGCGGCCTCGGCCGTCGCCTCGCGCAGGTCGCCGGCGGTGTCCAGGGTCTCGCTCTTGTCGTCTTCGGTCATCTCGTGTTTTTCTGTGTTCCTGGCCGCCCTAGCCGATCAGCCGGGCGAGCGTTGCTGCGGTGAAATCCACCATGGGCACGACGCGCGCATAGTTCAACCGCGTCGGGCCGATCACCGCGACCACCCCCACGACGCGCCCGTCCAGCCCGCGAAACGGCCGGGCGATCACCGACGATCCCGACAGCGCGAACAATTTGTTCTCGGCGCCGATGAAGATCCGCGTCGAATCGCCGGTCCGCGCGCTGTCGAGCAGATGCGCGACCTCCTGCTTGCCGTCGAGATCGTCGAGCAGGTCGCGGACGCGCTCCAGGTCGGCGGCGGCGGCGGCGTCGATCAGCCGGCCCTGGCCGCGCACGATCAGCACGGGGCGGCGGTCGCCATCCTCGCTCCATACCACCAGCCCGCGCTCGACCAGGTCCGCCGCCGCGACGTCCAGCGCGACGCGATCGGCGGACAGCTGGCGGTCGAGCCGTGCCCGTGCCTCGGCCAGCGACAGCCCGGCCAGCGTCGCCGACATGTAATTGCCCGCCTCGACCAGCGCCGACGGCGTGGTGCCGGGCATCAGCTCGATCACCCGGTTCTCGACCTGGCCGTCATCGCCGACGATCACCGCCAGCGCGCGATCGGGCGCCAGCCAGACGAAGCTGATATGGCGCAGCACCAGCTCGGCCTTGGGCACCAGCACCAGCCCCGCGCAGGCCGACAGGCCGCTGAGCGCCGCCGTGGTCGCCGCCAGCGCGTCCTCGACCGGGCCACCCGATCCGATCCGCGCCTCGATCGTCGCGCGTTCCTCGAACGACGGCTCGGCGACGCGCATCATCCCGTCGACGAACAGGCGCAGGCCCAGGTCGGTCGGCAACCGGCCCGCCGAAATATGCGGCGAGGCGAGCAGCCCCAGCGTCTCCAGCTCGGCCATCACGCTGCGGATCGACGCCGGCGACAGCTGCACCGCGCCCAGCCCGGCGAGCGTCCGCGATCCCACCGGCTGCCCCGTCTCCAGATAGCCCTCGACCACCGCCCGGAAGATGCCCCGCGCGCGGTCGCTCAATTCGGTGACGGGGGTTGTCATCGGCCGGATGTAGGCGGGGCGGGGCGATCGCTCAATCTTTGTCCGCTGTCCTACACACCGACGCGGGTGATACATCCTTGACCTGGTCCGGGCGAGGGGAGACCGCCCGCCGTCCTGCTCGGTCCACCTGGCGGTAGGGCGTGAACTTCCGTGAACTTTGCCCTCCCAGGTGTGCCCAACGTCATTGCCGCCCGCCTGGCCAGCGCCTACGGGCAGCGCTTCGACACCAGGAGACCGACATGCGCCCCAGCGGACGCGCGCCCGACCAGATGCGCCCGATCACCATCGAACCGCGCTTCACGCGTCATGCCGAAGGATCGGTGCTGATCGGCTTTGGCGACACCAAGGTGCTGGTCACCGCCTCGGTCGAGGAGAAGGTGCCGCCGTTCATGCGCGGCCGGGGCGAGGGATGGGTGACCGCCGAATACGGCATGCTGCCGCGCGCCACGCATACCCGCGGCAATCGCGAGGCGGCCAAGGGCAGGCAATCGGGGCGGACGCAGGAAATCCAGCGGCTGATCGGGCGGAGCTTGCGCGCGGTCACCGACATGAAGCTGCTCGGCGAACGGCAGATCGTGCTCGATTGCGATGTGATCCAGGCCGATGGCGGCACGCGCACCGCCTCGATCTCGGGCGCGTGGGTCGCGCTGCGCCTGGCGGTCGACGGGCTGCTCGCCTCGGGCAAGCTGACCGCGGACCCGCTGACCCAGAAGGTCGCCGCGATCAGCTGCGGCATCCACCAGGGCACGCCCGTCCTCGACCTCGATTATGCCGAGGACTCGACCGCCGATGCAGACGCCAATTTCGTGCTGCTTCAAAACGGCAACATCGCCGAGGCGCAGGCGACCGCCGAGGGCGCGACCTATGACGAGGAAGCGCTGCTGCGATTGCTGCGGCTGGCGCGGATCGGCTGCGCCGACATCTTTGCGGCACAGGGACGCGCAGTGGCATGAGCGGGGAGGGCGGCGCCCCCCAGGCGATCCGCAAGCTCGCGCCGGGCAGGCTGGTCATCGCCAGCCACAATGAAGGCAAGGTGCGGGAAATCCGCGCGCTGCTCGGCCCCCACGGCATCGATCCGGTGTCGGCGGCCGAGCTCGATCTGCCCGAGCCCGAGGAGACCGGCACCACGTTCGTCGCCAATGCCGAGCTGAAGGCGCGGCAGGCGGCCGATTTGTCCGGGCTGCCCGCGCTGGCCGACGACAGCGGGCTGTGCGTCGCCGCACTGGGCGGCGATCCGGGTATCTTCTCGGCGCGTTGGGCAGGGCCCGACAAGGATTTCGCGTTGGCGATGCGGCTGGTGCAAGACCGGCTGGAGGCGCTGGGCCCCGAAGCGTATCGCGCCGCCTGGTTCGTCTGCGCGCTGGCGCTTGCCTGGCCCGACGGGCATGTCGAATGGTTCGAAGGGCGGGTCGGCGGCACGTTGGTCTGGCCGCCGCGCGGCGGCCTGGGCTTCGGCTACGACCCGCTGTTCGTCCCCCACGGCCGCATTGAGACTTTCGGCGAGATGGACCAGGACCTCAAGCATGCGATCAGCCATCGCGCCGACGCTTTCCGCCAGCTGGTCGCGGCGGTGCTGTAGTGGCGGACGCGCTTGCGCTGTACGTCCACTGGCCGTTCTGCGTCTCGAAATGTCCGTATTGCGACTTCAACAGCCATGTCCGCGCCGCGGTCGACCAGCCGGCATGGCGCGACGCGCTGATTGCCGACTTGCGGCATGAAGCGATGGAAACCGGACGGCGGCGGCTCGGTTCGGTGTTCTTCGGCGGCGGCACGCCCTCGCTCATGCCCTCGGCGACGGTCGCGGCGGTGCTGGCCGAGGCCGAGGCGCTGTGGGGCTTCGCGTCCGATATCGAGATCACGCTGGAGGCCAATCCGTCGTCGGTCGAGGCGGCGCGGTTCGGCGATCTCGCCGCCGCCGGGGTCAATCGCGTCAGCCTGGGGCTGCAGGCGCTCGACGACGCCGCGCTGCGTTTCCTGGGCCGTGCGCATGACGTGGCGGAGGGGCTGGCCGCGCTTGATACCGCGCAGGCGGCGTTCGATCGCGTCAGCTTCGACCTGATCTATGCCCGCCCCGGCCAGCCGCTTGCCGCGTGGCTGACTGAACTGGAACGCGCGCTTGCGTTCGGCACCGAGCACCTGTCGCTGTACCAATTGACCATCGAGCCCGGCACGCGCTTCGCCACCGAGGCTGCGGCGGGCCGGCTGACGCTGCCCGACGGCGATGCCGGCGCGGACCTGTTCGAGGCGACGCGCGGGGCGCTGACCGCGGCGGGGCTGCCCGCTTACGAGGTATCAAACCATGCCCGGCCGGGGGCGGAGAGCCGCCACAACCTGACCTATTGGCGCTATCGCGACTATGCGGGGGTCGGGCCGGGCGCGCATGGCCGGCGCGGCGGCGTGGCGACGATGCGGCGGCGCAAACCCGAAAACTGGCTGGCGGCGGTGGTGCGCAACGGTCATGGCATCGAGGCCGCCGACCGCCTGACGCCCGCCGAGCGGGTCACGGAAGCGCTGGTCATGGGGTTGCGGCTGGCCGAGGGCGTCGACCTGGCGCGGATCGCGATGGTGGGGGAACAGCCGATCGCGCGGCTGATCGATCTCGGCATGGTCGATCGGCTGGCGGCGCTCGGCCTGGTGGCGATCGACGACCGCCGGCTGACCGTGACCGAGGGGGGCATGCCGGTGCTCGACGCGATCCTGCGCGAGGTGGTGGCGAAAGCGGTGGCCGCGTGAGGCGTGCTTGGCGGGCGGCACGACGGTGAAATGCGCACGTGCACGCGTTTACCAACCGGCCCTCAGAACCCGCCCGGCGCCGGCGAGATCGTCACCGTCGTGCCGCCGCGTATTTCCTGCACCTCCAGCGCGCGTTCGGCGATGCCGTCGCGGCCGAAGCGGAACGCGCCGTCGATCCCGGCAAAGCCGCTCCTGTCGCGCAACCGGTCCTCGGGGAACGGGGCGCCGACCGGCCAGTCGCGGGCGATGCGGATCGTCAGCAGCACCGCGTCATAGCCCATGCTCGACAGGCGATAGGGCGCCGCGCCGAACCGCGCACGGTATTTGACGGCATATTGGCGATACAGCGTGTCGGAAACGCTGGCGAACCAGGCGCCGTTCAGCGTCGGCCTGGCGGCGATCGTGGCTTCGGAATTCCACAATTCGACCCCCAGTATCCGTGCGCTGCCCAGCCCGGCCTTGCGCACCAGCGGCACGATGTTGGCAGCCGTCATCCCGCTGTCGGCGATCAGCACCGCGCCCAGCGGCGCCGACTTGCCCAGCCTGACGGCCGCCGCGCCGATCGACGCGGGTGCGCGATCATAGGTCTGGAGCGACAGCACCTGGCCTTTGTCGTCCTCGACCGCGCGCAGGAAAGCGGTCGACGCGCGTTGGCCGTACACTCCGTTGGCGACCAGCCCGCCATAGGTCGTGATGCCCTGGTCGGCGGCATAGTCGATGACGCGCACGATCGATTGCGCCGGCGAGTTGCCGAGCAGGTACGCGCCCGTCGACGCCACGCTGGTGTCGTTGGAAAAGCTGATGATCGGAACGCCGGCGCGGCGCGCAAGCGGCGCCACGGCGCGGACGTCGTCGGCCAGCAACGGTCCCAGGATCAACTGCGCACCCTCGGCGATCGCGCGGTCGGCCGCCGCTGCCGCTCCGGTCGCGGTATCATAAGTGGTGATCCGCAGCTGGTCGTTATTGGTGTCGAGCAGCGCGAGCTGGGTGGCGTTGGCGATCGACCGGCCGATCCCGCCATTGCCGCCGGTCATCGGCACGAGCAGCGCGATACGGTGGCGCGTGCTGTCGCTGGGCAGCCCCGGCTCGACCACCGGTCCGGTATCCGGGCGGACGACCGGCGCCACCGGGGCGGGGGGCGCCGCGCCGCGGGGCACCACGGTCGCGCAGGCGCCCAGCAGCAGCGCCCCGGCGACCGCCGCCATCCGCGGCAGCCGGCGCCGCCACGGCGTTCCCCATTGTGACATGCCCCATTGCGACATGATTGCGGCGTCTGCCATGACATCCCCCAATGACTTCGGTTCTAGCACCCGGCCTGTACATCGTCGCCACCCCGATCGGCAATCTCGGCGATCTGTCGCCGCGCGCCGCCGCGGTCCTGGCCGGCGCGGCGGTGGTCGCGGCGGAGGACACGCGGGTGACCGGGGGGCTGTTGCGGCACATCGGCGTCAAGCGGCCGATGATCGCCTATCATGATCACAATGCCGATCGCGTCCGCCCCGGGCTGATCGCGCGGATGGCCGGCGAAGCGGTCGCGCTGGTATCGGACGCGGGCACGCCGCTGATTTCCGATCCCGGATACAAATTGGTGCGCGAGGCGCGCGCGGCCGGGCATGAGGTGGTGACGATCCCCGGCCCGTGCGCGGCGATCGCGGCACTGACGCTGGCCGGGCTGCCCACCGATCGCTTCCTGTTCGTCGGCTTCCTGCCGGGCAAGGCCGGCGCGCGCGACGTGGCGATCGCCGAGGTGGCGGGGATCCGCGCCACTTTGGTGCTCTACGAATCGGGGCCGCGACTGGCCACGACGCTGGCGGCGCTGGCGGCGGGGCTGGGCGACCGCGCGGCGGCGGTGACGCGGGAGATCACCAAGAAGTTCGAGGAGGCGGTGACCGGCACGCTGGCGACGCTCGCCGCGCGCTATGCCGAGGCCGCGCCGCGTGGCGAGATCGTGGTGGTCGTGGCGCCGCCGGGCGAGGCCATACCCGCCAGCGACGCCGATGCCGACGCCGCGCTGGTCGAGGCGCTGACCCGCCTGCCGGCATCGAAGGCGGCGAGCGAGATAGCCAGGCGGCTGAATCTCGATCGCCGCGAGCTGTATGCCCGTGCCCTGGCGATGAAGGGGTGAGGCGGCCGGGCACCGGCCAGCGCCGCGCCGCCGAGGCTGCCGGCCGCCGCGCCGAGCGTATCGCCGGCTGGTGGCTGCGGCTCAAGGGGTGGCGCATCCTCGACCGGCGCGTGCGCACGCCCGTCGGAGAAATCGACCTGGTGGCGCGCAAGGGCGCTCTGGTCGCATTCGTCGAGGTCAAGAGCCGCGCGACCGATGCCGAGCTCGATTATGCGATTGACGAGCGTCGTCTGGCCCGCGTCGCCGCGGCGGCGGAGGTGTTGATGCCGCGCTATGCCGGGCCGGACGACGATATCCGCATCGACGTCGTGCTGATTGCGCCGGGCATGCGCCCGCGGCACATCGAGAATGCCTGGATCGGATGACTTTGGTCGTGCTCCCCGCTAAATCCTCCCTGCCCGCGAAAGCTGGCATCTCTGCCGAGGGAGACCCCAGCTTCCGCCGGGGTGACGGCCAAAGGGAGCGCAGATGACCCTCGCCGTCGCTGTCCAGATGGACCCCTTGGAGTCGATCAACATCGCCGGCGATTCGACGTTCGCGCTGATGCTGAGCGCGCAGGCGCGCGGCCATCGGCTGTTCCATTATACCGCCGAGGCGCTCAACCATGCCGACGGCCGGGTCTGGGCAAGGGCGCATCCGGTGACGGTGCGGCGCGCGGCGGGCGACCACTTTGTCTTTGCCGATCCGGTGTCGCTTGATCTCGGGTCGGATGCCGATGTCGTGCTGATGCGTCAGGACCCGCCGTTCGACTTGGGCTATATCACCGCCACCCACCTGCTCGAACGGATCGCCCACCGCACCCTGGTGGTCAACGACCCCGCCAGCGTCCGCAACGCGCCCGAAAAGATGTTCGTCCTGGATTATGCGCGATTCATGCCGCCCACGCTCGTCACCCGCAGCCTGGACGAGGCGCGCGGGTTCCTGGCGATGCACGGCGAGATCGTCGTCAAGCCGATCCACGGCAATGGTGGCAAGGCGGTGTTCAAGGTCGACGCGGCGGGCACCAACCTGTCCGCGCTGATCGAGGTCTTCAACATGACCTGGCGCGAACCGCACATGCTGCAGGCGTTCCTGCCCGGCGTTGCCGAGGGCGACAAGAGGATCGTGCTGGTCGACGGCGAGGTAGCCGGGGCGATCAACCGGATCCCGGGGAAGGGCGAATTCCGGTCCAACCTGGCGGTCGGCGGGTCGGCGGTGAAGACCGAGCTGACGCCGCGCGAGCGGGAGATCTGCGCCGCCCTGGCGCCCGAACTGAAGGCGCGCGGGCTGCTGTTTGTCGGCATCGACGTGATCGGCGGCGAGTGGCTGACCGAGATTAACGTGACGTCGCCGACCGGCATCGTCGCGATCGAACGGCTCGACGGGGTCGACGTCGCGGCGATGATCTGGGACGCGATCGAGGCGAAGCTGGCGGCGCGCGGCTCGTGGCGCGGCGGCGACGCATCATGACCGAATGGTTCCTGCGGGTGGTCGAGGATTGGGGCTATCTTGGCATCGTCCTGCTCATGGCGCTGGAAAATGTCGTACCGCCGGTGCCGTCGGAAGTGATCATGGGGTTTGGCGGGATCGCCGTGGCGCGCGGGAAGATGGATTTCGTCGCGCTGGTCGTCGCGGGCACGATCGGCTCGACGCTGGGCAATTGCTTCTGGTATGAACTCGGGCGGCGGCTTGGACTGGACCGGCTGCGGCCGGTCGTCGAACGTCATGGCCGCTGGCTGACCGTCGACTGGTCCGATGTCGAGCGGATCGACGCCTTCTTTCGGCGCCATGGCCAGTGGCTGGTTTTTGCGGTGCGCTTCGCGCCGGTCATGCGGACGATGATCTCGCTGCCGGCGGGGGTGACCCACATGAACCGCTGGACGTTCCTGGCCTTCACCGCCGCCGGCACGACGATCTGGAACATCTTCCTGGTCGGTGCCGGATGGTGGCTGGGCGAGAACTTCCGCCGTGCCGAGGCGTGGATGGGGCCGACCGCCCTGGTGTTGTGCGGGCTGGGGGGGCTTTACTACCTCTGGCGCGTGGCGACGTGGCGGCCGCGCGGCTAGGGAACCCTACGCGCGGGGATGCGCGTTGCGATAGACGTCGAGCAGGTGCGCGGCGTCGACCGCGGTATAGATCTGGGTCGAGCTCAGGCTGGCATGGCCGAGCAGCTCCTGCAGCTGGCGCAGGTCGGCGCCGCGGCCCAGCAGGTGCGTGGCAAAGCTGTGGCGCAAGGCATGCGGCGTGGTGCGCTCGCTCAACCCCAGGCGGATGCGCGCGCCGCGCACCGATCGCCGGATGACGCCCGTCGCCAACGGCCCGCCTTTGGCGCCCCGGAACAGCGCGTCGGGGCGCGGCAGCGGCCACGGACACGCCGCGACATAGGCCTCGATCGCCGCGCGCACCTGCGGCAGCAGCGGGACGATCCGGGTCTTGTCGCGCTTGCCGGTGACGACCATCGTTTCGCCCAGCGGCAGGATGGCGGCTGTCAACCCGATCGCCTCGCCGATCCGCAGTCCGGCGCCATAGAGCAGCAGCAATATCGCCCAGTCGCGCGCGCCGATCCACGGCTGGGCGGCGTCTTCGGCTACTTCCTCGGCCAGCGCCACTGCGTCGGCGGGCGCGATCGGCCGCGGCACGCCCCGCTTGACGCGCGGCCCCCGCAGGCCGGGCAGTGCCTCGTCGCCGGTCGCCCAGCGCAGGAACGTCCGCACCGCCGACAATTCGCGTGCGGCCGACGCATTGCCCAGCCCCGCCGACCGCCGACAGGCGAGATAGGCGCGCAGGTCGGGGGCGGTGACCCTGGCCAGCGTCGCTCGCTCGACCGCCTCGCCCCAATGATCCTGCAGGAACCCGACCAGCCGCATGGCAACCGCGACATAGGCACGCACGGTGTGCGTCGACCGCCGCCGGTCACGGGAGAGGTGGCTGCCGAAGGCGAGGGTCAACGGTTGATCCACGATCCCTGATATCAGATGCCGTCCGCCACCACCGCCGCTCCGGTGTCGGCGATGCGCGCGGTCAAATCGTCGATCGTCGCGTCGACCGCGGCGGGGTCCGGGCTGCGCACCACGAAGTTCGCGCCGACCCGGCCCTCGCGGAAGAACGGATAGCTGCCGATCGCGACCCCGTCATGCGCCCGTTCCGTATCGCGCAGCATGTCGGCGATCTCGCTTTCGGCAACCCAGCAGCCGATCGTCCGGCTGATTACCGGCCGCCCGCCCTCCAGCGTGCCGGTCAGCGCGTCGAGCATGCCCGCGGCGATGTGCGGCACGCCTGCCATGATGAACAAATTGGCGATGCGGATACCCGGCGCGCCCGACATCCGGTTCTCGATCAGGTCGGCGCCCTCAGGCACGCGCGCCATGCGGAGCCGCGCCTCGGTCGCGCCGCCGCGACTGGCATAATAGGCTTCCAGCACCGCGACCGCACGGGGATGGTGGACTACCGGCAGGTCGAGCGCCGCCGCGACGGCATCGACCGTGATATCGTCGTGCGTCGGGCCGATCCCGCCGGTGGTGAACAGATAGTCGTTGCGGGCCCGCAGCGTGTTGACCGCCTCCACGATCGCCGCCTCGTCATCGCCGACGACGCGCACCTCGGCCAGGCGGATACCCTGGACGTTGAGCCAGGCGGCGATCTGCGCGACGTTCTTGTCCTGCGTGCGCCCCGACAGGATCTCGTCGCCAATCACCACCAGGGCCGCGGTCCAGATGCGTTCGGAAGCCATCACCGCCTTCCTAGCGCCAAGCGGACACCCGCGCCAACCGCAAAGCACGGCACTCGCAACCGTCGATGAAGCTGGCTATATCCATGTCATGACCGACTATGTAACCGTTGCCGCCGACACGATGCTGGCCCGTACCGGTGCGATCAAATTGTACGGACCGGACGCGTTCGAGGGCATGGCGCGCGCCGGCCGGCTGGCGGCGGCGACGCTGGACATGCTGGTGCCGCATGTCGCGCCCGGCGTGACGACCGCCGCGCTCGACGATCTGATCCGGGGGTTCATCACCGCCCAGGGAGCGGTGCCCGCAACGCTCGGCTATCGCGGCTATACCCATTCCAGCTGCATCTCGATCAATCATGTCGTGTGCCACGGCATCCCGGGCGAGCGTACCCTGAAGGACGGCGACATCGTCAATATCGACGTCACCCCGTTGCTTGACGGCTGGCATGGTGATGCCAGCCGGATGTTCCTGGTCGGGGACGTGCCGATCAAGGCACGGCGGCTGGTCGACGTCACCTATGAGGCGATGATGCTGGGCATCGATCAGGCGCGCCCGGGCAACACGATGGGCGACGTCGCCAACGCGATCCAGCGCCATGCTGAGAAGAACCGGTTCGGCGTGGTCCGCGATTTCTGCGGGCACGGCGTCGGCCGGTTGTTCCACGACGCACCCGAAGTGGTCCATGTCGGCCGCCCCGGCACCGGTCCCGAGCTGAAGCCGGGAATGATCTTCACGATCGAGCCGATGATCAATATTGGCCGCCCCGACGTGAAGCTGCTCGACGACGGCTGGACCGCGGTGACCCGCGACCGCTCGCTGTCGGCGCAGTTCGAGCATTCGATCGGCATCACCCAGGACGGCTGCCGGATCTTCACGCTGAGCCCCGGCGGGTTCGACAGGCCGCCTTACTGATGAAGAGACAGGGGCACCCTTGTCGAGGCGGTCAACCGCGCAATGTCGCCTTGGCCGATCGCCCGTTCCGGCAACGATTGCGCGACACCGATTGACCGGCGCTGCTCCGCGATCGGGCAAGGCGATTTGCGCTGCCTAATTGCTGGGCATTGCCGGCGGCTGGCAGCGCGTCGGCAGGGCGGCGATGTTGCCGGGCGACAACTGGCATGCTTTCTGTATAAGCTGCCGGGGGCGGTCGCGGGATTTTTGGGGGCATGTCAGCGTGAAAAAGATCGAGGCGATCATCAAGCCGTTCAAGCTGGATGAAGTGAAGGAAGCGCTGCACGATGTCGGCGTATCGGGCATCACCGTGACCGAGGCCAAGGGCTTCGGGCGTCAGAAGGGCCATACCGAACTCTATCGCGGCGCCGAATATGTCGTCGATTTCCTGCCCAAGGTGAAGCTGGAGGTGGTGGTCGAGGACGCGCTGGCCGACCGCGTGGTCGAGGCGATCGCCGCCGCCGCGCAGACCGGCAGGATCGGCGACGGCAAGATCTTCGTCATCCCCGTGGAGACCGCGTTGCGCATCCGCACCGGCGAACGCGACGAAGCGGCGATCTGAAAGGCTGCACGCAGCGAGCATGTTTGACGCGACGCAGCATCTTGTGACAGTCATCGGCTGACGGGCGCACCATGATTCTCCCGCTCGCCGGGACCAGGACCGAAACAGAAAGGGCTTACGGCAATGGCGAATTCGGCCAGCGACATTCTCAAGCGGATCAAGGACGAGGAGATCGAGTGGGTCGACGTCCGCTTCACCGATCCCAAGGGCAAGTGGCAGCATCTGACGATGGTGTCGTCGGTGATCGGCGAGGACGAACTGACCGACGGCCTGATGTTCGACGGGTCGTCGATCGAGGGCTGGAAGGCGATCAACGAATCCGACATGATCCTGAAGCCCGATCTGGACGCGGTCTATATCGATCCGTTCTCGGCGACGCCGATGATGATCCTGTTCTGCGACGTCGTCGAGCCGTCTACCGGCGAGCTTTATGCCCGCGATCCGCGCTCGACCGCCAAGCGCGCCGAGGCGTACCTCAAGACCACCGGCGTCGGCGACACGATCTATATCGGGCCGGAAGCCGAATTCTTCATGTTCGACAACGTCCAGTTCGAGACGAGCTATGCGACGTCCTTCTACAAGATTGACGACATCGAGCTGCCGACCAATACCGGCCGCGACTATGAAGGCGGCAATCTCGGCCACCGGCCGCGCGCCAAGGGCGGCTATTTCCCTGTCGCGCCGGTCGACTCGGCCACCGATATCCGCGGCGAGATGGTCTCGACGATGCTCGAAATGGGCTTGCCGTGCGACAAGCACCATCATGAGGTCGCCGCCGCGCAGCACGAGCTGGGTCTGACCTTCGGCACGCTGACCACCACCGCCGACCGCATGCAGATCTACAAATACGTCGTCCATCAGGTCGCCGCCGCCTATGGCAAGTCGGCCACCTTCATGCCCAAGCCGATCAAGGAGGATAACGGCTCGGGCATGCACACCCATTTGTCGATCTGGAACAAGGGCGAGCCGCTGTTCGCCGGCAACGGCTATGCCGGACTGTCGGAGACGTGCCTGTACTTCATCGGCGGGATCATCAAGCACGCCAAGGCGCTCAACGCCTTCACCAATCCGACGACCAACAGCTATAAGCGGCTGGTCCCGGGCTATGAGGCGCCGGTGCTGCTCGCTTATTCGGCGCGCAACCGATCGGCATCGTGCCGTATTCCGTACGGCACGGGCGCCAAGGCAAAGCGCGTCGAGGTCCGCTTCCCCGACGCTATGGCCAATCCCTATCTCGCTTATGCCGCGCTGTTCATGGCCGGGCTCGACGGCATCCAGAACAAGTTCCACCCAGGTGAGGCGATGGACAAGAATCTGTACGACCTGCCGCCCGCCGAACTGGCCCAGGTGCCCACCGTCTGCGCGTCGCTGCGCGAGGCGCTCGACAGCCTGGAGGCAGATCACGACTTCCTGCTCAAGGGCGACGTGTTCTCGAAGGACCAGATCGAGGCCTATGTCGAGATCAAGCGCGCCGACGTCGCCCGATTCGAAATGACCCCGAGCCCCGTCGAGTTCGATATGTACTATAGCGCGTGAGGCATCCGTCCGGCGCCACGCCGCGCCGGATCGTCGGGCTGGATTGACGAAAGGCGCTCCGGGGGATCGGGCGCCTTTCGCGTCGCTGCGGTCGCCTTGACATGCTCTTCGTGCTATACGTCAGGGCGGTATAGGGATCGTGCGGGGGTCAGCCGATCGTCTCCTGGTGCTTGCCGGCGTTGTTCGCCCAGATTGCGCTGTTTCCTGCGGCGTCCCTTGGCGCGCCACGGACCGAAACGCCCACCATTTATTCCATCGGCGACGCCATCGGCCGCGAAGGCGATACGTTGACCTTCACGATCACGCGGCAAGGCAATGTGCGGCCGATCGTCATCATCCTGGTCGAGGTGCGCGACTGGACGGCCATGGCCGGAATCGATTACGCGACCCGGAAGGTCGCCGCGGTCTTCGGGCCCGGCCAGGCGTCGACAACCGTCACGGTGCGCACCATCGCCGGCGACGAGGTCAAGCCCGAACGCATCTTCAGCGTCATGCTGGCGACACTGCCGCCTGGCGCGCAGAGCAGGCGGCGGACAGCGACTGGTACGATCCTCGCCGATCCGCCAAAGCCAACGGCCGATCCGCCGAATGCTACGCCCCCCGCCGCATCGGGAACGCCCGCTTCGCCCAAGCTTCTGCCCTCGATATACTCGATCGCGGGCGCCACGACGACCGAAGGCAACCCCCTGATATTCAGGATCGAACGAACGGCCGACCTGTCCGCCCCCGGCGCCGTGACGGTCGTCACCGCAAACCAGACCGCGATCGCCGGAAGGGACTATCGGCCGGTCGAGGTTCCGGTCCGCTTCGCCATCGGGCAGATGCGTGCGATCGTTCGTGTGCCGACAATCGGTCGCGAGGGCGTGCAGGGAAGCCGCACTATGCTGGCGCGGATCACGCGCGCTGCCGCCTCGGGAAAAGCCGGAACGAGGATCGCGATCGGGACGATCGTCGACGCGGTGCTCTCCCCGTCAGCCGCTGCCTCCTGGTCGTCGCGGACCTCGACGTCGACTGGAAGTGTCGAGCCGACGGCTGTTCCTAATCCCGATTCCACGGCCACGTCCGAAGCCGTCCTGACTTCGAACGCCACCTTTCGGCTGGCGATGATCGGCGGCATTGCGGTCCTCGTCTTCGCGCTGATTGCCGCGATCGGCGCCGCCGCCAAGTTCCTGCTGCCTTGGCCACGACCGCTGGTCAGCTGCGCCATCGCTGCGGCAGGCGCGCGCGTCACGGGCGGCGTCGCGCTGTTGCCGCCCGATCTTACCGTCAGCGCCAATACCGCCATCGCGCCGGCGCGGGCGATCGCGGTGCCCGACGTCGAAACGGTGGAGGATCCAACCGATGGATGAACCCCTGCGGATCGATCTCGATCAGATAGCCGACGGCGAGGGGCTGGCCAGCCTGGGCGAGGCGCTGAAGAGCGCGATGGACGACGAGGGCAAAGGCTGGATGCTCTTGTCGAAGAAGTGGCTGGGCGGCAAGGCGGCCGATGCGATCACCGAAGCGCTCGCCGATTTCGACCTGCTCGACGCGATTGCCGGTGCCTGGGCTGGAGTCGAGGAGATCGCCTCGCGCGGCGATCCGGCCAAGTATCCGCAGAAGCGTGCCTCCCGCCTGCGGCTGGGCAAGCACGTCGTCGAGATCGACCTGAAGCCCCAGATGGAAATCGCCGTCGGCGGCTGGACCAGCGCGCCGATCGCGCTGACGATCCCGCTGACCGCGACGATCGAGGCGGTCGAACTGCGCATCAAGCAGGGCTTCATCACCGCTATCGGCGGCGGCATTTGCGATCTCGGTATCGAGATAAAGCGCGGCGATGCGGTTCTGGTCGACAAAAGATCGCTCAAGAAGTTCGACCTGCCCGGCGACCATCGCTTCAAGCCGCCAGGCATCGACATCCGCCCGCAGCAGTTCCGGCACTTGGCGGGACAGGCCTCCACTTACGGGCCCGTCTGAAAACTCACAGCGTCCAATCGGTCACGGAAGCAGGATAGTGGCACCCGCTGTCTCGCCCGCCGCCAGCGCGCGCTGCGCCTCGGCCGCCTCCTCCAGCGCGAAAGTCCGCCCGATCTGGGGGCGGATCGAGCCGGCCGCGGCCATCTCGAACACCCGCGCCATGCCACATTCCCGCTCCGAATGCGTCGCGTAATAATCGTACAGCTTGGGCCGCGTGACGAACAGCGAGCCATGCATGTTGAGCGTCGCCAGGCCGACACCGGTCACCGGACCGCTGGCATTGCCGTAGCTGACGATCAGGCCGCGCGGCGCGGCGGACTTGAGCGATGCCGCCCAGGTCGCCTGGCCGACGCCGTCGAATACCACCGCCACACCCTTGCCGTCGGTCGCCGTCATCACGCCGTCGACGATGTCATGGTCGCGATATTCGATGACGTGATCGGCGCCGGCCCGCCGCGCGCGCTCGGCCTTGTCGCGCGAGCCGACGGTGCCGATCACGGTCGCGCCGATCGCCTTCAGCCAGCCGACCAGCAGATGCCCGACCCCGCCCGCGGCGGCATGGACCAGCACCGCCTGCCCGGCGGTCACGCGGGCGCAGCGCTCGACCAGGAACTCGGCCGTCGCGCCTTTGAGCAGCAGTGCCGCCGCGCAGCCGTCTTCAACGGCATCGGGCAGGCGGAAGAGACAATCGACCGGCAGCAGGCGATGCGTCGCATAGGCGCCGAGCTCGGGACCGAACGTGCCTACCCTGTCGCCTGCGGCAAGGCCGGTCACGCCCGGCCCCACCGCCTCGACGACGCCGATGGTCTCGCTGCCAAGCCCCGACGGCAGCGGCAGGGGGTAGAGCCCGGAGCGGTGATAGATGTCGATGAAATTCAGCCCGACCGCAGTCGACCGGACGCGAACCTCCCCCTTGCCCGGATCGGGCAGATCGACCTCGACCCATTCGATCACTTCAGGCCCGCCGGCCTGCCGGATACGGGCGACACGCGCCATCGCCATCCCTTGCTGCTCGTCGGCGTCGTACCGCCCTACAACCCCCGGTTGTCGGCGCCATCACCGGCGCATCGCGCATAGTTGCGAAATTCGTAGCGGACCGCGAGGTACAGCGATCCGTCGTCGAGCGCACGCACTTCCAGCCCGATCGACTGGATGTTGCTGCTTAGCGCCGGCGCCTTGTTCAGGTCCCCGCTGGGCCAGAATGCCGACAGCGATGCCTTGTCCGCCCGTATGTCCTTCGCCCAATTACCCGATTTGGCATTGTTGTAATCATATTGGCGGGAGGTGCCGTATTTGCCGTCGAGTGCCGTCCTGAGACGTCCGAAGGCCGCGCGCACCTGTGATTCGTTGGCATAGCTGATGCCCAGACCGGTGATCCGGCAGATGCCGGTCGTGCTCGGCGCCGTTACCATGTAGCTTTCGAACTCCGGGTTCGGCACCGGCACCGTGATCGAATAATTGTTGTTCGAATAGCTGCGTACGACGGTAACCGATCCGATCGACGTGCCCTCGCTGATCCCGAATACCGATTGGGCGCTTGCCGGCTGTACGCACGCCATTGCCATGCCCATGCCTATACCTATGCCCAGAAGATACTTCATGCCTGTGCTCCCCTATTGCCCGCCATCCTCTTAGCAAGTAGCGCCGTCCGCTTGGAACCCCTGAAAAGCGACGCTGGGCCTCGGTGGATCGCGCCGACCGCTCGGCCAGCCGATTTCAGAACGATCAACCGCCTGATCTGTCGCCAGCAAAACAAACTCCGGGTGGTTGCCCAGGCGGCCTTGTCCCGCCGATCCCGGGCGGAACACTGGAATCCGATCCTGGAACATGGCAGGGCGCAGCAATGGACCAGGGCCGCCCCTCCCGCACACCGCTGGCCGGAGGTTGCCTGATCGCGCTGGGGCTGATCGCCGGGCCGGTAGCGGGCGCGTATCTGGGCCAGGCGACGATCGGCTTCCTGGTCGGCGGCGCGATCGGCGCTGGGCTGGCGTTGGCGATCTGGCGGCGGGGGGGCTAGCGTCATGAACCGGAAGGCAGTCGTCGTTTAGACTGGCTAGAGATTATGCGAACGCCCGTGTCAGCCGCACGACGCGGCCGATC
The DNA here is from genome assembly GCF_964244265.1 of uncultured Sphingomonas sp. GTDB lineage: Bacteria > Pseudomonadota > Alphaproteobacteria > Sphingomonadales > Sphingomonadaceae > Sphingomonas. The sequence goes on along the minus strand of NZ_CAXTHV010000034.1, from coordinate 6,509 downwards.
ACCCGGACATCCTGTATTGGGATCGGGGCCAAGGACGGTGTCGTCGGATTGTCGCTGGCAACGACCAGCATCGCCCCGGCACGTCGCACGCGCTTGACCATCAGGGCGTCGCTGATCCGCAGCACGAACACCTCGCCACGAACGCCCGGCAAGCGATCGCCGGTATCGACCAGCAGGGCGTCGCCGTCCTCGATCAGCGGCGCCATGGAATCGCCGCGCGCCTCGATCATCGACACAGCATTTCGATCGACGCCCAGCCGGGCGAGGACACGCGCGTCAAGCCATGCCTCGCCGACGATCCGGTCATTGTCGACCAGCGCACCGGGGCCCGCCGCCGCACGCGCGTCGATCCGCGGCACCATTACCAAAGCCCCATCGGCCTCACCCCCGAGCCGCGCCTCGTCGATCGCCAGATAGGCCGCCAGTAGCCGGCGATCGCGTTCCTCCAGCCGCCGTGGCGACCCTCGCCGGACGAACTGCTGGAGGTAGGCCGCATTACGACCGAGCATCCGCGAGAGCGCGGCCAAGCTAGCGCCGTGTGCCGCCACTGCTGCCGCCAACGCGGCCCGAGGATCCCCATCGGTCACGCCCAAGCCATAGTCGCAGGAAATTTCCTAGACAAGTTGGAGATGCCAGAACAAAAAAAGAACATCAAAACGAATCGGGATTTGGCATCATGGTAATGCGCGATATTGAGCAGTTTCTGCGGCGGACCGGAATGCCGGTGACGAAGTTCGGGCGATTGGCAGCCAACGATCCCCGCTTGGTTCTCGATCTACGTAACGGCCGCGAACCGGGCGAGCGCATGACTCGCCGGATCGCAGCGTTCATCGCCGCTGCCGATCAGAAATGAAGTGCCACCTGGAGGCGAGGGTCATGGGGGCCATCATTGCGTCGGCGGCGGGGGCGGGAGTGATGCTGAACGCCCGGATGATCCGCTCGCGCGACTGGGCATCGACGTTGTTTGTCGGCGTGCGGCTGACGGTCGCGTTGACCGCCGACGATATTCAGGGGTTGGACAGCTGGCTGCAGGGGATCGGCAAGGCGGACCTGCCCCTGCATCGTCGCTTCGTAGCAGATGTCGAGATCATCGAGCGACCGGACCCCGGCCATGCCGTTATCGAGCTGCTCGTCGTCGATGATTAGCGCTCGGATGAGCGGTATTCACGTTCCGGCTCGACGATCGTTGCATATCATCGCTGCAATCAGCCCAAGTTGACGGACGTTACGGCACCGCGCCGATAATGCCCCTTACTCCATCTCCAGGATGACTTGATCGACCGCCAGGCTCTCGCCGGCCTTGGCTCCGACCGCCTTTACCGTGCCGGCTTTTTCGGCGCGCAGGATGTTCTCCATCTTCATCGCCTCAATCACCGCGAGCGGCTGCCCCGGCTGGACGGCATCGCCTTCCCTGACATCCAGCCGGACGAGCAGGCCGGGCATGGGCGCAATCAGGAAACGCGACAGATCGGGCGGAACCTTCTCGATCAGGTGCCGGGCGAACGACGCGACGTGCGCCGGGAGCACGCGCACGACGTGGCTTGCGCCGCGCGCGGTCAGGCGGAAGCCGGTGGTGGTCCGCGCAATCCGGACCGACAGCGCGCGCTCGTCGATCTCGGCATGGACCATGCGGTCGCCGGGCGTGTACTCCAGCGCCATCGGCAGGTCGCGGCCGTCGACGTCGATACCGTCGGTCGAGATCGCTACCTGGTGGTCGGTCCCGTCAATCCGCACCGTCCAGGCCGAAGGCGGCTGCAGGCGGTTGCCTAGCTGGCCGTCGATCAATCGTGCGCGATCGGCCTCCGCGGTGGCGGCGAAGGCGGCGATCGCGGCGAGTTCGCGCAGCAGGTCGGGCGATGCGGGCGCGCCCAGGAACCCGTCGGGATATTCCTCGGCAATGAAGCCGGTGGTCAGCGCGCCCTTGCGGAACCGTGAATGCTGCATCAGCGCCGACAGGAAATCAATGTTATTGCCGGGCCCGTCGATCTCGAACGCGTCGAGCGCATCGATCTGCGCGTCGATCGCCGCCTCGCGGGTCGGCGCCCAGGTGATCAGCTTGGCGATCATCGGGTCGTAGAACATGCTGACCTCGCCCCCCTCGCGCACGCCGTCGTCGACGCGGACGATCGCGGCAGTGCCGTCGCGTTCATTGGCGGCGGGCGGGTTGTAGCGCACCAGTCGTCCGATCGAGGGCAGGAAGCCGCGATAGGGGTCCTCGGCATAGACCCGGTTCTCGATCGACCAGCCGTTGATCCTGACGTCCTTCTGCGCGAACGGCAGCTTCTCGCCGGCGGCGACGCGGATCATCAGTTCGACCAGGTCGACGCCGGTGATCTCCTCGGTCACCGGGTGCTCGACCTGGAGCCGAGTGTTCATCTCGAGGAAGTAAAATCCCTCGCCGCTGGTGTCCGCGCCCGACACGATCAGTTCGACCGTGCCCGCGCTGTAATAGCCGACCGCTTTGGCCAAAGCGACCGCCTGCTCGCCCATCGCCCGGCGCATCCTTGGGGTGACGAACGGCGACGGCGCCTCCTCGACGACCTTCTGGTGGCGGCGCTGGATCGAGCATTCGCGTTCGTTGAGGTAGACGATGTTGCCGTGCTGGTCGCCGATCACCTGGATCTCGATGTGGCGCGGGCTCTCGATGAACTTCTCGATGAATACGCGGTCGTCGCCGAACGACGCCAGTCCCTCGCGCTTGGTCGCCTCGAACCCTTCGCGGACGTCCTGCTCGCCATAGGCCAGCCGCATTCCCTTGCCGCCGCCGCCCGCCGACGCCTTCATCATCACCGGATAGCCGATATCCGACGCGATCCTGACCGCTTCCTCGGTATCGGCGATCTCGCCCAGGAAGCCGGGGACGACATTGACCCCCGCAGCCTTGGCCAGCTTCTTCGATTCGATCTTGTCGCCCATTGCCGCGATGGCGTTGGGCGGGGGGCCGACGAAGGCGATGCCGGCCTTGGCGCATGCCTTGGCAAAACTCTCGCGCTCCGACAGGAAGCCGTAGCCTGGATGTATGCAGTCCGCTCCCGTCTCCTTGGCGGCGAGCAGGATCAGGTCGGCGAGCAGATAGCTTTCGGCGGCCGGCGGCGGCCCGATCCGGACCGCCTCGTCCGCCATCAGTACATGGGGGGAGCGCGCATCGGCATCCGAATAGACGGCGACCGTCGCGATCCCCATCTTCTTGGCGGTGCGGAACACGCGGCAGGCGATTTCGCCACGATTGGCGACCAGGATTTTGGTGAACACTAATTTACCTTTGGCATCAGAAAGTCAGTTTCCAGCTTTCGCAGAATGTCAATGCGTTGTCGGGTAAGCTCTATTTCACACAGGCTGCCCATGTCGCCATAGCCTGTACCACCGGCGGCTTGATTGGAAACGACGGCGCACTGGGCGTCACGATACCGTAACCACGCCCGCTGCGAGGCTAGCAACGGTGGCGCGAGATCGGGCACGTTCAATTTTTGGCGGCGGTTCTCAACATCATCCCGCTTCAGCTTGGCCAAGGTGCGCCGCCATTGTGCCGCCATTTCGACGTCCGTTCGAACCGCAAGCTCGCCATGACATTGCCGTTCATCGACGCCAGACCGACGTTCCGCAGCCTCGCATCCGACGACTGACGCCATTGCAAGAAGCAAGACGACGATCACTCCGCCGCCACCCGCATCGGCTCCTCGCCCGCCATCGGCCGCACCCCTAGCTTCGCGAACAGCGCCGCGTCGGCGCCGCCGCCGGCGTTGCCGGTCGTGAGCAGCTTGTCGCCGGTGAAGATCGAGTTGGCGCCGGCGAGGAAGCACAATGCCTGCGTCGCCTCGCCCATCGATTCGCGTCCGGCAGACAGGCGCACCATGCTCTCCGGCATCGTGATTCGAGCGACCGCCACCGTCCGCACGAACTCGATATCGTCGATCTTCGCCAGCGGCGTGTCGGCCAGCATGTCGCCCAGCACCGTGCCGCGCACCGGCACCAGCGCGTTGACCGGCACGCTCTCCGGGTGGCGCGGCAGCGTCGCCAGCGCATGGACGAAGCCGACCCGGTCCTCGCGGCTCTCGCCCATGCCGACGATGCCGCCGCAGCACACGTTGATCCCGACCTGGCGCACGTTCTCCAGCGTATTGAGCCGGTCGGCGAAGGTGCGCGTGGTGATGACCTGGTCGTACCGCTCGGGCGAGGTGTCGATGTTGTGGTTGTAGTAATCGAGCCCCGCCTCGGCGAGCATCTCGGCCTGCTGCGGCTCGAGCATGCCGAGCGTCATGCAGGTCTCTAGCCCCATCGCGCGCACGCCGCGCACCATTTCGACGATCGCGGGCATGTCGCGGTCCTTGGGGTTGCGCCACGCCGCCCCCATGCAGAAGCGCTGCGACCCGGCATCCTTCGCCTGCGCCGCCATTTGCAGCACCGCGCGCGGATCCATCAGCTTGGTCGCCTTGACGCCGCTGTCGGCGGTCTTGGACTGGGAGCAATAGCCGCAATCCTCCGGGCAGCCGCCGGTCTTGATCGACAGGAGCGTACACAATTGGATCTCGCCTGCCGCATGACGAGCGCGATGAACGCTCTGCGCACGGAACATCAACTCGTCGAACGGCAAGTCGAACAGCGCCGCAATTTCGGCGCGAGTCCAGTCGGTGCGGGCATCGCTCCCCTCCAGGGAGGGGAGTGGGTGGGCCGCGCTCATTCCGCCGCCTCGCTTGTCGGTGCCATGTTATGCCCGAGCAGGCGCAGCACGTCCTCTGCCGCCTTGATCAGATTGGTGCCGGGGCCGAAGATCGCCTGGACCCCCGCGTCGCGCAGGAACTGGTAATCCTGCGCCGGGATCACGCCGCCGGCGATTACCTTGATGTCCGCGCGGCCGGCATCGCGCAAATGGCCGATCAGTTCGGGGATCAGCGTCTTGTGCCCCGCCGCCAGGCTGGACGCGCCGACCACGTCGACATCGCTGTCGAGCGCGAGCACCGCGGCTTCTCCGGGCGTCTGGAACAATGGCCCGGGCACCACCTCGAACCCCAGGTCGCCGAACATGCTGCTGACCAGATTGGCGCCGCGATCGTGCCCATCCTGCCCCATCTTGGCGACCAGCATGCGGGGGCGTCGGCCCAGTCGGCGCTCGGTCGCGGCCACGCCCGAGAGCAGATTGTCCCAGCGCATGTCATCGGTATAGGCGCCGCCATAGATGCCCTTCACGGGCGTCGGTTGCGTGCCGTAGCGGCCGAACACGTCCTCCATCGCCAGGCTGATCTCGCCGAGCGTGGCGCGGGCGCGGGCGCAGTCGACCGCGAGCGCGAGGAGGTTGGTCTCGTTAGGTCCTCCCCGGGACGGGGAGGTGGCAGACGCGTCGGCGGCTGCCGGAGCGGGCTGTCCACTGGGCGCCGGCGCTGATGGAGGGCCCCCTCCACCATGCTGCGCTTGGTCGCCCTCCCCTTGCAGCGGAAGAATTTGGCCGGCGCGCGCGCCTTCGCGCAGCGCGTCGAGCGCCGCATGGCATGCCGCCTCGTCGCGCGCGGCCTTGACCTTTTCGATGCGGCGGATCTGCGATTCACGCACCGCCACGTTATCGACGTCGAGGATGTCGATCGGGTCTTCCTGGGCAAGCTTGTACTTGTTGACGCCGACGATGACTTCCTCGACCCGGTCGATCCGCGCCGCCTTGGCCGCCGATGCTTCCTCGATCATCGCCTTGGGCCAGCCGGCGGCGACCGCCTTGGCCATGCCGCCCTCGCGCTCGACCCGCTCGATGATCTCCCACGCGCCGTCGACGAGCTGCCGGGTCAGGCTCTCGACATAATAGCTGCCGCCCAGTGGATCGACGACCTTGGTCATGCCCGTCTCTTCCTGGATCACGATCTGCGTGTTGCGCGCGATCCGGGCGGAAAAGTCGGTCGGCAGCGCGATCGCCTCGTCCAGCGCATTGGTGTGGAGCGACTGCGTTCCCCCCAGCATCGCCGCCATCGCCTCGATCGTGGTGCGGATGACGTTGTTGTACGGGTCCTGCTCGGTCAGCGACACGCCGCTGGTCTGGCAATGCGTGCGCAGCATCTTGCTGCGTTCGTCCTTCGCGCCAAGCTCGGTCATCGCGCGATGCCACAACACGCGCGCGGCGCGCAGCTTGGCGACTTCCATGAAGAAGTTCATGCCGATCGCGAAGAAGAATGACAGCCGCCCGGCGAACTTGTCGATGTCGAGCCCGCTTGCCACGCCGTATTTCACATATTCCATGCCGTCGGCGATCGTGAACGCCAGCTCCTGGAGCTGCGTCGCGCCGGCTTCCTGCATGTGATAGCCGGAAATCGAGATGCTGTTGAACTTGGGCATCTCGCGCGACGTATAGCCGAAGATGTCCGAGATGATCCGCATGCTCGGCTCGGGCGGGTAGATGTAGGTGTTGCGGACCATGAACTCCTTGAGGATGTCGTTCTGGATCGTGCCGTCGAGCTGCGCGCGCGGCACGCCCTGTTCCTCGCCGGCGACGATGAAGAAGGCGAGGATCGGGATCACCGCGCCGTTCATCG
>NZ_CAXTHV010000033.1:0-31560 GCF_964244265.1 uncultured Sphingomonas sp. | reverse complement strand
TCGGGATGACGTTGATCGCGCCGCCGGTCGCGTTGCGGCCGTAGAGCGTGCCCTGTGGGCCTTTGAGCACCTCGATCCGGTCGAGATCGAAGAACAGGCCGCTGGTCGAGGACGGGCGCCCGATATAGACGCCGTCATAGTTGAACGCGATCGCCGGGTCGCTGTTCGGCGTCAACGTGAAATTGCCGACGCCGCGCAGGAAGATGAGGCTTCCGGTGCTCGACGGCTGCACCGTCAGCGCGGGCGCCAGCTCGCCCAGCCGGCCGGGCTCGGTGATGCCGGCGGCGACCAGATCGGCGCCCTGCACGACGCTGACCGCGATGGCGGCGCGCTGCAGATTTTCGGAGCGGCGCTGAGCGGTGACGATGACGTCGCCCAGCCCTTCCTGCCCGGGCGTCGCATTGGCCGACGCGGCATCGGCGGAGGCCGCCGACCCCTGGGTCAGCGGGGTCGCCTGCGCGGTCGGGTCGGCCTGGGCGGTGGGTCGCGCCGGCGCGGCCGCGTCCTGTGCGCAGGCCGGAGCCGCCATCGCGACACTCACCGCCGACACCGCCGCCATCAGACCGATTTTATGAGAACGCACCATCACCCCCCTCCTCGAAACACGCCGGACCAGGCGCGGGCCAGGCGTCTACGCGCCATAGTCGAAATCCGATAAGCCAAGAGGATCGAAGGGAGACGATGGCAAATCATGCAGGGTGTTGCTAAAGCCGTAACAGCATGATGCGGCCTCCAAGATTGCTTCGGTTGGGCAATCCAAGGGGTCTTTGCGATGGTCATCGCGCATCGCGCGATCGAACGGCGACGGAAGCGAGGCCCCTACCCGGCGGTCACTCGGGTGCGCCTGACCGCGGCGACAAGCGCTGAGAACACATCTACCGTGAAGTCGATCGCTGCCGGATCGAGGCCAATCACCGCGGCGTCAGACTCCTGCTGGAAGACCTCCTCTTAACAGCAGCACGAGAGCGAGGGGTGTGATCGTCGCCGCCGCCAGCGCGGCTTGCACGATGCGAAGCGCCAGTATCGCATCGGGCCCCATACCGCCCGCCGCCAGCGGAGCGAGGACGACGTGGATCAGGGCGAGAAAGATGATCGTGAATGCCACGGCCAGCCCGGCGGCGATGATTGCCGCACGATCCGGCCGCAGGCGTGGCATCGGAGGCAAGACGCCAGACCGTCCTTTGGCCTGTTTCCGACAGATCAGTAGCGACGGCACGAGCGCGCTCATCAGCGAGGCCATGAAGAATTGCGGCGTCAAGCCGACCGCTACCTCGCGAACGGGCCTCAGGGCGGCGGCTGCAATAGTGGTGAACATCAAGCTCGGTGCCGTCGCGACGCCAACGTTGATGACGATGCCGATCGCGGTCTCCCTTGCGGCGTAGCGCCGCAGGTTGAACTCCGTCATGACGACAGGCTCGCAGGCGAACCGATACCCATGCGCGCGAGCAGCCGGTCGCGGCGATAGAATTGATGATAGGCCACAGCCCCACCATGCACGCCGATCAGCCCAATGAGGATGAAGGCGGCAAGTGCGTGAACCGCCATCGGCGGAAAACGCGAGAAATCTGGCAACACGGGCTGAACGCCCGCGAACACGATCGGCGCCGCGCCGGAGAGCGCGAGCAGCGCAATACCGCTGGCGCACAACACGATCGGGACGGCATACAGCAGAGCGTGGGAGATGCGCGCCAACCCGGCCTGCCAGCGGGGCTGGCCGGAGGACAGCGGGGGCGGCGCGTGACGATAGCGCCAGATGGCGCGCGCTACCGTCAGCACCAAGATCAGGACGCCGAGCGGAATATGGGCTCGCAGCAGCAACGCCGCCTGCCGATGATCGGGAGCATGGGCAGCGAGAAAGCCGACTGGCAGCGCCAGGAGGATCGCCGCCGCCACGGTCCAGTGGAACGCGATCGCAACGACGTCGTACCGTCGAGCCGGGCGTCTGGCCGTCATGGACATTTCCTTGCGTGTTTAGGTTACGGCGCGATATATAGTCGGCTATGAATATATATCGCAAGCTATATGATGCGTGACGAACGACCGCTTGGTGAAGTTCTGAACCGCACCGCGCGCTTGCTGCGCCGCCTCGCGGATCAGCGGCTTGCGCCATTCGCCCTGTCAGCGGGCTATCTGCCGGTGCTGACGGCATTGATGCGCGGCGAGGCCATGTCGCAAAGGGCGCTGACCGAGCAGGCCGGCATTGAACAGCCGACGATGGCGGCCACGCTCGTGCGGATGGAGCGTGACGGCGCCATCGAGCGGAAACCCGACCCCGGCGATAAGCGGAGCGTATTGTACACGCTCAGCGCGCAAACGCGCTCGCGGGCGAGCGAGATCGAAGCCGCCATCCAGCAGCTCAACGGCGACGCTCTGGATGGCGTCTCCCGCGCGGATCGGGAAAGACTTCATGACATGCTTGCGGCAATCGCGGGGTCCGTCGAGCAGCAGCTCCGCCGATCCACCTGACGCACGGCGAGCAGGGTTGCTGCAGGTGCTCGGCCCACACAGCTGGATGGTCCGGGTCGCCTGCGGCCGGATTGGGTCACACTCCGTCCGTCACCATCGTGGCTTCGGCGATCACGCCATAATCGGCTTTCTCGATCGTCATGCCGCCTTTGTACGAGCCCGATCCCTGCGAACCCTCGAACGCGATGATACCCAACGCCGCGCTTGCGGCGGGTCGGTCGGCGGGCGATGCATCGGGCAGCAATGTCGGGAACTGTTGCTGAGTTGTGATCGGTAGCATCCCGTGTTTAACGCGACGCGGTCACCGATCGGAAGACTATAGCCGCGCACCATGGTAGCTGCCATTTGGCGAGGTCGACGATCGCTGTGTCCATCGATCCCGCCGCGCGCACCCGGCTGCGCCGGTCGACATTCCATCGATCTCCCGCCACCTCAATCTGCACGATGATCGGGGTCATACGCAAGTCCCCGCTGACGCGCCGATCAGAGAGATGCGCTACCTTTCGAGGCCATCGGTTTATCAATCGCGATCCGGAGTTCCGTTCGTAGTCTCGCCAGATACGAGCGGCCGATCGCAATACGCTCGCCGGATACCGTGGAAATAGCCCAGCTGCCGCTATCCGCCGTCAATCCCGCGATCCGATCACGGTTGACCAGAACCGACCGATGAACGCGGATGAAGCGGTTTGCGGCAAGGCGTTGCTCGATCGCGTAAAGCCGTTCCGCGATCAGGTAGCTCATGTCGCCGCAGTGGAGCCGCACATAATCGTCCTCGCCGGTGATCCTATCGATGTCGTTGCTTTCCAGCCGCACCAGCGTGCCGCGATAAGGCGCCCCGAAGACCGCTGCGTCGCCGATCGGTGCGATTGGAGCTGGCACTCGGCGGGTCACCCGGTCGATCGTGATGCGGAACAAATCGGGATCGACAGGTTTCAACAGATAGCCGATCGCGTCTACCGCGAACGCCTGGATTGCGAACCGTTCGAAGGCAGTGACGAACACGATCGCCGGCGCCGGCGTGCGGCCGACCAGCCGCTCGGCGAGCGCCAGACCCGACATGCCCGGCATCTCGATGTCGAGCAGAATGAGGTCGACGGCGATAGCCCGCAGTTGGTCCAGCGCTGTGGCTCCGTCCTCTGCCGTGGCCACCACTGTGACCGTTGGCAAGGCGTCACAAAGCCTTACCAATCGCCGAATAGCGGCGGGTTCGTCGTCGACGATGAGTGTTCGGAGCGGCTCAGTCACGCGGTATCGCGATGCAGGCGCGATAGCCGCCTTCCGCACGTGGACCCGCGATCAACGTCGCGGACGAACCATAGCGCATGCGTAGGCGGTCTCGGACATTGGCGAGCCCGATCCCGAACCCTAACGCATCGGTATCGGGCACACATCCGTCGTCGTCGACCATGAGCGTCAGTCGCTGCGGCTCCGCCGCCGCGGAGATGCGGATCGCGACGACGCCACACGACGTGCCGACCGCATATTTGACCGCGTTTTCTACCAGCGGCTGCAGGATAAGTCGGGGCACGAGCATGTCCGCCAGCGCCTCGGGCAGGTCGATCTCCACGCGCAGTCGATCCTCGAACCGACGCGCCTCCAGTCGCAGATAGAGACGCTGCAGGTCGATCTCGTCGGCCAGCGGCACCTCGGGCGTCGCGTCCACGTCGCTCAGCATCCGGCGAAGCAGCCCCGACAAGTCAAGGATCATGCGATCGGCTTCGTCGGCGCGCCCGGTCTGGACGAGATCGGCAAGCGCGTTCAAAGCGTTGAACAGGAAGTGCGGATTGATCTGGTAGCGCAGCGCCCGCAGTTGGGCGTCCGTGCTCGCACGTTCCGCTGCCGCCGATCGTGCCGTTGCGCGCAGGAACAGGTACAGTGTCCCCCAACCGCCGAAAAAGAAGAACCACGATATCGACGTATCGATGACGCCGTAACGGAATACCGAGGCATAGCCCCAGCGGACGATGTCGGCGGCGATCGACGGGGGCGGGTTCCAGCCGTAGAACAGGAACCAATTGATGCATGCGAACGCGACCGTGGCCGGCATTGCGCCGATCAATGCCGCTAGCGCGATCAGTGCAGGCCGGTCGCTCCGCATCCAGCGCAGCGCGCGCCAGAACAGGACGGTCAGCATTGCGCCCGCCAAGGCGGCCGCCAGGCGCCGCGGCAGCAGGTCGCCCGGGTCAGCGAAACCGAGCAGCAGTGCGCGCAGGCTCATCAGGACGATCCAGCCCGCCCAGAAGATCGCGATCGAGGCGATCACCGCGCGAGCAGGCAGGTCGGTCGGTTTTGGCCCGGATCGTAACATCGCAACCGTTCTATCGCGATTGGATGACAACGCCATCGCTGTTCGCCGACGCTGCTCGTCGTTCACCGATCGGTGATCGCGTCGCGCCGGTCCTCGCGCCATCGGCTGGCACGAGGAGACAAGCCATGACCACGACCGCCGATCGCCACCTGTCACGCCGGCGGTTCCTGACCGACGCGGCGACCATGAGCATTGTGGCGTTGCTGCCACGGTCAGCTTGGGCGACCGATACGCTGCGCCTGCCGGTTGCTCGGATCGAGCCGGTCACCGATACCCTGTGGGGCGAGCAGGTGGTCGATCGGTATCGCTGGCTGGAAAACACGTCCGATCGCGACTGGCTGCCGTTCATGCGCGGCCAGGACGCCTATGCGCGGCATCTACTTGGGGCCTATCCCGATCGCTCGCGCTTGCTCAAACGGATCGCGGAGCTTTCGGGCGACGTCACTCAGGTAATCTATCCCAAGCCGGCGGGCGCGATCCGCTTTCTGCAAAGACGCGAATCTGGGGCGGCAAACTATCGCCTCGTGGCGCATCATCCCGACGGGCACGAGCAGATACTCGCCGACCCCGCGACCTTTGCCGCCGGCGGCAGCCCCGCCTCGATCACCTGGTGGGTGCCGTCGCCAACCGGGCGCTATCTCGCCTTCGGCGTCGCGCTGGCTGGATCGGAGAATGCCATCGGCCATGTCGTCGAAGTCGCAAGCGGGCGCCTATTGGCAGATCGCGTCGCCGACGCGCAATATGCTAGTGCCTCCTGGCTTCCAGACGATAGCGGCTTCTTCTACAATCGTTTCGCGGGACGCGCCGCAGGCAGCGCGGACTTCTACAACGATCGCAGTCTGTGGCTGCACCGCGTCGATACTGCGCAAAGCGCCGACAAGAAGATCATGGCGGCGGGGATGGATGCCGGCGTCACGATGTCGGCGATCTCCTCGCCTGAAATGCAGGTCGGGATCGGCTCCGACCAGGTCGCGCTGCTGATGCGCGACGGTTACGTCCGCGCCTTCGCGATCTACCTCGCGCGACGCGACGACGTGCTCGCGGGCAAGGCCAGATGGCGACAGATCTGTCGAGCGGACGAAGGCGTCGCCGACTTCGCGCTGAGCGGCGACACGCTCTATGTCATCTCGAACAGCCCGGCCGCCAACGGCGCGCTGCTCGCGATCGACGCGGCGACGGGGACGCTGGCGACCGCCCGCGTGCTGGTGCCGGCGGGTGCGAAGGTGCTCGATGAACTCAACGCCGGGCGAGACGGCACCTTCGTGACGATCAACGACGGCGGCGAGCAGAGCCTGTGCTTCCAGCCATCGAACGGAGCCCTGCGAACGGTGGCGCTACCCTATTCGGGCTGGGTGCAGAGCGTGGCCGTGAACGCGGCCGACGGCGGCGCGCTGATCCGCATCACCAGCTGGCTCCAGCCCGGCACGATCTTCACGGTCGACGGCCGCACCAGCGCCGCGACCCGCACTACGCTGCAGCAGCGCCCTGCGATCGACCTCGACCCTTATGAATATCGTCGCATCTTCGCGACCGCGCGCGACGGAACGCAGGTGCCGATCTCGATCGTTCGTCGCAAGGGAGCGATCGTCGCCGCGCCCTGCCTGGTCCACGCCTACGGTGCCTATCAATGGCCGTCGCAACCCGCCTTCGACGCGCGCAATATCGCGTTCCTCGAAGCAGGGGGAATCGTCGCCACCGCGCACGTCCGCGGCGGTGGCGAATATGGCCGCGCCTGGCACGAAGCGGGCATGAAGGCGACCAAGCCCAATACCTGGCGCGACCTGATCGACTGTTGCGAGACGCTGATCGCGCAAGGCTATACGTCGGCGCGGCAGCTGGCGATCTTCGGCGGTTCGGCGGGCGGTATCACCGTCGGCCGCGCGATGACCGAACGGCCCGATCTGTTCGCGGCGGTGATCTCGAAGGTTGGCATGTCCAATCCGCTTCGCGCCGAGTTCGAGCCGAACGGGCAACCCAACGTTCCCGAGTTCGGGTCGGTCAAGGACGAGGCAGGATACCATGCTTTGAAGCAAATGGACAGTTATCACGCGGTCAAGGACGGCGGGCGCTACCCGGCAATTCTGCTGACGACGAGCAGCAACGACGTCCGCGTCGCGCCGCACAATGCCGCGAAGATGGCCGCACGGGTGCAGGCCGCCGATCCGCATAACGTGGCACTGCTGCGGATCAGTTTCGACGGTGGTCACGACATGAACGACCTCTCGAAGGCCGCGGCCGATGCCGAATATGCGGACGACTTCGCTTTCGTGTTGGCGCTGATCAAGGTCAGAGAACGCGCATGAATTGATGGTCGCCGAGCCGATGCGACGCCGCAGGGCGTCTCGCGAGCTAAATGACAGGAGCTACCGCCGGGCAGGTGCCGCCCTGCTGCTGGCATTCCATGGTCAGCAGCGGTGCATCGCGCCGTATACGAAGTGGCGCGCCACGGCGGCCCAACCCGCCGAGCTCGCGGCCGCGCTGCTCAGCTCGTGCTGGCGAGCGCCGGCGTCCTGTTGCTCCATTATCGAGCCAAGCGGTTCTCACCGGTGGTGTCAAATGCTTGTCCGGGGCCTAGGGGCGTGACCGGACCGGTGCCGGCAATTCGATAGGGTGAGGCGGGCCCGTGTACCGGCAACACCAAGACCCAGTTAGATCGCCGCCAATCTCCTTCTAGGGGCCGTCCGTGCCAGTCATCGCCGCCTACCTCTACCGGAACGGCCACCGCGTTCGCGAGATCGCCACCCGCGAGCGGGTCGACTGCCCGACCGACCGCTCAGAGTTTGTCTGGATCGGCCTGTCCGATCCCTGCGCCGAAGACGTCGCCGAGCTCCAGGCGCTGTACGGACTCCACCCGCTCGCCGTAGAAGACTCGCTCAAGGACGGCCAGCTGCCCAAGGTGGACGTCTACGGCGATCAGCTGTTCGTGATCGGCCGCACCGCCAGGCTGGAAGGCGACACGATCGTCTATGGGCAGACGGCGGTGTTTCTCGGCCACAGCCACATCATCACGGTACGCCAGGGTTCGACCCGGTCGCACCTGCCGCTGCGCGAGCATCTGGAGGCGTCGCCCGACCTGCTCCGCCAGGGCGCCGACTATGTGCTCCATGCGATCCTCGACTTTATAGTCGACGGCTACCTGCCGCTCGTCGGCGAGCTGGAGGAGGAGGTCGCTGCGATGGAGCAGCGAACGATCGATGCCTTCCTGGAACGCTCGGAGATCGCACGCATCTTCACGCTGCGGCGCGAACTGATGCGCTTCGGCCGCATCCTGGTGCCGATGGAGGAAGTGGCACGCAAGCTCGCGCGCAATAACCTGCCCTGCGTCGATGCGGAGGCGCGGCATTATTTCAGCGACGTGCTCGATCATGTGCGCCGGGTGGAGGCGATGACCGGCGGCCTGCGCGAGGTGCTGACCTCGGTATTTGAGTTCAGCAATCTGATGGAGCAGCAGCGCACCGGCGTGATCACGCGCCAGCTCGCCGCCTGGGCCGCGATCCTGGCGGTGCCTACCGCGGTAGCCGGCATCTATGGTATGAATTTTGACGACATGCCCGAGCTTCATTCCCGTTTCGGCTACCCGATCGTCCTGGGCGGCATCGCGGCGGTCTGCGGACTGCTCTACCGGCGGTTCAGGCGAGTCGGATGGCTGTGATTCGCGATCGCTACGGCAAGACTATGCCTGCGCCGTTTTTCGATCTCGAAACAACACGCCGGTCGTCGTAAATTATCGGACACGGCCGATGATGGCCGTGTTTATCGCGAGGACAGCATTCATGTCGTCGGTACCCGCACCGGAGCCCGACCCAAGCACGCCGACCATCTACGTCGGACAGGATAATGCCGGCCACTGGCTGGTCCAGGACAGCGGCAAGCGGCTGGAGGGCCGCTTCGTCTCGTTCGCCGCGGCGATGAGCTATGCCCATGCCGAGCGCGACATCTACCACGCCGCCGTCGAGATCGCCGCGACTCCGCTCGCGCCGCTTGTTCCCTTCGCGCCGGTCGCCGCCAACGAGCGCGCGCTGCCGCGTGCAGCCTGACGTGAGGGCCGCGATGAACAGGGTGGCCCTTCGCAGGACCAGAGCGGTCGCGGGCGCCGCAGCGCGGACGGCCGAGCCCGCGACGGTGGGTCGTGCGGCGGCGCATGACCCGCGCTGGCCAGGCGTGTGTACCGCGCTGGCCGGGCTGCGCGAGCAGCGGCGCCGCGCGGTCCGCATCGTGGATGCGGATTGCGGCGATGGCAGGCTGTTGCTGGCGGCAGTGCGCCACGCGCGCGCGCTCGGCTTCACGGCGATCGAGGGGCGCGGCATCGACGGCTCGCCCGCGTTGGTCGGACGAGCGCGGACCACCGCGGCTCGCCTGGCCGACCCGGCAATCGGCGTCACCTTCGACATGGCCGACGCCAGCGTCGCCCTGACGGAGGAGTTCGACCTGCCAGCGGACATCGTCCTGTGGCATGGGTCCCGACCCGGCGATCTCAACGCCGGGATCGCGGCAGCGCTGTCCCGGGCCGGCGACCGCGTGATCTGCGACTGCCCGGTCGCGACGGGGGAGTCACGGCCGTGACGGGGCGTGATCTTCGCTGGCGGGTGGGCGGCGCCGTCCTGTTCGTCGCAGGGTGCGCCGCGCCGGTGATCGGCATCGCCGGACCGCTGGTCACGCTGCCGTGCTTCGCCGCCGCCCTGGTCGGCATCGTCCTGATGCTGAACGGAAAGCGCGTTCCGGTCCTGCTGAAGGCCGAACGCCGAGGTCACTGCGATACCGCCGCGGTGATCCACTCGCGGCGAACCCGCCAAAGCCGTCGGCCGACCGGGCCGGCGCGGCGCTGATCCTTCCTCGCATTCGGATGCCTTGATGTCGTTCTTCCATCACCGTGACGGCGTGCTCCACGCCGAGGACGTGCCCCTGCCGGCGATCGCCGAGGCGGTCGGCACCCCCGTCCATATCTATTCCGCCGCAGCGTTGCGCCATGCGGCGGACGCGTTCTCGTCGGCGTTGGGGGCCATTCCCGGCACGCGGTTCGCTTTTGCGGTCAAGGCCAACCCGAACACCGCGGTCCTGCGGCTGCTCGCGCGCGCCGGCTATGGCGCCGACATCGTCTCGGGCGGCGAGCTGCGCCGCGCGCTCGCGGCTGGTATGCGCGCGAAAGACATCGTCTTTTCAGGCGTCGGCAAGACCGACCGCGAATTGACGGACGCGCTCGACGCCGGCATCGGCCAGTTCAGCCTGGAGCTGGAGGAGGAAGGGCAAGTCCTGTCCGCCCTCGCCTCAGCCCGGAACGTGCGCGCGCCGGTCGTGTTGCGGGTCAACCCGGACGTGGATGCGGGCACCCATGCCAAGATCTCGACCGGCCGGCGCGAGAACAAGTTCGGGGTCGCCATCGCCGAGGCGCCGGCGATGTACGGGCGCCTCGCCCGACTGGCAGGTCTCGATCTGCGCGGCGTGGCGCTGCACATCGGCAGCCAGCTCCACGATCTTGCCCCGCTTGAGCGCGCCTACCGGCGTGTCGGCGCCCTCGTGGCGGAGCTGCGGGCGGCGGGCATCGCGGTCACGCAGGTCGATCTCGGCGGCGGGCTGGGCATTCCCTATGCGGCCGGCGAAATCGTGCCGTCGCTCGTCGACTACGGCGCCATGGTCGGGCGGGTCACCGCGGGCTGGGACGTGGCACTCACGTTCGAGCCAGGACGCGTCATTGCAGGCGCGGCGGGGGTCCTGCTCACCCGCGTGATCTGGGTGAAGCCCGGCGCCGGCCACCCCTTCGTGATCGTCGATGCGGCGATGAACGACCTCGCCCGCCCCGCGCTGTACGACGCGTTCCATCGCTTCGAGGCGGTGGCGCCACGCGGCGAGCGGATGGTCGCGAACATCGCCGGGCCGGTGTGCGAGAGCGGCGATACCTTCGCGGTCGCGCGCGACATCGACCGCGTGCGGCGCGGCGACCTGGCGGTGCTGCACACGACCGGCGCTTATGGCGCGGCAATGGCTTCGACCTACAACTGCCGGCCGATCAGCCCGCAGGTCATGGTCGACGGTGGCGACTACGCGATCGTCGGCGAACGGCGGGATCCGGTGGAGCTGGCGGCTTGACGGCCTTGTCCCGGACTCGGGCAGTCGCTCATTCCCGGCCAGGAAGAAGATCACGCACGGGCATCCGACAATGAAAAGGCACCAGCGGATCTGCCTGCTTGGCGCAACAGGCACGATCGGTCGCGCGGTGAAGGCTGCCCTCCTGGAGCGTGGCCACGACGTCGTCTGCTTCGTGCGGGCAGGCACGGCGGCGGACGGAGTGACCGTCAGGGTGGTGGATGTGACTGATCCGCTGTCCCTGGCCCGGGACGGCTTTTCCGGCGAACCTTTCGACGCCCTGATCTCCTGCATGGCCTCGCGCACCGGCGTACCGGAAGACGCCTGGGCGATCGACCACCGGGCCCAGCTAAACGCGCTGGAGGCGGCGCAACGGGCCGGCGTTGCGCATTTCGTGCTGCTCTCGGCGATCTGCGTGCAGAAGCCGTTGCTTGCCTTCCAGCACGCCAAGCTGGCCTTCGAGGCGGCGCTGATCGCGTCCGGAATGCGTTATTCGATCGTGCGGCCAACCGCCTTCTTCAAATCGCTATCCGGACAGATCGAGCGTGTCGGCCAGGGCCGCCCCTTCCTGATCTTCGGCGATGGACGCCTGACGGCGTGCAAGCCGATCAGCGACTCAGACCTTGCCGACTACATCGTCGGCTGTCTGGATGACGAAAGCCGCTGGAACAACATCCTGCCGATCGGCGGCCCGGGCGCGGCGATCACACCCCGCGAGCAGGGCGAGGCGCTGTTCGCGCTATCGGGGCACGCGCCGCGGTTCCGATCCATACCGGTCTCCCTGATGGGCGGCATGATCGGTGGCCTTGGGGCCCTCGGTCGCATCGCGCCGTCGTTCGCGGCAAAAGCCGAACTCGCCCGGATCGGCCGCTATTACGCTACCGAATCCATGTTGGTGCTGGACCCACGCAGCGGCCGATACGATGCGGCGGCCACCCCCTCGACGGGGACGGAGACGCTCTTCGACTTCTACCGCGCCGTACTGGCCGGCACCGCCGCGCCGGAACGCGGCGACCACGCCGTATTTTGAACCCACCCCAAGAAGCCCGATTTGCCCAGACGAATGACCGATTGCGAGCTGGGCGGTCGGCCTGGCCATCCTCGGCATCTCCTGCCTCGCCGTCTCCCCTACGAGCCGAATAAGCCTCGCGCCGTGCCGGAGGCAGCCTATCCGGGCACCTGCCGCAACGTCGACAGTGTGCGCCTGCACGATAGCGGCCCGCGCGGTGCGCCAGCAGTGATCCTGCTGCACGGCTTCCGCGCCAGCCTTGATACATTCGCCGCGCCCATTCGTGCCCCCCCGCCGTCGCTGTCTGATATTTAGAGCGGGTTGTGACCTTACGGAGGCGTCGTGACGGAGCCGATGTTGGGTCAGGGCAAGGAGTGAGGAGCGGAGCGGGGCTATGCCCCCGCGACCGACGAACGACGCTGTCTTGGCGCAACATCGGCCCGCCGCGCAGCGGTTGCCCTGTCGTGCCCGCCGGCGGCGTCGCGGGCCTTGCGCGTAGCGCCGCTACGCGCTGCGACCCGCTCCTTGCCGGACGAACACGACAGGGCAATCACGACGCCTCCGTAAGATCACAACCCGCTCTAGGCCGCGCATCGGGCCCGCGAAGACGCTGTCGGCAAGGGCATTTCCCCCTCAATCCTCCCCGTATCCCGTCATCGCCAAAGCTTCTCGATCATCGACCGCGGCGTACGGATACAATCGCCACGCGCCGATCCAAACTCACACACTCGCTTGGACTATGGATTACTCGCGCCGGCGGGGCTCCTGTCTAAACGGGTAGAGGGCTGGCATAGTCCGGCAACGACACCCGGAGGCTGCATCATGACAAGCGAAGCCGGTTCGCGGCGTGCGACAGCGCGCTCGGTATTGCGAGCCGCCACGGCGAGCCACCACCAGCGCGTCGACGCGACGTTCTCCGCCGTCGCGTTTGGTGACGCAGCCTCCTACGGCGCGTTCCTCCGCGCGCAGGCGGCCGCGCATCTGCCGGTGGAGGAGGCGCTCGCTGAAGGTGGTATCGCGACGATCGTGCCGGATTGGGCGGCGCGGCGGCGCGGCGGGCTGATCGCGGACGACCTCGCCGCGCTCGGGCTCGACGTGCCGCCGGCGGCGGGCGCGATCCGGTTCGACACCGCAGCGGCGTTGCTCGGCGCGCTGTACGTGCTCGAAGGGTCGCGGCTCGGCGGAACCCTGCTCAAGCGATCGGTCGCGCCCGGTCTGCCGGCCAGCTTCCTCGGCGGCGGCGATTCGGCGGCGTGGCGCAGCCTCCTCGCCCTGCTCGATGACAAGCTGGGGACGGCCGTGGCCCGGGGCAGGGCGATCGCGGCGGCGGGCGCGGTGTTCGCCCTGTTCGAGGCCGCCGGACGGCTGCACCTGAAGCGCCCAGCTCTTACCGTAGAACCCACACCGTAGAATCAACATCTGTCGGCTCCTCCGGCTTCGTGGGATTACACCCCCAGCAACGAGGGACAAGACAATGGCATTGCATCAACTTGCTGATCGGCCCGAAACCTTCCCGGCGATCGCGTATCAGGTTCCGACGCGGACGGCGTCGGCGCTGCCCGTGCCCAGCAACGACACGCGCCGCGAAAGTCCCCGGATCCGCACGGTCTATCGCGTCGTCCGGGTGGAGACGGACCGCGATCAGGGGTTCGCCCGGGTCCGCAACATGTCGGATGGCGGCATGAGGTTGTCGCTCAACATGCCGGTCATGCTCGGCGACAGCGTCCGCGTGGCGCTCACCGACGAGACGGAACTGGAGGGGCGTGTGGTCTGGACCAACGGCAACGATTGCGGGCTGCAGTTCGCGACCAACATCGACAGTGTCATGGTGTTGCGGGACACCGCGCAGCATTGCCGCGCCGATGACGCGCGCCCTCCGCGCCTGCGCACCGCGTTGCCGGCGATCGCGACCACCGAGCATGGCGCGAAGCCGGTCACCGTCGCGGATGTCTCGCTGGGCGGCATGAAGCTCGCCCATGACGGCGGCTTCGAGCCGGGCCTGCCGGTCAAGCTATGCTTCGGTTCCGGCGTCGAGCGTCGCGGCGTGATCCGCTGGGCGAACGACACCATGGCCGGCCTGATGCTGCTCGATCAGTTCGCGGTGGAAGACCTGGGCGCGGTCAGCGCGTTGCGGGCCTGAGATCGGCGCCGGCGCGCGCCGCTCGCGTGCCGGCACACCCGACGACATCCGTCAGGTGAGAGAGTTCAGACGCCCGACCCGCCCCGGGCGCGCATCAGCAACGCGACCGCTTCCTGCAGCGTCCGCACCCCCAGCTTGCCGAGCAGATTGGCGCGATGCATTTCGACCGTGCGCACGCTCAGTCCCAGCTCGTGGGCGACGATCTTGTTCTGCTTCCCCCGCATCAGCTCCTGCAGCACGCTCTGTTCGCGCGGGGTCAGGACGTTCAGCTGATTGAGCGCTGAATCGCGCGCCTCATGCCGCCGGCATCGCTCGTCCCATTTGACGAAACCGCGGTCGAGCGCCGGCCGCAGCGTAGCGGGCGCGAACGGCTTTTCGATGAACTCGACCGCGCCCAGCTTCATCGCCTGGACGGCCTTCGGCACGTCGCCATGCCCCGTCATCACGATGACCGGCCAATGACAGCCCCGCCGTTCCAGTTCCTCCATGACCTCGATCCCGCTCATGCCCGGCATCTGGAGATCGAGCAGCAGGCATCCGGGGTCGATGCCGGCGAGCGCCGCCAGCAGATCGACGCCGCTCGCGAAGGACCATATGCGATAGCCCATGTCCTCGAGCACGTCGGTCACGGCCAGCCGGATGCCGATCTCGTCATCGGTGATGTAGACGTTGCGCGCGGCCGATACTTCGGTGTCGACCGTGATGTTGTCCATCAGCATCAGCGAAACCTCGTCAGCAAGAGCCTTCATCCCGCGTCGACGGGGGTAGAAAGGATTGGTTAACGACACGTTACGCCGGCTCGATCTGCCGGGCGCGGCGCCGGCGGGGCGCGGTCCACGCGCGTCGACGGGCGGCGGTATGCCCTTGAATAGCCCGGCCAAGCTTCTAGTCTCCGTGAAAGACGGTATTTCGCGTCCTGCCACGGGGGGTGATGTGACGAGCACGACCGAGGCGCCCGATCTGTCGAGTTGCGACCGCGAGCCTATCCACCAGCTCGGCGCGATCCAGCCGATGGGCTTCCTGATCGCCGTTTCCGGCGACTTCAGGATCGTCCGCGTGTCGGACAATGCCGACCGCTATGTCGGGCGGCCGGCGAGCGATCTGCTTGGCCTGCCGCTGGCCGACGTCTTCACGCGCGCGGCGATCCATTCCCTGCGCAATTGCCTGGTCCATCTCTACGGCACCGACGCAGTGGAGCGGGTGTTCGGGCTGGCCCTGCTCGTCGCGGGCGACGGGCGCCGGTTCGATTGCGCCGTCCACGAATCGACCGGCGTGATCGTCATCGAGGCCGAGCCGAGTGATCCGATGGAGGCCACCGAGGCGGCGGGGCTGGTGCGCTCGATGATCGCCAGGCTCGACGCGGCGCCGAATCTCGCCAGGTTCCTGCAGCAGGGCGCGCGGCAGATCCACGGGCTGACCGGGTTCGATCGGGTCATGGTCTACCGCTTTCGCGGCGACGGATCGGGAGAAGTCGTGGCCGAAGTCGCGCGGAGCGGCATCGAGCCGCTGCTCGGCCTTCGCTATCCGGCGTCCGACATCCCGCGGCAGGCGCGCTCGCTCTATCTCCGCACGCCGTTCCGCATCATCTGCGACGTCGATGCCGCGCCGGCGACGATCCTGTCGTCGCCCGACGATCCGGCCGGGCCGCTCGATCTGTCGCTTTCCATCCTGCGCGCCGTGTCGCCGATCCATATCACCTATCTCAGGAACATGGGCGTGGTGGCGTCGCTGTCGGTGTCGATCATCGCCGAGGGCCGGCTCTGGGGGCTGTTCGCCTGTCATCACCACACGCCGCGGTGCCCGGCCTTCGACCTGCGCACGCTGGCCGAACTGTTCGGGCAGATGTTCTCGATGCGGCTGGAGAGCCGCGAGCGGCAGGCGGCGGCGGCGACGCAGGCGACGGCACGGGCAGCCGGCGACCGGCTGGTCGCGGCGGTCGCGAGCGACGTCGGCCTGCTCGACGATCCCGACTGGCTGATGACCGCGATCGGCGACATCCTGCCCTGCGACGGTGTCGCCATCACGCTGAAGGGGCGCATCGCGTGCGGCGGCGTCTCGCCCCCGGCCGACGCCCTCCCCGCGCTGGCGGCGCGGCTGGGCCTGCTCGCGCCCGGCCGGATCTTCGCGACCAATCATCTCGCCGACGCCATGCCCGGGACCGTCGCCGGTGCCGACGCGCCCGCGGGGATGCTCGCCATCCCGCTCTCGGCCGAGCCGAACGACTATGTGATGCTGTTCCGGCGTCAGCGCGTCCAGCTCGTCACCTGGGCGGGCAACCCGAACAAGCCCGTCGACCCGGACGCGCCCGGGGCGACGCTGTCGCCGCGCGCCAGCTTCGCGGCGTGGCGGGAAGAGGTGCGCGACCGTTCCGAACCCTTCACCGAGGCCGAGCAGGCCATCGCGGAAACGCTGCGCGTCTCGTTGATCGAGGTCGTCCTGCGGCTCGCCGGGGCGGCGCTGGCCGAACGCCAGCGCGCCGGCCGGCGCCAGGAAGTGCTGATCGCCGAGCTCAATCACCGCGTCCGCAACATCCTGGCGCTGATCAACGGACTGATCCGGCAATCGAGCGACCCGTCGATCCCGCACGGCGCCTATATCGATCTGCTCGAGGGACGAATCCTGTCGCTGGCTCGCGCGCATGACCAGATCACGCAGGACAATTGGGGGCCCGCGCCCATCCGCCAGCTGTTCGAGGCGGAAGGCGCGCATCATATCGGCGCGGAACGGATGACGCTGTCGGGCCCGCCGGTGCTGGTGGAACCGCTGGCCTACTCGACCTTGTCGCTGGTCGTCCATGAACTGGTGACCAACTCGGTCAAATACGGCGCGCTATCCGGCGACGGCCGGGTCGAGATCGACTGGACGGTCGATCCGGGCGGCGATCTCGTGCTCACGTGGCGCGAGCGGGACGGGCCGCCGGTGGCGGCGCCCGCCCGGCGGGGCCTGGGCACGACCATCATCGAACAATCCGTCCCGCATGAACTGGGCGGCGTCGCCGCGATGAGCCACGAGCCGACGGGCCTGCGCGCCCGGTTCGAGATACCGTCGCGGCATTTCCGCGCCGCCCCTCCCGCCGTATCGGCCGTGGAGGAATTGCCCGGTCCGCCGGCCGCCGGCGCTTCGCCCGACCTTGCCGCGATCGACGCGCCGGTATTGCTCGTCGAGGACAGCCTGTTGGTCGCCATCCATGTCGAAAACATCCTGACGCAGATCGGCGCCACGCGGGTCGTCACGGCCGCGACGGTCGCGGCGGCGCTGACGGAGATCGACGGTGTCCGGCCCGCGGTCGCGGTGCTCGACTTCAATCTGGGCGACGAAGACAGCCTGCCGGTCGCCGACCGCCTCCGCGCGGCGGGAATCCCCTATATATTCGCGACGGGCTATGGGGATACGCTGACCCTGCCGCCCGACCACGCCGGCGCCCGGATCCTGCGGAAACCCTATAACAAGGCCACATTGGCGGCGACGTTGGGGCAGGTTCTACGGGGCGATCCGCCGGCGGCGGCGCCTGCCGCGGATGACGGGTAACGGCGACGATCTCAGCGGCGGCGGGCCCGGGCGATGGCCTCGGCCAGTTCGGGTTCGCGAAACGGCTTCGTCAACCGTGGCAGGTCGGGCGGGATGCCCTCGACATCGGCATAGCCGGAGAGGATCAGGACCGGCAGCCGGGGCCACCGCTGCCGGATCGTCGATGCCAGTTCGGCGCCCGACATGCCCGGCATCAGATGGTCGGTCACGACCAGATCGAAGCGTTCGCCGTTCGCCAGCAGCCGTTCGGCCTCGCCCGCATCGCTCACCTCGGTCGTCCGGTACCCGAGATTTTCGAGCATGTCGGCGATGGCCATCCGCACCAGCCGCTCATCGTCGACGACCAGCACGTGGCCGGCGAGTTGCGGCGCCTGCATCGCGCCGGCCGCGACCGGCGCCGCGACCGCCTCGGCGCTGACCGGCAGCAGCAGGTCGACGCGTGCGCCGGCACCCGGCCGGCTGGTGATCAGCATCGACCCGCCGAGCTGCGAGACGAGGCCGTGGACCATCGACAGGCCGAGACCCGTGCCCTTGCCGATGCCCTTGGTCGAATAGAAGGGCTCGACCGCGCGCCGCGCGGTTTCCTCGTCCATGCCGGTGCCGGTGTCGGTCACCGACAGACGCAGGAACGGGCCGTCCCCCGTCGCGCCCTCCGGCCTCGCCGGCTCCGCCTGCACGGCGATGGTGATGACGCCGCCATCGGGCATCGCGTCGCGGGCGTTCACGCACAGGTTGAGGACCGCCATCTCCAACTGGTTGGCGTCCGCCATCGCCGGCGGCAATCCGTCGGGCAGCTCGGTCACCACCCTGATCTGCGGACCCGACGTGCTGGCGACGAGCGCGGACATGCCGCGCAACAGGTCGGCGAGGTCGACCGCGCCGGATTGCAGCGGCTGCCGTCGCGCGAAGGCGAGCAGGCGATGCACCAGCGTCTTCGCGCGCTCCGCCGATTGCAGCGCGCCTTCGACCAGCCGCAACTCGCGCTCGGACAGGCCGGGGTTGCCGCGCAGCCGGTCGAGACTGCCCAGGATCGGCGTCAGCAGATTATTGAAATCATGGGCGACGCCGCCGGTGAGCTGCCCCATCGCCTCCATCTTCTGCGATTGACGCAGCGCGTCTCGCGCGGTCTCCAGTTCGGATTGCGCCCGCAGACGCGCACTGATGTCGCGCGCGTGATGAAACGCGCCGATGATCTTGCCGTCCGGGTCGCGCAACGAGGAGTAGAGGATCTCCCAGCGCGGCGCATCGATGGCGGGATCGCCGAACTCCTCTTCAACGGTGAAGGCCTCGCCGGTCAGGGCGCGCGCCATCTGCGCCTTCATGGCATCGCGCTGCTCGGGCACGAACAGCTCGTGGAATACGTCGCCGAGCTTGGTGTAAAAGCCGTTGACGCGGAAGAACTCGTCGTTGTGCGCCTTGTTGAAGGCGATCAGCCGGTAGTCGGTATCGAACGCGCAGATCGCGGTGCTGTCCGACTGGATGATGTTCTCGTGCAGCAGCAGCGCCTGCGTGCGCTCGACCACCGTGGCTTCGAGCGAGGCGTTGAGCCTGGCCAGCGTGTCGCGATTCCGCCGGCGGTCGGTGACGTCCTGCACGACGCCGACAAGGCGCAGCGGGGCGCCGTCGGCGTCATGCTCGATCTCGGCGCGGCGCTCGATATAGCGGATCTCGCCCGTGTCGGGGCGGCGGATCCGGTATTCGGCGTGGAGATCGAGATCCGGCGAGGCGCGGGTCGCGGAACTCGAGACGATCGCCGCGTCTTCGGGCAGCACCAGCGTCTCGATCAGCGACGCGGCGATCGTCACCGCCGGCGGCAGGCCGAACAATCTGAAGAACTCGGGTGTGCCGCTGAGCGCGTCAGAGGCGAGATCGACGGTGAACAGCCCGATCTGGCCAGCCTCCTGGGCGCGGCGCAGGCTGCGCTCGGAGGCGTCGAGCGCCGCGTCGGCATGGCGTCTCGCCTGCGCCTGACGGACGATCGCGGTCGTCTCGCCGGTGATGCACAACGCCCCGGCGACCGAGCCGTCGTCGGCGAAGACCGGCGAGAAGGAGAAGGTCCACCAGGTTTCCTCGACGTCATCGCCGCGCGTCATCGGCACGGGCATGTCGACGACGCGACTGGATCGTCCCGCCAGCGCCGCCGTGAACATGGGTTCGACGGAGGCGTAGATATCGGCCCAAAGAACGTCGAACCGCGCCCCCATCGCGGTATCGAGGCGCGGGCCGAGGATCGGGGCGTAGGCATCGTTGAAGAAGAAACTCCGGTCTGCGCCCCAGACGAGATACATCGGTTCGGCCGAGGCCAGCACATAGGCCAGCATGGCCTTGAGCGCGGTCGGCCATCGCTCGCGCGGTCCGAGCGGATGGCCATTCCATTCCACCGCAGAAACGAGTGAGGCGGCGACGCCCGCGTCACCCTGTTCGGTCCGATCAGCGGGCGATGAAGAGTCGGTAGAACCCGAACTGGTGTCCATAACCCAAGCAAACAGCGTGTTTCCGTCGCTGTCCACCGATTATCGTTGGACCAGTCGAAAACCGCATCCGGTGGTTTACTAGGCCCTCACCAAAAAACTAATTCAGATCAACAGATGTGGCCATAGCGGTTTCAGGCCCAGGTCGCGCGCGGGGGCAGGCTCATCAAGATGGCGTCGATATTGCCGCCGGTCTTGAGGCCGAACAGGGTGCCGCGGTCGTAGACGAGATTGAACTCGGCATAGCGTCCCCGCCAGGCGAGCATCGCCGCCTCGTCCTCGGGCGTAAAGGCGTCGTGCATCCGCCGCCGGACGATGCGCGGATAGGCGTCGAGAAACGCGCGGCCGACATCCTGCGTGAAGGCTAAGTTTGCGGCAAAGTCGCCTTCGAGATGATCGAAGAAAATCCCGCCGACGCCGCGATGGACCTGCCGGTGTGGCAGCCAGAAATACTCCTCGGCCCATTGCGCGAAGCGCGGATAGTCGCCGACCTCATGCGCGTCGCACGCGGCCTTCAGCGTCGCGTGGAAATCCTCGGTATCCGCCGCGACCGGCAGCGGCGGGTTGAGGTCCGCGCCGCCGCCGAACCAGCGCTTCGTCGTGGCGAGGAAGCGGCAGTTCATATGGACCGCCGGCACATGCGGATTGGCCATGTGCGCGACGAGGCTGATGCCGGTGGCGAGGAATTGCGGGTTCTCGCCCGCCCCGTGGATCGACTTGGCGAACTCGCCCTCGAAGGCGCCGCCGACGGTCGAGACGTTGACCCCCACCTTTTCAAAGACTTTGCCCGTCATCACGCCACGGACCCCGCCCCCCCCGGGTTCGCCGGAGGGGTCGGTGCGGTCCCAGGAAATGTACTCGAAGTCGGCGTCCGAACCCGCTTCGCGCTCGATCGCGACGAACTCGGCGCAGATCAGGTCGCGCAGATGTTCGAACCAGGTGCGGGCGGCGGCCTGTTCGGCGTCGAGGGGCTTCATGCGGCGAACAGGCTCCGGATCGAATCGGGGGCGCGGGCGAGCAGGTCGCGGGCCAGCGCCGCCGGGTCGTCGCCCGTGCCGGTGACATGCGCGCTGCCGTCCCCGGCGAGCAGCTCGGCCCGCATCGTGCCGTCGATGCGGGCCAGTGCCGCTACCGGCGAATGGCAATCTGCGTGGAGCGCGGCGAGCAGAGCACGTTCGGCCAAGACGCAGGTGTGGGTGGGGACATCGTCGAGAACCGCGAGCAGCGCGCGGGTTGCGTGGTCGGCGGTGCGCGCCTCGATCCCGACGGCGCCCTGCGCCGGAGCCGGCAGCATGACGTCGAGGTCGATCGCGACGCCGACGTCGGGGCGGTCGAGCCGCGCCAGCCCCGCCGCCGCCAGCAGCGTCGCGTCGGCCTCGCCCGCCGCCAGTTTGGCGAGACGGGTGTCGACGTTGCCACGGAACTGGACGATCTTGAGGTCGGGTCGCAGCCGCAGCAACTGCGCCCGGCGGCGCGGCGAGCTGGTGCCGACCGTCGCGCCCTCGGTCAGTGCTGCGATCGAGGGCGCGCCGATCAGCCGGTCGCGCACGTCGGCGCGCCGCAGCATCGCGACGATCGCGATCTCGGCCGGCCGCACGGTCTCGACGTCCTTCATCGAATGGACCGCGCAGTCGATGGCGTTGGTCAGCAGCGCGCGGTCGAGCTCCTTGGTCCACAGCGCCTTGCCGCCGATCTCGGCGAGCGGGCGATCCTGCACCATGTCGCCGGTCGTCTTGATGACGACGATTTCCACCGCGACGCCGTGCGCCGCGATCAGCGCATCGCGGACCATGCCCGCCTGGACGAGCGCCAGCGGCGATCCGCGCGTGCCGATTCGGATACGGTTCATGAGGAGGCCGGCCTGTCGCTACGTAGCATTCAACTATCCGGCCGCCCCTAGTCTCGATAACGACGGGTAAGTTCGCGCTGATGGAGTGTCAAACGATGGTCGGTTTCCCGGTGGCTCGCTGATGGGCTGGGTCGCGCTGGCGGTGATCGGCGGGGTGGCGTTTGCGGCCTTGCGGCTTCTCGGGGTGCCACGTGCGCTCGGCTGGTTCGTCGGCGCGGCGCTGATGCTGGGGGCGGCCGGCTATGCGCTACAGCAACGGGCGTCGCTGCCGGGGCATCCGGTCGGAGCCGAGGCAGAGGCGGTCGACGTCGATCCCGGGCTGGTGGCGTTCCGCGGCGCGATCATGCCCGCGCCGGCCGGTGACGCCGAGGTGCTCGCGGCGGCGGATGCGCAGTTGCGCGCGGGGCAGACGCGCGCGGCGGCGCAGGGCGTGCTGGCGGCGATCGCGCGCCGTCCGGGCGATGCGGCGCTGTGGACCGGGCTCGGCAGCGCGCTGGCGGCTCATGATGCCGGGCAGGTGTCGCCGGCGGCGCGCTTCGCCTTTCGCCGCGCGTGGCGGCTCGCGCCCGATCAGCCGGGGCCGCCCTTCTTCCTCGGCCTAGCCTATCTCCAGGCGGGTGAAATGGCGGCGGCGAAGGTCGCCTGGCTGCGCGCGCTGGCGCTGACCCCGGCCGACGCCTCCTATCGTGTCGACATCGCCGAGCGGCTCGTGATGATCGACGAGTTTCAGGCCATGGCCGCCCGAGCGCAGCCCGGACGTTAGCGGAAGGGCCGGTTCAGCCGCACGATCGCGCTGTTGAGCCAGGCGGCGAAACTGACCCAGAGCAGATAAGGCACGATCAACAGGCTCGCCTGGTGCGCGATCGGCCACAGGCCCACGACCAGCGCCACCAGCGATGCCCACAGGAACACCACCTCGACCAGCGCCCAATCGGGCCGGCGCGCGCGGAAGAACAGCGGGCTCCACAAGGCGTGGCACACGGCGTTGGTCGTGAAGAGAATGACGACGTCGGTGCGCGCCGCCGCATCGGGCGCCGCGTTCCAGGCGATCACCGCCGACCATGCCGCGAGGCCGAGGATGATCGTCCAGGCCGGGCCGAACAGCCAGTCGGGCGGCTGGAGCGAGGGTTTGCGCAGCTCGCGATACCATGGCCCGATCGGCGTCATCAGCCCGCCGAACCCGCCCAGGAAGACCGCGACCCCGGCGGCGATGATGATCGGTGTCCACATCAGGGGGTGGTCCGGCTTGTGGAGTGTCCAGCGCATGGTACACGGGCGCGGTGCGCGTGTCCTTCCCCTTTTCCGCGATCGTCGGGCAGGACGAGATGAAGCGTGCGCTGCTGATCGCGGCGGTCGACGCGCGGATCGGCGGGGTGATGGTGTTCGGCGACCGGGGCACCGGCAAGTCGACCGCGGTGCGCGCGCTCGCCGCGCTGCTGCCGCCGATCGACGCCGCCGACGCCGGCTATCAGGACGGATCGCCGCGCAAGGGCAAGGTGACGGTGCCGTTCGTCGACTTGCCGCTGGGGGCGACCGAGGACCGTGTGGTCGGCGCGCTCGATCTGGAGCGGGCGCTGGGCGCGGGGGTCAAGGCGTTCGAGCCGGGGCTGCTCGCGCGGGCCAACGGCGGGTTTCTCTATATCGACGAGGTCAATTTGCTCGAGGACCATATCGTCGACCTGCTGCTCGACGTCGCCGCGTCGGGCGAGAATGTCGTCGAGCGCGAGGGGCTGTCGGTGCGGCATCCGGCGCGCTTCGTGCTGGTCGGCAGCGGCAATCCGGAGGAGGGTGAGCTGCGCCCGCAATTGCTCGACCGCTTCGGGCTGTCGGTCGAGGTTCGGACGCCGCAGGATCTGAACCAGCGCGTCGAGATCCTGAAGCGCTGCGACGCCTTCGAGCGCGAGCCGGCGGCTTTCGCGGAGAGGTGGCGGCGGGCGGAGCGCAGGATGCTGAAGCAGATCGCGCGCGGCCGGGCGGCGTTGCCGGGTCTCGCGGTGCCCGACGAGGTGCTGGAGTTCGCGTCCCGGCTGTGCATAACGGTCGGCGCGGACGGGTTGCGCGGCGAGCTGACGCTGATGCGCTCGGCGCGGGCGCTGGCGGCGCTCGACGGGGCCGAGGTCGTGACCAACGCCCATATCGCGGGCGTCGCGCCGATGGCGCTGCGCCACCGCCTGCGCCGCAACGTGCTCGACGAGACCGGCTCGACCGCGC
Organism: uncultured Sphingomonas sp.; assembly: GCF_964244265.1. Lineage (GTDB taxonomy): Bacteria > Pseudomonadota > Alphaproteobacteria > Sphingomonadales > Sphingomonadaceae > Sphingomonas. The sequence continues at coordinate 7,497 of NZ_CAXTHV010000033.1, read as the reverse complement.
GGATCGAGCGGGCGCTGGGGGACATGGCGGCGTGACCGCGACGGGCGATACGCCCGATCCGTTCGAGGACGCACTGATCGCGGCGCGGCTATGCGCGATCGACCCGGGGCTGGGGGGCATGATCCTGCGCGGCGGGGGCGAGGTACGCGATGTGGTGGTCGCCGAACTGCGCGGCGGGCTGGCCCAGGGCGTGCCGGTGCGGCGGATGCCGGCGCATATCGACGACGACCGGCTGCTCGGCGGCCTCGACCTGACGGCGACGCTGGCGCTGGGCCGCGCGGTGGCGAGCACCGGGCTGCTGGCCGAGGCGGCGGACGGCATCGTCGTGATGCCGATGGCGGAGCGGCTGTCGGACGCGACCGCCGGGCGGATCGCGGCGGCGATCGATAGCGGTGTCCGGTTTGCAACGGTCGCGCTGGATGACGGGATCGAACCGGACGAGCGGACGCCGGGGGCATTGGCGGAGCGGCTGGCCTTCTGGGTGGACCTGACGGACACTACCCCCCCCGGCAAAGCCCGGGGCCTAGGTGAAGCGTTGCCCGAGCAGCGGGTCGCCATTCGTGACAGCCCGCACCTGGGCTCCGGCCTGCGCCGGGGGGGCAGCGTAGCGGACGTACCGAGCGACGACGTCCTCCAAGCCCTCGCTGCCACCGCCGCCGCGCTGGGAATCGACTCGGCCCGCGCGCCGCTGTTCGCGCTGCGGGCGGCGCGGGCATCGGCGCGGCTGAACGGGCGCGACTCGATCGCCGAGGCGGACGTCGCTCTTGCCGCGCGGCTCGTCCTCGCGCCCCGGGCGACGCGGATGCCGGCGCCGGCCGACGAGGCCGAGCCGGAAGCGCCACCACCACCGCCCGCGTCGGACGACGGCGAGGAGGAGCGCGGCGAGCCCGGCCAGCTCGACGATATCGTCCTCGCGGCCGCGCTGGCGGCGTTGCCCAAGGACGTCCTCGCGCGGATCGCCGCCGGCCGCAGCCGCAAGACGGCGCGCGTCAGCGGCGGCGGCGAGCGACGGACCTCGGGCGCGCGGGGGCGGCCGATGAGCGCGCGCGCCGGCATGCCCGGCGGCGGGCGGCGGTTGAGCCTGATCGACACATTGCGCGCCGCCGCGCCGTGGCAGAAGCTGCGCGGCGGGGGCGCGAAGGTGAAAATCCGCCGCGACGACCTGCGCATCCGCCGGTTCGAAACGCGCGCGCAGGCGCTGACGATCTTTGCGGTCGACGCCTCGGGGTCGTCGGCGCTGGCGCGGCTCGCCGAGGCGAAGGGCGCGGTCGAGCTGCTGCTCGCCGAAGCCTATGTGAAGCGCGCCGAAGTGGCGCTGGTCGCGTTTCGGGGGGTGTCGGCCGAGCTGCTGCTGCCGCCGACGCGGTCGCTGGCGCGGGCGCGGCGGTCGCTCGCCGAACTGCCCGGCGGCGGGGGAACGCCGCTGGCGGCCGGGCTGAACGCCGCGCGCGAGCTTGCCGAAAGCGCCAAGGCGAGGGGGCGGACGCCCTTCGTCGTGGTGTTGACCGACGGTCGCGCCAACATCGCCGCCGACGGCACCGCCGTGCGCCAGACCGCCGAACTCGATGCGACCGCCGCCGCCAAGGCGATCGGCGCATCCGGCATCGCGTCCGCCTTCGTCGATATCTCCGCCCGGCCCCGGCCCGAGGGGGCGGCGCTCGCGGCGGCGATGCACGCGCGCTATCTGCCGCTGCCGCGCGCCGATGCGGCGGCGATGCACGCCGCGGTTCGTTCGGCGCAAGGCGGATGAGCAGCGCCCCGCGCTGGGATGTCGAGGGGCGCGACTGGCCCAATCGCGCGGCCAGCCGCTTCGTCGAGGCCGGGCGGCTGCGCTGGCATGTCCAGGTCATGGGCGACGGCCCGCCGTTGCTGCTGCTCCACGGCACCGGGGCCGCGACGCATAGCTGGCGGGCCCTCGCGCCGCTGTTGGCGGAGCATTTCACCGTCGTCGCGCCCGACCTGCCCGGCCACGGCTTCACGACCGGCCGGCCGGCCGGCGGGCTGGCGATGCCGGCGATGGCGCGGGCGCTGGGCGAGCTGTTGCGGACGCTGGCCATCGCGCCGGCGACGATCGTCGGCCATTCGGCGGGGGCGGCGATCGCGATCCGGATGGCGCTCGACGGCCAAGCCGCGCCGGCCACGATCGTCGGGCTGAATCCCGCGCTGATGCCCTTTCCGGGGTTGGCCGCACGGCTGTTTCCGGCGCTGGCGCGCGCGCTGTTCGTCAACCCGTTCGCGCCGCATGTCTTCGCGCGGCTGGCGCGGACGCGGGGTGAGACCGGGCGGTTCCTCGCGCGCAGCACGGGCTCGCAGATCGACGCCGAGGGCGTGGCGTTCTACGAACGGTTGCTGACGACGCCTGGCCATGTCTCGGGCGCGATCACGATGATGGCCGATTGGGATCTCGAATCGCTCAAGCGCGACCTGCCGCGCTTGCGGACGCCGCTGCTGCTCGTCCATGGCGAGGGCGACACCGCGATTCCAATCGCGACCGCGCGGGCTGCGGCGGCGCTGGTCGACGGCGCCACGGTAATGCCGCTGGCCGGCCTCGGCCATCTGGCGCATGAGGAACGGCCGGCAGAGATTGCGGCGATCATCCGCGACGCCGCGGGAGGGCGATGATGCACTCTAGCTATTTCGGCCTGTTCGACATGGCGATCGCCGGCGTGCCGGTGGTGGCTTTCTGTATCTGGCAGCTCGTCTCGATCAATCGCGAGATCGCCAGGGACAAGAAGCCGCCCGATGCGGAATAGCGGCGCTTACCAGAAGGCTCTGGGCATCCGGTAAGGCAGCATCGACTGGACGATCGGCGAGCGGAAGCGGCCGAGCGACAGGCTTTCATGGACCGCGTAGCAATCCTCGCCGAACAGCCGCGTCGCCAGCGCCGATCGCGCATAGAAAGGCGCGTCGATCCAGGTCTTGACCACGCGCGGGTTAGAGCCGGCATCGGCCCGCGTCGCGCGCTTCACCAGCCAACCGGTGCGCGGCAGCGGCGCGGGCACGGGCTGGACCATGTCATGCCAACGCCCCTGCCGGTCGAACCTTAACGCCAGATCAAACGGCGTACCGTCGCGCCGCCGCCCTTCGTAGAGCACCGCGACGTCGTTCTTTAGATGCGCGCGCGACCAGTGCCAGTCATCGAACCCCGCCTCCAGCGGCTCGTCGCCGAAGTTCGAATCGAAATAGCCGTCGCCCGACCAGCGGACGCCGGGGTGCGTCATCTCCACCTCGATTCGGGCGCGGGGCGCGACCGGGTGCCAGCGGTGCTTGCCGGCGGGATCGAGCTGGAACGCGGTGGTGCCGATCATCTCGGGCGTCACCCGCACCTTGCCGCGCACCTTGTAGGGCAGCGGGGCCGATATCTCGGCGATGTCGATCACCAGCGTGTCGCCGTCCCAGCTCAGCCCACTCGGGCCGACCGCGAAGGTGTCGGCATCGCGGTGGACGCGGGCGGCGCCGCGCTCGGTCATTGCCCAGGCGGTGGCGCGCGGGCCGGTCAGCGAGACGTTTATCGCGCAGTGATTGTCGGGGCGGCCGCGGCCGCTGAGCTTGTAATAAGGCGAGAAGACGCTGCCGACGAAGGCGATGATCGTCAGCCCGTGGCGGCCGTCGTCGCTGGTCGCGTCGATATACCACCAGGCATAGCCGTTCGCGTCGACGCCGACGTCGAAGCGCGGTCCCTGAGCAGGCAGTCGACGGCTAGCCGGCCGGACAGCGCCGCCATCGGCACGCCCGCGCCGGGGTGCGTGCTCCCGCCCGCGCAATAGAGCCCAGGGATCCGCGTCCGGCTGCCCTGCCGGCGGAAGGAGGCCGCCCACCCGTGCGAGGCCGGTCCATAAAGGGCTCCACCCGTCGACGGAAACATTGCGTTGAAATCGGTGGGCGTCGTCAGGATCGCCGTTTCCCCCAGATCGAGCGAAAGCCCCGCCCGCGAAACGCTGTCCAGCATATGCTGCCTGCATCGGTCGATCTCCGTGGAAGTTGGTGGCGCGCCGTCGCCGGTGGCCGGCGCGTTGACGATGATCTGGAGGCGCTCGCGTGCAATTGGCGTTTCGCCCGCGTCGCGATCCTGCGCGCAGACATAGACGCTGGGCGCGTCGGCCAGCCGGCCGGCGGCGAGGGCGGCGAATTCGGTGGCGTAATCGTCCGAGAAGAAGACGTTGTGCCGGGCGAGGGGGAAACCCGCCGTCTTCGCCTGCGCGGTCCATACCATCGCGCTGAGCGAGCGGCGGCGGGGTGGGACCGGCGACGCGGCGCGACGGGCCGCGTCGCCGAACTGGCCGGCGCCGAGCGCGGCGGGGTCGGCGTTGCAGATGACGGACGTCGCGCCGATCCGCTCGCCGCTTGCCAGCACCACGCCCGCCGCGCGGCCGCGCTCGATCAGGATCTCGCGCACCGGCGCATCGTAGCGAAAGCGCACGCCGTTGCGCCGCCCGAGCGCTTCGAGCGCCAGCGCCAGCCGGTGCATCCCGCCGTCGATCAGCCACACCCCGCTCGCCTCGACATGCGCGATCAGCATCAGCGTCGCCGGGCAGGCGAAGGGCGAGGAGCCGCAATAGGTGGCGTAGCGGCCGAACAATTGCCGCAGCCGGGGGTCGGCGAAATAGCCGCCGAGCGCGCGCCACATGGAGGTGTAGGCGCGCAGGTTGAGATAGTCGGGCAGGCCGCGCGCGCCCATCCGCCAGCCGAGCGTGATCGGGTCGGTCTTCGTGCCTCGCAGGAACGGCCGGTCGAGCGCGTCGAACAGCCGCTGCGCCTCGGCGCGGAACCGGCGATAGCCGCGCGCCTCGGCCGCCCCGGCGAACTCGCCGATCGCCGCCTCGCTGTGCAGCGGGTCGGCGAACAGGTCGAGCCGGGCCTCCCCCCAGGCGTGGCGGGCGAGCGTCGTCGCGGGTTGCATCGTCAGGTCATCGTCGAGCGACCCGCCGCACGCCGTGAAGATATCCTCCAACACCGCGCGCAGCGTGAACACCGTCGGGCCGGCGTCGATCGCCCCACCCTCGACGCTGATCGCGCGGAGCTTGCCGCCCGGGCCGGCTTGCGCTTCGACCAGCGTCACCGCCTGGCCCCGCGCGGCAAGCAGCGCGGCGCTGGTCAGGCCGCCGACGCCCCCTCCGATGATCACTGTCCGCTCGTCCGGCATCCGGCCGCCTCCGATTGACGACGGGATAGCATCTGTCCAGACAAGTGGACACATGATTTCGTCCAACATCAAAAAGCGCTGGATCGGCTGGCGCAACGGGTGGCTGTCGTCGCCGCGCTTCCAGCGTTTCGCGGTGCGTTTTCCGCTGACCCGCCCCGTCGCGCGGCGGCGGGCGCGGGCGCTGTTCGATCTGGTCGCCGGCTTCACCTATTCGCAGATTCTCGCCGCCTGCATCGAGACCCGGCTGCTGGAGGTGCTGGCCGACGGTCCGCACGATGTCGCGACGGTCGCCGCCCGCATCGACCTGCCCGTCGCCGGGGCCGAACGACTGTTGCGCGCGGCGGCCGCGCTGGGGCTGAGCGAGGCGGTGGGGTCGGGCTGGGCACTGGGCAGCGGCGGCGCGGCGCTACGGGGCAATCGCGGCATCGCCGAGATGGTGGCGCACCACCACCTGCTCTACGCCGACCTCGCCGACCCACTTGGGCTGTTGCGGCGCGGCGGGGGCGGCGGCGCGCTGTCGGGCCTGTGGCATTATGCCGAGGCGGTTGGGGAGGGCGACGCCAGGGCGGTGGCCGCTTATTCGGCGCTCATGGCGGCGTCGCAGCCGATGGTCGCGGCGCAGGCGATCGACGCCTATCCCTTTCATCGCCATCGCCGCCTGCTCGACGTCGGCGGTGGCGAGGGCGCGTTTCTGACCGCCATCGCCGAGCGTTGCCCCGGCCTGGTGCTGGGGCTGTTCGACCTCCCTGCCGTCGCCGAGCGGGCGCGAACGCGATTCGACTCGGCCGGATTGGCCGGGCGCACGACGGTGTTCGGGGGCGATTTCCTGCAAGGACCGCTGCCGCCGGGATACGACGTCATCACGCTGATCCGCGTGCTGCACGACCACGACGACGCGCCGGCAATGACGCTGCTACGCCACATCCACGGCGCGCTGCCCCCGGGCGGCAGGCTGGTCATCGCCGAGCCGATGGCGCGGACGCGCGGCGCGGAGCCGGCGGGCGACGCCTATTTCGGCTTCTATCTGCTGGCGATGGGGTCGGGCCGGCCGCGCAGCGCCGAAGAGATCGCTGCCATGCTGCGCGCCGCCGGCTTTTCGGACACTCGCAAACTGCGAACCGGAATGCCGCTCACCGCGGGCGCGATCGTCGCGACACGCTGACTGTCCAATTCAGTTGACAACATAATACGTAAGGATAAAGTTACACATAGTCGGGGACCAATCGGGAACTCGCATACAGAGGATGGGCGGGTGGACGCGGTCGCGGTCATACTGGAGGCACCGGAACAGCTCGCGCTGCGGGCGCTGACGCTGAGTCCGATGGCCGAGGGCGACGTCCGGGTCGAGATCGACTGGAGTGGGGTCTCCACCGGCACTGAAAAGCTGTTGTGGACGGGCCGGATGCCGATGTTCCCCGGCATGGGCTATCCGCTGGTGCCCGGCTACGAATCGGTCGGCCGGGTAGTCGACGCCGGCCGCGAGGCGCGGGGGCGAATCGGCGAATGGGTCTTTGTGCCCGGTGCCAATTGCTATCGCGATGCGAAGGGATTGTTCGGGGGTGCCGCGCGCAGCGTCATCCTGCCGTCGGCGCGGGTGATGCCGGTCGACGAGTCGCTCGGCAGCGCCGGCATCCTCACCGCGCTTGCGGCGACCGCGCATCACGCCATCGCCGGCGGACCACCGCCGGAGCTGATCGTCGGTCACGGCGTCCTCGGTCGCCTCCTCGCCCGGCTGGTCGTCGCGTCGGGCGCACCGACGCCGACGGTGTGGGAGACCAATCCGACCCGGCGCGCCGGCGCCGATTATATGGCGATCGATCCCGCCGCCGACGATCGCCGCGACTATCGCGTGATCTGTGACGCGAGCGGCGCGACCGATGTCCTCGACCTGCTCATCCCGCGCCTGCGCAAGGGCGGCGAGATCGTCCTCGCCGGCTTCTACGATCGCCTGTCCTTCGCCTTCCCTCCGGCCTTCACGCGCGAGGCGCGGCTGCGCATCGCCGCCGAGTTCACCCCAGTCGATCTCGCCGCGGTGATCGCGCTGGTCGCGGAGCGTCGGCTGAGCCTTGCGGGTCTCGTCAGCCACGTCCGCCCCGCCACCGAGGCGGCGGACGCCTACCCACAGGCCTTCACCGACCCCGATTGCCTCAAGATGGTCCTCGACTGGAGAACGATATGAGCCTGTTCGATCCAGGACCGCTGCGCGAGGAAGCGTCGTACGAGCCCGATCCCGTGCCGACCGGCCCGGTGACCAAGCAGACCCAGATCATCGCGATCTATGGCAAGGGCGGCAGCGGCAAGTCGTTCGCGCTGGCGAACCTCAGCTACATGATGGCGCAGCAGGGCAAGCGCGT
>NZ_CAXTHV010000032.1:0-35248 GCF_964244265.1 uncultured Sphingomonas sp. | reverse complement strand
CATAGCCCCTTCCTCTCAGGAGTTAGGGCCTCCGACAAACCCGGGGCGGTTCACATGACCATGGCAGCGACCATCTGACGATCGTTTGGGTCTTCGATTCCTCGCGAGCCGCTGCCCGACGATGAGCTCAAGGCGTGGTATGGTGAGGACGATTGAGAGTTCTTCTCGATACGCATGCGCTGTTATGGGGGCTGGAGGGAAACCACAAGCTTTCCGATGCTGCCAATCACGCGATTGGCGATCCTCGCAATACCATTCTCGTCAGTGCGATTTCGACACGTGCGCGCTGTGCGTCGGCGCGGACGAGGCCGGTGCCGGCGACGAGACGCTGCTCGTCAGCATCGCCGCCGCGACGCCCGAACCAGGCACCTGGGCAATGATGATTGCCGCCCTTGGCCTGGCCGGCAGAATGCTGCGTCGGCAACGGGCGGTACGAAGCAAGACGGTGGCGGTCACCTGCGCCTGACTGGGTCGGCCGGCGTGCCTCACATCCCCTTGAACAGCAGCCAGACCTTGGGCTGGCCGGTCGGCTTTGCCGTGCCGTCCAGCCGCTCGGCACGCACGATCCTTACCGGCCGCACCAGCATCTGGCCCTTGAACGCGCCGTCGCCGCCGGGGCTGGTCGGTTGCGCGAGCATCCGCCTGACAACGTCCATGCCGCCGACCACGCGGCCGAACACGGCATAGCCCGGATAACCGTCCCGCGCGTCCATCGCCGGGTTGGCGCCGACCATCAGCGAGAAATTGCCCGTCGCCGAATCGAGCGCCTCATACCGCGCCATCGAGATCGCGCCATCGACATGGCGGAGGCCGGTCCGGCCGGTCGGCTCGAACGGCACGCGGCCCAGCATGCGGCGGGCATTGGTGCCGATACCGCCCTGGACGAACCCTTGCGTCTCCGCCCCCTTGCGCCGCGACGCGCGATAGAATTCGGTGTCGTCCAGTCGCCCGTCGTCGACATAGGCCAGGAAATTGGCACTGGTCGCCGGCGCATGCCGCGTGTCGACCGCAACGACGATCGCCCCCGCGCCGGTCACCAGCCGCACGCGGACGATTGCCGGCTCCCCGGACGCCGCGCCCGCGCCGAGCAGCGCGACCGCCAGCAGCACGAGCGCGCCGCGTGCGATCATGCCTCCGGCCCGACCATCAGCGCGTCCCACCTGCCGAACGAATCGCGGTAGAAGGTGTAGCGGTAGCGGGTCCTGACGGTCTGGGTGTCGCCATTCTTCCAGCGGCGATGCTCGGTATAGTCGACGCGCACCGGCCAGGCGGTGCCGCCGGTCAGCCCCTCGACCTGCGCCTCCTGCGCGGTCGGCGCGCGACCGGCGGCGATCTCGACCGCCTCGAAGCTGACGTCGACATCGTTCTGCGCGCCGTTGGAGCTCGTCGCCAGCCGCCTGGCCTGTCGCGTGACGAACGCCTCGACATCGGTCCGCGTCAGGGCGACGGTAGAGGGAGCGGCGGGAGAGGAGGCGGCCGCAATGTCGTTGGCGACGGCGGTCGCATTGCCCGCGCCGGGGCCGCCGCAGCCCGCGAGCATCGGCACCACCAGCAATCCCGCGGTCATCCTATGCATCCACCATTCCTCCGCCCAATTCCATCAACACCGCCCATTCTTCGTCGCCGACCGGCGTGACCGACAGCCGCGACTGACGCAACACCTCGATTTCCGCAAGCCGCGGCTCGGACTTGATCTCGGCCAGCGTCACCGGGTGCGCGAGCGGCGCGACCGGCTTCACCGCGACGCTGGCCCACGCGTCCTTGTCACCGTCGGGGCGCCAGGCCCGGGTCACCGTCATGACCCCGACACAGGCCTTCTCCTTTCCCGAATGATAGAAGATCGCGCGGTCGCCGACCTGCATCTGCTTCAGGAAATTACGCGCGGTATAGTTGCGGATGCCGTCCCATTCGGTGGCGCCGTCGCGCACCAGATGGTCCCAGCCATAGGTTTCGGGCTCCGATCGCAGGAACCAACAAGCCATCGCCGCTCCCCCTTTGTCAGCCTATCGTCAGTCTAAACGCCCGCTGAACGCGCGCCTCAGCATGGGTTCAGCGCGATTCGCCTACACACGTGGAACAGGCTCGGACAGTCCGCATTGTCATCCCAGGCGGAAATCGGGCCGAGTTGCTTTAGGAGGTTAGAGATGAAGACATTGATGACCAAGGCGGTGCTGGGCGCCACGCTTGCCGCCACCGCGCTGACCGCGGCCGCCCCGGCCGATGCGCAACGCTATCGCCGTGGCCGCGGCGGCGACGATACCGGCACCGCGATCGTCGCGGGCGTCGCTGGACTGGCGATCGGTGCCGCGATCGCGTCGAACGGCCGCCGCGACTATGATCGCGAGCGCTATTATCGCCAGCGCGGCTATGCCTATGATTACGACACGCGCTTCTATCGCGATCGCGGCTATTATCCGAACGACGGCTATTACGCCTATCGCTATCGTGACCGGTACGATCGTTGCCGTATTGAGCGCCGGTTCGATTCCTATTCCGGGCGCCCGGTCCGGGTACGCGTCTGCTATTGATCCGATCGCACGATCGTCCGCGGGCGGCGCGGGGAGCTGGATGCTTCCCGCGCCGTTTGCTCGTCTGGATGATCGTCAAGGTAAACGGTGATAAACCGCGGGTGAATACAGGCCTCAGCATCCGTTCACCGCGACTCGTCCAGAACAGCGCCAGTGCTCGAACGACCTGCATGGTGCAGCAAGCGATCGGCGAGCGATGAAGAAAGGTTCGATCATGTCCGCTTTCCTGACCAAGACGATGCTGGGGATCACGCTGGCCGCGACCGCGCTGACCGCCGCGGCCCCCGCCGAGGCGCAGCGTTACGACCGCCGTCGCGGCGACGACGGCACCGCCGTTGCGATCATCGCCGGCGTCGCGGGCCTCGCGATCGGCGCGGCGATCGCATCGTCGAACAATGACGGCCGCCGCGCCCGCTACGAGCGCCAGCGCGAGCGCGAGCGCTATTACCGTCAGCAGCGGGGCTATAACGGCTATGACAATTACTATCGCCAGGACGGCTATGACCGGCGCGGCGACGATCGCGGTTACGGCTATAACAGCTATAACGGCGGCGGGTATAATGGCGGCCAGCGCGGCGACGATCGCGGTTACGGCTATCGCGGCCAGCGCGGTTACTGATCGACCGCATGGCATGAAATGAAGGCGCAGGCGGCGCGGCGGACATCTTTCGCCGCGCCGTTTCGTTTGCGCGGGCGGCCCGCTTGCGGCAAGGGCGCGTCATGACCGATGCCAGCGACACGCCCCCCGACCGCCTGTCCACTAACCCCAAGAGCCCCCATTTCGATCAGGCGCTGCTGGGCCGCGGCATCGGCATCCGCTTCAAGGGCGTCCAGCGCCGCGACGTCGAGGAATATTGCCTTTCCGAAGGCTGGATCCGCGTTGCGCTGGGCAAGAAGGTCGACCGCCACGGCAACCCACTGACGCTGAAGCTCAGCGGCACGGTCGAGGCGTGGTATGAGGATGCCGGCGCGACGGACGAGGCGTCGGCGGCGGACTGATCGGGCTTATCGGTATACGGGCCGCGTCAGGCAGTGGACGCCGCCGGTCGCCTTGGCGATCTCATCGCCGGCGACGCTGGTGATGGTGATGCCGGCCCTGGCCTCAAGCTCGCGGCGCAAATCGTCGGGCATCGCGAACGCCAGATACGCGCCCTCCCCCAGCGGCAGCAAATTGCAGCGTTCGTGCGCGATCGCATCGGCCTTGGCGCAGCGCACGATGGTGAACCCCATCGCCTGGGCTCGCGCGATCGGATCGACGGCGCTGATCGCGCGGTTGCGGTCGATGACGAAGCCCGAATGGAACATCCCGGCCGCGGCGAACATCACCCGGTTGGGCAGGATAGTGAAGCCGGTGTCGAGGTGGAGCAGGGCGGGATCGTGGCTCAGCCCGATGATCTGGTCGACATGAGCGGGAATCAGCTCGATCGCCAGCCGGATCGCCGCCGCCTTGCTGGTGCGCACGCCAAAGCCGATGATCAGGATACGCTGGCCGGCGTCCATCGCCGGCAGGACGTCGCCGCCCTCCAGGAACTCGTCGTCGGCGAAACGGAGCAGGGGGCGCAGCCCCAATTTCTCCAGCGCGCGGCCGATCACCGCCGGTTCGCCGACCCGGTCGGGCAGCGCGAAGCGCGCGGGGATATATTCATCGGGCGCCCAGGGCAGCGTCACCGCCGCGTCGCGCAGGAACATCAGGTTCGGGTTGTCCGCAGCCTCGCGCCGGTAATCGGGGTCATCGCCGACCAGATCGGACAGATACGTCACCGGCACATGTGCCGCGATGGCGGCGGCGAAGGCAGCATATTCGGCATGGAGCGCCACCGGATCGGGCAGCGCGAGGAAATTTGCCTCCGCCAGCCGCGCCGCGGTCATCGCCGCCAGCGCCGCCCCATGCCGCGGATCGCGGAGCAGGATACGCGCCGGCCGCGCGGCGCATTCGGACAGGTCCATCGGGAGCATCTAGCACGAACCGATTGCCGTATGGTTGAGATGGCGCCGAACCCGGAGGCAATGCTGGTGACCGCGTCGGGCGGCCTGACTTCCGCCTGCGACCGCTTCCGCCTGCCCCTGGCCTCACCGTTCGTGCCCGCGCTTCCCTTTGTACCGCCTTTCCGCTAAGGGCGCGCATCCGCGAATTCCTGCGATTTCCCAAGAGGCTTGTTTGGCAAAAGAAGAATTGCTCGAAATGCGTGGCCAGGTGGTCGAGTTGCTGCCCAACGCCATGTTTCGCGTCCGGCTGGAAAACGACCACGAAGTCCTCGGCCATACCGCCGGCAAGATGCGCAAGAATCGCATCCGCGTGCTGGTCGGCGACGAAGTGCTGGTCGAACTCACGCCCTATGACCTGACCAAGGGCCGCATCACCTATCGCTTCATGCCCGGCCGCGGCGGTCCGGGGCCGCAATAGGATCATTTATCATTGAGGCTGCCAAGGGCGGGGCCAAAAGCGGGGTAGGTAGATCGTGCCGCTAGTCCTCGCCTCGACCAGCCCGCGTCGCCGCGACTTGCTCGCGCGGATCGGCATCGTGCCCGGGCGAATCGCCGCGCCCGATATCGACGAGGCGCTGCTAAAGGGCGAACTGCCCCGGGTCTATGTCGCGCGGCTGGCCGAGGCCAAGGCGCTGGCGGTCGCGCGCGCGCCCGGCGAGGTCGTGCTGGCCGGCGACACGACGGTCGCGGTCGGCCGGCGGATCCTGGAGAAGCCGGCGGACGAGGGCGACCTGCGCCGCATGCTCGGCCTGCTGTCGGGGCGGCGGCATCACGTCTATTCGGGGGTGTGCGTGGTCGCGGGGGACGGAAAAGCGCGCACGCGCGTGGCCGACACGATCGTTGCGTTCAAGCCGCTGTCCCCGGCCGAGATCGATTGGTACGTCGCCAGCGGCGAGGGCATGGGCAAGGCCGGGGGCTATGCCATCCAGGGCCGCGCCGAGGCTTTCGTGCGCTATCTGGCGGGCAGCCATTCCAACGTCGTCGGCCTGCCGGTGTTCGAAACGCGCGCGTTGCTGGCCAGCGCCGGGATCCCCCTTGGCTGAATGGCTGTACGAGGCCGGCATCGGCGAGGCGCGCGCCGCCCTGTTCGCGCACGGCCGGATCGTCGCGGCGCGGATCGAGCGAGACGGCGGGGCCTTGCGGATCGGTCAGGTGTTCCGCGCACGGCTGGTCGAGCGCGTCTCCGCCGGGTTGGTCCGGGTCGAAGCGGCCGAGGGCGCGGCGGTGCTCGACCGCGTACCGCCGGGGCTGCCGCTGGGCGCCATGCTGACGGTCGCCGTGGTGCGCGAGGCGATCCCTGAGCCGGGGCGGGTCAAGCTCGCCCGCGTGACGCCGAGCGACGCGCCGCCCGCGCCGGCGCCCGACCTGCTCGCGACGTGCCACGCCTCGGGCCTGGGCGTGCGCATGCTCCGCCCGCACGAACCCGATGCGCTGGAGGCGGCGGGCTGGTCGGAGGTGATCGACGAGGCGCTGACCGGCGAGATGGCCTTTGCAGGGGGCGCGCTGAGGATGGCGCCGACCCCGGCGATGACCTTGTTCGACGTCGACGGACCGGGCGACCCGGCGCGGTTGGCGGTAGCGGCGGCGGGCGCGGTGGCGGGCGCGATCGTCCGCCACGACGTCGGCGGATCGATCGGCATCGACTTTCCGACGCTGGCCGGCAAGGCCGCCCGTCAGGCGGTGGCGGCGGCGATCGACGACGCCCTGCCGCTGCCGTTCGAGCGCACCGCCGTCAACGGCTTCGGCTTCCTCCAGATCGTGCGGCCACGACCCCGCGCCTCGCTGCCCGAACTGCTGCGTGCCGACCCCGTCGCGACCGCCGCGCTGGCCATGTTGCGCGGGGCCGAACGCGAGCCGCCGCCGATCCGCTCGCCGCGCCGCGTGGACGCTGGCGTCGCGGCGTGGCTGGCGGCGCGCCCCGCGCTGCTCGACGAACTGGCGCGCCGCGCCGGCGGGCGGATCGACTTCGTGCCTTGACCGCCGCGCGGGCCGCTCCCCATATCGCGGCCATGCGCAAGACCGCCTGCCTGCTCTGCGGCCAGCCCCCCTCGCCCGGCCACCAGCCGTTCTGCAGCCGCGGCTGCAAGGACCGCGACCTGCTCAAATGGCTCGGCGACGGCTATGCCATACCCGGCGAAGCGGTCGACGCGGAAGCGCTGGACACGCCACGCGGTGCTGATTAAGAGGCCGCCTTCCGCGCCCGCCGGATGCGCCCAGGTAGCTCAGTTGGTAGAGCATGCGACTGAAAATCGCAGTGTCGGCGGTTCGATCCCGTCCCTGGGCACCATTATTCCGTTGATCTTCTAGAAGGCCGGAATCACTGCGCCGGCATATTTGCGCTCGATGAATGCCTTGACCGCCGGCGTGCGGAGCGCCGCCACCAGCTTTTGGACCTTCGGATCCTTGCGGGCACTTTCGGGACCGACGATGAAATTGACATAGGGGCTGTCCTTGCCCTCGATCGTCAGCGCGTCGCGCGCGGGGTCGAGCCCGGCGTCCAGCGCATAATTGGTGTTTATCAATGCCAGGTCCACCTGATCAAGGACGCGCGGGAGCGTGGCGGCTTCCAGCTCGCGAAACTTCAGGTGCCTGGGGTTTGTGACAATGTCCTTGGGGGTCGCCGAAACGCATTTGGGATCGCGCAAGGCGATCAGCCCGGCCTTGGCGAGGAGCAGGAGCGCACGCCCGCTGTTGCTGGGCTCGTTGGGGATCGCGACGACGGCGCCGTCGGGCAATTGGCCGAGCGCCTTCCACCGCCTCGAATAAGCGCCGAACGGCTCGACGTGGATGCCGGCGATGGTGACCAGCCTGGTTCCGTGCGCCTTGTTGAACTCGGCGAGATAGGGCTCGGTCTGGAAGTAATTGACCGCGATCCGCCCCTCCGCAACCTGGGTGTTGGGCTGGACATAATCATTGAACACGCGGACCTCGAGCTTCACTCCCTGCTTGGCGAGCGCGGGCTTCACGAACTCCAGTATCTCCGCGTGCGGCACCGCGGTAGCGGCGATGGTCAGCGTGTCCGGATCCCCTGCCGTGCGAGACTTGCCGCAGCCCGCGAGAGCGAGGGCGGACAGGGCGGAGACAGACAGGGCGGAGACGAACAGGCGTCGGTTCATGGGTTTTCCTAGCGGCGGCTGAAATGGCGGACGAGGCGGTCGCCCGCCATCTGGAGGAACTGGACGAGGACCAGCAGCAGCACGACCGTCACCAGCATGACGTCGGTCTGGAAGCGCTGGTAACCGAAACGGATCGCGAGATCGCCGAGACCGCCGGCGCCGACCACCCCGGCCATCGCCGTGAACGAGACCAGCGCGACCGCAGTGACGGTCGCCGCCGCGATGATCCCGGGCAGCGCCTCGGGCAGCAGCGCGCGGAATACCAGGTCGCGCGTGGTCGCGCCCATGGCCTGCACCGCTTCCACCGTATTGCGGTCGACTTCGCGCAGCGATGTTTCGACCAGCCGCGCAAAGAACGGCGCCGCGCCGGCCACCAGAGGCGGGATCGCGCCGAGGATGCCCAGCGACGTGCCGACCAGCAGCACCGTGAACGGGATCATCACGATCAGCAGGATGATGAACGGCACCGAGCGCAACAGATTGACGACCAGCGCAAGCAGGCCGTTCGTGGCGCGATTTGCCCAGACCTGGCGCGGGCCGGTCAGGAACAGCGCGATGCCGAGCGGCAGCCCGAACAATACGGTCAGCAACAGCGACCCGCCGAGCATCGCCAGCGTGTCGAGACAGGCCTGGCCGATCTCGCTCCAGTCGACATTGGCGAACCAGCCGTTCATGCCGCGACGCGCCCATGCCGGCGGAGTGCGGCAATCGCCGCTTCGGTGTCGCCGCCGGTCAGGCCGAGCGTGAACTGCCCATAGCGCGCCGTCTTGAACCGTCCGATGCGGCCGCCGAGGATGGCGAAGTCGACCCCGGTCTCGCGTGCGATGCGGGTGAGCACCGGCTCCCAGGTCGCGCCACCCTCGAGCGTGAAGCGTAATATCGTGCCGGCGAAACCGGGATCGGCCGCGTCCGTGTCCTCGCCGGCTTCGGCGAGCAGCGCATGCGTTTCGGGCGCCTGGGGATCGAGGAACAGGTCGGCGACGTGTCCGCTCTCGACGATGCGGCCGGTATGCAGCACCGCGACCCGGTCGCAGACCTGGCGCACGACATCCATTTCGTGCGTGATCAGCAATATGGTGAGCCCCAGATCGCGGTTGAGGTCGGCAATCAGCGCGAGGATGCTGCGCGTCGTCTCGGGATCGAGCGCGCTGGTCGCCTCGTCGCAGAGCAACATGTCGGGCCCGGTCGCGAGCGCGCGGGCGATGCCGACGCGCTGCTTCTGGCCGCCCGACAGCTGCGCCGGGTATCGGCCGCCATGATCGGCGAGCCCGACGCGATCAAGCAGCGCCGGTACTTTGGCTGCGATGTCAGCCGAGGATGCGCCGGCAATCCGCAGCGGCAGCGCGACATTGCCCGCGGCGGTACGCGACGAGAGCAGCCCGAAATTCTGGAAGATCATGCCTATGCGCCGCCGCAGCGCGCGCAGCGGCTCCGCCCGCAGCGTCGCGACATCGATGCCGTCGACCAGCACCCGGCCGGCGCTCGGCCGCTCCAGTCCGTTGAGCAGGCGTACCAGGGTCGACTTGCCCGCGCCCGACCGCCCGATGATCCCGAATATTTCGCCGGCCGCGATGTCGAGATCGACCCCGGCAAGCGCGGCGTGCCCGCCGTCAAAGCTCTTCTCGACGCCTTCGAGCCGGATCACGCGTTGATCACCTGCGCCGCGAACCGCTCCATCTCTTCCTGCTGCGGGCTCATCTGGAGCAGCAGCAGGTCGAGCCCGGCCAGCGCATATTCGGCGATCCGTTCCTTCACCTGCTCGGGCGTGCCGACCAGATTGGGGCGCAGGCCCCGGTTCGACACCGAATATTCCTGGATCTTCAATTCGCGCTCAAGCTGGGTGCCCGATAGCCACTGGTCGAAATTGGCATAGCCCGCGGGCAGCTCCTGGACGTCGGTGATCCGCGCCAACTCGCGCTTCGCCTCGGCCTCGCTGTCGCGGACGATCGCATACGCCGCCATGCCGAAGGTCATCGGACCACCGCCGGCATCCGACCGCCTGGCGCGCATGTCGGCCATCTTCAGGGCGACCGCCGCCACGGGATCGCCGTGCATCACATAGGCGTCGCACCGGCCCGCGATCATCGCCTTGGCCGCTTCGCTCTCGCCCCCCGCATAGAGGACCGGCGGCGTGACCGGCTTGGGCGCGCAGATCGCGTCCTGGGTGCGGTAGAATTGCCCGTCAAAGCTGAACCGCTCCTCGCGCCACAATCCCTTCACCACTTCGATCCATTCGGCGGTACGGGCATAACGGTCGTCATGCTGGTCGAACTGGAGGCCATATTGCTTCGCCTCGTCGGCCCACCAGGACGACACGACATTGAGCGACAGCCGCCCGCCAGAGATGCGGTCGATGTTCGCCGCCGCCTTGGCGAACAAAGCGGGCTGGTGGAAATTGGGGCGAACCGCGACCATTACTTCCTGGGTCTTCGTCACCGCCGCGATCGCGGCGGCGGTCGACCAGGCGTCAAGCGCGGGTTCGGTCACGCCCTTGATGTCGTTCAGGTTCAATTCGGCGATCAGCGTGAGGTCATAGCCGATCGCCTCGGCGCGGACCGCGAGGGTGCGGGCATAGTCCCAGCTCGCCTCCATGCCTTCGTCGGGCACGTTGCGCAGCCAGCCGCCGAACACCGGCATCCAATAGCCATATCTCACGCTTTCGCCTCCACGATCAGCGACTCGAGCCAGTCGACCAGCCGTTCGTGCGGATCCCAGCCGAGCACATCGAGCGGATTGGCGACGAAGTTCGACAGCGCGTTGATGTCGTAGAAGCGCGGGCTGCCGTCGCGATCGTCGATCATCACTTCGATGCCGCCGATATCGAGCTTCGCGGCCCGGGCGATCCGCTCGGCGGCTTCGATCAATCGGGGCGCGGGCGTCGTCTCGGTGATCGCGATCGCCGGCTTGCCGGGCGCGGCCAGGCAGACGTCGGCCGGGCACAAGTCGAAGCTGCCGCCGCCGTCCACGTCGAGGGCGTAGAGGAATTTGCCGCCCAGCGTCTCGATACGCGTGATCGCGCGCCCGCGCACGGGCACATATTCCTGGACGAGCAGCACCCGGTCGATACTGTCGGGCACCGTGGCATCGGCGACCGCGCCGGCGAGACTGTCGCGATCGTCGTAGCGCACGATCCCCGCCCCCGATCCGCCGATATTGGCCTTGACCACGATCGGAAAGCGCAGCCCCTCGCTCGCCGCCGGCAAGTCGGCCGCGCGATGCACGATGCGCGTCGCGGGAATGGCGAGCCCGAGCCTGGCGATCAGCGAGAGCTGCCGCGCCTTGGAGGCGTCGACCGCCAGCGTATCTGCGCCGTTGATCACCCGCACGCCGGCCGCCGCCCAATGCGCCAGCAGCGCCTGGGCATAGAAGATCGGATGCTCCGCCTGGCGGAGGAAGCTCGACATGGCGATGCGGTTGAACACGATCGGTGCCGGGGGCACGGGGTCGGCGGGGTCGAAAAAATGCCCATCGGCATGCAGCGCCGACCAGGCGATGCCTCGGCGATCGAGCGCGCCGAACAACGGCGCGAACCAGGCGGGATGCTCATAGAGAAGCAAGAGGTCGGACATGGACTGCTTATAGGCACCGCTGCGTGGGTTCCCAATCGAATAGCGGGACGCAGCAGGCATGGTCGCGAGAACGACTTTCAACCGCCATAGTGGAAGTTGCTTACCCCCCGGACCGACCGACGCGCGGATTGGTCGAGATATGCCACGACCGGAACCCTCCGACATGGTTGACGCGTTGGGCGCCCATGGGCCAATTTCCGGCTGCTCACAGGATGCCGCCATGCAGTTCACGATCAACGATCGACCCGTGGAGGTCGAGGCCGACGTCCGCACCTCGCTACTCGACCTGCTGCGCGATCATCTCGGCCTGCCGGGCAGCAAGAAGGGGTGCAACCAGGGCGCGTGCGGGGCGTGCACCGTGCTGGTCGACGGCGAGCGGATCAATGCCTGCCTGGCGCTCGCGGTGCAATATCAGGGCCGGTCGATCACGACCGTGGAGGGCCTGAGCGGTGCCGAGGGACTCCACCCGCTCCAGCGCGCATTCATCGAGCATGACGGCTTCCAATGCGGCTATTGCACGCCAGGGCAATTGTGTTCGGCAGTGGCGATGGCCGGCGAGGTCGAGCGCGGCATCCCGAGCCACGTGACAGCCGATCTGACCGCGGGCACGATCGTGCTGGATCATGACGAATTGCGGGAACGGATGAGCGGCAACCTGTGCCGCTGCGGTGCCTATAACGGCATCGTCGCCGCCATCGCCGAAACCTTTGCCCGGCAACCCGCGCAACGGGAGCAGGCGGCGTGACCCCGTTCAGCTATGCCCGCGCCGACGACGTACCCGGCGCAATCCGGCTTTGCGGCGCGGACGCCAATGCCAAATATCTCGGCGGCGGCACCAACCTGGTCGACCTGATGCGCGAGACGGTCGAGCGGCCGGGGGCGCTGGTCGACGTGACCGGCCTGTCGCGGGACATCGTCGCCCAGGCGGATGGCGGCGTGCTGATCGGGGCAGCCGCGACGAACACCGCCGTCGCCGCGGATCGCGCGGTTCGCGAGCGATTCCCGGCGCTCGCCCGGGCGATCCTGGCCGGCGCAAGCGGGCAGATCCGCAACATGGCGACGGTCGGCGGCAATATCCTGCAACGTACCCGCTGCGGCTATTTCTACGACGACGCCGCACGCTGCAACAAGCGCGACGCCGGGGCGGGATGCGACGCGATCGACGGCTTCAACCGGATTCATGCCATCCTCGGCGCGTCGCCCGCCTGTGTAGCGACGCATCCCTCGGACATGTGCGTGGTGCTGGCGGCGTTCGACGCGATCGTCCATCTCGACGGGCCGCTGGGCGCGCGCGCGATCGCTTTGGTCGACCTGCACCGCCTGCCCGGCGGTACGCCGGACATCGAGACCGAGTTGCGGCCCCACGAACTGATCGTCGCCGTGGAACTGCCGCCAAATTCATTCGCGGCGAACTCGACCTATCGCAAGGTGCGCGACCGGTCGAGCTATGCGTTTGCGCTGGTGTCGGTCGCCGCCGCGCTCGACGTCGCGACCGGGAGGATCGGCGACGTTCGGCTGGCACTGGGCGGCGTCGCGCACAAGCCATGGCGGGCATGGACGGCGGAGGCGGCATTGCGCGGCCGGCCCGCGACGGCCGATGTCTTTCGCGCCGCGGCCGACGCCGAGCTCGCCGCGGCGGCAGGCCTGCGGGACAATGCATTCAAGATCGACCTTGCCCGGCGCGCGATCGTCGCGGTGCTCGGCCAGCTGGCGGAAGGGCAGGCATGAGCATTCTCGACGAGGCCGCGGCAAAGGCCCAGGGCGCGGTGCAGGCGGCGATGAAGAAGGCGATCGAGTTGGCCCCCGACAGCTGGCTGCCCGGCGGCGTGCCCGACCCGCTGATCCGGCACAAGCATGGCCTGATCGGCACGCAGATTTCCCGCCTGGACGGTCTGTTGAAGGTACAGGGCGCGGCGCGATTCGCGGCGGAGTTCCCGATCGGGAACATGGTGTTTGCGGCACTTGCGCACAGCACGATCCCCAAAGGCTGCATCGCGGCGCTGGACACGCAGGCGGCCGAGGCGGCGCCGGGTGTCGTGCTGGTCATGACCCACCACAATGCGCCCCGGATGAAATCGGTTCCCGCTTTCGGTAGCGGTCCCAAGGCGGCGGGGGGTAGCGACCTGCCGATCATGCAGGACGCGGCGATCCACTGGAACGGCCAGCCGGTCGCGGTCGTGCTGGCCGAGACCCAGGAACAGGCCGACCATGCCGCGTCGCTGATCGCGGTCGGCTATGAGACCGACCCGGCGACCCTGGTATTCGAGGATGCCAAGGCGAACCGCACGCCCGCATCGTTCCAGGGCGAGCCGCTGCTGCTGGAAATCGGCGACGCCGAAGCCGCGCTGGCCGCGGCGCCGTACAAGGTCGATGCGACATACCGGACCCCGCGTCACAACCACAACCCGATCGAGCTCCACGCGGCGACCGTCGCCTGGGAGGGCGAGGATTTGATCGTGCACGACGCGTCGCAATGCGTGACGCATGTTGCCTGGTCGCTAGCGCAGGTGTTCGGGATCGCCGAGGAACAGGTCCATGTCACCTCCCCCTATGTCGGCGGCGGTTTCGGCAGCAAGACGTTGTGGCAGCACCAGATCCTGGCGGCGGCAGCGGCAAAGGTCACGGGTCGTCCGGTGCGGATCATGCTGTCGCGCGAGGGCGTTTATCGCGGGGTCGGCGGCCGCACCCTGACCGAACAGCGCGTGGCGATCGGCGCCCAGGCTGATGGCAGGTTCGACGCGCTGATCCATACCGGCGTGGTGGCGATGACCCCACACAACAAGATGCCCGAGCCGTTCATCCTGCCGGCACGATCGGCCTATGCGGCAGGCAGCTTCAGGCTCGCCGTCGAGGCGGTCGAACTCGACATGCTGGCCAACACCTTCATGCGCGCACCGGGCGAAGCGGTCGGCACATTCGCACTGGAGAGCGCGGTCGACGAACTCGCCGGACAGCTGGGGATCGATCCGGTCGAGCTCAGGGCGCGCAACGAGCCGGAAAAGGATCCGACCTCCGGCCAGCCATTTTCGTCCCGCAACATCGTCAAGGCGTACCGCGCGGGCGCCGAGAAGTTCGGCTGGGCCGCGCGGCATGCCGCGCCCGGCACGCATCGCGACGGCGAATGGCTGATTGGCTTGGGCTGCGCGACGGCGACCTATCCCTATTACCGGATGGCGGGCGGCGTGGCGCGGCTGACCCTGACGCGGGAGGGCCATGCAACGGTCGAGATCGCGGCGCATGAAATGGGCATGGGAACGGCGACGACGCATACGATGATCGTCGCCGAGCGGCTGGGCCTGCCGATGGAGCAGGTGACGTTCCGCTATGGCGATTCGGCCATGCCCGGTGTCGTGCTGGCCGGCGGATCGCAGCAGACCGCCTCGATCGGCGCCGCCGTCATCGCGGCGCAGCACCAATTGGTCACCGAATTGCTCAAGCTTGCCGGCAATGATTCCCCGCTGGCGGGGCTCAAGCCCGACGAGGTCGGCGGGCATGCCGGGGGGTTGTGCAAGCTCGACGATCCGGCGCGTCGCGAAAGCTACGCGTCGATCCTGTCACGAGCGCAACGCCCCGACCTGTCCGTCGAGGGCGTTGGATCGCGGCCGTTCGAGCTTCAGCATTGGTCGATGCATTCGCATGGCGCGATGTTCTGCGAAGTCCGCGTGAATGCCGTAACCGGCGAAGCGCGCGTCAGCCGCTTCCTCGGATCGTTCGATTGCGGTCGCATCCTCAACGCCAAGACCGCCGCCAGCCAGTTCAAGGGCGGCATCATCATGGGGCTGGGCATGGCGTTGATGGAAGAAACACAGTTCGACGAGCGTACCGGCCGGATCATGAACCCGAACCTGGCCGAATATCATCTGCCGGTGCACCTGGACGTGCCCGACATCGACGTGATCTGGACCGACATCCCCGATCCGCACGCGCCGATGGGCGCACACGGCATCGGCGAGATCGGCATCACCGGCGTCGCCGCGGCGGTGGCGAACGCGATCTACAATGCGACGGGCAAGCGCATCCGCGACCTGCCTATCACGCTCGACAAATTGCTTTGATGATGCCGGGCCGCGCTAGGCGAGCAGCAGCTCGGCCGTTCCCCGACGCCGGCGCAGGACGCCGCCGACAAGGCCAAGACCGAGGATCATCATCGCCCAGGTCGCCGGTTCCGGCGCGGCGGCGGCGAATTGCTGGGGAACGAAGCCCGCCAGGTCGGCATCGGTGAACCCGAACACGTAGAATTGGTTCTGCCCGGCCACTGCGGGCACGAAATCATTGTCGTTGGCAATGTAGAGCGTGTGCAGCAACGCACCGTTATAGGTCACGTCCTGGCCGAACGCGATGCCTTCGATCTTTGCCGGGATCTGTGCAGGGGTCAGGCCAGACGCGACCAGCGCCGAGACGAGGTCGAGGAACGGGGTCGCCGACTTGGTGACGCTCTTGGCCGAATTTGCTGCCGCACCCGACAGCGCGGTGATGTCGGCGGCGCCGGTGATGTCGATGCTGAACAGCTGTTTCACCTTGGCGTTGGAACCGTCGCCAAAGCCGTTGCCGTCACGCTCGTCGACCAGGAACTGGTGGTCGTTGATCGCGACGATGTCGCTGACGCCGGAGCCGGTCGTCAGCTTGTAGCCAAATTCCTGCGTCTTGCCGCTGGCGATATCGATCGTCACGATCCGCACCAGCTTGGCGACATCCTGTTCGAGCGGTGCCTGCATGATCCCGACCAGGGTCTTGCCGTCGGGCGTGATGGCTAGCCCCTCCATCCCCTTATTGGCGACGCGCCCGATCGTGTTGCCGCTGATTTCGGTCGCGCCCATCGGCGAGAGGTTGGTGATGTCCAGGTTGGTCGGCAACGTGAAGGTCTTGATGAGCTGGCCGGTCGCGCGGTCGAACTGGCGGACATAGGGGCCGTATTCGTCCGAGATGAAGACGCTGAGGCCATCATTGGCGACACGGATCGATTCGGGGTCGAGGCGTCCGTTGGCCGGCGCGCCGGAATTGCCTGATCCGTAATTGTCCGAACGACCGGTAAAGTAGAAGGACGAGGCGGTGTTCGATGCGGGCGCCCCGGAGCCGATCGGCGTGACGCCGTCGATCTTCGTGCCGAGCCCCGCGCCGGTGCCGTAGATCAGCGGGGTCGGGCTGTAGAACAACGTGGTCCCGGTCAGCGTCGGCGACAGCACGAACGGCAGCGCGGCGCCGGGTGCGCTGGGCGCCAGCGCCAACGTCACCGACTGGAAGCGCGCAATGTACGACGTGGTGTCGTCGACCAGTCCGTTATACCCGGTCGCGTTCGGCCCGCGATCGGGCAGGGCGAGGAAGGAATTGCCGCCGGCATAGGCCAGGCCCGAGCCGATCCCGCCCAGGATGTTGCCCGGCAGGCCGTTCTCAAGCGGCGACGTCAGGCCCGACAAATCGACATTTGCCCCCGCCCTGCTGCCCGAAAGCGTGCCGTTGGCGAGATAGATCGGGCCGGCCGTAGCTGGCGCGGCCAGCAACGATGCCAGGAACAGGACGGCGGGTCGGACAGGGTTCATGACGGCTCTTTCATCGACGGCGGATGCTGTAATGAACCGAGCGTTAACCGGCATGTTTGACAGTGATGTGTCGCCGGCGGGTTAAATTTAACGGCAACGCCATTGTCATCCTGCGTCGGCGGAACAGGACGTGCCGCCGCTCAGCGGATGCCGGTGATCGACAGCGACGTCGGCAAATCGTCGGCCGATTTGTGCAGGTTGAGCAATTGTTCGAGCAGCGCGACCACCTGCATGCTGCGCGTGCCGCTGGTGCCGGTTGGCTCGCAGCCGGCCGTGCTGGGCGGCGGGTCGGCGGGAATGTAATAGCGCTTGCCGCGAAAGCTGGTGTCGAGCAGCCCGCTGCCCGATCCGTCGCGGACCCGGATGATCCACTTGGGCGCGCGCAGCGGCGTGTCGGCGCCGTCGGTATCGGCTCCGCACCGCCGGCGATAATCCTCGAACGGCAGCTTGTAGACGTCATCGCCCTGGCGGATATATTCCCCCAGGAAATAGATGATGTCCTCGACCGATCGGAACTGGACGTCGATCCGCACGCGGCGCAGCCGCTTCGTATCGCCGCCGGCGGGAAAGCATCGCTCCAGCAGCGGCAGCCTGGCCGCGTCGCCGACCACCTGCGCCGAAAAGCCGGCGGCCGCGCAATCGGCATCGCGGCGCCTTTCGTCGCGATAGAAGTAACGCAGCCCCGCCTTCGAATCCCGCGAATCGTAGAAGATGATCACGTCGCTGCGCGCGATCGACTGTCCGTTGATGACCAGGCGGTCGCCGCGCGTCTCGCCGGCGCTGAAGCCGATATCGGCATCGCTGACCGCGGCGCCGCAGCGATCGGCGCGGGGCACCAGGGTGACCGAATATTTGGGCCCCGACCGGTAGGACAGCTTGCCGTCGGTCAGCGCGATTTCGTCGTTCTTGAGTAGATCGACGACGTCCTGCGTGTTGCGCGCGCGGCTGCGGTCGCCCGGTCCGCCGCTGCCGCCACCGCTCGCGCCGTTCGGCCCCTGCGGGTCGAGCAAGGCCGCCACCGAGCCGAGCGGACTGGTCAGCTGCGAACGCTGCGATCCCAGGCTGTAGCGGCACAGGAACGCGCCAAAGCCATAGGAACGGTCGGGCTCGTTATAGATCGACCCGATGCGGCTATCCCGGTCCGCGTCATAGACGTCGAGCCGCTCGATGAAGAGCGCCATGATCAGCTCGTCGGGCCAGCCGGCGTCGAGATAATAAGCGATCGTCTCGGGCTTGACCGGCTGCTGGATGCCGCGCTGGAATTTCTCGGTGGCGAGCACGGCGGCGCGGAAGCTGGGACGGGTGCTGAGGCTGGCATTGACGTTGGGGGATATGCTGGCCACGCCCTTGCCGACGCTCGACCCGGTGGTCGTGCCGGTCGCGCTGAGGCTGCGGCTGAGCGAATCCTCCGGAAAACTGCCCGACAGCGCCCCGCCCACCGACAATTGCGCGTCGCCATTGACCTCGACGATGGTCATGAAGTGCAGGGGAAACCGCTCCCGCGCGCGAACGATGTTGCGCAGCATCAACTCGTCTTCGGCATTCGCGACCATCTCGTCATGGTCGGTTGCCACGCGCTGCAATTGCGGGCCGAAGGCGCATCCCGCCAGCCCGGGAACGAGCAGCCCGAGAAGCAGCAGGCGTTTGGCTACATCGAACATGACACCCCCCCGTCAGCTTGATGCCATTAACATGCCATGGCCCCGTCCTGATCTGGACGGCGGCCGTCAACTCACCCCTTCGACGCCGAAATCGCGGCGCGCGGACACGATCGTCACGATCATCCCGGCCAGCGCATCGACCAGCACCATCATCGTCAGCAGGAAAAAGGTCGAGGTCGAATAATTGGGAAACAGCAGGAATTCGATCAGGCAGAAGATGAACAACGCCATCGATGCCATGTGATTGACGATGGCGGGCGAATAGGTCCGGGTCGATTTGAGAACCTCGACAAACAGGAAGATGATCGAGAAAACCAGCAGCACATCGCCCCAGCTCAGCCGGAACCGGACCCCCGACAGCATCGTGACCGCGACCGCGGCATTGTCGATGCCGGCAAGGATGCGCGGCGAGTCGGTGCCGGGCAGCGGGCTGCCCGCCAGCAGCGCGAACAAATTGTAGACCAGCACCGGGATCAACAGAAAGGGGAAGATTTCAAGCGCCAGAAAGGACAATCGACCGGGTGTGCGCAGGTTGCCGTTCCCCGTCAGCCCATTTTGCGTAAGCATCTGCCTCAACTCCCCCCAAACACCCGAAATATGACGCCTATTCCGTCTTCGGGGCTATTCCCCGAATTCTGCCGAAGCGCAGCGCGTCGACCATGATCTAGGCCGGCGCGGCGCAGCGTGACAGGTCAGGACCCCGGGACAAAAGTAGCATCGGCGTAGATGCTTGCAACTGCTTTGTCGCACCGCTAGGCTCGGGGCCGTGCTGTCCGGGGGGAGTAATTGGATGCAGCAGGCGTTGGACTTGGTTCCGAGTAATGTGCAGGACGCGATCGATCGTATCCCGCCCGAAGCATGGCCGCTGATCGACATCACCTCCAAGATCACCCTTGCCGTCGTCGCAATCTGGATCGTGCTATCGCTGATCGCCTGGTGGCGGAGACGGGCCTATAACCTGACGATCGCGTCGACCGCGCGGCGCAACAAGAAGGCGCAGCCCGACTTCCTCAAGGTCGACCATAAGGCGCGCGACGCGGCGATCGAGCGCGGCCACGAGCATGAGGAACAGATCGCCGAGCGCGAGCGCCTGGAGGCGCTGGCGGCGGCGCGGCGCGATCCGGTGAACGTCGGCGAACGCATCGCCAAGTTCGCGGCGTTGCTGATGTCGATCTTCACGTTGGTATGCAGCGTCCTTGGCGTCGTCGGCAATGTCGGCGCGATGGAACAGTCGGTGCATAACCTGACCGCGACGGGCAAGCTCCATTATCTCTTCGAACAGCATTTGCTGAGCACGATCGTCGTATTGCTCGTGATCGGCTATAATGTCTGGCATTATTTCAAAAAGCGTAAGTGGGAGGAGGCGTAAGCCATGGAGTCGAACCCGCTGGTCCTGACCGACCCCGATCTGCTCGCCGAGTTCGTCCGCGAGTCCGAATTCAAGACGTTCTTCGAGAAGCGCTTCGCCTCGCCTCCTGACCTTGCGGCATTGCTGTTCCGCGACGGCGCCCTGATCGACTCGTTCAAGGGCACTCAATTCTCCGTCGGCGGACTGTGGGAAAAGATGAAGGGCCTGATCGGCGGATCGCATCATTATGCGGTGATGCTGGCCGACCTGAAGCCCTTCCAGGTGCAGTTCGCGGTCAAGGGCATGTCGAAGGACAATGTCGAGATCGCCGGCACCGCCACCCTCGAGCTCCAGCTGGACCCCGACAAGCCCAGCAACATCCTGGGCCTGATGGGCGGCGTGTCGCGATCCAACGAGGATCTGCAGACGGGCGCGCAGTCGACCACCGGACGCAAGGCGCTGTCACGCTTCGACGTGCTCGGGCGGATCGAACCCCAGTTCAAGGATCGCGTCTTTGAATCGGTGATCGGCCGGCACAATGCCGACGAGATCCGCGGCAATCGCGGGCTGCAGGACGAGATCCAGGCCGACATGATGACCGAGGCGCAGCGTATCTGCGGCGACATCGGCGTGATGGTGAAGAACGGCTCGATCACCTGGGCGATGAACGAGGTCGAGCGCGAGCAGTTCGAACGCGCGCAGATCGCGCGCCAGCAGGGGGCGCTCGACTACCAGCTCGAATTGATGAAGCGCGAGGTCGCCCGGCAATCCGAATCGACCCAGGTCAAGATCGAGGCGAAGGTCGCGACGACTAAGCTCGAACAGGCGAGCGAGGACGAGCTCGCCAACATGGTGCTCAACAGCGAAGTCCAGTTCATCGACGCGCGCGAGGGTGCGGCACGGCGCCAGGAGGTCGAAGCGCTCACGCACGAGATCGACATCCTGCGCAAGGAACGCACCGGCCGGTTCGAGAACGAACTGGCCGAATCGGGCCAGCTGATCGACCTGACCAAGGAAAAGGCGCGGCTGCGCGACGTCGAGCGCGAGATCGACAAGCTCGACCGCCTCCAGGCGGCCGAGATGCGCAAGCTGGACGCCTTCACCGATGTCGATATCGACGACGCCCAGGTCAAGTCGAAGCAGGGTCAGACCCGCGGCTGGAACGAGATCGCGATGGAAAACCTGGCAAAGACCGGGAACATCCAGGAGGATCTGGCCGACCGCCAGGCCGACCGCTCGATCAAGACCAACCGCGCGGGGAACGAGGATCGCATCGCCGTCATGGACGCCGAGGCGCGCAACCGCGTCGACCAGCTTGGCGCCGCCGCCGGCATGACCCCCGAGCAGATCAGCGCGATCACCGCCAGCTATTCCGAAGGCGCCGCCGCGGCGCGGATCGAGGAAGTAAAGGCGCGCGCCGCGGGCGGCGAGAAGATGGCCGAGGTGGTGACCCAGCTCAACCAGCAGATGAACGACGAGCGCGCCTCGAGCCGCGAGCATGAACTGCGCATCCTGGAAACGGGCATGAAGGGCGCGACCGGGGTTGCCTATGGCGCCGGCGGCAAGTCGGGCGGCCCGGGCGATACCGCCAATGCCGACGCCGATGCCAAGGTCGAATGTCCGTCGTGCGGCAAGACACTGTCGGCCAAGGCGAAGTTCTGCGGCGGCTGCGGCCACCAGATGCGCACCTGACGGCAGGACGGGAGCCCGCGCCGATGATGAAGAGGCTGCGCAGCCCCAAGGACTGTTGCATCAGCGCGGTCAAGGCCGACGCCAATGCGTCCTTTTGCGAGGAATGCGGCCAGCCGCTGGCGCGGTGCATGGCATTCTCGGAATGCGGCGGCCTGGTCGGCGATGACGGCCTGTGCCACGTCTGCGTCGCGCCGCACCTGCAGATCATCCCCGGCGCGACGATGAACGCGCCGATCGGGGGATCAGTGGCATTGCCGTTCGACCTCTACAACGCCTCCACCATCGACCGCCCGCTTTTCGTGACCGGACTGTGGAGCCGCGAAAAGGGCGACTGGCGCGAGGAACGGCTGGGCTGGGAACAGCTTGACCCGAATACCCGCGCGCCCGCGTCGGTCACCGCCAAGGAATTCGACCGCGCCGGGCTGCACGAGGTCGAGATCATGTGGAGCGTTGCGACGCGCTGGCGCGCGCGGCAGGAGAATTTCGCCTTTTCCAGCCGCGTCCTCCTGACCATCGCCGGCGAGAGCGAGCACGCCGCCGGCCCGGTGGTGCAGATCAGCAGCGAAAACGAGATGAACGGCAACGTCATCCAGATCACCGATAACACGTCGCGCGGATCGAAGGATGACGGCAAGGTAATCGCCGCGATCGACATGAACATCCACCGCCTCGACCTGGAGGAGCGCCGCTTCGGGCTGCGCGGCCTGGGCGAGGACCTGCGCGTGCCACGCTCCGTCGCGTTCCGCTTCGTCGGCTTCGGCAAGGACGCGGCACCGGCGCCCGACCTGCCCGTCACGACCCCCGACGGCATCCTCGCCTTCGGCCGGTCGCATGCGCGGGGCGAAGGCGGCGAGGGAGACGTCCACCTGGTCGTCACCGACCGCAAGGGCGCCGTCGACGAAGGTCAGTCATTGACGCTGTCGCGGCGGCATTTCGAGCTCTACGTGGAAAATGACCGGCTGATGCTGCGGGTCAGCGGCAGCAACGGGTTGCGGGTCAACGGCACCGCCTATGGAGCCGACAAGATCCTTGCGCTGAAGGACGGCGACGTCGTCGAGCCGCTGGTCAAGACGCCCGGCGCGCTGAAGTTGATGGTGAGGTTCAGCCGCGAATTCGATCGGGTGAGCGCGGTGACGCTCACCCGGACGCCCGCGATCGAGGAGAACGCGGCATGATCAAATGTCCGAATTGCAAGGCGGAGAATGCCGACGGCGCATCCTTCTGCGAGAATTGCGGGAAGCCCCTTGGCGGCCAGGCGGCGACCGGCAAGCTGGACGACCTCAGCAACCTCAATACCATTTCCGGCGACGAGACCCAGCACCGCAACTGGCAGGCGTCGTCGGAAGAGGCCGCGCTGGAGGCGGGCACGGTGTTCGCCGATCGCTATACGATCGAATCGATCATCGGGCGCGGCGGGATGGGCATCGTCTATCGCGCGCGCGACAAGATCGGCGACCGCGAGGTCGCGCTGAAGCTGATCCGCTCCGATCGGCTGGGCGGCGGCGAGCAAGCCGTTCAGCGGCTGCTTTCCGAAGGCGTCATTACCCAGGACATCCGCCACAAGAACGTCGTCGCGATCTATAATGTCGGCCAGGTCGAAGACCGGCCGTTCGTCTCGATGGAATTCGTCAACGGCGTGTCGTTGCGCGAATGGCTGCGCAAACAGGTCAATGCCCGGGTCGACGTTCCGCTGCGCGTCGCCGCGCGCATCATCGCCGAGATCCTAGACGGGCTCGACGCTGCGCATGCGATGAACATCGTGCATCGCGATCTTAAACCCGAAAACGTGATGCTCACGACCGAGCCCACCGATATCGCGGCGCCACTCAAGATCCTCGATTTCGGGATCGCGCGCGCCGCCGGCAACCAGATCGAGAGCGGCACCGGCACCGGGCTCGGCACGCCGCGCTACATGGCACCCGAACAGATCACCAATCCCGACGGCGCGGGGCCTTCTGCCGACCTGTATTCGCTGTCGGTGATCTTCTACGAGTTGCTCGTCGACGTCCTGCCCCAGGGGCATTGGCAGCCGCCATCGGGTGGGCGCGCCGACGTCTCGCCGAAGATCGACAAGCTGATCGAATCGGGACTCTCCAATCGTCCGGCGAGCCGGCCGCAAAGCGCCAAGGAGTATCGCGCGCAACTTGTCGACGCGGTCAACAGTCCCGGCACCGTCGCACCGCCGGCGAACCGTCAATCGTTTGTCAGGACGAACACCGACACTGCCGACACTACCGGCACGGGCGGCGTCGGCTTCTTCAAGCGGCCCTGGGTGAAATATGTCGCGATCGGACTGGGGGGGCTGTTCGTCTTTGGCTTCGTCATCAACATCCTGGACGGCTCCAAGCCACGGACGAGATCGGTTGAAACCTATGTCCCGCCAAATACCTATGCGGCGCTCAACGGGCGGTGGGAGAATGATGCGGGAGCGGTGTTGAACGTCAACGTCACGCCCAGCGGAAGCTTTAGCGGGCAAGGCACCGACGGCAACGATGTTGAAGTGACGATCAGCGGGCAGTTCAACGGGTTAAGCGGGCGGTTCGTTTATTCCGGGGGCAATTATAATTATCAGGGTACGCTGCAAAGAGACGGCCGCGACTGTGATATGCAGATCGTGACGTACAACCCCGATGGATCGATCTCCGGTCAGGGGCTGCTCCACGTCAACCATCACCCGAACGAGCCCTGTGCATGAACAAGCTTGGCGCGAAGGAGTAAAGACGATGTCTGATACCTGGAATGGTCGCCGGCTGGACGGCTGCCTGTTCGAAGCCACGCCGGGCCCCGCCCCCCGCCTGGATGCAGCGGCCGCCGCCGCCGCCGGGCTGCCGCGTCATGTCGATCTGCGCGCGCATTGCTCGCCCGTCGAGGACCAGGGCCAGACCAACAGCTGTACCGCCAATGCGATCGTCGGTGCCCTGGAACTGCATCAGCGCAAGGCGGGGCTGCCGCTGACCGACATGTCCCGGCTGTTCCTGTTCTATAATTCGCGCGCGCTCGCCAAGAAGGAGGACCAGGACGTCGGCAGCTATATCCATCACGGCATGGCCGCGGTGCTGGCGTTCGGCGTGTGCGAGGAGCGGATGTGGCCATTCGAGACGGCGATGGTGACCAGCCGCCCGACCGACGGCTGCTATCAGAACGCGACGCACTACAATGCCGTGCAGTTCGCGCGCACGCCGCGCGGCGAATCGGCAATGGCGGCCCTGGCCCAGGGCCTGCCGGTCGCCTTCGGCATCTTCGTGCCGTCGGAATGCTATCAGGAGGCGGGCCGGACCGGCACGATGCCGATGCCCGACACGCTGCCGACCGTGTCGCCGCCCAGCGGGCATGCGATGCTGATCGTCGGTTACGACATGGACGAAAAGACCTATCTGGTTCGCAATAGCTGGGGCGCCGGCTTTGGCGACAACGGATATTGCAAGATCCCGTTCGACGTGATGGACAAGTACACGCCGCCCGACCAATGCTGGACGATCGGCGCGATCGAACAAGCACCGGGCCTCGCCACCTTCGGCCCGACCGTCAAGGAATCGGTCGAACACGTGACCAACCAGGTCCAGGGACCCTCGCCGCTCGATCAGCTGCGCGGTTCGTTGCGCGACGATCTCAACAGCCGGCTCGACACGGCGCGGGCAGGGTTCCGCAGCCGGCTGCGCGGCGGCAATTAGAGCCCGTTCGGAAACTCGCGAAAGGGCGAGTTTCGCTGCGGCGCCGGTCCGGCAATCAGCGCGTGAAGGCCGCACCCCGTGCGGCCGTGTCCACCAGCAGCTTGGCCGGCTCGATGTCCTGCGCCGCCAGCCCGTCGACCACCTTGCGCAGGCCGATCATGTCGGCCCAGAACATCGGCCCGCCGGTGAAGACCGGCCAGTTATAGCCGAGAATGGCGGCGACATCGATGTCGGAGGCGCGGATCGCGACATGTTCCTCCAGCACCTTCGCGCCCTCGTTCACCACCGGGTAGAGCAAGCGCGCGACGATCTGCTCGCTCGACACTTGGCCGGCAGCGGCAATGCCCCTGGCGCGCGCGACGTCGGCGATGATCCGGGCGGCGACGGGTGACGGCATCGCCGCGCCTTGATCGTCATAATCGTAATAGCCGCCGTTCCGCTTCTGACCCAGCCGGTCCGCCTTGACGAGATCCCCGGCCACCGTACGCTCGGTATCGCCACGGCCCGGCACGTCGAGGCCGACGAGATCCATCATCTGGAATGGCCCCATCGCAAAGCCGAAATCCTGGATCGCGCGGTCGATCTCATGGGGGGTGAGACCTTGCAGCACCAGCCGGTCGGCCTGCCGGCCGCGCTCCCCCATGATGCGGTTGGCGATGAAGCCGGCGCAGACTCGGCTCAACACCGGGACCTTGCCGAGCTTCTTGGCCAGCGCCATCGCGGTCGCGACCACCTCCGCCGACGTCCTCGCCCCGCGCACGACCTCGACCAGCCGCATGACGTTCGCGGGTGGGAAGAAGTGCAGCCCGACTACCCGGTCGGGACGGCCGGTGGCCGAGGCGATCGCGTCGAGATCCAGAAACGAGGTGTTGGACGCCAGGATGGCGCCAGGCCTGGCGACCGCGTCGAGACGGGCGAAGACCTCCTTCTTTGCGCTTTCCTCCTCGACCACCGCCTCGACGATCAGGTCGGCTTCGGCCAGGGCCGCGAGATCGAGCGCCGGGGTGATCAGCGCCAGGCGCCGGTCGACCTGTGCCGGGGTCATGCGGCCCTTTTGCGCGCTGTTCTGGTACTTCTCGCGGATGACGGCCAAGCCACGGTCCAGCGCCTCCCGCGACGCCTCGACCAGCGTCACGGCGATGCCGGCATCGAGAAAGCTCATCGCGATCCCGCCGCTCATCGCCCCCCCGCCGATCACCCCGACCGTGTCGATCGCGACGGTCGGCGTCGACCGGGGTATGTCGGGGATTTTCGCGGTCTCGCGTTCGGCAAAGAAATAATAACGCTGCGCGGCCGATTCGGGGCTGGCGAGCAGTTCGGCGAAGAGCTCGGCCTCGCGCGCCATGCCGGCGTCGAAATCCTCGATCTCGGCGGCTGCCTCGACCGCCTTGACGATGTTGCCGGGCGCCTTGAAGCCGCGAAAGGCGCGCGCGTTCTTCTGGAGAAAGTCGGCATAGATTTCGGGATGGCCGCGTGCGGGAGCGACCATGTCCTGGCGGTCGCGGACGCGCGGCGCCGGCTTGCCGATGACCGTGCGGGCAAGCGCGACGGCATCCTCGCGCAGCCCGCCCTCCTCGGCCAGCACGTCGATAATGCCCAGCTCCAGGGCCTTGGTCGCCGGCACTGGCGCCCCCGAAATCATCAGTTCCAGCGCGCGCTCCACGCCGACGATGCGCGGCAGCCGCTGGGTCCCTCCGGCGCCCGGCAACAGGCCCAGGCTGACTTCGGGCAGGCCGACCCTGGCCGACGGCACCGCGATGCGATAATTGCAGATCAGCGCGAGCTCCAGCCCGGCGCCCAGCGCCGTGCCGTGGATCGCCGCGACGATCGGCTTGTCGATCGCTTCGATGAGGTCGAACAATTGATGGATCGTCGGCGCGATCGGCGGATGGTCGAACTCCGCAATGTCGGCGCCGGCGATGAACGTCCGCCCGCCGCAGATCAGGACGATCGCCTTGACCGCATCGTCGTCCGCGAACTTGCGGCAACCGGCGTCGATCGCGCGCCGCGTGACGATCCCCAGGGCATTGACCGGCGGGTGGTCGATCGCGACCACGCCGATCCCCCCGTCCTCGACGGTATAGGTGCCGACTTCGCTCATCCTGGCCTTACTCCCTGGCACGCTATCTTGCCCTGCCCTCCCGCCCCTGCCCGGTCGGGCGACAGCAAGCAACGCTGCCTGCCATGAGGTGCGTGCTATTGCGGCGTTGACGCCGGTCCTGTTCAGGCGGCACCGGGCCGCCCGACTCCCCCGCACCAGCGGCGGATCAGCGGATTCCGAGCGCCTTCTTCACGTCGGCCCAGCGGACCAGCTTGAAATTCTGTGCATGGGGAGCGTTGTCGCCGTCCTGCGCGACCATCAGCCCCGCTTCCAGGCCCGGGCCGAAACCCGCGGTGGCGATCTCGATACCATCGGTATCGCTGGTGCCGTCAACCTCGCCCGCCGGCACGATCCTGAACCGGCCGACATAATTATCATCGGACAGCCGCCATATCGCATAGGCCGAATCGCCCTGGCTCGACGCCACGAGATATCCGCCGCGCCGGCCCTCGGCGGCGATCGCCAGCCCCTCGGCGTCGGCGACCAGCCGCGCGCCGTCGTCGCCGGCCAGCTTGACCGGCTCGGTCGATCCGGTCGGGGACGCGTCGAAGCGCCAGATGCCGACATCCTCCTCGGCGACATACAGCAGGCCGGTCCGGTCATCGGCGACGCAACCCTCGGACTGGGTCTGCAGCTTCATCCGCCGGACGATCGTCGCGGCCGGTTGCGCCTGTTCGGTGTCGACCTTCACCTGCAGGATCGCGCCATCCTTGCCGACGACGAAGGCATAGACCTGCTCCCCCGCCCGATACAGGCAGAAACCATACGGCTCGCGCATCTCGGTGATCGGCAATCGCGCCAGCGCGGTCAGCGTCGCGGTCGCGGTATCTAGGCTGAACAGCGCCAGCCGCCCGTCGCCCAGGGTCGATCGATCGCTTGCCGCCACCAGCACCCCGCGCCTGCCGGCGATCCTGACGCCATCGCGCAGGTCGACATTGTTGACACGTCCGGCGGGCAGGGTCGAACGGAGCTTGCCGTCCAGCCCATAGACGTTCAGCCCCTGCTTCTTGTCGGTGGCGACGATCAGCGAGCGGACGGGATCCTTTTTGTTTCGCCAGATCGCGGGATCGTCTGCGGCATCGTCGGCACTCGTCACGGCATCGGTCTCGCGCCAGGCGGGGACGCTGGCCGTGCCGGCAGGGGCGGTCGCCACCGACGCCGGGGGCGGCGCCATGCACCCGGCGAGCATGAAGATCGCTATCGTCGAAAGTATCGGCCGCATGGTCAGGTCCCCCGTTTCGGCGCGGCCTAGGCGCAAGGCAAATATCGCGCAACTGCGTCACGAATCGGTCTCGGCGATGTCACCGGATCGTCATCCCATTGTCGTTGCTGAGTCGTCATTCGCGCATAGCGCTCCGCCACGAACACTATCGGGACACCCGAGGTGGGGGCTGGGGGAAAGCATGAACACCTATCGTCGCTGGCGGAACGGCGCCTCGCGCATGGCCGTGGCCGCCATCCTGCTCGTCGGCATCGCCACACCGGCGCTGGCCGCCGACGTGTCGGGTCGGGTCGTCGATCCGCAGACCGGCGCTGCCCTGCCGGGCGCGACGGTCCGCATCGGCGACCGCGTGGCGACGGCGGATCGCGACGGCGTCTTCACCGTGTCCAACGTGCCGGAGGGTCCGGTGCGGGTCGAGATCACCTATGTCGGATTTCCGGTCACGGTTCGCGATGCGACGTCGGGCGGCGCGGCGGTGATCACCGACTTCCGGCTCGATCCGCCGCTGGGCGAAGCAGGCGACATCATCGTCACCGGCACCCGCGCCGCCGAACGCCGCGCCTTGCAGGCCAAGAAGGCGGCCAACCAGATCCAGGACACGCTGAACGCCAACGACGTCGGCAAGCTGCCCGACCAGAATGTTGCCGAGGCGATCCGTCGGCTGCCCGGCATCACCGTTTCCAACGACCAGGGCGAGGGCCGCTATGTCGTCATCCGCGGCGCCAACCCCAACCTCGCCAATGTCACGATCAACGGCCAGACCGCACCCGCGCCCGAGCCCGAGGGCCGCCAGGTCAAGCTCGACGACATCCCCTCGTCCCTTATCGGATCGGTCACCGTCGTGAAGTCGCTTACCGCCGACCGGGACGCCAACGCGATTGCGGGCCAGGTCGACATCGACACGCTGACCGCATTCGATCGCAAGACGCCGTTCGCCAATGCGCGGATCGCCAACGGCTACAACAACCTCAACAGCCGCAATCCGTATGAGGGCGACCTGACGCTGGGATCACGCTTCGGGGCCGACGACACGTTCGGCATCGTGCTGTCGGGCAATTATTCGCGGCGGCCGAACGAATCGGAGAACCTGCAAGGATCATCCAATTGGCGCACCGACTATCCCGGCGCCGGCGGGAAGGCCTTGCCCGACGATTTCCGCATTCGCGACTATAACCTGACGCGGACGCGTTACGGCGTGGTGGGCAATTTCGACTGGCGGCCCGATGCGGACGTCAGCGTGTACGTGCGCACGCTCTATTCGGCGTTCAAGGACCACGAGACGCGCGACCAGTTCCGCGTCGAGATCCCGGTCGTCTTCTCGGCCACCCCGACCGCCGCGCAGACCGCGACGAACGCGGCGATCGCCAATGGCGGTACGTTCAGCGCGCGCGGCACGCGGTTCCTGCGGCTGCGCAACGAGGATGACACGACCTTCACGGGCGAGCTTGGCGGCAGGTTCCGGTTCGGCGCCGGCGCGGAACTGGAGGTGCAGGGAACCTATAGCCGGGCGCTGAAGAAGGATCCGTTGCGTTCCGAATTCTCGTTCCGCACCGGCAGCACCGCGCTGACCGGCCTGTCGCTCGATCTCGGCGATACGCTGTTCAACGTGAACACCAGCAACGGCACGACCATCAACCCGACGTTGTTCCAGGGTTATCGCGTGAATTACGACCGCCGTCGCGCGGCGGAAAAGCTGTACCAGGCGCGCGCCGACCTGACGCTGCCGGTGGGCATTGGGGACGACAGCGCGATCAAGCTCGGCGTCAAGTTCCAGCAGACCGACAAGACCAACAATCGCGACCTTCAGCAATATACATTGGCGTCGACCACCAACCTGGCGTCGACTGGGGCCTCGACCTTCGACGGCAGCACGATCTATGACGGGCGCTACCTGGTCGGGCCGCGTATCGACTATAATGCCGCCCAGACCTATTATACGGTGACCAACCCCACGGCGCGGACGCAAAGCGCGGCCGATCTGGCGACGACGCTCGCTAACTCGCTGGTCAACGATTATGATCTCAGCGAGAAGGTCTATGCCGGCTATGTGATGGGCACGTTCAAGTTCGCGCGGCTGACCGTGGTGCCGGGGGTTCGCGTCGAAAGCACCGACGGCACCTATCGCGGCAAGTCGTTCACCCCCCTTTCGAACCTGGCGC
This sequence comes from uncultured Sphingomonas sp., assembly GCF_964244265.1. Lineage (GTDB taxonomy): Bacteria > Pseudomonadota > Alphaproteobacteria > Sphingomonadales > Sphingomonadaceae > Sphingomonas. The sequence goes on along the minus strand of NZ_CAXTHV010000032.1, from coordinate 4,658 downwards.
AGGGCTTCAACGTCACCAACAAACGGCGCTATACCGACGTCTTCCCGGACCTGAACATCCGCTTCGACGCGAGCGACCGCCTGGTCGTGCGCGGTGCGGTAACGACCGCCATCGGCCGGCCGAACTATGCCGACCTCGCGCCCTATACCAGCGTCTCGGACACGACGCCGGGCGCGGGCGTGGTGGCGATCGGCAATCCCGACCTCAAGCCGTACAAGGCGGTCGCCGGCGACCTTTCGGCCGAATATTACCTGCCCGGCCAGGGCATCGTGTCGGTCGCCGCCTTCTACAAGCATCTCGACAACCCGATCTACACGCTCGCCCGGACCAGCGCCGGCACGTTCGGCGGCGTGGTCTTCACCAATGCGCTGGTGACCCAGCCGATCAACGCCGCCAATGCCGAAATCTATGGCGTCGAGGTCAATCTTCAAGCGCAGCTGCTGTTTCTGCCGTCCCCGCTCGACGGCTTCGGCGTGTCGGCCAACTTTACCTATGTCGACGGGTCGGCGACCGGCGTGCCGGGGCGCGCCGACAAGGTGCCGTTGTTCCTGCAATCCAGATACAGCGGCACCGCGCAACTTTTCTACGAAAAATACGGGCTGACCGCGCGTCTCGCCTATACCTACCGCGCCAAATATCTAGACGCCCTAGCCCCCTCCGCCCCCTCCGACCAATATACCGGCGAAAACAATTCTCTCGACGCGCGCATCGCCTTCTCTCCGGCCAAGGAATATACGCTTTTCGCCGAGGCCACCAACCTGCTCGATTCCCCCTGGCGCCGGTTCCAGGCGATACCCACCCAGCTCATCGAAAACGAACATTACCGCCAGACGTACCGTATCGGCGTCCAGCTGGCATTCTAAGGAAGGCGGCGGTATCCCTTGCGGCTATGATCCGCAAGGCTAGCCGATGACCGGGCGACTTGAGCGCCGGCGCGCGATCGTCACTGGCGCCGCGAGCGGCATCGGTGCCGAGATCGTCCGGCGTTTCGCGGCCGAAGGCGCGACCGTCGCGCTGCTGGACATCGATAGTGACGGGGCGCGGGCGGTCGCGGATGCATGTGGCGGCCATGCCGTCGTCTGCGATGTCGCGTCGCCCGCCAGCGTAGCCGACGCGGTCGAGGCCGCGCAGGCGGCGCTCGGCGGGCTGGACATCGTCGTCAACGCCGCCGGCATCCTGGCGCGCCAGCTGTTCGAGACGATCGATCCGGGGCTGTGGCAGCGATTGTTCGAGATCAACCTGCGCGGACCGAGCCTCGTCATCCAGGCGGCGCTGCCATTCCTCCGGCTGGCAGAGGCGCCGGCGATCGTCAACATTGCGTCGCTGAGCGCGCTCCGGCCCTCCCCGGGCACCGCCGTCTATGCCGCGACCAAGGCCGGGCTGCTGATGCTGACCAAATGCCTTGCCGAAGAACTTGCGCCAATCCGCGTCAACGCCATCTGTCCCGGCATCGTCGAGACGCCAATGACCGCGGGCTTCATGGCCGACCCCGCGACGCGCGACCGGATCGAACAGGCCAATGCGCTGCACCTGCTCGGCCGGCCCGCCGACGTCGCGCTGGCGGCGGTCTATTTGGCGAGCGGGGAAGCACGGTTCGTCACCGGTACGCAGATCGTCATCGATGGCGGCAGCAGCTTCGCCTGAGAGGTCCCATCTGGAAACGCGCCCTCAGCGTGGTTACCCTTAGGTCGCCAAGTGTCCGCATCATGTCGTATCTCATCAAGACGGCTTTGCGGATGCACCCCTAGTCTTCGGCGATGCACTCGCGCGGGCATCATGACTGAACGGCGTGTCGCCATCGTCACCGGCGCGGGATCGGGGATCGGCCGTGCGCTGACGCATATGCTCGCCGCCGACGGCTGCGCGGTGGTCGCGTTGGGACGGTCGCTGGCCCCGCTGGAGACCCTGCGCGAGGAACTCGCCGAGCGGGCCGAGATCGCTCCGCTTGCCGCCGATGTGACCGAGGACGACGCCCCCGCGCGCGCCGCCGCGCTCGCAGTCGAACGGTTCGGGCGGCTTGACTGGCTGGTCAACAATGCCGGCGTCGGCAAGCCGCTGCCGGTCGACGAGACCACCGACGAGATCCTGGACTTCTTCCTGAACGTCCATCTGCGCGCGCCCTTCCGCTTCTGCCGCGAGGCGCTGGCGCGGATGGCGGACGGCGGCGCGATCGTGAATCTCGCGTCCAGCTTCGCGCTGATCGGCGGCTTGCGCGGCGGCGCCTATTCAGCGGCCAAGTCGGGGATCATCGGGCTCAGCAAGCACATGGCCGCGCAATATGGTCCACGCGGCATCCGCACCAATGTCGTGGCGCCGGGCGTCCTCGAAACGCCGATGACCGCGTATGCGTGGGACAATGCGCGATTTCAGCGGATGAACTTTGACATGACGCCCCTCAATCGAACCGGCACCGCGGAGGATGCGGCCCATGCGATCCACTTCCTACTCTCCGACGCGGCGCGCTTCATCAACGGGCAAATACTGGCAGTCGATGGCGGCTGGACGTCCACCAAGTTCCTCGCCGAATCCGCCATTACCGCCCGCGCCCTGGACGATTTGCGCTGAGCGCATGATCACGCGCAAGACCCTCCACGGCTGGTCGATCCGCTGGGACGAGGCGCGCGCCAAGGCGGCACATGCGGGCGGTTGGTGGGTGGATGAAACGCTGGCGGACGTCGCCGCGCGCATCGCCGCCGAAACGCCGGACCGGCTGCTGGTCGTGGACAATGCGCGGCGGCTGGATGCGGCTACGTTGCATGGCGAAGCGTCAGCGCTGGCCCAGGCGATGGCCGCGCGCGGGCTGAAGCCGGGCGCGGTCGTCTCGTTCATGCTGCCCAATTGGCACGAGGCGGCGGTGATCTATCTCGCCGCAACGCTGGCCGGACTGGTCGCGCACCCGATCGTGCCGGCGCTGCGCGACAGCGAAGTGGGTTTCATGCTCGCCGATATCGGCAGCCGGATGATGTTCGTGCCCGCTGAGTTCCGCGGGCACGACTATCCGGCGATGCTGGACCGGGTGAACGCCACGCTGGTCGATCCACCCGAAATCGTCGTGCTGCGCGGGCCCGTCGGCCGCCACACCGCCTACGATACGCTGCTCGCCGCACCGGCCGAACCGGTCGCCCTGCCCCCGGTCGACGCCGACGCCGTCAAGATGGTGCTCTATACCTCGGGCACCACCGGCCGGCCGAAGGGGGTGATGCACAGCCACAATTCGATCCACGCGCTGGTCACGCAGATCCGGCGCAACTGGCTGGTGGAACCCGGCGACGGCTTCTTCGTGCCGTCCCCGGTCAGCCATATTGGCGGATCGATCTACGCCTTCGAGTTCCCGCTGCTGTTCGGCACCGTCGCCATCCTGCAGGACCAATGGGACGCCGATGCTGCCGTCGCGATCATGACGCGCGAGCGGTGCACGCACATGGCGGGCGCGACGCCTTTCCTGGAGCAGTTGCTGGCATCGGCAAGACGCGCCGACACGCGCCTGCCCGACCTGAAGGTCTTCATCTGTGGCGGTGCATCGGTGCCGCCATCGCTGATCCGCGCCGCCAGCGGCTATTTCGAGCGCGCCGCCGTCACCCGCGTGTTCGGATCAACCGAGGTGCCGGTAACGACGATCGGCGCCCTGGCGGCGGGCGACCTTGACCATGCCGCCGAAACCGACGGGCGGATCGGCATTGCCGAGGTCAAGCTGGTCGATCCCGCCGGCGCCATTGCCGATATGGGCGAGGTCTGCGCGCGCGGGCCGCAGATGATGGTCGGCTATCTGTGGACCGAGGACGAGCGCGACGCCTTCGACGCGGACGGATATTTCTGCATGGGCGATATCGCGCGCCGCATCGACGGCGACTATCTGGTGGTGACCGGCCGCGCCAAGGACATCATCATCCGCCAGGGCGAGAACATCGCGCCGAAGGAAATCGAGGACATGCTGGTCGAGCATCCCGACATTGCCGAGATCGCCATCGTCGGCCTGCCCGACCGCCGCACCGGCGAGCGTGCCTGCGCGGTGATCGTGCCCAGCGGCGAATTGCTACCCGACGTCACGGCGCTGCGCGCCTTTCTGGACGCGCGCAAGGTCGCGCGATTCAAGATTCCCGAACAGGTCGCGATCTGGGACGCGCTGCCGCGCAACGTCGCCGGCAAGGTATTGAAGCACCGCATCCGCGACACGCTGATCGCCCAGGATGCGGCCGGGAGCTGAGAGTCTGTTAGGAAACTCGCGGTGCCGGCCCGGCGCAAATTCCTGGCGGTTATTCGATCGTGCCGAGGATCGTGCCGACCTCATAGGTTTCGCCCACCTGCTTCAGGATGCGCAGCGTGCCGGTCGCCGGTGCGTCAACCTCGTTGGTCGATTTGTCGCTTTCCAGCGCATAGAGCGGTTGGCCCTCCACCGCCTGGGCGCCATCCTCCACCAGCCACTCGGCCAGCGTGCCTTCGTTCATCGAGAAGCCGATCTTGGGAAGGATGATATCGGTCGCCATCATTCGATCCTCAGTTTTGACAATTGGACCGGCAATATGACCGCCGACGCAATGTGTCAGCGGTCCAGCAGCCGCAGCCCGGATACACCGTACGGGCGATGCCTTGGCAAGTCCGCTTCCTAGAGCGGTTTTAAGCTGATTTGAATCGTGAGGGGATTCACAAGAGCGTGGTTT
>NZ_CAXTHV010000031.1:0-38971 GCF_964244265.1 uncultured Sphingomonas sp. | reverse complement strand
CCCTTGGGGATCTTGCCGCCCAGCCGCGCGAACTTGGTCGGGTCCTTCAGGAACTCGACGATTTCCTCCAGCTCCTCGCGCGCCTCGTCGATGCCCGCGACGTCCTGAAAGGTGATCTTGCCTTCCTTCTGGGTCAGCATCTTTGCCCGGCTCTTGCCGAAGCCCATCGCACCGGATCCCGAATTCTTCTGCATCTGGCGCAACACGAAGAAGGCGATGCCCAGGAACAGCAGGAACGGCAGCGACTGAACCAGCAGATATTGCCAGATCGACGGGCCCTCATCGGGCTTGGCATTGATCTCGACGTTCGATTCGACCAGCCGCTGGACCAATTGCGGGTCGGCCACGGCATTGGTGCGGAAGGCGTCGCCATTGGCCAGCGTGCCGGTGATCACGGTGCCGGTGATGTCGACACGGCGGACCGATCCCTCCTTCACCTTGGCGAGGAATCCCGAATAGGGAATCTGGTTGCCCGCCGGAGTCGCGGTGCGCCCGTCGATCAAGGTCACGAACAGCGCCAGCGCGACGAGGATGCCGACCCAGATCAACAGGCTCTTCATCCACGGATTTCCGCCATTGTCCTGGCCGGGTTGCTTGTCGTTGTCGTTCATCGGAGGGCGATACCTTTCGCCAACCTAGATAAGGGAGAGAACGTTAATGGCAATGGAACAACGATGGTCATTATGACCGACGCGCCGGCGCCTTGACGAACACCCAGGCGGGCGTCTCGACGCCATAACGCAGCCGAGTGGTGGCGCGGGCCAGCACCTCGCCCAGCGTCGCCGCGCCACCGCCCGCCAGCGCCGCGATCAGCCGCGCGATCTCCGGTCCACGCAGGTCGAGCGCATCGTCGACCCGGGTCAGGCATGTCACCACCAGCCGCCGGCGGATCTCCACGGGCAGGCCCGCTGGATACAGGGTAACCGGGCCGCGCGCATCGGGACCGTCGCAATGCCGGCGTTCCGCCTCGCGCGTTGCCCAGGCCAGCGCATCCTCCGCCTCGCCGAGCGCGCGGGCGCTGGCCGCCACGCGACCGACATCTAGCCAATCGGTCCCGACCAGCGCCTTGCGCAGCCGCGCGCGGTCATACCGGTCACTGACGTTGCTCGGGTCGTCGATCGCGACGATGCCGCAGCCGGCGAGCAGCGCCGCGAGTTCGGCGCGACGCCAGCCGAGCAGCGGGCGGATGATCATGCCGCCCGCGGCGCGGATCCCCGCCAGCCCGGCGAGCCCCGCGCCCCGGTTGAGCCGCATCACCAGCGTCTCCAGCTGGTCGTCGGCATGATGCGCGGTCGCCAGCCGATCGGCGCCGATCGCGGTGGCGTGCGCCTCCAGCAGGCGGTAACGCAGCGCGCGGGCCCGCGCCGATACGTTGGCGGTCCGCCCGGCGCGCGCCGGCAGGTCGTCGGCCAGGACATGATGATCTATGCCGCGTGCCGCGCACAGGCGGCCGACCCCCGCCGCCTCGTCCGCTGCTTCGGGCCTTATGCGGTGGTCGACCGTGGCCGCATGGCAGCGATCGCCGAGCGCGGCATGGGCGAGCAGCAGCAGCGCCAGGCTGTCGCCGCCGCCCGATACCGCGACGAGTATGCGCGCGGCGTCGGGATCGCACAGCTGCGCCAGATCGGCGCGGAAGCGCGCGACCAGCGCCGGATCCAGTCTATCTGCACTGATTGGCGACACGGCCCTTGCTTGCCTTTTCCCTCATCGCCGGCGACAGCCTTGCACCATATACCGCATCGATCTCGCTATAGACCTTGCAGATCTCGTCGCGCGGCTTCTTCAGCACGACCAGCGCGTCGGCCAGGTTCAGCAGGCTGTCGGCCGCGCGATCGCCATTGGGGTTGGTGCGGTAATTGTCGTAAAAGGCGATCGCCGCCAAGCTCGGCTTGGCGTCGTCCATATAGGCCGTGCCGAGCAGATTGAGTGCACGGCTTGCCCGGGAATGCCCGGGATAGCGCGCGGCAAAACCCTTCAACTGATCCTCGGCCTCGGGATAGAGTTTCGCCTGCCACAGGCGATAGCCATAGATGTAGGCGTCATCACCCTTGTCGGCGGTCCTGGGACGAGGAACGGCGGCAATCCGCGCGGCGCGGGTCGCGGTGGACGGGCCGGGGGTTGCGGGACGGGTCGTCTCTGGCCCCTGCCCGGCACCGTCGCCGCTCATCTCCGGCCCGGACGGCACGCCGGCCCCGGCGCCGGTCTCCAGCGCCTTGAGCCGCGCATCGGTGATACGCTTATAGGCGTTGAACGCCTCCTCCAGCAACTGGAGGCGGTGCTGCGATTCCTCGACCTGGCCGGTCAGCGTTGCGACCTGGCCCTCCATCGCGGTCACCCGCTGCTGCAGATCGGCGATCGGCATGGTGGCTGGGGTGCCCGGCAGCGGCGCCGGCGGCGTCGCGGGATCGATCTCGGGCTCCACCATGCTGCCCTTGCCGCCGAACACCTGGCGCTGAACCGCGCGCATTTCGCGTTCCAGGCGGTCGACGCGGCCCTCCAGCGCCGTCTGCGCCCGGGCATCCGGCGCGCCGCCCGGCAGCGTGACCGCCAACAACAGCGCGAAGACCAGGCGCCCCGTGCCTCTTGCCATGTTCCTTGACCCTATGACCCGCATCGATCCAGCCTAACGCGATTGACCCGCGAGCGCCACCGTCCGTGGGCGACCGATACCCGATCGGCCGCCTCAGGGCGCGGGCGTGGCCGAAGGCGCCGTCGCGCGCGGGGTAGCCAGCGCCGCCGGCCTATCGTCCGCCGCCGAGCTGGCCCGCGGCGACGGGCTGCGGCGCGGCCGCGGCGTGCCGGCCCCAGCCGGCGCGGTCGCGCGCGGTTCGGCGGCGGCCGGGGTGGATCCGCGCTTGCGCAGCGCATCGGCGCCGATCGGCACGTCCTTGATGGCGCGCGTGCCGTCGCCGAGCGGCGGCACGGCCGACCCGTTGAGCGTCACCGCCAGCCTGTCCGGCCGGCCGACATTGATCATCGGATCGGCAGCATCGACCGGCACATCATAGCGCTCGCCCGGCTGGAGCGTCTTTTGCACCAGCGTCTTGCCGGCCGCGTCATAGACCCGCAGCCAGACCGTGTCGGTCGCGGTCAGCACGACCTGGCCCCCGGTGGCGGGAACCGGGGTCGCAGTTGCCGGGGTCGGCGACGCCGCCGCGATGGCATCGGGCGGCACGACGCCGTTGCGGTCGCCCGATCCGCCGGCCATGCCCGCCCCGTACCACAGCGCGATGCCGACCAGCAACGCGAGCGCCACGCCCAGCGCGCCGATCACCACCGTCCTGGACGGCAGGCGCTTGGGGTCGCTGATCGCATAGTCCGGGTAATCGGTCATCGGCCGCGCCATGCGCTGGGCGCCGGTGCGGACCTCCGCGGCGATGGCGACCTCGTCCAGCCCGACCGCCCGGGCATAGGCCTTGGCGAAGCCGACCGCGTAGGTCGCCGTCGGCATTGCATCGAACCGCCCCTGCTCGATCGCCTCCAGGTGCCGCAACGGCACGCGCGTCCGCGCCGCAATGTCGTTCAGCGTCAGGCCGCCGGCCTCGCGCGCCTCGCGCAGCCGCTCGCCCGCGGTCTTGGGGAAAAGAGTTGCCTGGTCGTCCGGCTGGTCATCGCTCATGCGCGTCTCCGGCGGACCGCGACCTGCCTGCCAGGTTCCGCTTTGTCATCGGGCTGTCCCCCAAAGCGGGATTGGCTGTCAACGGCCCGCCGACGATTTCGGCCGGGTTCAGGCCAGTTCAAGCCGGTTTTGCGCCGCCCAGTCGATCAGCGCGCCGCGCATGTCGCGCGGCGGCCGCGCGAGCAGCCCTTCCATCATGGCCATCAACGCGGTGCGGTCGAGGCTGCGCACCATCGCCTTGATTGGCCCGACCGCCGCCGGGGTGATCGACAGCCGCTCGATCCCGATCCCGATCAGCGCCATGGCCTCCAGCGTGCGCCCGCCCATCTCGCCGCACACCGTCAGCGCCACCCCCGCCTCGCGGCAGGGCGCCACCACGCGCCTGAGGAAGCGCAGGATCGACGGGCTCAGCCAGTCGTAGCGCTCGGCCAGCTTGGGATTGGCGCGATCGGCGGCGAACAGAAATTGCGTCAGGTCGTTGGTGCCGACCGACAGGAACTGGATGTTGGGCAACAGCAGGTCCAGCTGGTCGGCCAGCGCCGGCACTTCGAGCATCGCGCCATAGCGGATTTCGGCGGGCAGCCGCTTGCCGCGCTTGCCCAGCCACTCGCGCTGCGCCTCGAACAACGCGCGCGCCTCGTCGAGCTCCCAGGCCTCGCTGACCATCGGGAACATGACGTTGAGCGTGCGACCGCCGGCCGCCTCGATCAGCGCGCGCGCCTGTGCCTTCATCAGCCCGTCGCGTTCCAGCGCGAGCCGCAGCGCGCGCCAGCCCATTGCCGGGTTCTCCTCGTCTTCGCCTGCGCCGTTTAGATAAGGCAGCGCCTTGTCGCCGCCGATGTCGACGGTGCGGAATACCACCGGCTTGTCGCCGGCGGCGTCGAGCACGTCCTTGTACAGCCGCAACTGCCGCTCGCGCTGCGGCAAGGTCGCCGACACCAGGAACTGGAATTCGGTGCGGAACAGCCCGATGCCGTCGGCCCCCGTCACGTCGAGCGCGGCAACATCGTCGCGCAGCCCGGCATTGACCATCACCGTCAGCCGCCGGCCGTCCTTCGTCACCGGCGCCTCGGACTTCAGCGCGGCGAACACGGCGCGGCGTTTCTGCCGCAGCAGCAGCCGCGCCTCGAACGCTTCCTCCATCGCCGCGGTGGGACGCACCATCACGGTGCCCGTCGTCACGTCGAGCAACAACGCATCGCCCTCGGCAATATGCTGGCGCACGTTGCGCACCCGGCCGAGCACCGGCACGCCCATCGCGCGGGCGACGATCGTCACGTGCGCGGTCAAGGACCCTTCCTCCAGCACCACGCCCTTGAGCCGGCGGCGGTCATATTCGAGCAGTTCGGCCGGCCCCAGGTTGCGCGCGATCAGGATCGCGTCCTGACGCAGGCCGAGCTGCGCCGCGGTGCCCATCTGCCCCGACACGGTCCGCAGCAGGCGGTTGGCGAGATCCTCCAGATCATGCATCCGATCCTGGAGCAACGGATCGCCGATCTGCCGCATCCGCATCCGCGTGCGCTGCTGGACGCGCTCGATCGCCGCCTCGGCGGTGAGCCCGGAGTCGATCGCCTCGTTGATCCGCCGCGCCCAGCCCTCGTCATAAGCGAACATCTTGTAGGTCGCGATGACCTCGTCATGCTCGCCGCCGACGCCGAACTCGGCCTGGCTGGTCATGCGGTCGATCTGTTCGCGCATCTTGTCGAACGCGGCATAGACGCGGTGGCGCTCGGCCTCGATGTCCTCGGCGACGGTATGCTCGATGGTGATCCGCGGCTGGTGGAACACGGCGTGCCCGGCGGCCATGCCGTCGACCAGCTTCAGCCCGTCGATCCTGGCCGCCGCGGTCGATTGCGGACGCGCCGCGCCGGCGGCGGCCTCGTCGATCAGATCGGCATTGGCGATCAGCTCGCTCAACACCATCGCCACGGTCTGCAGCGCCTCGATCTCGACGTCGGCATATTTGCGCGGATCGACATGCTGGACCGCGAGCACCCCGACCGACCGCTCGCGACGGATGATCGGCACGCCGGCAAAGCTGTGGAATTCGTCCTCGCCGGTCTCCGGACGATAGGCGAAATCGGGATGGCTGGCGGCTTCGTCCAGGTTGAGCGTCTCGACATTCTTGGCGATCGTGCCGACCAGCCCCTCGCCCGGCGCCAGCCGCGTCACATGGACCGCCCCCTGGTCGAGCCCGCGCGTCGCATAGAGTTCGAGCAGCCCGTCGCGCAGCAGGTAGATCGAGCAGACCTCGCTATCGAGCGATTCGGCGATGATCCGGGTGACCGCGTCCAGCTTTGCCTGCGCGGTCGTCCGCGCCGCCATCACATCGTGCAGGCGGACCAGGATTTCACGGGCGGAGGCGGCGGCGGTGACGGCCATGGCGCGGGGGCTAGCAGGTTGCTTCGCCCCGCGCCACAAACGGCGATCAGTGCGGGCCGGTCTCCGCCGCCAGGGGGGCGCCGGTAACCGACACCGCCGCCAGCGTCGCCACCGCCACGCCCCCGCCCGCCCCCGTACGCCATGCCGCCAACGCCGTGCGATACTGGTCGTAGCGCGCATAGAAATCGGTGAACGGCCGCTCGAGGTCGGCCAGCCGCGCCACCGCAAACGCGGCCAGATCGGCGGGTTCGACGCTTTGCGCCTCGGTCAGTACCTGCTTGGCGGCGACGCAGAACGCATCGTGCGCGGGCGGCTGGGCGAAGAAATTATAGACGCGGGTCATCGCGGTTTCCCGCGCATCGACCCACGCCGCACCGAATGACGCACGATAACGGGTGTCGACCGCGTCGGTCGCGGCGGCGAGCGCGACGCGATTGGCGGCGAGCAGCCGGTTGTAATTGGCGACCGTCAGCCCCTCATCGGCATCGCGGCAGTTGAGCGCCGCGACGTTGAGCGCCGCGCGCAGGTGCCAGGTCGCCTCGGCGGGGCTGAGACCCCGGTTGGGCGTGGCGTAGCTGCCGTCCGCACCGACCGGCGGCAGCACCAGATTGGCCGCGGCGCCGGCCGGTGGCCGAGGTTCCGGAGCCAGGGATTGCGCCGTCGCCGGACCGGCGATGGCGAGAAACAGGCAGGACAATGCTGTCAATGAGTTGCGCATGGACGAGAACCCCCTCGCGCCGCGCGATCGCGGCGTCGAAAAGGTCGCTCGCGCCGGTTCAACGCCTCCTTAAAAGGGACGGTTAATCGTCCGCTAACCCGATAATGTCGGCTACTCGCGTCGGCTACTTACCGCCTCGACGCCCTGTTCGGTCGTGCGCTTGTCCAGCGCTACCGCCGCCTGGTCCATCAACTGCGCGATGATCGCGGCGACGGGTTCTTCCCTGGTCACCATGCCGACCGACTGGCCGGCCATCAGGCTGCCATGCTCGACATCGCCGTCGATCACCGCCCGCCTGAGCGCACCCGCCCAGTAATGCTCGATCTGGAGCTGCGCCTCGATCATCTCGACCTTGCCCTCGTCGAGCGCCTGCGCGACCTCGCGCTGCTTGGCGGTGAACAGGTCGGAGGAAGCGTTCTTCAGCGCACGGACGGGAATGACCGGCAGGCGCGGGTCGATCTGCACGCTGGCCACGGCATCGCGGGCATTGGCGCGCAGGAATGCCTTCTTGAAATTGGGATGCGCGATCGATTCGGCCGCGCAGACGAAGCGCGTGCCGAGCTGGACCCCCGCGGCGCCCATGTCGAGATAGCCGGCGATCGCCTCGCCGCGCCCGATCCCGCCGGCGACGAACACCGGCACCTGGTCGGCGATCTCGGGCAGCATCTCCTGCGCGAGCACGCTGGTCGAGACCGGGCCGATATGGCCCCCTGCCTCCATTCCCTCGATCACCAGCGCGTCGACGCCCGAGCGGATCAGCTTCTTTGCCAGGCTGAGCGCGGGCGCAAAGCAGAGCAGCTTTGCGCCACTGGCCTTGATCGCGTCGAGCGATCCGGCCGGTGGCAAACCGCCCGCCAGCACGACATGGCCGACCTCGTGCCGTGCGCAGATCGCGATCAGCTCCATCAATTGCGGGTGCATGGTGATCAGATTGACGCCGAACGGCCGGTCGGTGCGCGCCTTCGTCGCGGCGATCTCGGCATCGAGCAGGTCGGGCGTCATCGCCCCGCACGCGATCAGCCCGAAGCCGCCGGCATTGGACATCGCGGCGACCAGGTTGCGCTCCGAAACCCAGGACATCGCCCCGCACAGGATCGCGACCTCGCTGCCCAGGAACGCCGCGCCGCGCGCCATGCGCCGGTGGAGGCGCTCGGCGCCGGAGGAGGGGGTGCTGCTCATGGCGGCGGGTTAGCGTCAACGGCGACAGCCTTCCAGCCCTCTCCCGCAAGCGGAGAGGGCTGGAAGGTCAGGCAGCATCCTCCGCATCGAGCCCATAGGCGGTATGCAGCAAGCGCACTGCCAGTTCCGTCTCGTCCTCGTGGATCAGCACGCTGACCTTGATCTCGCTGGTCGAGATGGCCAGGATGTTGATGCCGCGCGCGCCCAACGTCGAGAACATCGTCGAGGCGACGCCCGCATGGCTGCGCATGCCGACCCCGACCACCGAGATCTTGGCGACGCGGGTGTCATGGACCAGTTCGCTGAAGCCGATCGCCGCGCGGGCCTGGTTGAGCACCTCGATCGAGCGCGCCAGGTCGGCGGCGGGGACGGTGAAGGTGACGTCGGTCGACCCGGTCTGGTGCGCGATGTTCTGGATGATCATGTCGACGTTGATCGACGCCGCCGCCAGCGGTTCGAAGATCGCGGCGACCGATCCGGGCTTGTCGGCGACCGCGGTCAGCGTGATCTTCGCCTCGTTCTTGTCGTGGGCGATACCGGTGATGAGCTGGCGTTCCAAATCCTCGATCTCCTCTTCGCCGACGATCATCGTCCCCGGCAGCGTGTCGGCCATCGGCGCGTCGTGCGCGGTGAACGACGACAGCACCTGGACGCGGACGCCCTCCTTCATCGCCAGCCCGACCGACCGCGTCTGCAGCACCTTGGCGCCGACGCTGGCGAGTTCCAGCATTTCCTCATACGTCACCTGGCGCAGCTTGCGCGCGCGCGGCACGATCCTGGGATCGGTGGTGTAGACGCCGTCGACGTCGGTATAGATGTCGCAGCGATCGGCCTTCATCGCCGCGGCCACCGCCACCGCGCTGGTGTCCGACCCGCCGCGCCCCAGCGTGGCGATGCGGTTGTTCGCCGCCACGCCCTGGAACCCCGGGATCACGGCGACTTCGCCGGCGGCCAAGGCGGCGTCGATCGCGTGCGTGTCGATCTCCTCGATCCGTGCCCTGGCAAAGGCGTCGGAGGTCCGGACCGGCAGCTGCCAGCCGAGCCAGCTGCGCGCCGGCACGCCGATCGCCTGGAGCGCGATCGCCAGCAGCCCGCTGGTCACCTGCTCGCCCGACGCCACCACGACGTCATATTCGCGCGGATCGTAGAGCGAGGACGCCTCGCGGCAGAAATTGACCAGCCGGTCGGTCTCGCCGGCCATCGCCGAGACGACCACGGCGACCTGGTTGCCGGCCGCCACCTCCCGCTTCACTCGCGCGGCGACGCTGCGGATGCGCTCGACCCCGGCCATCGACGTGCCGCCGAACTTCATCACGATGCGCGCCATGCGGGGGAGCCGTACGTCCTTTTGATCGGGAGCCGCGCCTGATAGGAGGCGGGCATGGCGGATGCAACGACTAGCGTGAACCCGGCGGAAGCCGCGCATTTCGGGCAGCTGGCGGCGGAATGGTGGGATCCCGAAGGATCGTCTGCGATGCTTCACCGGCTCAACCCGCCGCGGCTGGGCTATCTCCGCGCGCGGATCGATGCGCATTGGCGCGGCGACGCAGCCAGCTTCACGCCGCTGTCGGGCAGGCGCGCGCTCGACGTCGGGTGTGGCGCCGGGCTGGTCAGCGAGCCGCTGGCACGGCTGGGCGCCGCCGTCACCGCGATCGATGCGGCGGCGGAGAATATCGCGGTGGCTGAGGCGCATGCCACGCAGTCCGGGCTGGACATCGCCTATCGCTGCGGCGGGATCGAGGCGGTTTCCGGCGAGACGTTCGACCTCATCACCTGTTTCGAGGTGATCGAGCATGTCGTCGATCCGGCGGCGTTCGTGCACGGGCTGGCCGGCGCGCTCGCCGCCGGCGGATTGCTGGTCCTGTCGACCCCCAACCGCACCACCCTGTCGCGGCTGGCGATGATCGCGGTCGGCGAGGGTGCCGGCCTGATCCCGCGCGGCACGCACGATTGGCACAAGTTCCTGACCCCGGACGACCTGACCGCGCTGGTCGAGGACGCCGGGTTGCGCGTGGTCGACACGGCGGGGCTGAGCTTCTCGCCGAACCGCGGGTTCACGGTGGGAGAGGACCGGCGGCTGGATTATTTCATCAGCGCCGCGCACGCGTGATTCGGCAAAGAGTCGGCGATATGCGCCTTCGTGACAGCAGGCGCCGCTGTGCATAGGAATCGGCATGCTCCTTCGCCTATCGCGTACCGCCGGGCAGCAGCCGGCTCTGGCCGCCGCGCTGGTGCTCGCACTGGCGGCGCTCGCCATGCTGCGGCCGGTCAACCATGACGAGAGCCAGTATGTCGCGGCCGCGATCCTGGCGCGCGCCGCGCTGCCGTGGCGTGACTTCGCCTATTTCCAGATGCCGCTGCAGCCGCTGCTGCTGGCGCCGCTGGCGGCGGCGTTCGGCGGGTTCGCCTGGCCGGGGCTGCGGCTGGTCAATGCCCTGCTCGCGGCGGGGGCGACGATCGCGGTCGAGCGCGCCGCGCGTGCCGGCGGCGCGCGCCCGACGCACGCCATCGCCGTGGCCGCATTGTTCGCGGCCACCGACATCCTGCTGTTCAGCGCCGGCACCGCGCGCAACGACGCGCTGCCGGCCGCCGCGCTGGCCGGCGCATTGTGGCTGATCGCGGGCACCGCGCGCGGCGAGGGCAATGCGAGACGCGCAGCGTTGATCGGCTTCCTCCTCGCCGGGGCGGTCGCGGCGAAGATCAGCTATGTGTTGCCGGCCGGGGCTTATGGTGCCTGGGCAATGATCGACCGGCGCGCGCACCGGCCGGGCTGGGTCGCGCTGGGCGCGGCACCGATCGTGGCGCTGGTCGCCTGGCTGGCGGCGCAGGCGCCGGACGCCGCCTGGTTCGAGGTGTTCGGCTTTCCGGCAAGCGCGCCGCGCCAGATGTATCTCGACTCCAGACGCGCGTGGAAGCTGGGAGCGGCGGCGAAGGCGATCGACACGATCAAGTTCCTGGCGCTCGGCGCCGCCCTGCCGGCGATCGTCGCGGTGGCGGCGCGCTGGCGGGGCGGAGACCGGACGGCGCGGCTGGTCGAGGCGATCGCGCTGGCGGGACTCGTCGCCGCCCTGCTGCCAGAACCGACGTGGCGGCAATATCTGCTGCCCGCGCTGCCGCCGCTGTTCGTCGCGCTGGCGCTGGCCTGGACACGGTCCTCGCCGGGCCGATGCGAGCGGATCGCGTTCGTCGCCTTCGCGGTCGCGGGGCTGGCGCCGTCGATCGAGGGGATGGCCGCGGCCGCGCGGACCGGCGCGCCGATGACGCTGGCCGCGCGCGATGGCCAGCGGCTGCGCGAGGTGATGGATCGTGCCGGCGTTTCCGGGCCGGTCGTCACGCTGTCACCGCAATATCTCGCCGTGGCCGGCCGGCTGCCCGATGCGCGCTTCGCCGCCGGCCCGTTCTACTTCCGCAGCCACGACCTGCTGTCGGCGGAAGACGAGATACGCTTCCATCTGGTTTCCGCCGCGCGGTTCGACGGCACGCAAGTGCTGAACCCCGTGCTGGTCGGCGGCGACGCGCTCGCGGAAGGGGGCGACCCGGCGCTCGAGGCGCGGCTGGCAAAGGCGGTGGCGGCGCGCGCGACGTCGATCATCCGCATCGATGGCGGTCGCTTCACGATCTATGTCATGCCGCCGCTGCGGCTCGGCTGCCCGCCGGGATCAGGCTGCGCTGAATAACCGTCGCGTGACGTCGCGGCGCTGGTCGACGAGCGCCTGATAATGCGCCATCAGATCCACCGCATGCTCGCGGTCGGTGCGTACGCGGCCCGCCGCGACGATCGCCGCCTTGCGCAGGATCAACGGTTCGCGCGCGAACAACCGCTGGATCGCCGCCGCGCAGGACGAGGCGTCGCGCGCGGCGTACGTCTCGCTGGTCAGCGGATCGGCGACTTCGGCGCAGCCGCCGGTATCGGGCGAGATCAGCGGCAGGCCCGAGGCCATCGCCTCGGATGCGGCCAGCCCGAACGGCTCGGCCTCCGACCCGTGGACCAGCGCGTCGGCGCTCGCCATAATCCGGGCGAACCGCTCGCGGTCATAGACCGGGCTGAACAGGCGGATGTGCGGGCTGCCGCCAAGCTGGCGAGCGAGCTGCCGGCTGCCCATGCCGGTGCCGAGCAGCATCAGCCCGACCGGCAGCGAGTGGCCGGCGCGCTCGACCGCCTCGATCACCATCGGCCAGCGCTTCTCGCCATGATGGCGCCCGATCCCGAGCAGCAGGTGCCCGCTGGACGGCAGGCCGAGCTGCTCGAGCAGCGCGGCGCGCAACTTCTCGTCGCGCAGGGTCGGCGAGAAATGGCTGCGCTCGATCCCCAGCGGCATCGCGACGTCGACCCTGACCCCCCTTACGCGCAGCCGCTTGGCCAGCGCCGGGCCGTTGGTGACGACGGTATCGTAATGCTTGAGGAAGTCGTTCATGTAGCGCGAATACCAGGCGAAAGCCCGCTCGATCCGTTCGGGCGAGGCCATCCCCTCGAACCAGCGCAACGGATAGGCCGCGACATTGTCGTTGTGCATGAAGAACGACTTTATTGCGTCGCCGCGCCATTTGCCGACGATCCAGGCCGGTCGCCATGGCGAGGACGCCTCGACCACGTCGGGCCGGAGGTCGTCGAGCAGCCGGTGGATCGGCTCGGCGCGCCAGAACAGCCCGTAATTCTTGGGATCGAACGGCAGCGCCAGCGAATGGACGTAGATCACCCGGCCGCCCCCCGGCCGCTCCTCCACCCGATCGGGGCCGCGCGTGCAGGCGATGCAGATCAGTTCGTGGCCCAGATCGGCCATGATTCCCATCTTGCGATCGATATAGGTCCGTACCCCGCCGCCGGTGGGCGAGTAGAATTCGTTGACGTCGACGATCCGCATCGCGCTATTTTTCCGGCCAGACCGGGCCGAAGCCCGAAAGGCCGCGCATGTACTGGACGATCACCGTCGCGCTGGCGATCCCGGCCGGCACGTCGATCTCCGCCATCGCCACCTTGGGCCGGCTGCGGCCAAGTTTGACGTTGCCGATCAGGCCGGCGCCATCCTGCCACATGTTGAACTTGTTGCGGCCGTCGCGATTGTGCGTGACCAGCAGCGCATAGCGTCCAGGACGCGGCACGCGGATGCACAGGATCACAGGTCCCCATGCCGGCGTCGGCGCGCGCACCCGGCGAAACACCTTGCCCTCCTTGATCAAGTCGCGATCGTCCTTCAGGAAATCGTCGTCATTGGCCGGATAGAGCTCGACCTTGATCTCGCCGCTACGGTCCTTCAGCCCCTCGACCGCCACACGCACCGCCGGCCCCTCGCCCGCCAGACACGCTTCGGCGTCCGATCCCAGCATTTGCGCCGCCGCCGGCAGCGGCACGCATGCGACCGCGGCGACCGCGGCGACCAGCGCCAGCGCCAGCGCCCCCCACATCCTCATAGCCGCTTCCTCACCACCCCATACAGGCTGAATATCGCGATCAACACAATATGCACGACCAGCGTTAGCCCGGCGGTAAACGCCATCAGGTCGGACAGCGGCGCGTCGGGCCCGATCACGAAGATCGCGAAATTGGCGAACAGCAGGTCCTTGTTGGGCACCAGCGGCAGCCGCGACACCAGCAGGCGCGCGGCGGCGAGGAACAGCCAGATCGCGATCGACACCCCGGGCAGCGCGAAATGCCAGGCAAAGGCGATCAGCACCGATCCCGCGGTCAGACGGAGGCAATGGATCATGAAGATCCACCACAAGGTCCGCCGGGGCAGCGAAAATACCTTTTTCGATAACAGCAGGAACGGCAACGACATGGCAAATACGATTGCGATCGATCCCAGCACCGTCCGCAATTGTGCCGCGGTCAGCAGCGCATGGCCGAACGGCAAGGCCAATGCGATCAGCGCCATGGTCATGGCATTGCCGGCGATCGCCGACAGGATGCTGACGTCCTTCACCGCACCGAACGGTGCGGTCACCATCTTGGCGTGGGTCCGCGCCCAGGTGTAGAAATACGTCTCGCCGGCATAGGTGACGAGCGTCTCGTTGGCGATCCGCTTCTTGATCAACGCGGCAAGGCCGCCGATCGGGATCGACCACAATTTCTGGAAAATGACAAAGTCGCCAGTCGGCAGCGACAGGTACAACAGGGCGAAGGCGATATAATATCGTGGATCGGTCGGGAATTTGTCGGCCAGCGCTTCAAACCCGGAACCGAACAGCTTGTAGCTCAGCAACGCGACCATCGCGATGGTGAGCACGATGCCGAGATAGGCCGGCCAGCGGCTTTTCAGGCGCGCAATGGGTTCGAGCCCGGCAATGTCGGGTGCCCCGGGCGGCGCTGCCTTGACATAGCCGCTGGTCATCGACGCTCCGAAATCCCGGCTGTCCAAACGCTTGCGCCCGTCCGCCCCGACAAAAGCGCGCGGGGACCGGCGGCGCTTAACCGGTTGCGGACCAATGGGCAACATCGGGTCCGCCCCCGGCGGCAAGGGTCATGGCGGCTGATCGCAATTGCCCCGGTGCCGGTCAGGCCGTAGGGGGCGCCGGTGACGAGCGCGCTGCATATCGTGAGCATGGCCCAGACGCTGGACGGCGGCGGCAGCGAACGCGCCATGCTGCGGCTCGCGAGCGACTGGATCGGGGCCGGCCAGCGCGTGACCCTGGTGGTGGGCGATGGCGGCGGCCCGCTGGCGCGCGAACTGCCCGCCGGGGCCGACGTCCGGATCCTGGGCGACCGGCGGCTGCGCGCGCTGTGCCGGTTGCCGGACATCGCGCGCCGGGTCGATGCGGACATCGTCTTCTGCCCGGGCAACCATTATACCGGCATCGCTGCCTGGACGCGGCTGCGGTTGAGCCGGGACGTGCCGATTGTCGGCAAGGCGTCCAACGCGATGATACGCGACGACCAGTCGGCGCTGGTCCGCTGGGGATATCGGCGGTGGCTGGCGATGCACCCGCTGTTCCTCGACCATGTCGTCGCCCTCACTCCGGCGTTGGCCGACGAGGTGATCGCGACGATGGGGCTGGCCGGCGATCGCGTGACGGTCATCCCCAACTCGCCGGTGCGCCGGACCGAGGGCGGCGTATCCGAGGTCGCGCTGCCGGAACAGCCATTCGTGCTGGGCGTCGGCCGGCTGACCGCGCAGAAGCGGTGGGACCGGCTGATCGCGGCGATGCCGGCCTTGGGCGACGTGCCGCTGTTGATCCTGGGTGAGGGGCCGCTGCGGCCGGCCCTGGCGGCGCAGGCACGCATGCTCGGGGTCGATCTGCGCCTGCCCGGCTATGTCGGGGATCCCGGACCGGCGCTGGCGGCCGCGGCCGTGACCGCGCTGACGTCGGATTATGAAGGGTCGCCCGGCGTGCTGCGCGAGGCGTTGGCGGTCGGCACGCCGGTGGTGGCCACGCGATCGAGCGGGGCGATCGACGAGATCATCGCCTCGCCGGCTTATGGCAGCGTCGTGCCGGGCGCCGATGGTGCGATGCTGATCGCAACGCTGCGCCACTGGCTTGATCCGGCGACCCCGCGCCCGGTGCCGGTCCCGGAACCGGGCGGCGATTCAGCGATACGCTATCTCCAGCTGTTCGACACGCTGCGTCAGGACCGCGAAAACCGTGAGCGGTCGGGATGCGCCGCGGCCACCGCTGGCAGCACGGCCATCGCGGCGTCGGCGGCGACCAGCCGGGGATAGGCGTCGAGCGGCATCTGGAACCGTCGCGCATTGTACATTTGGGGGACCAGGCAGACGTCGGACAGATCGGGCGTGGCACCGCCAAGGAACGGGCCTTCGGGTTCGCCCATCGTCTCCAGCGCAGCGAGACCTTCGCCAATCCAGTGCCGCGACCAGTCGTCGCGCATGGCCGGGTCGACGCCCATCGCCGCCAGCCGCTTGACGACGCGCAGATTGGCGATCGGCTGGATGTCGGCGGCGATCGCGAGCGCACGCTGCAATGTGCGCGCGCGGCTGGCCGGATCGCTCGACACCATAAGCGGCGCCGGGAAGCGGGCATCGAGATAGTCGATGATCGCCAGGCTCTGGCCGATCGCCAGGCCGTCAATCTCCAGGGTCGGCACGAAGCCCTGGGGATTGCGCCCCCGATTGGCGGCGGTCGCTTGTTCGCCGGCGGTCAGGTCGACGGCATGCCGGGCGTAATCGATACCCTTCATCGCCAGCGCGATCCGCACCCGATAGCTGGCCGAGGACCGCCAGTAATCATGGAGAACGATCATCCGCCGGTATCCGCGCCGGCCTCCTCGTCCTCCTCGGCGGTACGCTGCGAATTGCGCTCCAGCGCGACCTTGATCATCGCCGTCATCGGATCCGCCAGCATCAGGCCCAGGACGCCGAACAGCGTCGATGCCAAAATCTGCATCGACAGCGTCAGCGCCGGCGGCAGTTCTACGGTGCGGCGCGCGACCATGGGGATGACGACATAACCGTCAAAGGTCTGGATCAGGACGTAGACCACGATCGCGGCAATGCCCGTGTGCAGCCCCGCGCTGAACCCGACCGCGATCATCAGCGATCCGCTGACGATCGCGCCGACATTGGGGATGAAGGCAAGCATGCCGGTGATGATCCCCAGCACCATCGCCATCGGTACGCCGGCGATCATCAGGGCGATCCACGTCATCACGCCCTCGATCGCCATCCCCAGCAACCGCCCGGCGAGCAACCGCCGCAACTGGCGCGACATGCGGTCGAACGTCAGCGCGAACTCGCCGCGAAAGTCCGTCGGGACCATCCATTGCAGGCCCTGTTCGTAAATGCGCGGCTCGATCGCCACGAACAGTCCGATGACCAGGATCATGAAGATCGTCGTCAGCGCGCCCAGCGCGGTGCCGACCCAGGAGGTCAGCCGGCCGACGCTGCCCAGCGCCTGTTGCATGATGTCCTTCAGGTCGGCCATGCCGGGCATGATCCCCTGCCCCGATGCCCAGACCGACAGCCGCTCGGCCTGGATGAGGAGCGTCGCCTGCAATTGCGCGAACTGGATCGCGATGCCCGCGCCGGTCTGATAGACCGTCACGACGATGAAGGCGACGGTCAGCAGGACCACGATCAGCAACCGCCACCCGCGCCCGATCGGCAGCACCTTGCCGAGCAGCCGCACCCCGCCTTCGAGCATCGAGGCGAAGACCAGCCCGGCAAAGATGATCAGGAGCGGCTGGATCAGCAGCACGAGCAGCGCCACCGCGCCGCCGACGCCGAACCAGACCACCGCCTTCTTCAGCTCGCGGCGCGTTGCGGGATCGCGCATCTCGTGCGGGCTGGGGCCGGCGACGACGTCGATGACGTGATCCTCGTCGGTCAATTGGTCCGTTTCATGCTCGCTCACCGAACGGCCTTTCGCTTGGCGTGGAGGGTCAGCCCGCTGCGTCCGCCGCGCAGCGCACCCGGCCAGGTACGCGGGTCCCACGTGCCGCTGCCGTCATTGGAAAAGGTCAGGAACTCCGCGCGACCGCCCAGATTCTCCCACCGCACCGCGCCGCCCAGGCCAAGCTCGCTGACCGGAAAGCGGCTGTCGGCCGACCGGTCGCGATTGTCGCCCATCAGGAACACGCTGTCCGGGGGAACGGTGATCGGCCCGAAATTATCCCCCGTGCTCCAGCCCAGCTCGACCGTGTCATAGGTCCGGCCGTTCGGCAACGTCTCGGTCACCAGCGGCAGGCGGCAATGCATCCTGCCGTCGCGCGCGCGATACAGCGCGCCGGGATATTGCCCGGGATCACAGGTTCTGGTGCCGTCGCCCATCGCCACGCCGCCATAATCGGGGATGTCGAAATCATGGAGCGGCCCGCGCTTTACCGGCACGCCGTTCAGCACGACGACGCCGTCGCGTACCTCCAGCCGGTCGCCCGGCAGGCCGATGACGCGCTTGATGTAATCCTCGCGGCTGCCCGGGGGGCTGGCGATCACGATATCGCCGCGTTCGGGAAGCCCGCCGAACAACCGGCCGCGGATGAACGGCAGGACGTGGAAGGTGGGCGAGACGAACGACCAGCCATAGGGGAACTTGCTGACCACCAGCTGGTCGCCGACCAGGAGCCCGGGGAGCATCGATTCGGACGGGATGTAGAACGGCTTGGCGACCAAGCTGTGAAAGCCGAGCACCGCGAGCACCAGCCAGAAGATGCCGACCGCCTCGGACCGCCACGCCGCCGCGCGAGAGCGCCTGGCGGGTGCGGCCGGCTGTTCCGCCGTCGCCACGTCGGGCGGGACGGCGGGGTCGTCCTTGGTTTCGTTCAACGCCAACTCGTCGCTCATCGCCTGTCCTTGATCAAACTTGGCCTTGATCAGCTTTGGCCCCTGATCGGCATGGCCTGGCGGGCAGCCTATCCGGCCGGTACCGCCTCGATCACGACGAATGCCTGCGCCCAGGGATGGTCGTCGGTCAACGTCAGGTGCATTCGTATCAGGTGACCGGCGGGGGTGATGGCGTCAAGCCTGGCCTTCGCGCCGCCGGTCAGTGCCAGCGTCGGCGCGCCCGACGGCGCATTGACCACGCCGATGTCGCGCATGAACACCCCGGCGCGAAATCCGGTTCCGACCGCCTTCGAAAAAGCCTCCTTCGCGGCGAATCGCTTGGCGAGCGTCGCCGCGCGGCCTAGCGGCCGGCGACCGGCACGCGAAATCTCGTGCGCCGTGAAGCACCGACCCTCGAACCGCGCGCCAAACCGGTCGAGCGAGCTTTGGATGCGCTCGATGCTGCACAGGTCGGAACCGAGACCGATGATCATGGATAGGACCTCCAGCATCCTGCGGCCGGTCCCCGTCCCCATGCCGCGGAGAAACGAACCGCGTCGCTCACCGCGCCATATCCATCAGGGCGCGCATCCGCGCCACCACCGCGCCCAACCCGTCGAAGATCGCCTCCCCGATCAGGAAATGACCGATGTTGAGTTCGGCGAGCTGCGGAATGGCGGCGATGGCCGCCACATTGTCGAAGGTCAGGCCGTGGCCGGCATGCGACTCGATGCCGTTCTTCGCCGCCAGCGCGGCGGCATCGACGATCCGGCGCAGTTCGTCGCTCCGCGCGGCACCGTCCAGGTGGCAATAGCGGCCGGTATGCAGCTCGACGACCGGCGCACCCAGGCGCCGCGCGGCATCGACCTGCTCGGCGGCGGGCTCGATGAACAGCGAGACCCGCACCCCCGCCCGGCCCAATATGGCGACCATCGGCGCGAGGTGGTCGAACTGCCCGGCGGCATCCAGCCCGCCCTCGGTGGTGCGCTCCTCGCGCTTTTCGGGGACGATACACGCGGCATGCGGGCGGTGGCGCAGCGCGACCGCCAGCATCTCGTCGGTCGCCGCCATCTCCAGATTGAGCGGCACCGGCAGTTCGGCCGACAGCCGCGCGATATCGTCGTCGGTAATGTGCCGCCGGTCCTCGCGCAGATGCGCGGTGATCCCGTCCGCGCCCGCCTCGGCGGCGAGCAGGGCGGCCCGCACCGGATCGGGATAGCCGGCACCGCGCGCGTTGCGCACGGTCGCGACGTGATCGATGTTCACCCCCAGACGCAAACCACCGGTCACGGGCACGCCGCCGCCGAGAGCAGGTCGTAGGAGAACCCCTTGCCCTGCCAGACTTCGCCAAAGTCGAAATCGCCGCGGTTGGTGAATATGACGATCGACATATCCTGGTCGGGCAGCAGGATGTTGCGCGCCTGGAACCGGCCGATCCCGCCGCGCCGCTCGATGATCTTCACCGGTGTCGGGCAACCCTTCAGCTTGGCGTCGAAAGACCATTGGCCAAGCGCCTCGAAGCCCAGTCCGGGATCGCCGCGCCACATTTCAGCGCGCGCCGCCGCCGGCAACAGGCGTCCGTGCAGCAGCGCCTGATCGAACGTCACCAGGTCCCGCGCCGTTCCCGCCAGGCCGCCGGCTGCACCGAACCGGGCGAACACAGGGCGCTCGTCGGCGGTGACTCCGCCGCCGCCAGGCCAGTCGAGCCGCAGCAGGTCGTCGGGCGCGACGAATTGCGCGTGCAGCCCTAGCGGCCGCGCGATCCGCTCGGCATAGAGCGCGGGCACGGTCTGCCCGGTGACCTGCTGCAGCAGCGCGCCGAGCACGACATAGTCGCAATTGTTGTACCGCCATTTCCCGCCTGCCGCCTTGCGCCCGCCCAGGCACCAGCCCAGCGTCGGATAACGCGCGGTATAATAAGCCGGAAAGCCGTTCGGCCCCACAGGCGTGTCGTCGGGATTGCGCAGGCCGGCGCGGTGCTGGAGCAGCTGGCGCACGGTCGGGCCGGCGACCTTGCCGGCCAGCAGCGGCAGGTAACGGCCGGCAGGGACGTCGAGCGCGATCCTGCCGTCGGCGACCTGCTGCATCACCAGGGTCGCCACCACCTGCTTGGTGACCGACGCCCAGGGCCAGGCGGCGCCGGGCGCGAACCCGCCGTCGGGGGCGGCCGCGCCCGCCGGCCGCGGCACGGTCAGGCCAAAGCTGCGATCGATGACGATGCGATCGCCCTCGCCGACCAGAATCTCGCCGGCAAACCCGCTCGCCGCCGCCGCCGCCGTAATCCGCGCCGGGCGGGGGTCGTCGCCGGCGGAACCGACCAGCGTCAGGGCGGCAATGGCGGGCAACAGGCGGCGTCGGTGGCGGGCGATCATCGAAAGGGCAGGCGTCGATAGGGCAGGCATGCGGCGTATCTCCCAGCGGGCGGCGCGGTGATAGGAAGATGGTTGCGCACGCGCAACGCGCCTGCGGCAAAAAACCGCCGTCGGCGCTTGATGCGGCGCGGATGTGGAGCGTATAGGCCGGGACAAAGGGGCTTTTCTCAGCCCATGCCGGACCTGCCGGCGCCACATGAGGTCACGACGAACGATGCGCTTCCCTGGGATCACGCCGCTCCTGCTGGCCGCCGGACTGGTCTTTGCGGGGCTGGCGCATGCCGCGCCGCAGGCGCCGTCCGCCGCCGCTGCAGCCGCTTCGACGACGGCGCCCGCTGCCGCCAAGCCGACTGATCCGATGCTGGCGATGGACGGCGCGCCGGCGATGCTGCCCACGGCCGGGATCGGCGACGCGGTCGACGGCGGCTACGACATCCAGCCTCAGGTCACCAAGAACGGCCAGTTCGCCAAGTGGATGCACAACAGCATCCTGGTCCCGCTGATCACGATCATCTGCCTGTTCGTGCTGGCGTTGCTGATCTGGGTAGTCATCCGCTATCGTGCCGCTGCCAACCCGGTGGCGTCGAAGACCAGCCACAATACCGTTATCGAGGTGATCTGGACGCTGCTCCCCGTGTTGATCCTGGTCGCCATTGCGGTGCCCTCGATCGGCTTGCTCCAGGCGCAGTTCAAGCCCGCGCCGAACAACGCGATCACGCTGAAGGCGATCGGCAACCAATGGTATTGGTCGTATCAATATCCGGACAATGGCGGGTTCGAGATCACCGCCAATTTGCTTAAGGAATCCGGCCAGGGCGCCGCCGGCGAGCGCACGCGCACGCCGGCCGACGGCCCGCGCCTGCTCGCCACCGACAATCGCGTGGTACTCCCGGTCGGCGTGCCGATCCGCCTGATCACCACCTCCAACGACGTGATCCACAGCTGGGCGGTCCCCGCCTTCTGGATCAAGCTGGACGCGGTGCCAGGCCGCCTTAACGAGACCAGCTTCACGATCGAAAAACCCGGCCTATATTTCGGCCAATGTTCCGAATTGTGCGGCGCGCGTCACGCGTACATGCCGATCGCGGTAGAGGCGGTGCCGCTCGCCGTCTATAACCGCTGGGTGGTCGCCAAGGGCGGCACTGTCGCCAGCGCGGCCAAGCCCTCCACCGCCACCCCCGCCCAGCCCGGCGCCGACCTCACCGAGAACGGCGTCGCCGCCAACACCGCCGGCCCGGCCGAGAACGCGACCGTCACACCCGCCACTTCTGCCCAGCCCGCCACCGGCAACCCCGCCGGCGCCGGCAATCCCGGAAACTGACCGATGAGCGCCACCGCCCTTCCGTTCGACGCGTCCCATGGCGGCCACGGCCACGCGCACGAGCATCATGCCGAACACAGACCGGGGTTCTTCGCGCGCTGGTTCATGTCGACCAACCACAAGGACATCGGCACGCTGTACCTGATCTTCGCGATCGCCGCGGGAATCATCGGCGGCGCGATCTCGGGCCTGATGCGCGCCGAACTGGCGCATCCCGGAATCCAGTATCTCGGCTATTGGGCGTCATACCTGCCGGGCGGCGAGCAGGGTCTCGACCATTCGCTCCATCTGTGGAACGTGCTGATTACCGCGCACGGCCTGATCATGGTGTTCTTCATGGTCATGCCGGCGATGATCGGCGGGTTCGGCAACTGGTTCGTCCCGATCATGATCGGGGCGCCCGACATGGCGTTCCCGCGGATGAACAACATTTCGTTCTGGCTGCTGGTCCCGGCCTTTTCGCTGCTGCTCGCCTCGCCGTTCTTCGGCGGCGCCGGCACCGGCTGGACGGTGTATGCGCCGCTCTCGACCTATGGCGAGCCCGGGCCGTCGGTGGACATGGCGATCCTGTCGCTTCACCTGGCGGGCGCATCGTCGATATTGGGGGCGATCAACTTCATCACCACCATCTTCAACATGCGCGCGCCGGGCATGACGCTGCACAAGATGCCGCTGTTCGTGTGGTCGGTGCTGGTCACCGCGTTCCTGCTGCTGCTGGCGCTGCCGGTGCTCGCCGCTGCCATCACCATGCTGCTGACCGACCGCAATTTCGGCACGACCTTTTTCGATCCGGCGGGTGGCGGCGATCCGATCCTGTACCAGCATCTGTTCTGGTTCTTCGGGCATCCGGAAGTCTACATCATGATCCTGCCGGGCTTCGGCATCGTCAGCCAGATCATCGCGACGTTCAGCAAGAAGCCGGTGTTCGGCTATCTGGGCATGGCCTATGCGATGGTCGCGATCGGTGTCGTCGGGTTCATCGTGTGGGCGCACCACATGTTCACGACGGGTCTGAGCGTCAACACCAAGATGTATTTCACCGCCGCCACCATGGTGATCGCAGTACCGACCGGCATCAAGATCTTCAGCTGGATCGCGACGATGTGGGGCGGGTCGATCAGCTTCAAGACGCCGATGGTCTGGGCGATCGGCTTCATCTTCATGTTCACCGTCGGCGGCGTAACCGGCGTGGTGCTCGCCAATGGCGGCATCGACGATTACATGCAGGACACGTACTACGTGGTCGCGCATTTCCACTACGTG
This sequence comes from uncultured Sphingomonas sp., assembly GCF_964244265.1. Taxonomy (GTDB): domain Bacteria; phylum Pseudomonadota; class Alphaproteobacteria; order Sphingomonadales; family Sphingomonadaceae; genus Sphingomonas. The sequence goes on along the minus strand of NZ_CAXTHV010000031.1, from coordinate 15,906 downwards.
CTCAGCCTGGGCGCGGTATTCAGCCTGTTCGCCGGCTTCTATTACTGGTTCCCGAAGATGTCGGGCCGTATGTACAACGAGCTACTTGGCCAGGCGCATTTCTGGATATTCTTCATCGGCGTGAACGTGATGTTCTTCCCGATGCATTTCCTGGGGCTGCAGGGGCAGCCGCGGCGCATGCCCGATTACCAGGACGGCCTCGCTTATTGGAACTACATCGCGACGGTTGGCTATATGATCATGGCGGCTGGCATGGTGATCTTCTTTGTCAACATAATCTGGTCGTTGATCGCGGGACCCAAGGCGCCCGGCAATCCGTGGGGCGATGGCGCGACGACGTTGGAATGGACGCTCTCCAGCCCGCCGCCGTTCCACCAGTTCGAGACATTGCCGGTGATCGACGGCGGCGACGCCACCCACCATTGATCGCTCGCGGTCGGCAAACGAAAGGGTGCCTTGCGTCACCCGATCGTTGCCGCTCTGCCGCAACACTCTATTGCGGTGGCGACTTGCCGCCGACCGGCACCGGGGCCGCTGCCCCGGGATCCTGGGGCAGCAGGTTGATATCGATCGATCCGGGATTTTCCCCGGCGGCGACCGGGATCTGGACCGGCTTGTAGCCGAGCAGCGACACGGTGGCGGCAAACGCATAGGGGCCAAGCGGCACGCGGCAGGGGGACGTGCAGCGATAGCCCCGGGTCGTCTCCACCGTTGCCCCAGCCGGGGTCGTCCGGACCGTGAAGTCGGTGGCGCCACCCTTCGATGTTCCGGCGCACGCCGACAATGGCCCTGCGGTCAGGGCAATGGCGATCCATCGCGTCCGCTTGTTCATCAGCAATCCTCCCCTTGATGTTGTCGCCCGGTGGTGTCTTCAGCCCGTTGCCGGACCGACCCTAAAGGCTTGCGAAGCGAGTACAATGGCTCCGCCGCCCGCAATGTGCCACAACGACCCGCGAGACCAATAGCCAAGTCCGGCACAAGCCGGATATGGGAAGCAAAGAGGGAGAGGCGCGATGTACGGCAGGATAAGGATGATCGTCCTGGCAGCGGCGGCAATTGCGCCCCTGCTGCAGAGCGCGGCCAGCCCGGCTCGACCCGCGTCGGCGGCGGGCATTCCCCGGCTGTCGCGCTTTCCCTATCTGCGCTGGCCCGCCTCGGTCGTTCCCCGGAACCCGCCGGTCGTGCAGGCCAAGGGCCATTTCCGCTTCTGGGACGGAACCTCGCTGCAGGATGTCGAAGGACGGACCTATCTGGCGACCCTGGTCGGGCGCGACGGTCGCAGGACCTTCGACGAACCGCTGCTCCGCAGGAAGGTGGAGGCCGACCTGCTCCGGATGGGGGCGACACGCCTCGCCTCGGGGCGCGTCCCGGCAAGCTTGATCGACACCATCAACGATGCGGACAAGCAAGCCCTGCTTCCCGGCCTGGGCGAAATCCGCAGCGATCCGGTCGAGACATGGACCATCCGCGGCCGCAATCGCCAGATCTGGTTCCACTATACCGGCAATCCCGCACAGGCATCGATCGCGGTGGTCGAGACGCGCCTCGACTGATCCCAGCACCCGGTCATTCCGCTTGCCGCCCCCAAACAGCCACCTTTCATCGCCGCGCGGCTGCGCCTATAGGCACCCCAGGCCATGACCGCCCAGACCCTTCCGATGCCCGCCGACTGGCGCGATTTCCTGGCGCTGACCAAGCCGCGGGTGATGACCCTGGTGGTGTTCACCGGGCTGTGCGGCCTGCTCGCCGCCCCCGGCTACGTCGACCCCGTGATCGGCTTTACCGCCATCCTGTGCATCGCCTTGGGCGCGGGCGCGGCCGGCGCGCTCAACCAATGGTATGAGGTCGATATCGACGCCCGGATGCGCCGGACGGCAAACCGCCCGCTGCCCGCCGGCCGCATGGCGGGCGAGACCGCGTTCCAGTTTGGGGTCGGTCTGGGCGTCTTTTCTGTCCTGCTGATGGGGCTGGCGACCAATGTACTGGCCGCCGGCATCCTGGCCGCATCGATCCTGTTCTACGTGCTGGTCTACACGATATGGCTGAAGCCGCGCACGCCGCAGAACATCGTCATCGGCGGCGCCGCCGGGGCCTTTCCGCCGCTGATCGGCTGGGCAGCGGCGACCGGCTCGCTCTCGCTGCTGCCGCTGCTGCTGTTCGCGCTGGTCTTCCTGTGGACGCCGCCGCATTTCTGGGCGCTCGCCTTGTTCGTGAAGTCCGACTACGCCGCCGCAGGCATCCCGATGCTGCCCGTCGTCGCCGGCGAGCGCACTACGCGGACCTGGATCGCGCTCTACACGGCGCCGATGGCGATAACGGCGATCGCGCCGTGGCCGCTCGGCCTGGCCGGTGCGATCTATGGCTTCACCGCCCTTGCTGCCACCGCCTGGTTTGCCTTTCTCGCCGGCGGTGTCGCGATACGCATGACCGCCGGGCCCGACGACACGATGCGCCCCGAACGGCGGTTGTTCGCCTTTTCGATCGCCTATCTGTTCGTGCTGTTCGGGGCCCTGGTGGTCGACCGATGGCTGGCATGACCCCCGACGACCAGCGCATCGCCGACCAGCGCCGCCGCAGCCGCGCGCTCGTCACCGCGCTGATCCTGGGCGCGCTGGTCGTGCTGATCTTCGCGCTCGCCATCGTCAAGATCAAAGCGGGGGTGGCGGGATGACCGGCGCCAACCGCACCGCAATGCTGCTGGCCTTTGCGGTATGCTGTTCGAGCGGGCTCGCCTGGGCCAGCGTGCCGCTCTACCGGATGTTCTGTCAGGCGACCGGGCTGAACGGCACCACCGGGCGCGGCATTCGCGCCCCGGGCGCTACCGACCGGCAGGTCACGGTCGCTTTCGACACCAATGTCGCGCCGGGCATGGCGTGGAAGTTCAAGCCCGAAAACGAATCGGAGACGATCGACATCGGCGCGCGCGACATGGCGTTCTTCACCGCGACCAATACGTCCGACCGGACGATCACCGGCACCGCCACGTTCAACGTCACCCCGGCCCAGGCGGGCGTGTATTTCAAGAAGATCCAGTGCTTCTGCTTCACCCAGCAGACGCTGAAGCCCGGCGAGACGGTGCGGATGCCGGTGATCTTCTACGTCGATCCGGCGATCCTGAAGGACGCCGACGCCAGCGATATCCGCACGATCACGCTCAGCTACACGTTTTACCCGGTGGATTCAGCGAGAACGCCCGGCTAGGACGGCGCGGACACGCCATTTAACGAGGACCGACATGGCCGGCGCGAAGAACCACGATTATCATATCCTGGCACCCGATCCCTGGCCGATCATCGGCGCGTTCTCGGCGCTGGCGATGGCGGCGGGCGGCATCATGTGGATGCACAGCTACGACACCCACGGCATCCTGTTCTTCGCCGGTGTGGCGGGCGTACTGTTCACGATGTTCTCGTGGTGGGCAAACGTCATCAAGGAAGCGCATGAGGGGTTCCACACCCCGGTCGTCCAGCTCCACCTGCGCTATGGCATGGTGCTGTTCATCGCGTCGGAAGTGATGTTCTTCGTCGGCTGGTTCTGGGCGTTCTTCGATTTTTCGCTGTTCCCGGCGCCGATCCAATATGTCGACGGCGCGACCAGCGCGATCACCGACGCGACCGCCGCCGCCGCCGCGACCTGGCCGCCCAAGGGGCTGGAGGTGATCAACGCCTTCAAGTTCCCCCTGCTCAACACGATCATCCTGCTGCTGTCGGGGACCACCGTGACCTGGGCGCACCACGCGCTGATCCACAACCAGCGCGGCGGGGCGATGAAGGGCCTGTGGGGCCTGATCGGCGTCGGCGAGAATGACGGCGTCAAGAAGGGCCTGTGGCTGACCATCATCCTCGGCCTGTTGTTCAGCTCGATCCAGGCCTATGAATATGCCGACGCGCCGTTCCCCTATAAGGGCATCAATTATGGCGCGTCGTTCTTCATGGCGACGGGATTCCACGGGTTCCACGTCATGATCGGCACGGTTTTCCTGATCGTGAACCTGGTCCGCGTCTATCGCGGCGATTTCACTCCACGCCAGCATTTCGGGTTCGAGGCGGCGGCGTGGTACTGGCATTTCGTCGACGTCGTGTGGCTGTTCCTGTTCGTCACCATCTATGTCTGGGGCGGCTGGGGCGCTCCGGTCCACGCCGGATGACGCCCGGCGGCCGGCATCTGGCGCGGATCAGGGTCGGGCTGGACGTGAGCTTCGTCACGCCAGCGCCCGGTCGGCCGATCGACCACCAACCCGATCCCCGGCGTGTCGGCACCGCCTGATGCCGCCGCAGCGCCGGCGCCCGTCCAGGTCGGGCTGAAGGGGCTGTGCCCGCGCTGCGGCGCGCCGACCTTGTTCGACGGCTGGGCCAGGTTTGCCGAGCAATGCCCCGCCTGCGGACTCGATTATTCGGCGTTCAACGTCGGCGACGGGCCGGCCGCGTTCCTGACGCTGATCCTGGGCACGATCGTCGTCGCCGCCGCGATCACGCTTGAGCTGGCCGCGCATCCGCCATGGTGGGTGCATCTGGTCTGGGTGCCGGTCACCACCGGCGCGGTCGTGCTCGCGCTGCGCGCCTCCAAGGGCGTGCTGCTTGCGCTGGAATATCGCAACGCCGCGCAGGAGGGCCGGATCTCGCAGGACCAGCCATGAAACGCTTTCCCGTGGTGGCGACCGCGATCGTCGCGCTGGCGGTGGCCGCGATGATCGCTTTGGGCTTCTGGCAGCTGTTCGACCGACGGCCGAAGAAGCTCGCCTATCTGCGCGAGCTAGCGGCCAATCCGACCCGGCCGCCGATCGCCTTTCCGCGCGTGCCGGTCGGCGACGACCTGCTGTTCCGGCGGGCGAGCGGCTTCTGCCTCCAGCCGGTGAGCTTCGCGGTCGAGGGCGCGGGCGCGCGCGGCTTTCGGGTAATCGCACGATGCCGCACCGGCATCGAAGGGCCCGGCTTTACCGTCCAGCTCGGTACGACGCGCGATCCCGATGCGAAGCCGGCGTGGCGTGGCGGCAGGGTAAGCGGCATCATCAGCCACGCGCCCGATCACCGCTCGCTGATCGCCGGACTGTTCGGCAAGCAGCCGCCCGCCGAACTGATGCTGGTCGCCAGCCGCCCCGCCCCCGGCCTGGCCGCCAATCCCGCGCCATCGATCGACGCGATGCCCAATAATCATCTGGCCTATGGCGTGCAATGGTTCCTGTTCGCCGCGGTTGCCCTCATCATCTATGGCCTGGCGGTGTGGCGACGGATACGACGGGTCTGAGATGAGATATGTAAGCACGCGCGGCGCCGCCCCCGCGCTCGATTTCCGCGAGGTGACGCTGGCCGGGCTGGCAAGGGATGGCGGCCTGTACCTGCCCGAAAGCTGGCCGATCCTGTCGCGTGAGGCGATCGCCGCCCTGGCGGGGCTGAGCTATGTCGAGACGGCGGTGCGCGTGATGCTGCCCTTTGTCGGCGAGTCGATCGACGAGGAGGCGCTGCGCGGCTTGTGCCGCCAGGCCTATGGCCGGTTCGCGGTCGATGCGGTGACGCCGTTGGTTCAGCTCGACCACCAGCATTGGCTGCTCGAACTGTTCCATGGGCCGACGCTGGCGTTCAAGGACGTCGCGCTGCAATTGCTGGGGCTGCTGTTTGAACGATTCCTGGTCGGTGCCGAGCGCCCGTTGACGGTGATCGGGGCGACCAGCGGCGATACCGGATCGGCGGCGATCGACGCGCTGGCCGGCCGCGAGCATGTCGAGGTCTTCATGCTCCATCCCCATGGCCGCGTGTCCGACGTCCAGCGGCGCCAGATGACCACGGTGCTCGCGCCCAACATCCACAACATCGCGATCGAGGGCAGTTTCGACGACGCTCAAGGCCTGGTGAAAGGAATGTTCAACGCGCAAGCGGCGGGCGTGGGGCCACTTGCGCACCTCCGGCTGTCGGCGGTCAATTCGATCAACTGGGCGCGGCTGATGGCGCAAATCGTCTATTATTTCTATGCCGCGGTCCGGCTCGGCGCGCCCGATCGCGCAATCGCCTTTGCCGTACCGACGGGCAATTTCGGCGATGTCTTCGCCGGCTATGTCGCTGCGCGGATGGGCTTACCCGTCGCCCGCCTGATCGTCGCGACCAACGTCAACGACATCCTCGCGCGTGCGCTGGCCGGCGGAGATTATTCCAGCCGCGCGGTGGTGGCGACACCGACGCCGTCGATGGACATTCAGGTCAGCTCGAACTTCGAGCGGCTGCTGTTCGATCTGGGCGGGCGCGATGGCGCGGCGCTCGGCAATCAGATGGCGAGTTTCGAGGAGACCCGCGCGCTGCGCCTGACCAATGCGCAGCTGACCGGTGCGGCCGACCTTTTCACGGCGACGCGGATAGACCTGGACGACATGGCGCTGGCGATGCGCTGGGCGCATGAGCATGGCGGGCAGGTGATCGATCCGCATACCGCGATCGGGCTGGGCGCCGCGCAGGCAGCCGCGCTCGACGTGCCGATCGTCACGCTGGCGACCGCGCATCCGGCCAAGTTCCGCGACGCGGTCGAGCGCGCGACGGGGTTCCGCCCGGCCCTGCCCGCGCGGGTCGGCACGCTGTTCGATCGCGAGGAGCGCTTCACCGTCCTGCCGGCCACGATGGAGGCGGTCGCCCGATACGTCGCCGCCAACGCCGCAACGTGAAGCTCGCCACGCTGATCGGCGGGCCGTGGGCCGATTACGGCCTGATCGATTCGGGGCATGGCCGCAAGATCGAGCGGTACGGCCGCTTCCGCTTCATCCGTCCCGAGCCCCAGGCGATGTGGGCGCCCGCCGGCGCCGACTGGCATGCCGACGGCGAATTCCTTCCCGGTTCGGACGAGGAAGGCGGCGGGCGCTGGCAATTCACCGGCCAGGTGCCGCGCGATGGCTGGCCGCTGCATTGGGACGACGTCGCCTTCATCGCGCAGGCGACACCGTTCCGCCATCTCGGCTTCTTTCCCGACATGACGCCGGTCTGGTCGTGGATGCGCGAGCGGCTGGATGGCGTCGACGAGCCCGAAGCGCTCAACCTGTTCGGCTATACCGGGGTCGCCACGCTGGCGCTGGCGGCCAGGGGCACACGGATGGTCCATGTCGACGCCTCGAGGAAGTCGGTCGACGGCGCGCGCGCCAATGCCCTGTTGTCGGACCTGGCCGATCGGCCCATCCGCTGGATAACCGACGACGCGACTAAATTCACCGCGCGCGAGGTAAGGCGCGGGCGGCGCTATGACGGCATCCTGCTCGATCCGCCCAAGTTCGGGCGGGGGCCGGAGGGCGAGGTGTGGCGGCTTGAGGAAGGGCTGCCGGGACTGGTCGCGGATTGCCGCCGGCTGCTCGACGCGCAATCGCGCTTCCTGTTCCTGACGGTCTATGCGGTGCGGATGTCGGCGCTGGCGATCGGCGAGCTGGTCGCCCAGGCCTTTGCCGACCTGCCGGGCACGGTCGAGGCCGGCGAACTGGCGGTTCGCGAGGAAGCACGCGGACTGCTGCTGCCCACCGCGATCTGGGCGCGCTGGAGTCGGTAGCCGGGGCCGAACTCACCTCAATCGCGAGCAGCGGCGTCGATCACCTCGTCCTCCCCGTCCGCGCCGGTCCGCTGATAGCCATCGCCCGTCGCGGCATCCTGGTCGAAATCCTCGCCGGGATTGCCGCCACCCGCGCCGCTGCCGCTGCCGTGCACCGCGCCGGTCCTGGTGTCGATCGACGCCCGCTTGCCGTTATCGGGCGGTATGTCGCGCTGGTCTTTATCGCTCACGGTCGATCTCCTTGCGCATCAACCGCACGAACGGCGCCGGCGTTCCGGATCAGGTCGCCATCCGGCGCAGCGTGTCGACGCGGTCGGCCTCGGCCGCGGGCTTGTCGGTGCGGATGCGGTGGATGCGCGGGAAGCGCATCGCCAGCCCGGATTTGTGGCGCTTCGATTGGTGGATCGAATCAAACGCGACTTCGAGCACCAGCGTCTTTTCGACTTCGCGCACCGGGCCGAAGCGGGCGAGCGTATGGTTGCGCACGAAGCCGTCGAGCATCTTCAACTCCGCATCGGTGATCCCCGAATAGGCCTTGCCGACCGGCAACAGCTCGCCGTCCTCGGTCCAGCAGCCGAACGTATAGTCGCTGTAGAAGGACGAGCGGCGGCCGTTGCCGCGTTGCGCGTACATCATCACGCAATCGGCGGTCAGCGGATCGCGTTTCCACTTGTACCACAGGCCCGTGCGCCGCCCGGCGACATAGTCCGAATCACGCCGCTTGAGCATCACGCCCTCGATCGCGGCGTCGCGCGCACCGGCACGGATCGCCTCCAGCGCCTCAAAATCGGCCGCATCGATCAGCGCGCTGACGTCGAACCGCTCGGGATCGAGCCTGGCGGCAAGCGCTTCGAGCCGCCGGCGGCGCGCGGTCCACGGCAGCGTCCGCAGATCCTCGGCGCCATCGAAGAGGATGTCGTACAGCCGGACGAAGGCGGGATAATCGGCCATCATCCGCGGCGACACCGTTTTTCGCCCCAATCGCTGCTGCAGGGCATTGAAGCTGGCCGCCCCGCCGCCTTCATCGAGCGTGCCGCCCTGCACCTCGCCACGCACCATCAGTTCGCCGTCGAACACGGCCGGGGTCGCGAACGCGCCCGCAATCTCGGGAAAGCTGCGGGTGATGTCGTCGCCGGCGCGGCTGTAGAGCCGGGTCTCGCCGCCGACATGGACCAACTGGACACGGATGCCGTCCCATTTCCACTCCGCGGCGAAATCCGCCAGGTCGACGCGCAGTTCCTCCAGCGGGTGGGCGAGCATGAACGGACGGAACACCGGCACGTCGCCCGCGCTCGGCTGTTGCCCGCGTCCCTCGATCCAGTCGAACAGGTCGGCATAAGGCGGGCGGATCGCGTGCCACACCTCCTCCACGCCCTCCACCGTCACGCCGAACGCATGCGCCAGCGCGGTTTTGGCCAGCCGCGCCGACACGCCGATGCGCAGCGCCCCCGTCGCCATCTTGAGCAGCGCGAACCGTTCCTCGGCATCCATCCGGTCGAGCATCGCCGCTAGCGCGGCCGGCGCGTCCGACCGCGACAGCGTGGCGAGCCGCTCGACCACCGCCGAAACGCTCAGCGGCTCGCCCGCGCCGTCCTCCGCCCCCGGCCACAGCAACGCCACCGTCTCGGCGGTATCACCGACATAGTCGCGGCTCATCCTGAACAGCACCGGGTCGACTCGCGCCTCGATCAGCGCGCGGATCACGGCGGGCTTGACCGCGGGCAGATCCAGATCGCCGGTCAGCGTCGCCATCGCCCAGCCGCGATCGGGATCGGGCGCGGCCTGCAGATAATCGCCGATCAGCTTCAGCTTGGCGTTGCGTGATCGCGTATAGATGAGCGAATCGAGGAGTTGGGCGAAAGCGTGCATGGCCCGATCAGCATCGCCCCGGGCGACGGCTTCCGCCAGCCCCCCGGCTATTGTACTGCATTGCAGCATGAAACGATTGTTGCTCAGAGTCCTCGGGCTTGCGGTCCTGATCGGAATGGCAATCCTCACTTATGCCTTTGCCGAGGCGCGGCACGATCCGGTGGTACGCACCGCACGGATCGCATTGCCCGGCTGGCCGGCGGGCGCCGCGCCGGTCCGCATGGTGCTGATCAGCGACATCCATATCGGCACCGCCGCGATGGACGCCGCCCGGCTCGACCGCATCGTCATGCAGATCGACGCACTTCGCCCCGATCTGGTGCTGATCGCCGGCGATTTCATCTTCGGGCACGATCCGCGCGGCGCCGAGCGGCTCGGCCCGGCGATGGTCGCGCCGCTGTCGCGGCTGCGGGCGCGGCTCGGCGTGGTCGCGGTGATGGGCAATCACGACAATTGGACCGGAGCGGCCACGGTTCGCGCGCAACTGGCGAGCGCCGGCATCATTGTCCTGGAAAACCAGGCGATCGTGCGCGGACCGCTGGCGCTTGGCGGGGTCGGCGACGACTTTTCGGGCCATGCCGATCTGCCCGCGACGCTGGCCGCGCTGCGCCGCCTGCCCGGGGCGCGCGTGCTGCTGACGCATTCGCCCGATCTCGCGCCGATGCTGCCCGACGACACGACCCTGCTGCTTGCCGGGCATACGCATTGCGGGCAGGTGGTGCTGCCGCTGTTCGGCCCGCTCAGCGAGGTTTCGCGTTACGGCAACCGGTTCCGTTGCGGGCTGATCGTCGAGGGATCGCATATCATCGTCGTGACCGGCGGGCTTGGCGCCAGCGGCGTGTCGCTGCGCCTGGGCGCGCCGCCCGACCTCTGGCTGCTGACGCTGGGGCCGAAAGTCAGCGCACCCTAATCCACGGCGTCCTTGACCGCGCGTCCGGCGGCGATCGCCAGCACCAGGAACACTAGGAAGACCGCCAGCGCCAGGAAGAACAGCAGCTTGGCAATGCCGGCAAAGGCGCTGGCCGCGCCGCCGAACCCCAGCAGCCCCAGGACCAGCGCGACGACGGCAAAGATGACGGCCCAGCGCAGCATGTTCTTCCTTCCCGCATCGACAGCCTCAAAGCGCGCGGCTGCCCCAAGGGTTCCCCCTCAGGTCTGGCGGCTTGCCTCGAACAGGAACCAGGCGCGGCGCTCGGCCTCGTCGGTCCAGACATCGATCATGCCGCTGGTGGCATTGTCCTTGGCCTCGTCGGCCAGGTCCTTGGCCTCGCGCAGCGCCTCGACCAGCTTGAGGTTGTCGTCGCGCAGCTCGCTCAGCATGGCGGCCGGCGGAACGAACTCCTTGTCGTTGTCGACGATCGTCTGGTGCCGCGCAATGTCGCCGATCGAGCGCAAGGTGGTGTTGCCGGTCTTGCGCACCCGCTCGGCGATGTCGTCGGTCACGGCAAATATCTGCGTGGCCTGCTCGTCGAGCATCAGGTGGTAATCGCGGAAATGCGGGCCCGAGACGTGCCAGTGGAAATTCTTGGTCTTGAGATAAAGCGCGAAGCTGTCGGCCAGGATGCCGTTCAGCGCATCGGCGACGGTCCGGGCGGCATTGCCCTTGAGATCGGTCGGGGTCTTGAGTTCGGCGGTTGCCATCGACAGCTCCATATGACTGGTTCGTTGCGACAACGGTCCAATATCGCAAATGCTCCACGCGCGCCGCTATTTTAACGACGATGGGATCGGGCCGCCGGTCAGACGAGCCGCAGCGCCGATACCGCCAGCCACGCACCCGTGGCGATCAGCACGACGCCGATGGCGATGCCGATCGCGCGATGGGGCAGCGCCCGCCAGGTCGCCTCGCCCGCCAGCGCCGCGGCGGCCAGCACCGCGACCCCGCCGATCGCGCCGCCGATCGCCGCCGGCACCGGCAGGCCGCCGGCCGCCACCACCAGCGTCGCGAATTGGGTACGATCGCCCAGTCCCCATGCCACCAGCCGGACGAAGGTGGCCACTATCGGCCGGCGGTCGGCCGGCGGCCCGACGGGCTTGGGCGGCATCAACGCGCCGCCGCCCGCCAGGATCAGCGCGAAGCCGAGCAGCAGCCGGGCCGCATCGGCGTTGAGGTGACCGGCAAGAAGGATGCCGCCGATCGCTGCCGACGCCTGGGTCACCGCCAGCGCGGCAACGATCACGCCGAGCAATGCGCCGAAATGCCGGTGGCGTGCGCCGACGGTCGCCGCCAGTACCGCCGACCGGTCGGTCGCGCGGATCAGCAGCGCGGCGACCAGCGCCGCCATCAGCGCATCCATCGGTCGCTCAGCCGGTCAGGCGGACCGCGCCCGCGGCGCAGTAGATGCGCGCCGCGTCGGCATCGCGCCGCTCGCATTGCCCCGCATCGCGCAATACGCCCAGCCAGCCGGCCACGACCAACCGGCCTTCGCCGTGGGCCAGCGCTGATTCGAGTGCGCGGGCCACGGCGACGACGGGCAACAGGCCGTACGCCTCCGCGCTGTTCCGGATCGCGGCGACTTCGCGGACCATGTCGCCCGCGCGCAAATGGCGCCCGACCTGGTCAAGCCGCACGATCCGCGCCTGCAATTCGCCGTCGACCATTCCCCGCTCCCCGCCTCTGCCCCCCGAAACGCTAGCCGACCAGGCATGAAACCCGCGTTAATTGTCCGGTGACAGGTTACGAATAACGACGCCGCGTGGAGGCAGCCGGCAAGGCCCGCACGGATCGTCAATTCGGATAGGCCACGCTACCTGCCTAGGGGTGCCAACCCTAGCCCGCGACGACTTCCTCGTGTTATGCCGCCTCGATTGGAACGCACATGAAACTAGCGGACAAGCCCGAGCGCTTTGGAGAGCACGACAACGCTTTTGGCTTCCTGCGCCTTCTGTTCGCTTCTCTGGTGATCGTCTCGCACACCCCGGAGATCGTGGATGGCGACCCGCACCGGGAAGTCCTGCATTGGCTGACGGGCGGCATGACCTTTGGCGGTTTCGCAGTGTACGGGTTTTTCGTGATCAGCGGCTACCTGATCACGGGCAGCTATCTGAAAAGCGGGTCGACCGGCACCTATCTCATCAAGCGGATCGCGCGAATCTATCCCGCTTTCATTGTCGCGTCGCTATTCTCGCTCCTCGTCGTTGCGCCGGCGGCCGGCGCTTATCTCGAGCAGAGCGTCTGGCGAACCGCGGCCGGCGCCGTCGCTCATGTCGCGATCCTCGCAAGGCCAATGCTCCTGGGGGCTTTTGCAGGGACGCATTATGCCGAGATCGGGTCGGCGTTGAACGGCGCGATGTGGACGATCCAATACGAGTTCGCCTGTTACCTGCTGGTAATCGCTCTCGGTGCCATGGGATTGATCAGGCGACCGATGATCGTCGGATCGGCCGCGCTTTTGTTGGTGGTGCTTGCCGGATTCATCCCCGCGGGTCGCTTGCTGTGGCTCAGTAACCGCAATCTTTTTCCTGGACCACCCGCCGCGCTGTTCGAAATGATCGGCATGTTCCTCGCTGGCTCGACCTTTTACCTCATCGGGGAGCGTGTCGGCTTTTCAAGGATTTCGATACCTCTCGCAAGTGTCGCGTTTGTTGCCTTGCTGTTCATCCCCCAGCTGAACGGTATGACATATGCTGTATTGGGAAGTTATCTCATCTTCGCAGCTGCGCGCTTTGGCGCGCGAACCTGGCTGGGCAAGGTCAATAATGAGACAGACATATCATATGGCCTCTATCTATATGCCTGGCCCGTAGAACAGCTTCTCATCTGGTATAAGGTAACGGATAATCTGTTCTTGCTGGGGGCATTGACTTGGCTATTGGCCGCCATGCTCGGGTGGCTCAGCTGGATCGCGATCGAAAAGCCGGCCCTGTGGTGGGCTCGGAAGCATTTACGCGCCGGCACCGCGCGCGCGCCATCTACGCCTGTTCAAACCGCCGCATCCAGTCCGGCGCACGAAAGCGGGAACGGAACGTGACGCCATTCCCTGCGCCAATTTTCAAACGACCCACCGCCCTCTACCCATTGGCTTGACAATGCTGACCCCTTGGGTCATTGCCGCGCGCCTGTGGCGGCGGACCCGGTTTCCGCCGCCTTTCGCATTTCCAACCAGCAGGAATTCGGGTCATGGCCAAGCCGACCACCGTCAAGATCAAGCTCGTCAGCACGGCCGACACCGGGTTCTTCTATGTCACCAAGAAGAACCCGCGCACCCAGACCGAGAAGCTGACCTTCCGCAAGTACGATCCCGTCGTGCGCAAGCACGTCGAGTTCAAGGAAGCCAAGATCAAGTAAAGGCGCGCGGTAACTGGCGCGCACTGGCCTATAGCAGCCCGCGCACCTCCTCGACGAATCGCGACACCGAAATCGGTTTCGACACATAAGCGTCGGCCCCGGCGGCGCGGATGCGATCCTCGTCCTCGCGCCCGGCATAGGCGGTCACCGCCATGATCGGGATCATTCGAAGCGCATCATCGGCGCGGATGTCGACGATCAGGTCCAGCCCGCTGACATGCGGCAGCTGGATGTCCATCACGATCAGGTCGGGCGAGAAGTCGCGGGCGCGGTCCAGCGCCTCGCGCCCGTCGCGAACCGGCTCGGTGGCGAAGTCGTGGGCCCGCAACAGGTCGCAGAACAGCTTCAGGTTAAGTTCGTTGTCCTCGACAACCAGCACGCGCTTTGCCAACGGGGATCGCCTCCTTGAAAGACCATGATAGCGATGCCGGTGCCAGAGACCAATCACGATCCGGTGACGCTGGCGCTCCAGGCGCTGGTCTGGAGCCTGGCCGACCCGGAGCGGGCCAATCGCCTACTCGCGGTGACCGGCCTCGATCCGCGCGACCTGCGTCACCGCGCGAGCGACCGCGCCGTGCTGGCCGCCGCACTCGGCTTCCTCGAATCGCATGAGCCGGACCTGGTCGCCTGCGCCGACGGTATCGGCGTCCCGCCGGCGGCCCTGGTCGCCGCGCGCCGCCAGCTGGACATATGAGCCGGGCGCTCCTGATCTGCGATTGCGACGAGGTGCTGCTCCACATGGTGCGGCATTTCGGTCCGTGGCTGCGTGAACGCCACGATATCGCCTTCACCCCCGATGGCGGCGATTTCGCCACCGCGTTGCGCCATGCCGACGGGACGCTGGTCGCGCGCGAGAAAATGTGGGCGATCCTTGACCAGTTCTTTCCCGCCGAGATGGCGCGGCAGACGCTGGTCCCCGGCGCGGCCGAGGCGCTGGCGATGCTGGCGGACCAGGCCGACATCGTCATCCTCACCAATTTGGGCGACCATTGCCGCGACCATCGCGTCACGCAACTGGCCGCGCACGGCATCCGCCACCGCGTCGAGACCAACCATGGCGGCAAGGGCGGCCCGGTCGCCGCCCTGGTCACCGAATTTTCCCCCAGCGTGACGGTGTTCGTCGATGACCTGGCGGTGCACCACGCCTCGGTCGCCAGGCACGCCCCCGGGGTCCACCGCCTCCATCTGATCGCCGAGCCGGCCATGGCCCCGCACGTGCCGCCCGCGCCTGACGCGCATGCCCGGATCGACGATTGGACGCTTGCTTATCCCTGGATCGCCGCGCGCTTTGCCGCCGGGGTTCCGGCCATCGCCTCAACAGGAGTATCCGCATGACCGATCGCATCGCCCGCAAGCTGGAGGAACTGGGCCTGGCGCTGCCGACCGCGGCGGCGCCGGTCGCCTCCTACGTCCCGTCGGTCGATGCCGGCGGGCTGCTGCATATTTCCGGGCAGCTGCCGTTCAAGGAGGGCAAGGTGGTGACCGGCCGGCTGGGCGACGGGATGGACAAGGTCGCGGGACAGGAAGCCGCCGAACTGTGCGCGCTGATGCTGGTATCGCAGATGCGCGCCGCGCTGGGCGGCGACCTCGGCCGGGTCGAACGGATCGTCAAGCTGGGCGTCTTCGTCGCCTCCGCGCCCGACTTCACCGACCAGCCCGAGGTCGCCAACGGCGCCTCCAACCTGCTCGAGGCGCTGTTCGGCGAGGCCGGCAAGCACGCCCGCAGCGCGGTCGGGGTGGCGGCATTGCCGCGCGGCGCCGCGGTCGAGATCGATGCGGTGGTCAAGATCGCGCCGCTGCCGTAAGGCCCCGCGCCATGACCGAGCAGATCAACAGAGTCGTCCTGGCCTATTCGGGCGGGCTCGACACCAGCGTCATCCTCAAATGGCTGCAGCAGACCTATGCTTGCGAGGTCGTGACCTTCACCGCCGACCTGGGCCAGGGGGAGGAACTGGCGCCGGCGCGCGCCAAGGCCGAACTGATGGGGGTCAGGCCCGAGCATATCTTCATCGACGACCTGCGCGAGGAATTTGTCCGCGACTATGTCTTTCCGATGATGCGCGCCAATGCGCTGTACGAGGGGCTGTACCTGCTCGGCACCTCCATCGCGCGGCCGCTGATCGCCAGGCGCCAGATCGAGATCGCGCGCCAGGTGAATGCCGACGCGGTCAGCCATGGCGCCACCGGCAAGGGCAACGACCAGGTCCGCTTCGAGCTCGGCTATTACGCGCTGGCGC
>NZ_CAXTHV010000030.1:0-45860 GCF_964244265.1 uncultured Sphingomonas sp. | reverse complement strand
ACCGCAAGCTCGACGTGCTCGTCCGCAATCTGTTCCGGCCGAGCTATGGCGGCAACCGCAACTTTACGCTCATGTACACGCTCGGCGATCTCATGGTCAGCGCCGACGACGACATGCGGCCTTATGCGCTGATCGAGGACAGTCCGGAGACGTTGGGCGAGCACGAGATCAGCCGGGGAAAGCTGATCCCGCGCGGTGCCAACGGCCACACGCGCAAGTCCTACGACATCCTCCAGTCGTTCCGCGACATCCTCGGCCGGACGGTTGCGGAGGCACCGGCGAACTATGCCCGTGGCGATCTGCTTCGCGACAGCGCGATGGACTTGGAATCGAACACCTCGCTGGGTCTCGCCCGCGAGAATTCGCTGTTCATCGAGAGCGGGCGGGTCGCGCGGAGCGCGGTCGTCAAGATGGCGCAGACGTTCCGCACCGGGACGAATGACATCGACGCGGTCGACTATGTCGACATGTTCCTCGACGACGAGGAGGAACTCGACGTCGAGGCGTTGAACGAGACCTATGTGCTCGTGAACTTCCGGCCCTGCGTCACCAACAAGAACTGGCGGATGGATTGCGGTGTCGCCGGTTACGACAACAGTACCGGGCTGCCGCCCTTCTTTCCGACGCGCCTCAGGTTCGAGGATTATGTCTACCGGCTGTGGATCCAGCAGCCGAACATCGCGGCGGCGCACGTCGATTCGGCGCAGACCCACATCAAGAACAACTATATGCGCAATCCGCTGCCCTCGGAGGTATTCAACGAGGCGATCTGCGGCCTGCTGAAGCGCAAGTTCCGCGAGAGCCTGCGCAAGACCGACGAACTCTCCATCGCCTTCGACTATGACGGCGCGGTCACGCTTCAGGATACCGAGGAGATGCTCGATTCCGCCCGGGCGCTGCACGCCCGCGTGCTCGCCGCGGTGGCGGCCGCCCGGACCGCGGAACGCCGCGAGGCGCTCGGTCATTTCGCGGTCAACCTGTCGCGCACCTTCTATGATTTCGAGCCCGATTTCTTTCAGCAGAACGTAAGCCGGCTGGTCGACGACGAGGTCGGGCTGATCCGGTCGGCGCTGGAAATCTGGCCGACCCTGCTCGAGATCGTCTATTTCAAGAAGAATTGCCGACAGCTTCCGATGCGTCGGGTACGCAACAGGGACCGCGCGGCGCGCGCTACGAAGGCGGCGGCCTGATGGCGAACGTCCTTCAGCCTCTTGGCGTCGGGCGGGCGACCTGCCCGGCTGCCGGCTCGCCGTCCTGAGCCGCGGCGAATGTCCGGGGCCGGCCTGTTCCTGCTTTTCCTGGCCATCCTGCTGGTCGCGGCGCGGCTTTGCCTGCGTGGCGACCAGCGGCCGTCCATCCCGCCGGACGACGATCCCACCACCGGCTTCCGCGATCCATCGCGGCCCGCCGAGCGACCGGATAGACATGCTGATTGACGATCGCGAAGCACTCGACCCCTGCTGGGCTGAGATCTACTGGAGCAGGGGATAGCCGGCGGCGATCGCCTCGATCTCAAGTGCGCGAAGCTGTGCGAAACGTTCCGCCCCGCCCGGAATGACGTCGGCGAGAAAAAGTGCCCTACGCGCATCGGCGAGCGCGGGATCGGCAATCACCGCGGCGAGCGCGCTGCGCAGCGCCGCGACCGTCTCGACACTGGTCGATCGCGCGGTGACGAAGGGCGGCGCGGCGGAGCCGGCCGTGACGGACAGGACGCGAAGCTCCGCTATGGCGTCGGGCTCGAAGCGGTGGAGCGCGGCGTGGGTGACCGCGTCGATCGCCGCGACGTCGGCCTCGCCGCAATTGACCGCGTCGATGCTGGCACGGTGCGACCCCGTCTCGACGACCGCGTCGAAGAACCGGCCGTCCTTGGCGAGCGGGGCGACAGCGGCGCGCAACAAATTGTGGCCGGTGTTCGAATGGCGTGCGTTGATCGCCGCGCGGCGTCCGCGATACGCCGCCAGGTCCACTTCGCGATCGTCACGCCGGGTCACGATATGGCTCACATGCCGGCCATCGGCGCAGTCGGGCGCCTCATAGACGGGTATGCCGATCACCCGCAGCGCAAGCCCGGGGTCGCTCACCAGGGGATATCCGCAGGTCTGCCCGAACAGCAGATGCGGGTCGCGCCAGATCGCCTCGACGGCGCGCGACCGATCGAGTGCGGCTGGTGCAGCGATGCCATGCGCGACCAGATGGCGCGCCATTTCCGTCCATAGCCGGTCGTTCGCGGACTGCTGTGCCGGATGATCGTACATCCCGAGCGAGGCAACCCCTTTCCTCACGCCCGGCCCGTCATGCCCTGCCGCCCTCATGAGCGGGATGGACGAGAACGTGGTGGCGGCGCAAGGCAAACCGCCGGACGATCTCGCCATAGCCGCGATAGGCCCGCTCGCCATCGCCGGTCAGCCGCGCCTGATGGTCACGGTGATAGGCCGGCAAGCGATACCAGGCGAGGTCGGGCCGGTCATGGTGGGCGGCGTGCAGGTTGTTGTTTAGATAAAGCAGGCCGAGCAGGCCCCCGCGCTCGACCGTCGCCGCCCGTCCCGCCACGCAAAAGTCCGCCCGGTGTTCGGCGAACGAGCGCAGCAGGGTCAGCGCCATGCCGGGATAGACGAACAGCATAAGATAGCGGCCCAGCCCGAAATGCCTCCATTCAAGCCACCCGAAGATCAGGGCCATCGCCGCGAGATGCGGCAGCCAGTCGCGTGCCAGCGCGCGCGGCGCGCGGCCTGCCCGCCTTAGCTCGTCCACCAGGAACGACACGATCGCGATCGGCGGCCCCAGCAGCAGCCGTCCGACCAAGCTGGCCTGCGCCCGCGCGGCGACTGCGGCGATCCCGGAAGCGCGCGCGATATAGCGCGATTCGGGATCCAGCGCCGGATCGGTGACCGAAGGACTAAGATGATGCGCAAGGTGGCTTCGCCGATAGATCGCATAAGGCAGCCAGAGCGAAAGCGGCGGGAAGCCAATCACCGTGTTGAGCAACCGCGAGCGGCAAGGGTGGCCGTGGATCGTCTCGTGCTGGAGCGAGCCGTGCCAGGCGATCAGCCACGCGCCGATCACCGCCAGCAGCGGACCAGGGATCGCGGCGTGCCAGAAGGTGGCCGCAAGCCAGCCGCCATAGATCGCCGCCGCCACGAGGAGCGTCGGCATCTCTCCAGGCTTCAGCGACATTGGCCTTCTCCCGCAGCATCAATATATCTATTGAAATGATGGGAATTGAACGGCCGCAAATCTATCGAGGCGATAAGCTGGGCTTTTCCGCGATTTGCGGCAGGCCTAGGGAAGGGCGACGAGCGGCAGAAATGGCTCGCCACGGCGCCGTTGCTGGTCGGTGCGTGAGGGATCGGACGAAGGAACATGATGGCCATGGCAAGCGCCGCCGATCCCCGGGATCGCACAGCCGAACGGGACACCAGGGTTGTGCCGGCCATGCCCGTTGCCGCAAGGGGGCCTGCTTGATCGAGCATGTGGCGATCGTCGGCGCGGGGTTTTCCGGTTCGCTCGCGGCGATCAACCTCGTCCGTCATGACGGACCGCGCGCGACCCTGATCGACCGTCAAGCCGACGCTGGAACTGGGCTTGCCTATGGCGCGGCGCATCCCGCCCATCTGCTGAACGTGCGGGCGTCGAACATGAGTGCCTTTCCCGACGATCCGGATCATTTCGTGCGCTGGCTGGACGAGCAGGGAATGGGCGCGGCGGCGCAAGCCTTCGTGCCCCGGCTGATCTATGGCGACTATCTCCGCTCGCTGCTCGACCGTGCAACAGCCGACTCGCCGGGGCGTCTCACCGTGGTCAGGGGTGAAGTGGTCGATGTGGTCGAGGAAGAAGGCGTGCGTGTCCTGCTGGCGGACAATAGCCAGGTCGACGCCGATGCCGCCATCTTGGCGGTCGGCAATCTACCCCCGCACGCTCCTGACGGGGTCGATGCCGACATTCTTCCGGCGGAACGCTATGCCGGCAATTGCTGGGACCCTGGTGCGACCGATGGGCTCGGCCCGGAGGACATCGTGCTGATCCTGGGTACGGGGCTGACCATGGTGGATGTCGCGCTGCTGCTTGACGCCAAGGGGTTTGCGGGGCGGATGATCGCCCTGTCGCGGCGCGGCTTGTTGCCGCATGCGCATACCGGGCCGGGCGCGCCTTGGATTTCCATCCGGGACCGTCCGGTGACGACCCTCTCCGATCTGGTGCGGCGCCTGCGGACACGAAGCGAGGTGATCGGATGGCGCAGCGTGATCGACGAATTGCGGCCGTTCACGCAGGATATGTGGCGGGCTGCGTCCGCGCAGGAGCGCGCCCGCTTCATCCGGCATCTGCGGCCCTGGTGGGACATTCACCGCCACCGGCTCGCCCCCCAAGTGGCGGAACGGATCGCCGCGCTTCAGGCGAGCGGCCGGCTTCGGATCGTCGCCGGCAAGACCGGCGCCGCGGTGGAGCGTCCTGACGGCGTAGCGCTGGCCTGGCGTCCGCGCGGCCGTGAAAACTGGCGGACTCTCGTTGTTCAGCGGATCATCAACTGTACCGGGCCGCAGGGTGATCTGGGCCGCGCGAACGAGCTGGTTCTGCGCAGGTTGGTCGAGCGTGGGACCATCCGTCCTGACGCGGGGCGGCTCGGCATCGACGTGGATGCGCAGATGCGCACGATCGGCGCCGAAGGACGCGCCAGCGACCGGTTGTTCGCGCTCGGTCCGATGACGCGGGGGGCCTTTTGGGAAATCGTCGCCGTGCCGGACATCCGCACCCAGGCCTGGACGCTGGCGCGGCGGTTTGCCAACGCCGATTGGGTAGCGGAAGGCTTGTAGCGCGTGAGCAACCCATCGCGCGATCAGGTCCCGCGTTTCACCGCTATCGAAAAAGGGCCCGGCAGCCAGGCCGCCGAGCCGGAGTTTACGCCTGGGAGCTTACCATGCGTGTCTCGTCCCCGCCGTCGGCGGGAAAGCTTTACTGGCCGTTGTCGAGCGCGCCGGACGTGTTCTCCGGCGCAGTGTCGTTTTCGACCAGCGGTTCGGTGCCGGTGAGATTGCCGTCCAGTCCGCTCGTGTCGTTCGCCCCTATGTCGTTGGCCACGATGTCGTTCGTCGTAACGTCGCTGACCGCGACGTTGTTCGCCGCATCGTCGGTCTTCGCGCAGGCCGAGGTTATCAGCAGCGCTGCGGTCAGTGCGGGCAATGCCAGTTTGATCTTCTTCATGCGTATTCCTTCTTCATGGGTGAACCAGATCATCGCATCGCCAGGGAAGTCGACGCGCGGAGCGAACCGCCCAGCAGGGCGAAAAAGGCGCGGCTCTCGGCCGAGCGCTCGACGTCCCACTCGGGATGCCATTGCACCGCCAGCACATCGGCCCCGCAGGGATGCGCCCGGATTGCCTCGACCAGTCCGTCATCGGGAGCGACCGCCTCGATCGACAGGCCGGCGCCGAGCCGGTCGATGCCCTGAGTGTGCACCGAATTGACCGACATGCGCCGCCGCCCCGTCGCGCGGGACAGCAGCCCGCCGTCGTTCAGTTCGACATCGTGGCGATGCCCGAACAGATCATCGAAACAGCCGTCCCACGATCCGCGATGATGCCGGTCCCGGCATGCGTCGGCAGAAAGAGTACCGCCGAACAGCACGTTGATTTCCTGAAGGCCGCGACAGATGCCGAACACCGGCTTGCCCGCCTCGATCATCCGCCCGGCGAGCGCGAGCGCGACCTCGTCACGCTCCGGGTCGGTATCCTGGCCGGCGGGGAGCGGCGCCCCGCCATATCGCTGCGGCGCGACGTTGGAGCGCGATCCGGTGAGCAGCAGACCATCGAGCATTGCCGCAAGCGCGGCGATATCGACCGCATCGACGACTGCGGGAACGAGCACCACCGTCGCATCCGAAAAGCGCGACAAGGGGGCCACGAACCGCGTCGCGACCGCCTGAACCGGACGCCCCACTGCCTCGTTGCAGCACAGGACGCCGACAATGGGACGGGCAGGGGAACGCACGGGCGCGCGCTCCGGCGGGCGTACCGCATTCACGCCGAGGCCGCCCGCAGCAACACGTCGCGCAGGTTCAGGCCCGCCTCGCGATCGAGCCGCAGCGCCTCGGGCTGGACCAGGACGCTGTCCTCGGGCACGTCCGACAACAGCCAGACATTGCCGCCGATGGTCGATCGCGCGCCGATCGTGACGCGGCCGAGGATCGTCGCGCCGGCATAGATCACCACGTCGTCGCCGACGATCGGGTGGCGCGCATGGCGTTCGCGCACGTCATCGTGCGTCGCGCCGACCGGGCTGCGCGCGCCAAGCGTGACGTGCTGGTACAGCCGCACGCGCGCGCCCACGATCGCCGTTTCGCCGATCACCACCCCGGTGCCGTGGTCGATGAAGAAGCGCTCGCCGATCGTCGCGCCCGGGTGGATGTCGATACCCGTGCGCTCGTTGGCGATTTCGGAGATCAGCCGCGCGATGATCGGCGCGCCGAGATCGTGCAGTTCGTGCGCGATGCGGTGATGCAGGCTGGCGACCGCCCCCGGATAGCATACCAGGATCTCGTCAACGCTGCGTGCCGCCGGATCGCCGAGGAACGCTGCCTCGACATCGCTGTCCACCAGCCGTCTGATGTCGCTCAACGTCGTCGTGAACAGCCGTATCATGGTCGCGGCCTGATCCGGATCGAAGGGTCCGGCCTCGCGTTGCCAATAATCAAGCTCATGGCCGATCTCGCGTTCGAGGTCGGTCAGCGCGGCGAGCAGCTTGGCGGCGACAAAGCCGTCTTCCTCGGCGGGCATGCCCCGGAATTGCCCCAGCCGGCGCGGATAGAGCGCCGCGGCCAGCAAGGCGACGACCTGCTCCAGCGCGCGCCGTGATGGAAAGCTGGCCGCGTCACCCGACTGCCCCTGCCGCGTCCGCCAGTCATCGCGCGCCGTGCGCAGCTCGGCAAGCGCGTCGCTTACCGAATATGTTCCTGCGCGGACGTCCCCAGCGTCGCGGTTGATCTCCGACTGATGCGTGGTCATCTCTGCCTCCGGCCACGAGCATATCCCATCATCATGGTGTGAATTGATAGAAATGCTTCGGCCGAGCTAAGCAGCCCTTTGCGGATAATATTTCTGGTCACCACAGCACCGTGGGTTCCACCATGATGGCGATATTGCTGCCTACGGGAATCGCACCCGGTGTTTCAGCCGTGAGAGCCGCACCGCGCCCCCTTTCCGAGATAAGCCGGATGTGGAAGCGCGCGATCGAGGACGCCGGGCTGCCGGCGGCCACGATCGTCGAGAGGTGTTTTGATTAAGCAACGCCAATGAGTGGCAAGCGACGGATTCTCTTTATCGCAAGTTGATCTTTGCCGTCAGTCCGAACGTGCGGGGAGCCTGACCATAGGATGTCGGGTAGCCGATCGCCTGGCTCGATGCATTGAAGATGATGCGTTCATCGAGCAGGTTCCGTCCCCAAATCGAGATTGTGTAGCGCTTGTCCGGGGACGTCCATGCCAGCGAGCTGCTGAGAAGGCCATAATCAGGTTGCCGGAGGAAATTGTCTGCTTCGATAAAATAATCTCCATTGTAGGACCCGGTGACGTTGAGATGCAGCGTGCCGAAGCCAAATGCGCGCTCATAATCGCCGGAAAGCGATGCGACGAAGTTTTGCGCCTGGGGAATGCGCCTGCCCGATGCGTCGATCGCTATCAGCGTTGCGCCGCCGTCGGCCCGCGGAATGCTCCCGACCGCGTTCCTGTAGTTGGTGAACTGTGCGTGAAGCAGCTCGAGACCGCCCGACAGGCTGAGTTCGGATGTCAGGCGGGCGTTGAAGTCGACATCCACGCCATATAGCTCGGCCCGGGCGCCGTTCACGATGCTCTGCGTGATGCCGACGAACTGCGTGATCTGGAGGTTGCTGTAATTATAATAGAATCCGCCGACATTGAAGCGCAGACGCCGGTCGAAAAGTTCTGTTTTCAGCCCCGCTTCATAGGCGTCGAGCCGTTCCGGCAGATAGGACGGATTGGATGGATTCAAGATGTTGAATCCGCCGCTCTTGATACCGCGATTGTAGGAAATATAGCCGAGCACGTCCGGACCGAATTGATGATCGAGCGCGAAACGCCAGGTCGGCTTCTTGATGGTCAGCGCCGGTGGGGTGAACGGTGCGTTGATCACCGTTCCGTTATAGCGGGTGCTGCGGATCAAGCCGTCGCGCAACTCCCGTTTCTCGTACGTCCACCTGGCGCCCACCGTGAACTTGGTGCCCTTGAGGAATTCAATCCCAACCTGGCCGAAGGGCGCAATGGACTCCGTGGTTTCGGCGGCGAACGTATCCGTCTGGCGATTGACCGTGGGCGGCGCCACCGTCGCGCGGTAGAACGGGGCGAAGAAGTTTCGCTGAATCTGATTGGACAGACGATTATGATAATAGAATATCCCGGCGG
Organism: uncultured Sphingomonas sp.; assembly: GCF_964244265.1. Taxonomy (GTDB): domain Bacteria; phylum Pseudomonadota; class Alphaproteobacteria; order Sphingomonadales; family Sphingomonadaceae; genus Sphingomonas. Next base: position 37,454 of record NZ_CAXTHV010000030.1, on the reverse strand, counting down.
TCCAGGTGAAGCGATCACTGTTCCGGGAGACTAGCTGGATTTCCTGCGTGAAATCCCGATTGGGCTGATTGCCCGGATCGACACGGACGTAGAATACCGGAATGCCGACCGGGGCGTCGTCGAACAGATAGCTGGACGATCCCGTGCGATACGACGTGATCGAAACGAGCTTTGCAAAGTCGAAATCGTGATCGATCTCGACGCTCGCCCCGCCGCCCTTGAACGCCGTATAGGGATCGATCGGTGAGTAGGTGTCGAACTTGCTGGGCAATGCGCCCACGGGCAGGATCAGCGTCGTGCCTCCATAGGGCACGAAGGTGAACGCGCGTTCGCGGCGGTTCATATAGTCGCCGATGATCGTGACGTTGGTGTTCGCGCCCACGTCCCACCGGAGCTTCCCGCGCACCGAGAGCGAGCGCTGGAGCTTGAACGTGTCGTTACCGGTGGTGAGGTTGGTCCCATAGCCGTCGCCCTGATGGGCGTAATCGATCGAGAAGCTGGCGGCGAGGCCGTCGGAGAGGCCTCCCGACAGGAAGGCGCCGACTCGCAGCGTCGCGTAATTGTCGATGCCGGCGCGCGCTTCGAACTCGGGCGTCGACGAGGGCGTGCGCGTCGTGATCTGGATGACGCCGCCGGTTGCGTTGCGACCGAACAATGTGCCTTGCGGCCCCTTGAGCACGGCGATCTGATCGACGTCGGGCAATTCCCGGAGGCCCTCGCGCTGCTGCGGGATATAGACGCCGTCGATATAGAGCGCGACAGGGTTCTCGACGACATTGCTCGACGTGCCGATACCCCGCAGATAAGGCTGGAAGGCCCCCGAAACGTTGCGCGAATTATAGCCCGGTGCGACCGTGGTCAGGGTCGCCAGGCTGGTAACGCCGGCGCTGGTGAGCTGGGCGCCGCTCACCGCGGTGATCACGATCGGGACTTTTTGCAGGTTTTCCGACCGGCGCTGCGCGGTCACGACAATGTCTCCGAGCCCTGCATCGGCGGACGATACTTCCGGTGCCGTCGCGGGTGGGGGAGGGGGCGGGGTCTGAACCTGCTGCTCCCTTGCACTCGGCTGCGTAGCGACGCTGTCCTGCGCAGCGGCGCGTGCGGGAAGCAGGGCAGATGTGGCTAAAGTGATTGCCGATGCGGCGGCCATAAGTCCGAATTTGCGCGAACTCATCATTGTTCCTCCCCAATATTAGATCGAGCATTGTGCTCCAACCTGACGTATGCGCGTCCTTTCTCACTCGTGTAGATCAGTGCATGACTCATACGAAATGAGGGCATTACTAACGTGATGCTGAAGCGGCGCCGTAATCCAGCGACACTGCGCTGAATTCCTGCACGGCCTAGATAGCGGCAAGCAGTTCGTGCCTCTCAGCTAGAGCGGCGAACTCAGGATCAATCCTTCTCAACCGCGCATCGCTGACGCGGCCGGTCCGCTTCATGTAATTGTACGCAAAAGCAGGCGGATCGAGGTCCATCCGCTCGTCCACCGTCTCGTACCAGAGGATGCTCTTCATCGCGGCGTCCTGGAACTCGTCCGCGCCGGAGCGCCGGTTCCGTTCGAAGGTCGCCAGCGTCAGCGGAATGTCGCCGCCGCATGCCGCCAGCGCCTCGGCCAGTGCGATCGCGTCCTGCATCCCGACCCGCGTGCCCGACCCGATCGACGGGTGCACCGTCTTCAGCGCATCGCCGATCAGCACGACGTTATCGTGGTGCCAGTGGCGGCTGGTCACGAATTCCGGGTTGAACCAGCCCGAGCGGTTGCCGACCAGCGGCGCGCCCTCCAGGAAAGGCTCGAACACACGGGCGCAAAAGGCCCGGCTGTCCTCCTCGCTCGCCGCGTCCAGCCCCGCCGACGCCCAGGTCTCGGGGCTGCATTCGATCACGAAGGTGCCAAGCTCCGGGGAGAAGCGATAGCTGTGCGCGATGAAGGTGCCGTGCGGTGTCGACTGGAAGATCAGCCCGACCGAATCGAGCCGCTTGGGCGTGGCGTACCACACCCATTTGTTGCGGCGCGGCTCCTTCACGGCCTGGAAATGCGTGTTGAGCGCGTCGCGGATCGCGCTGTTCACCCCATCGGCGCCCACGATCAGGTCATAGTCGCCGAGCGCCGCCGGATCGGTCACCCGCCGTTCGAACTGGATCGATACGCCGGCGTCGAGCGCGTTCCGCTGCATCGCCTGCAACAGCCGGACGCGGCTGATGCCCATGAAGCCGTTGCCCTTCAGCGCGATCGGCACGCCCTTGTGGACGAGCGTGATGCGGTCCTGGAACTCGGCAATGGCGCTGATCGCGGTCTTCAGCCCGGGATCGACGGCGGCGAGGATGTCGAGCGCGACGTCGGCAAGCACGACGCCGAAGCCGTAGGTGGCGTCCGACGGGTTCTGCTCGAACACGTCGATGCGATGTGCCGGGTCGGCCTGCTTTGCCAGCTTGGCGAACAGCAGCCCCGCCGGTCCGCCACCAACCACCGCGATTCGCGCCATTCCTGCTCCCCGAGCCTGCGAGTATTTCGTCACGCTAGTCGATATATTGACGCTGGCGTGGAAGTTTGGCAAGCTGGTTTTCAAGTTCGACTGGAGACCGGGACGATGCTCGACACTGGCATGACGCCCACATTGACGCTCAACGGCGTCGATCACACCGCCCGCCCGACCTGGAAGCTGCGCGAGACGGTGGAATTCTACCGCGACAAATTGGGGCTACCGCTCGTCCACGCCATCACCGCCAAAGGCTGGGGGCGCGAAAACGAGGAGCACGCCGACTTCATCCATTTCTTCTTCGATGCGGGAAATGGCAGCACGATCGCCTTCTTCCATTATATCGGCACGACCCAGCCGCCGGAGTTCGTGGTCCCGCGCGGCTACATGGCCATGGCGAACCATACCGCCTGGAGCGTCGAGACCGAGGACGAGCTGCTCGCCTGGCAAGCCAGGCTGGAGGCGGCCGGCATTCAGGTCAGCCAGTCGATCAAGCATGAGGTCCTGGAATCGGTCTATTTCCGCGACCCCAATTTCTATCCGCTGGAGATCACGCGGCCGCTGCGCGCGCTGGAGCGTATCGACGGCACCGATGCCGAGATCACCATCGCCGCCGCGCTGGAACTGGCCGATACGGGTGAGTGGACGAACATCGAACAGCTCTGGCGGATCAAGGCAGGCCACGTCGCGCAGCATCAGCGTGACGAAGCACCCCTTGCGTGAGCGGGTTCTATGTTCTCGACGTACCGGAATTCGCCCCGGTCGTCGACGCGGCGGGCGCCCTCGATCGCTGTCGGGTTCATCCGGCGCGGGCCGGCTATATCTTCGTTGAGTTCGATGGCGAGATCGAGATCGCGCGTGCGGCTACCGGGCTTGGCGCGGCGGTCTGGTTCGGCTGCCTGACCGGCGGGCTGGATGGCAAGATCGTGCGGTTCGACGCATCACATATCAGGCTCGCCCCGACCAACGAGCCCGTGCTGCCGGTCTGACCTATGCGGGGATTTCGGCCGACATCGCCTCGATCAGCGCCAGATTGTCGCGAATCTCTCCCGCCAGGCTGGCGATCGTCGCCCCGCTTTTGATCGGCCCGGCGCGATGAAGCGAGGCGCACGCATTGCCGGCGATCATCTCCGCGACCGTATCGAGCGTCGGTCCATGGCCGGGCTGGAACCACCACGCCGTCCACATCGCCATGCCGACGATCGAGAGCGCGGTGACGCGGCTGTCCACGGCGCGCGCCTCGCCCGCAAGGACCGCCGCGTCGACCAGCGCGATCAACTCGGCCAGGATCTGGCGTTTCGCCGCGGCATGGACCTTGGCGATAGCCGGCGGCAATTCGGCCTCGCTGCGATCCATCAGCCGGAAATGCGTTTGCGGGTCGGCGACCCAAAGGACCAGCCGGCGAACGACTTCGCGGATCGCCGCGGTCGGCGGCAGGCCGGTCTCCCCAACCTCGCGGAGCATGGTCGCGATCGGCAGCGTCACGCCGCGGATCAGTTCTGCCAGCAGCGCTTCCTTGTTGGGGTAATAATAATAGATTGACGATCGGCTGAGGCCGACCGCGTCCGCCACGTCCTTGAGGCTGGTCGCCGCAAACCCGCGCGCGGCGAACAGAGCGGCAGCCTTGTCGAGCACCTCCTCGGCCAGCAGCTCGCGCCGCGCGCTGGACGACGGTTCGGTCGCTGTTGCTGTCCCGGCAGCGGATGGCGCGGCCGAAGCCGGCGTCCTGCGGTGTCGCGTGCCCGTCAAACCATGTCACTCGTCACCCCGCATGAGGATCGCGTATTATGTGTCGGTGCACGCCCGGCGCAATGCGGAAAAACACCAGGCGGCGACCGCTGCCGCGCAATTGCTCGCGGTTATCCCTGCGCGGTCGGACGGATGACGATGCTCCCGACATCGACGTCTTCCGGCTGCTCGATCGCGAATGCTATGCCGCGCGCGATCGCATCCGGCGATATGGCCACGCCGTCCAGCTGCTTCTCCATCGCCGCCTTCGTCGCTTCGTCGGTCATCGAACTGGTGAAGTCGGTGGCGATCATTCCGGGCGAAATCTCGGTGACGCGCAGATCCGGGCCCGCTTCCTGGCGCAATGCCTCGGTAATGGTGCGAACCGCGTTCTTGGTGGCCGCGTGGACACCCATGGCCGGCACGATCTTGAGCCCCGCCGTGGAGACGATATTGATGACATGGCCGCTCTTCTGTCTCGCAAAGATGGGCAGCGTCGCGGCGATGCCATAGAGGACGCCCTTGATGTTGACGTCGATCATCGCTTCCCAATCTTCGACCCGCAGCGCATCGAAGCGCGAGATCGGGCCGATTCACGCATTGTTGACGAGAACGTCGACGCGGCCGTGACGCGCGCAGGCGAGTGCCACCAGCGCTTCGACATCCCCGCGCTTCGTGACGTCGGTCCGCCCATAGATCGCCCTGCCGCCGGCCGCCTCGATTTCCGCCGCGACCGACGCGATCTGCGCTTCCCGACGCCCACCCCAGCACGACGCCGGCTCCCCGCGACGCCAGCAGGCGCGCGGTCGCGCGGCCGATGCCGCTTCCCGCACCGGTAATGACGACGACCTTGTCTTCGATGCTCATGGCAATGTCCGTCGGGTCCGTTTGAAAGACATGTCAATACGCACCACCTGGAAGCAGGGGGTCGCAAACCACGGTCGCCGCGCTCATGGGCGGCCGTCACGCTCGCGCGTCGGACCGCACGTTATCGCGAGCCGCTACTTACCTACCCGCGGGAATCGCTCCCTCAGCCAGTCGCAGATCGCCTGCCCCGCCAGCGATCGGCCGGGCTCTTCCCCCTCAGCCAGCGGCTGGCCGTGATGGTCGCCGCGGAAGCGGTGACGGGTGCGGTCGCTCGCGGGGATCGCGGTGAAGATGCGCTCGACGTCCGCCGGAAAGACCACTTGGTCGCCGCTATATTCGATCAGCAGCAGCGGCTGTTCGATCGCGGCCGCCGTCTCGAACAGATTGGCGCGCGAGGTCAGCCCCGACCAGGTCGATAGCCACGCTTCGGGCGTGCAGAAGCGCGCGAAGCCGACCACGCCGAAATTAGTCGCGTAGGGGTCGCGGCTCCAGATCGAGCCGACTGCGCGGTCGGACGGGTCGAGCGACAGGTCCCAACAGCGCAGATCGGCGTCGGTGCGCCAGATCGTCATCGCATTGGTATGCGCGCCGCGGATACGATCCGCGCGGTCGCCGCCCTGCTTTCCCCGCGCGCGCGCCGCGAGCCGGTCGGCGATGAGCGCGCGGGCGGTCTCGTCGAGCCGCGCGACGCGCGCGCGCTGGGCGCCGCGGAAGCGCTCGACGAACGCGGCGGCATAGCTTGCGCCGCCGGGGGCATAGCCGTTCGCCGGATCGAGGAAGTCGAGCGCTGGGTCGATCCCGAGCGGATCCTGCTCGTCGGTCACCGAGGGGTCGATGCAGTTCAGCAGAACGACGCCCTGCCCCGGATGCGGCGACACCAGCACGATCCCGTCGGCCTGGGGCATTCCCAATTCGCGAAGGCCGGTAACACGGCCGCCCGGCGTCCGCTCGATTCTGGTCTCGGGCGCGAGCAAGGACTGCTGGTTATAGAAGCCGTAGAGGCTCGCCCCCCCCGAATTGCCGATCAGCACGATCCGGCCGAAGCGCTCGTTCAGGAACGACAGCCCAGCCGCGACGTCGAGCAAGGTGATCTCGTGTTCGAGCCGGAGGTCAGATCCCACTGCGCGCGAGGTTTGCGTGAAGACCGCATAGCCCGCGGCGAGCAGCTCGGGCACCAGGTAATGCGTCGCCAGGAACTCACGCGGGTGCATGATGCACGCAACGACGTCAGACGGTCCGGCGGTATACAGGAAACCGTTGACTGCCGCGCCGTCCGCGGTCCGCAAGGGGTGGACGGTGACCTGCGCACCATCGGGCAGCCCGCCCATCGTCCAACCTGCATTCCGGAAGCCGGCAGTTGCCTCCTGCTCCCTCATGCGTCCTGCCTCGTCTCGGCCGCGATCGCCGCCGCCACCATTTCGCGCAATCTGCCCTTGTCGGCCTTGCCGACCTTGGTCAGCGGAAACACGTCGATCGCCTCGATGCGTTCGGGCAATTTGTACTTGGCGATGCCGAGCCCGAGCAGGAAGTCGCCGAGCGACGCCACCGTCACGCAGTCGCGCCCCGCCTGCGGGATCACGTAAGCGCAGACCTTCTCGCCATAAACCGGGTCGGGCATCGCGACGACGCGGACGTCGGCGACATGGGGGTGGCGCGCTACCAGCGTCTCGATCTCCTCGGCGCCGATCTTCTCGCCGCCGCGGTTGATATTGTCCTTGATGCGCCCCTCGAACGAATAGCAGACGATGCCGTCGATATCATGCGCGCGCATCAGGTCGCCCGAGCGCAGGAAGCCGGTCGCGGTGAAGCTCGCCGCGGTCGCTTGTTCGTCGCCGACATAGCAGGTCAGCGTGCTGGGGCCCCGGAAGCACAACTCGCCGATCTCGCCGAAGGCCACCTCCGCGTCCTCGCCCGGCACCAGCAGCCTCACCTCGTCACCGGGCGAGATCGGGTAGCCGATCGTGCGGTGGCGGATCGCGGGCGGATCGTGCGGCGACGCAGCGAACACCATGCCTTCGGTCATGCCGAACATCTGCCCCACCGGCAGTCCGACATGCCGCTCCACCGCCTCGGCGCTGGTCAGCGCGAAGAATTGCCGCAGTGAGCCGATGTCGTGGCGATGGAGGTCGTCGATCTCGAGCAACCTCGCCGCGACCGGGCCGATGCTGCCGGTGAAGGTGACGCGGTGACGGGCGATCAGCGCCAGCATCTCGCGGATGTCCAGCCGGGATTGCAGCACCAGCGTCCGGCGGTCGAGCGTCACCGGCAGGACCGCGAACATCGTCCCGGCATTGTGCACCAGCGGCAGCCCCCACAGCGTGACGTCCTGGTCGGTCAGGCCGTAGCGCTGCGACAGGTGCCGCACCGCGCCGAGATACTCGCCGTGCATCCTGGGGATGATCTTGGGCAGGTTGGTCGATCCGCCGGAAAGCTGGAAAACCGCGACATCCAGCGCGTTGGGCGCGACATCTGCCGTCCGCCACCGCGCCTGCTCGATCGAATACGCCTGCGCTGCCGCGGCGAGCGACACGCAGCCGTCGCGCTCGCCCCGGATGACGACGACATGGTCGAGCGCGTCGCAGGAGGCCGCCAGATCCTGCGCGAAGCCGGCCTGGTCAAAGCTCGGGTTGCAGTCCGCCTGGACGAAGATCGCGCGCGCCCCGGTCGCTTGCGCGAAATGCTCCATTTCGACGCTGCGATATTGCGGCAGCGTGCAGACCGGGATGACGCCCGCCTTCATGCAGCCGTGGAAGGCGGTGAAATACTCCCGCGTCGTGCCCAGCTGGAAGAGTATCCGGTCGCCGGGACGCAGGCCCAGGTCGAGCAGCGCCGCCGCGACCGATTCGCTTTCCGCATCCAGCCGGGCGTAAGTGACGACACCGTCCTGGTCGATCACCGCGGCGGCGTCGGGCCGCTCGCAAGCCGCCTGGCGCAGCGTGTCGGCGATGGTCAGGTTCAGCCAGTCGCCACGCGCGATATGCGACCGCGCCTCCACGCTCGACCGATAGCGCACGCCGGCAATCGGATAATGCGGTCCGACACTATCGCTGAGCTGCGCTGACTGGGGCTGCATCATTCCTCATCGGCATCGTGTCGGATCTGCCCCCTGAACGGGCGTCCACCTGTTCGTCCAATTTTCCACTTTACCGTCGATAACGTCAAGTCGCTTGTCATTGTTCATCGACGGCAATATCGATCCATCGACACATCTGTCGAACGGCGCGAGCCATGCGCGACAGGGGATAGAGGGAAATGCCTTGAACACCATCTTGCCGACCACGCTGGTGGGGTCGTACGCGATGCCCGAATGGCTGATCGACCGGGCGCGCCTGGCCGACCGTTTTCCGCCTCGCGTCCGCGCGCAGGAACTCTGGCGGGTGCCCGCCGAGCGCCTGGAGGAGGCGCAGGACGACGCGACGTTGATGGCGATCCATGAGCAGGAGCGCGCCGGCCTCGACATCATCACCGACGGCGAGATGCGGCGCGAGAGCTATTCGAACCGTTTCGCGACCGCGCTTGAGGGGGTCGACATGGACAATCACGGCACCGCACTCGACCGCAGCGGGCATCCCAATCCGGTGCCGCGCGTCGTCGGCCGTATCCGCCGCACGCGCCCCGTCCAGGTGCGCGACATCGAGTTCCTGCGCCGCCACACTGACAAGCCGATCAAGATCACCGTGCCCGGCGCCTTCACGATGGCGCAGCAGGCGCAGAACGACTTCTACCCGACCCTTCGCGAGATGGCGCTCGACTATGCCGCCGCGGTCAACGACGAGATCCGCGACCTGTTCGCCGCCGGCGCCGACATCGTCCAGATCGACGAGCCCTATATGCAGGCCCGGCCCGAGCAGGCGCGCGAATTCGGGGTCGAGGTGGTCGACCGCGCGCTCGACGGCATCGTCGGCGAGACCGCGCTCCACATCTGCTTCGGCTATGCCGCGATCATCCATGGCGATCGGCCGAAGGGTTATGACTTCCTGCCCGAACTGGCTGCTTGCGCGGTCCACCAGGTCTCGGTCGAGACCGCCCAGCCGCATCTCGATCCCGCGGAACTCGCGCCGCTGCGCGACAAGCGGATCATGGTCGGCGTCATCGACCTCAACGATCCGACGGTCGAGACGCCCGAGGTCGTGGCCGACCGCATCCGCCGCGCGATGACGCAGGTGCCGGTCGAACGGATCGTCGTCGCCCCCGATTGCGGCCTGAAATATTTGCCGCGCGACACCGCCTTCGGCAAGATGAAGGCGATGGTCGACGGCGCGGCGATCGTCCGCGGCGAGCTCAGGGCCTGAATCGGGCGCGATGACATCCAAATTCGTATTCCGGACGAATATCCGATGAAAACGGAAGGTCGCTGCCAAACCACGCTAAATCATTTTTGATTTTGTTGGTGAACCTACGGGAAACGCGAACGCAATCTGCTCCTCGGTGTACCTCGCTTCTTCACGGCATGCTCCTTACTCACGGTGGATCACAATGCCGGAAAGCTCGCGTTCAAACTGGCTGAGAAAACAGGGAGGACGTCATCAAACACCAATCTAACGTTCAGCGGCGGGCATGAGCAACGGAACGAGAGCGCCGACGCATTTCGACAGCTCGCTTTGCTTGAAGGGCTTGCCCAGCCGGGCAAGTTCGGGGGCGACTTCCGCGACGTCGGCATAACCTGACAGCAGCAGGACGGGCAGGGTGGGTCGACGATCACGCACGATCCGCGCGAGCTCGGCACCGGACATTCCGGGCATCAGATGATCGGTGATCAGCAGAGCGAAGGTGTCGCCCCGATCGAGAATGGCGAGAGCCTGTTTCGCGGATTCGGCCTCGACGACATGGAAGCCGAGCTCCTCCAGCATATCGGCCGTGCTGCTCCGGACGATATCCTCGTCGTCCACAAGCAGGATATTGCCCCGACCGCGAACGCCGGCCGTCGCTTCAGGCTGGCCGGCGACCTCATCGGGGGCCTGCTCGCACTCCAGCAGCCAAAGGTCGATGCGCGTGCCCTTGCCGGGTGCGCTTTCGATATGCAGGCCGCCGCCGAGCTGGGCCGCAAGCCCATGTACCATCGACAGCCCGAGGCCCGTGCCCTTGCCGACGCCCTTGGTCGAATAGAAGGGCTCCACGGCACGTGTCCGGGTTTCCGTGTCCATGCCCACGCCGGTGTCCGCAATGCTGAGCCGGACATAATGCCCCGGAGCAAGCTGCGACGGGTGGCCCGGGCCCACCCGATCGGGCGCGACCGTGATGGTGAGCGTGCCGCCGTCCGGCATCGCGTCGCAGGCATTCACGCTGAGATTGAGGATTGCCATTTCGAGCTGGTGCGGATCCGCTTTTGCGCAGATCGCGGTTTCGTCGATCCGGACATCCAGCCTGATCTTGGGGCCGGAGGTCGATGCGACCAGTTCCGCCATGTTCCTGACGAGCGCGCCGACATCGACGGCGGTCGAGCGCAGCGGCTGACGCCGGGCAAACGCCAGCAACCTCTGCACGAGCGTCCGCGCGCGATCGGCGGCCAGCAGCCCGCCGCCGATCATGCGACGTTCGCGCTCGCCGCCTAGCGCGCTGCGCTGGAGCATGTCCAGCGCACCGATGATCGGGGTGAGGAGGTTGTTGAAGTCGTGCGCGACCCCGCCGGTCAATTGCCCCATCGCCTCGAGCTTCTGCGATTGCCGCAATGCCTCTTCGGCGTGGCGACGCTCGGTCGTCTCCACGGCTTCGGGCACGATTGCGATGACCTTGCCGGCTTCGTTGCGCATCGGCCGCATCGCGAAATCGAACCAGCGCCAGCCGCCGACGGGAAGATCGATCAGGATCTCCTGCCGCATCAATTCGCCCTCCGCGACCCGCCCGACCGCGTCGCGCACCATGTCGGGCATGCCGGGCGTCGCCGCGAACCAGGGGGTATCCCAGAACGGTCGACCGACGATGGCTTCCAGCGGCTGCCCGATTGCCGCCAGCGAAGTCGCGTTTGAGTCGACCAGGATACCGTTCCTGGTCAGCAGCCCCTGGAAGCTGAAGCTCGTTTCGAAGATCGTCCGCAGCCGTGCGCGCTGTTCGACGAGTTCCGTCGTCTGCTCGGCGACCCGGTGTTCGAGCGTGTCGCGCGCGGACTCGGCGCGCAGGCGCTCGCTGACGTCTACCGCCTGATGATAGGCGCCGATGATCTGACCGGCATCGTCGCGCAACGGCGTATAGGTAATCTCCCAATAGGGCTTGCCGAGCACCGGATTGCCGAAATCCTCGACGACGCTGAAGGTCTCGCCCGCCAGCGCACGCGCCATCAGCGCGCGCATCACCGGGCCCTGTTCGGGCACGAACAGGTCCGGAAACACATCGCCGATCCTGGTGTAATAGCCGTTCACGCGGAAAAATTCGTCGTTATGCGCTTGATTGAAGGCGATCAGCCGAAACTGCGTGTCAAAGACGCAGATCGCGAACTTGTTCGAGAGGCCGATCTTCCTCCAGAGTTCCTCGTCACCCGTCAACGCGTTCCTCCGATGCCGAGCCATGGCGGTTGGCTATGAGCCAAACGATTTAATGACCTGATGATCCGCCTTGCATCCGACAGACACATATTTCGGTAAAGCCGAGCGCCAAAGTCAGGTATACTACCGCGCCGGCTGCTTTGGGATCAGCAAGTTCTCTGGGCAGCTTCACTGCCGACGACGTCCTCGCAACGGGAAAAGCTCGGGTTTAAGCTGACGCTCACGCCTCAAGGGGCCCAGTGACGGCGTGGCGCTGTGCGGCTCCGCCGCGCCGGGTCAGACCTTCTCGATCAGCATTGCGGCGCCCTGGCCCACGTCTGCGATCCCGCGCAGCCGATCTCGATCATTTTCCTTGGTCCCGACCATCACCGGTTCAGCTTCATGCTCGGTGCCGATGAAGATCCCGAGATCGAGCACCAGCCGGACAGGGTCTGGAAGCGCGTCTCCAACTATCTTCAGCCCTCGCAGGCCGAGCTGATCAGGGCCGCGACCTATACCTTCCGCTCGCTGGTCGCCAGGGACTGGCGCCTGGGGCGCATCGTCCTCGCCGGTGACGCCGCGCATCAATGCCGCCGTTTCTTGGGCAGGGCATGTGTTCCGGCATTCGCGACGCGCTAAACCTGTCGTGGAAGTTCGACATGATCCTGGCGGAAAAGCGGACAGCGGACATTCTCGACACCTATCAAAGCGAACGAGAGGATCACGTGCGCGCCGTTATTGTCAAAGGTATCGAACTCGGCCGTGTTCAAACGATGCGCGATCCCGACGCGGCGGCGATACGTGATGCCGATCTCATCGCCAAACGCCTGGCGCGCACCAGGCCCGAGAAGATCCGGTTTCCGTCGCTGGGCGATGGCGAGTTCGGGAGCGGCAGCGGCGCGCAAACTCTCATGATCCAGGGGTTCGGCCGCAACCTCGGGCGACGGGATCGCTTCGATGCCCTGTTCGGCTATGGACCGATGGTCCTCGCTCGCCCCGGCGCCGCGGAGCTTATCGATCGCCAAAGGCGCGACGCTCTTGACCGGGCTGGCATCCGGCTGATTATGATCGATGCCCCTGACGGCGCCGACAGCTTCCTGGACGAAGATGGCGTGTACGAGGGGTGGTTCGTCGAACAGGGCTGCAGCGTCGCTGCGGTGCGGCCCGACTTCCATGTTTGGGGGACCGCGCCCGCCGACAGATTGGCGATAGGTAATCTGGTGCGCGATTTCATCGCGTTCGTAACGGCCGAAAGCGAAACCAGACCACAGAGAACGCAACGTCATGCGATAGGAATCTAGGGCGCCGGATCGCAGGGGAGCGACCTCCCGCTGCAAGGGCAGGGATCGCCTGAGACGAACGGCCGTTGCCCTGAATGCTCCGCGCTTGCGGAACGCGCCGCCATGGCCGATGATCGGCGCCACGCGATTGGCAGGAGCGACGGCATGCGGACGATCGGGATAGCGGTGGTGCTGGCGGTAGCGGTGGCGGGCTGTGCGCCGTCAACGCCCAGGACGGGTACGCCGATTGCGGGGGGCCGGGTGGCAAGCGCCATATTGATGACGCCGGCCGGCCGGCCGGCCGGCCGCGCGACTATCCGCGAGGTTGCCGGCGGTCTGCGCGTCACGATCGACGCGCGCGGTCTGCCCCCCGGCCTTCATGGCGCGCACCTGCACACGATCGGCCAGTGCCTGCCCCCCGACTTTGCGAGCGCCGGCGGTCATTGGAACCCGATGGGGATGAAGCACGGGTCGATGAACCCGCAGGGACCGCATGCCGGCGACCTGCCCAACCTGATGGTCGGTGCCGACGGGCGCGGCACGCTGGCGATCAACCTGGCCGGCGCCAGCTTCGATTCGCTGATCGACGCCGACGGCGCGGCGATGGTGATCCATGCCGACCCGGACGACCTGATGACCGATCCCAGCGGCAATAGCGGCCGCCGCATCGTCTGCGGCGTGCTGAAGGCGCTTTAGGATTTCGGGTACAGACCCGCTCCTACGGAATGGGTTGGCTTGATTACGGGCCTGATTTTTCCACCAATCGCCAGCGTTCAACGGGTTCGTAGCTCGCGCCCGAACGGCCCAGGTGGCTTTCGAACAGCGTGAGATGGTCGAGCGTGAACGGATCGCTCGTCAGGGCGGCGGTGTCGGCCCGCCACCGTGCGATCTCCGCAACGTCGCCGGCGCGTCGCGCGATCCGCGCCAAGGTGATGTGCGGCAGATAGGCGCGGCGGTCGGGCGGCAAGCCGGCGCGGACCACCGCCTGATCCACCTTGTGGTGCAATGCCGCCAGGGCGCCGTGCGGCGTGACCCCCGCCCACAAGGTGTCGGCACGGCCGTCCTTGGCAAAGGTGCCGGTGCCAGACAGGGCGATGCACGGCGCCGCGCCGTGAACCTGGCCCAATAGGGCGGCCACGTCCTCGGCCACGGGCCGCTCGACTTCGCCGATATAGCGCAGCGTCAGGTGAAGCTGGTCGTCGTCCTGCCAGCGCGCCGGCGCGACGCCGTTCATCACCGTGCCGAGCAAGGCGCGGATGGCCAGGGGCGGGCGCAGGGCGACGAACAGGCGATGCATTGTCGTCCGCTTAACCGATTTGCCGGTCGCGCGCTGTCGTGTTTCGCTTGAATAAGGCGGACGAACCCACGATATTCGGAAACATCCGGTCATGTTGATCGGGCAAAGGAGCTTTTCGATGGCCAATTGGTCCGATCCCCGGCCGAATGCCGCGCCGTTCGCTACGGCCGCCGTGACGCGCACCAGCGCGTACGACGCGGGTCTTCGTTCATATATGCTCGGCGTCTACAACTACATGGCATCGGGCATCCTGCTGACGGGCATCGTCGCACTCGGCTTCGCCATGAGCGGCCTGGCCGCGCAGGTCTTCGTCGGCGGCGGCATCCTGAAATGGATCATCACGCTTGCGCCGCTGGGCTTCGTCTTCGCGATGAGCTTCGGGCAGCAGCGGATGAGCTTCTCGACGCTGCAGGCGCTGTTCTGGGGCTTCGCGATAGTCATGGGCCTGTCGCTGTCGACGATCTTTCTGGTCTATTCGCCGCTGGCGATCGGCCAGGCGTTCTTCGCCAGCGCCGCGGGCTTTGCGGCGCTCAGCATGTATGGCTATGTCACCAAGCGTGATCTGACCGCACTCGGCAGCTTCCTGATCGTCGGGCTGGTCGGCCTGATCGTCGCCAGCATCGTCAACCTGTTCGTCCAGTCTGGTCCGCTCGGCATGGTGATCAGCGCGGTCGGCGTGCTGATCTTCGCCGGACTGACGGCATATGATACGCAGCGCACGAAGAGTATGTACCAATATGTCGCGGGTACTCCCGATGAAGGCCGCGCCAAGGTGATGTCGGCGCTGTCGCTGTACCTCGACTTCATCAACATGTTCCTGTTCATCCTTCGCCTGTTCGGCAGCAGCCGAAACTAGGCGATCGATTTGCGGCAAGCGGGCCCGGTGGAGCGATCCGCCGGGCTTTTTTTGCTGGAACCGCGGTCGTCGCCCGCACGTTTTTACGGTCAAGGCAGATCTACAGGAGACGGTATGGCAGACGACAAGCTGATCGACCTGGAAGACGAGGGTCCGTCGTCCGATGCCGGCCGTGACGAGTCGATCGCGAAACGGCTGGAAAGGGATCCGGACAACAAGGATGCCCGGCTGGACGCATCGCTTGATGAATCGATGGATGCGTCCGATCCGCCGTCGGCGACCCAGCCGATCCACGGCAACGACCCGCCGAAGTCGTCGGGGTTCGACGAGGATGCGGAACGCCGGCGCGACGCCTGAATTTCTTGCCGTTCAGGATCGGCACCCGGCACGCAGGAGCGTGTCGGGTGTCATATGTCATGCGTTGCCGAAATCCCTCAATCCACCCGCGATGTGACGCCGGGACTCGGCTCGTCGCAAAGCTTGTTGCGTTGCAGCAGCGTTTGTGATGGCTTGCTGAATGTCGGACGACAGCGCGTTAAGCATGGCGTTAACCATCTGGGCGCATGATCGATATGTGGTTGTTGCGGGGTGGAGACGATGGCATCCAAGAACAGACCGGCGGAAGGCGCGATGACGCTGGCCGAGATCAAGGAATTTGCGGGCTTCGCCTCGTCGACGCAGCGTTATGTCCGGCGATCGCTGGACATCGGCCTGGAGCGTGAGGATGCGATGTCGCGCTGGTCGCGGGACGTGATCGAGGCGGCCAGCATCCGTGCCCAGGCGCGCGTCTATGAGCGGCTGGGCGACATTCGCGGGACGATCCCCGACGACAGCGGACTGGACGCGATAGAGGGCTTCATGGCGCCGCTGATCACCGTCACCGCCTTCGATCTCGGCCAGGGCAGGCTGACCACCTTTTCGGCCTATCGCTTTCTCTACGAACGATTGGTCGGGGCGGGCGTGCGGCCATGGCTGCCGGGCGCGTTCTGCGCGGCGGCGGCATTGCCGCATCTCCATCCCGAGTTGCGCCGCAAGCTGCTCCAGTCGATCAGCGAGGCCGCGGCGACCGCGTCCGGCTGGTCGAACCGCCAGCCGAGCTTCTTTCCGGCCTGGGTCGAAAAGGTCGACACGGGCGCGTCGCTGCCGAATTGACCGCCGGGTTCGGGAGCTGGTGGAGCTGAGGGGAATCGAACCCCTGACCTCTGCAGTGCGATTGCAGCGCTCTCCCATCTGAGCTACAGCCCCGCTCCTTCCCGGTCACCCGGGAGCGGTCGCCTTTAGCGGCGAACCGGGCGCTGCGCAACATGACCGTTATCGTCATTTTTCGCGGCCCAACCACCCAGATCGGCGGCCGCCGCCCCCTGCATAAACCTCAATGCGGCCAACCCACCCCCCCCCCCCAGGATTAGGCGACGGTACCGGCGCGGGTTGTCCCAGCGCGTTCAGCCAGATCGGAGGGAGGTGGATTTCCGGTATGCCCGGAGCCGCCGGAAAGTTGGCCCGGGCAAAGGCGAACAGGGAACGCGCGCGCGTCGCCCCCGGCGTGTCGGGCGTCGCACCGACCCAGCGCCAATGCCACGGCTCGTACATCATGCCCTGGACGTTGCCGTTGGGGAACGACAGTTCAAATCCGAATTCGGCGGCATGCGCCAGCAGCCAGCGCCCCGCCGGCAGATCAGCGATGCAATCGTTCAGCACGTTGCGGCAGGCAGCCGTCAACGGCCCGACCGCGATGTCCAGCGCAAAGCCGGTGGCGTGCTCGCTATAGCCGGGCGGCGCCGATGACCGCGCCCGCTCGGCCGCGTCCCGGCACGCGCGGCCCGGACCGATCTTGCTGCAGAAGATCGTCCGCTGATAGCTGATGCTGCGAAAGCACGACAGACCGCGGAACGCCCCCGCAAAGCCGGCGACCCGGGCGGCGGCGACCAGCCGGACGATATCGGCGGCCGGCTCGCGCTGCATGAGACAGGGCTTGCCGATGCCGAAGGGGATGACCGGCACCAGCTCGCCGGCGGGGGCTTCGGCATAGGGGATGTGGCCCAGGAGGCGGCCGTCGGCCCCGGGGGTGACGGCCTGGCCCGAGCATAATTGCACTGGCGCCAGCGCGAGCGCCGCGGCCGGCAGGACAACGGCCAGCCACGCGCCGAGCTGCATCGCCATCCTTGCCAATTGCCGCATCGCCCGCTCCTGCCAGCCAGTGTCCACTGGCATGAGCGCACGGGGAGTGGCAAGGGGCTGGCATGCTGGCCGATCGTGTCCTGTTCCTCGATGGCGAGGCGTTGGTAATCGACAAGCCGGCGGGGCTGGCGGTCGATCCGCCACGCGATGGCGGGATCAGCCTCGACAACCACCTTGACAGCCTGACGCTGGGGTTCAAGCGCTGGCCCATGGCGGTCCACCGGCTGGATCGCGATACGTCCGGCTGCCTGCTCCTGTCGCGCAACCCGAAGGCGCATGCAAGGTTACAGCAGGCGTTCGAGGTGAACCTGGTCGAGAAGCGCTATCTGGCGGTGTTGGAGGGCGTGCCGGCCGAAAGCGATGGCGTGGTCGACCTGGCGCTGGCCAAAATGTCCAGTCGGGAGGCCGGCTGGCGGATGGTCGGCGATCTCCGCGGCAAGACGGCGCGTACCGCGTGGCGGGTATTGCGGACTGACGGCGGCCGGGCGCTGGTCGAGTTCCGGCCAACGACCGGGCGCACGCACCAGATCCGCGTTCATGCCGCGGCCGCGCTGGGCGCCGCGGTGGTCGGCGATCCTATCTATGGCCGCGCCGATCCGCAGGGGATGCTGCTCCATGCGGCCGACCTGGTCGTCCCGCGCGCCGGCAAGCCGCCGGTGGCAGCCACCGCCCCGCTGCCTGATCGCTTCGTCCAAGCGGGCTTCGGCCATGGCTGAGCTGGAGGAAGCGATCGTCGAGGAACGCTTTCTCGCCGCGACCGGCCCCGGCGGGCAGAACGTCAACAAGGTGGCGACCGCTGTCCAATTGCGGATCGACGTGTTCCGACTGGGGCTGGCGCCATTCGCCTATAAGCGGCTGAAGGAACTGGCCGGTAGCCGAATGACCGCCGCCGGCGAATTACTCATCACCGCCCGGCGGTTCCGGACGCAGGATGCCAACCGTACCGATGCGCGTGCCCGGGTGGCTGCGTTGATCGCCGCGGCACATGTCCGGGCGCCGAAACGCGTCAAGACCAGGCCGAGCAAGGCTGCCCGGGCCCGGCGGATCGACGAGAAGAAGGGCCGCGGGGCGATCAAAGCCGGGCGCGGACGGATAATCGAGGAGTAGCCGCATGTACCAGTTCGACGTCGCCCCAGGGTTGAAGATGGAAGTGTATCGCGACCTGCTGGCCGCGGTCGATGCGATCACCACCGACGAGCCCGACGCTATCGCCAACATGGCCAATGTCGCGGCGTTGCTGTGGCAGTATCTGCCCGACCTCAACTGGGCGGGCTTCTACCGGATGGTGGGGGACGGGCTGGTGCTGGGACCCTTTCAGGGTAAGCCTGCCTGCATCCGGATCCCGCTGGGCGCGGGCGTGTGCGGCACGGCGGCGGCACGTGGTGAGACGCAACTAGTCGCCGACGTCCACGCCTTTGCGGGGCACATCGCGTGCGACGCGGCGAGCGCGTCCGAGCTGGTCGTGCCGCTGGTCGCCGACAAGTGCGTATTTGGCGTGATCGACCTCGACAGCCCGACGCAGGGCCGGTTCGACGCGGAGGATGCCGCCGGGGTCGAGGCGATCGCGCGGTTGCTGGTGAACCGACTGGCCGGCTGATCCAGAACGGGACTCGGGCAAAACTGGCGGAAATCCGCGAAATTTGGTACGCATTCCGTTAAGTATCCGGCAGCCGGCGAGCAGGACAGCGGGACAGACAGGGAGTATTTACCATGCGCAGCCCAGTATTTGCGGCAATCGCAGTCGCGTTGTCTCTCGGTGCGGGCAGCGCTGATGCGCAACGACTCGGACAGCGTAACGGTCCGCCGCCTCTTCCGCCGCAGTCGATGCCCATGCCGGCGCCGATGCCCGGGTCGCCCCCGCCCGCGCCGCGGCCGATGCCCGGGCCTATGACGAGCGGTTGGCGGGGCGGTCCGGCACCGCGCCCAATGCCCGCGCCGCCACCCGGCGGCTGGCGTGGCGGCGGCTATGGCGGCGCGAACGGCGGCTGGTCGGGCGGCGATGCCGGCGGGCCGGCGACCGGCGCGAGCAATGGGCGCTGGGGTGGCCGGATCGGTGGTTATTGGTATGGCGGCGCGCAGGCGCCGGGCGGTTGGCAGGCCTATCGGCCGCTCACTCGCGGCCGCACCTTGCCGCGCTACTGGCTGGCGCCCGGCTTCTACGTCGGCGACTATTCGATCTACGGGCTGACCACGCCGCCGCCCGGCTATTACTGGTCGCGTTATTATGACGACGCCGTGCTGATCGATCGAAACGGCCGGGTCTATGACAGCGTCGGCGGTCTTGATTGGGACGGCTATGGCGACGACTCTGCCTATGGCGGCGGCTATGCCGAGGGTGCCGGGCAGGACGGCTATCCGGGCTATGGCGCATCATACGGTCGTCCGGGTGGGTATCCGGCGCCGCTGCCGCCAGTCGCTTATCGCTCGTCTACCTATACCACGACCAGCGGCAACGGAGGCTATGTCGCCGGCGGTTATTACTTCCCGCCGACCACGACTGTTGTCGTGACCGTCCCGTCGCCGGTCGTGACCACCACGACCACCACCGAGTTCATCACCGAAACCGCCTATGTCGCGCGGCGCAAGACCTATCGCGCGCCGGTCAAGCGCAAGTGGCGGCCCGCGGTGCGGCGGTGTACCTGCACCTGCGCCTGCCGCTGATCCGGCACAGGAGAACCGGGTAGCGGGGGGCGGTGCCGGTACTCGGCTCAACTCAGCCGATCGATCGCCTCGCTTACCAGGCTGCCGGGGATGATCATCACCGGCACGGTCAGTTTGCCGGCATCGGCGCCGGTGAAATGGGCGACCAGCGGGCCCGGCGCGCCGCTGGCGGCTGCACCGAGCACCAGCGCCGCAATATCGGGATTGCCGGCGATGATCTCGCGGACGATCTTCGGGCCGTCACCCTGGCGCACGGTGATCGCCGGAGTCACGCCCGATCCGCCGAACAGCGCGCCGGCGGCACCCGCGACAAGCGCCGCGGCATGCTGGCGCTGTTCGGCCTCGATCGTCGCCTGGACGCCGCCAAAGGCGATGAATTCCTGTGGCTCGATCAGCGACAGGATCTCGACCCCCCCGCCGGTCTTTATCGCCCGGCGTGCGGCAAAGCGCAGTGCGACCTCCGCTTCCGGGGTTTCGTCGACCACCACCAAATAGCTCCGCATCGCGCCGGCCCTGAGTTGTTTTCAGTTGCGCCGAAGCGGTAGCGGCCTGGTGTCACGGTGTCACCGGGTCGATGACCCCGGTAAGCGCAATACGGCGGTCTTGACCTCGGGGAATGGCGGGGCAAAGGAGCAAGGACGACTGCGCCCTGGAGCCACCATGCCGATCGAGATCAAGATGCCTGCGCTGTCGCCGACGATGGAAGAAGGCACGCTGGCCAGATGGCTGGTCGAGGAGGGCGATGCGGTGAAGTCCGGCGATATCCTGGCCGAGATCGAAACCGACAAGGCGACGATGGAGTTCGAGGCGGTCGACGAGGGCATGGTCGGCAAGCTCATGGTGTCGGCGGGCACCGACGGCGTGAAGGTCGGTAGGGTCATCGCGATCCTGAACGGTGAGGACGAGCAATCGACGCCTCCGGCGAAGGCCGAGGTCACCGCCAAGCCCGAAGAGAAGGTTGTCGCGGAAACGATGGCGGCGAACGCGGAGGCGCCTGCGCGGCGTCCAGCCGCGCCGCTTGCTCCTGCCGCGGCGGCGGGTAATCGCGTGAAGGCGTCGCCGCTGGCGCGCCGGATTGCCGCAGAAAAGGCGATCGACTTGGCCTCGGTGGTCGGGTCGGGACCGAACGGAAGAATCGTCAAGGCTGATTTGGCCGCCGAACGGCCTGCGGCCCCTGCTGCTCCTGCACCGACACCTGCCGCGGTTCCTTCACCGACTCCGGTCCCGGCGCCAGCCGCTGCTCCTGCGCCGCCGCCGGCGCAGGCCAGATCGGTGCCGATCCCCAACGTCCCCCACGAGGCAGCCAAGCTGTCCAACGTCCGCAAGACGATCGCGCGCCGGCTGACCGAATCGAAGCAAACCGTCCCGCACATCTATCTGACGGTCGACATCCGGATTGATGCGCTGCTCAAGCTGCGCGGCGACCTCAACCAGGGGTTGACGGCGCGGGGGGTGAAGCTGTCGGTCAACGACCTCATCATCAAGGCGCTGGGCGTCACCTTGGTCCAGGTGCCCAAGTGCAACGTGATGTTCACCCCGGACCAACTGATCAGCTTCAGCCGCGCGGACATTTCGGTGGCGGTGTCGACGCCTTCGGGCCTGATCACGCCGATCGTCGCCGATGCCGCCAACAAGGGCGTCGCTGCGATCAGCACCGAGATGAAGGATCTGGCCGCGCGCGCGCGCGACAACCGACTGGTGCCCGACGAGTATATGGGCGGCACCGCTACCCTGTCGAACATGGGCATGTTCGGGATCAAGCAGTTCGAGGCGGTGATCAACCCGCCCCAGGCGATGATCATGGCGATCGGCGCGGGCGAGAAGCGACCCTATGTGGCCGACGACGCGCTGGGCACGGCAACGGTGATGACCGCGACCGGCAGCTTTGATCACCGCGCGATCGACGGCGCCGACGGCGCCCAGTTGATGCAGGCGTTTAAGGCGCTGATCGAGGCGCCGCTGGCGATGCTGGCCTGACGCGATGCGCTGGGGGCGAACCGTGGCGGAAATTCTCCACATCATCGCCGCGCTGGTGACCACCACGGCGATTACCTCCGTGGCGGCATGGGGCTATCCAGTCGGCGCCAAGACGATCTGGGACGTCGGCTTCGTCAGCATGGCGTTCGTCCTGGGCATGGGCATAAAGCCGTTGCGCGAGGCGTGGGCGGCGGACGCGCAAGGTGCTGCGACCTAGCGGCAAATGGGAAGAAGATGACAGAGACCTATGACCTTGCGATCCTGGGTTCGGGGCCGGGCGGCTATGTCGCGGCGATCCGCGGGGCGCAGCTTGGGCTGAAGACCGTCATCGTCGAGCGCGAGCGGCTGGGTGGCATCTGCCTCAACTGGGGGTGCATACCTACCAAGGCGCTGCTGCGCACGTCGGAGGTCTATCATTACCTTACCCATGCCAAGGACTATGGGCTGACCGCCGACAATGTCGGGTTCGACCTGGAAGCGGTGGTCGGGCGCAGCCGCACGGTCGCCGGGCAGCTCAACAATGGCGTCAAGATGCTGATGAAGAAGCACAAGGTGACCGTGGTCGAAGGTGTCGGCAAACTCACCGCCGCCGACACTCTCGTGGTGCAGCGGGGCGACCGGAGCCTCGAGCTGAAGGCCAAGCACATCATCGTCGCGACCGGCGCTCGCGCTCGCGACCTGCCGTTCGCGCAGGCCGACGGCAAGCGCATCTGGACCTATCGCCACGCCATGGTGCCGACCGAGATGCCGGCTAAGCTTCTGGTCGTCGGATCGGGGGCGATCGGCGTGGAGTTCGCCAGTTTCTACAATGACATGGGCGCCGATGTTACGATCGTCGAGATGCTCCCGCGCATCCTGCCGGTGGAAGACGAGGAAGTCTCTGCCTTCATGGACAAGTCGCTAAAGAAGCAGCAGATCAAGGTGCT
Organism: uncultured Sphingomonas sp.; assembly: GCF_964244265.1. Classification (GTDB taxonomy): domain Bacteria; phylum Pseudomonadota; class Alphaproteobacteria; order Sphingomonadales; family Sphingomonadaceae; genus Sphingomonas. The sequence goes on along the minus strand of NZ_CAXTHV010000030.1, from coordinate 14,746 downwards.
GGTCGGGACCGGGATCGAGGAGCTGGAGACGACCGGCGAGGGCGTCATGGCGACGATCAGGGCACCCGACGGCACGGTTGCCAGCGACACGTTCAGCCACGTCATCGTCGCGATCGGCATCGTGCCCAATACGGAAGAGATCGGGCTGGAGGCGCTCGGCATCGCGACCGAGCGCGGGCACATCAAGGTCGATGGCTATGCGCGAACCAATGTACCGGGCGTGTACGCGATCGGCGACGTCACTGGCGCGCCCTGGCTGGCGCACAAGGCGAGCCACGAAGGCGTCGTTTGCGTCGAGGCGATCGCCGGGCTGGCGCCGCATCCTTTCATCACCTGGAACATCCCGGGCTGCACCTATTCGCGCCCGCAGGTCGCCTCGGTGGGGCTGACTGAAGCCAAGGCCAGGGAGGTGGGGCACGAGGTGCGGGTCGGCCGGTTCCCGTTCATCGGCAACGGCAAGGCGATCGCGCTGGGCGAGGCGGAAGGCTTCGTAAAGACGGTGTTCGACGCCGGCACCGGCGAATTGCTCGGAGCGCACATGGTCGGTGCCGAGGTGACCGAGCTGATCCAGGGCTACGTAATCGCCCGCGAGCTCGAGACGACCGAGGCCGAGTTAATGGAGACGGTGTTCGCCCATCCTACGCTGAGCGAAATGATGCACGAAAGCGTGCTGGGCGCCTATGGACGTGCGATCCACATCTGAAGCCTCCCACCGTCGCCCGGGCTGAGCACCGGGCCCCTTCGCACCGACCGCGCGCCCTGCTAACGCGGCGCACCATGGCGACACCCCTCGACAAGATACGTAACTTCTCGATCATCGCGCATATCGACCACGGCAAGTCGACGCTCGCCGATCGCCTGATCCAGGCGACCGGGGGCCTGACCGACCGCGAGATGTCGGAGCAGGTGCTCGATACCATGGACATCGAAAAGGAGCGCGGGATCACGATCAAGGCGCAGACCGTGCGCTTGAGCTATGCGGCGTCGGACGGCGAGACCTATACGCTCAACCTGATGGACACGCCGGGCCATGTCGACTTCGCCTATGAGGTCTCGCGCAGCCTGGCGGCGTGCGAGGGCGCGCTGCTGGTGGTCGATGCCGCGCAAGGGGTCGAGGCGCAGACGCTGGCCAACGTCTACCAGTCGATCGAGCACGACCATGAGATCGTCCCCGTCATCAACAAGATCGACCTGCCCGCCGCCGAACCGGAAAAGGTCCGCGCCGAGATCGAGGACGTGATCGGGCTTGATGCGTCGGAGGCGGTGCTGGCCTCGGCCAAATCAGGGATCGGCATTCCCGATATCCTGGAAGCGATCGTCAGGAAGATCCCGCCCCCCAGGGGCGACGCCGCCGCACCGCTGAAGGCGATGCTGGTCGACAGCTGGTACGATCCGTATCTGGGCGTCGTCATCCTGGTGCGCGTCATCGACGGCGTGCTGAAGAAGGGACAGCAGGTCACCTTCATGCAGGCGGGCACGCAGCATCTGGTCGACCGGGTCGGCTGCTTCCGCCCCAAGATCGAGCAATTGACCGATCTGGGGCCGGGCGAGATCGGCTTCATCACCGCGCAGATCAAGGACGTCGCGCAGGCGCGTGTCGGCGACACGCTGACCGACACCAGGCGTCCCGCGGCGACCGCGCTGTCGGGGTTCAAGGAGGTGCAGCCGGTCGTGTTCTGCGGCCTGTTTCCGGTCGATGCCAACGACTTCGAGAAGCTTCGTGAGAGTATCTCCAAGCTTCGTCTCAACGATGCGAGCTTCAGTTTCGAGATGGAGACCAGCGCCGCGCTCGGGTTCGGTTTCCGCTGCGGGTTCCTGGGCCTGCTCCATCTTGAGATCATCCAGGAGCGGCTGACGCGCGAATACGATCTCGATCTGATCACCACCGCGCCGTCGGTGGTGTACGAGATCGAACTGACCCATGACGGCGGGCATCTGGAACTCCACAACCTCGCCGACATGCCCGACCCCAACCGTATCGAAAGCATCGCCGAGCCGTGGATCGAGGCGACGATCTATGTCCCCGACGATTATCTCGGCTCGATCCTCAAGCTGTGCCAGGACCGCCGCGGCATCCAGCAGAACCTGACCTATGTCGGCGGGCGCGCGCAGGCGACCTACGAATTGCCGCTCAACGAAGTGGTGTTCGACTTTTACGACCGGCTGAAGAGCATCAGCCGGGGCTATGCCAGCTTCGACTATCACCAGATCGGCTATCGTACGGGCGACCTCGTCAAGATGAGCATCCTGGTCAACAACGAGGCGGTCGACGCGCTGTCGATGATCGTCCACCGCGGCACTGCCGAAAGCCGGGGCCGGGGGATGTGCGAGCGGCTGAAGGACCTGATCCCCCGCCATTTGTTCAAGATCCCGATCCAGGCGGCGATCGGTGGCAAGGTGATCGCGCGCGAGACGATCGCCGCGCTGAGGAAGGACGTTACCGCCAAATGCTATGGCGGCGACGCAACAAGAAAGCGCAAGCTGCTGGACAAGCAGAAGGAAGGCAAGAAGCGGATGCGCGAATATGGAAGCGTGAGCATCCCCCAGGAGGCGTTCATCGCCGCGCTCAGGATGGGAGAGGAGTAGAGTCGCCCGACGACGAACGATTCAATACGAATGGATATACGGTATGCATAGGATGCCGGCAATCGCCCCGGCCGGCCGGCTTGCTCAGGCGCCTGATGCGGTCATGATGCCTGACGCCGACGACATCGGGCATTCCCGCCGGCCGTCAGTTCTCCTCCTGCCACCTCTGCCACCCTTCTTCGGTCGCGGCGGCCTCCCATTTCCGCTGTGCCAGCGCCATCGTCGCCTCGGCCTCGCGGCGGGCATTGGTGCGCTCGCCCATCGTTGCGCCGCCCCAGGTCGAGAGCGACGGCAGGCTGTCGGGAAAGGCGAGCGGGGGGCGGGGCGGGTCGCCTGCTTCGGCCCATTGCGCGCGGCGCAGCGTGTCGAGTTCGGCGCTGAGCGGCGAGGCGTAGATTTCCTCGGGCGCGGCGCCGGCGCGCTTGGGCGGGCGTACCGACCAGTGCGCGATCAGGTCCTGGCTGCAACCGCCAAGGTCAAGGATCAGCTCGATATGCGTGAGCTGGCGCAGCGTGAAGTCGGCCGCGACGATCTCGCCTGACAGGCGGTGCCGGCGTTCGGCGGCGACCTTGGCGGCATAGCGTTCGAGCAACCGCCCAAGCCAGGTCACCATATCGGCTTCCGCCTCGGCGCCGTCGTCCGTTGCCTTGTTCGCCTCGCGCTCGCGGCAGACCGGGCAATTTTCGGCCGCTTCGCGTTCGATCGTGGCACGGTTGCGGGTGCCGTGCGCCAGGCCGGGGCCCCCATAGCGATCGGCCAGATGGTGGCGCAGGATGAACATCAGCAGCCGGTCGTTGAACCAGCGCTTTTCGCCGACCTGCTCGCCGCGCCAATAGACCGGCACGGGCACGCCCTGCAGCGCGCGGTCGACCGCGATGTCGGCGATATGCTGGACGCCGTAATCCAGCGCGGCCGACCAGGCGGCGCGGAATTCGTCGGCGCCGGGCTGGCGCCGCAGATAATAAGCGCCTTCGGGGCTCATGTTGATTCGCGTCGCCGCGGCGCGGACCGAGCCGGTATCCGCGAGCGCCTCGATGAAGGCGCGTTGGCGCTCGGCCGTCCAGCCGTCATGGCGGTGCTTGCGGGGGACGGGGGCGAAGGCGGGGATGACGATCTCGTCGCAGGGCATGGGCTGACGGTTCTGCATGACCGAGCAAATAACCATACCGGTTCGTGTAGGAAAGCGGGTTTGATGGCGCGCCGCACGCGCCGTTGCCGGGGCGGGCGGGGTGCGATAGCGCGGGGCGGGATGGCGTACGTTGATCACCGGACCGGCCGCGGCGCCGGCTTTGCGCGGCGACGCGCGTGATCCCGCGCGAACTGATCGATGTCGCGCCCGTGCCCGGCGGCGGCGAGGAGCTTCGGCTGTTCCGGCGGGGTGGCGATTTCATGATCGTGCTCGACCGCAACGAGCTGATGAACAGCCGGATGAGCGGATCGGAGAAAGCATTGGCGGTGCTCACGCTGGAACGCCTCGACCGCCGCGCCGCGCCGCATCTGCTGATCGGCGGCTATGGCATGGGGTTCACGCTGCGCGCGGCGCTGGCCGGGCTGGGGCCGAAGGCCAGGGTGACGGTCGCCGAGCTGGTGCCGCAGATCATCGACTGGGCGCGCGGGCCGATGGCGGCGATGACGGCCGATTGCTTGGCCGATCTGCGCGTCGCGATCGTGTTTGATGACGTCATGGCGCCGATCGAGGCGGGTCATGGCGCCTATGACGCCATCCTGCTCGACGTCGACAACGGGCCCCACGGCCTGACACGGGCGAACAACGGCCGGCTCTATTCGGCGCGCGGGCTGGCCGCGGCCGGCCGGGCGCTCGCCCCGGGCGGCATCCTGGCGATATGGTCGGCGGCGCCCGATCCGCGTTTTGTCTGCCGGCTGGGCGACGCCGGCTTCGCGGTCGAGGAAATCGTCGTCCACGCCCGAGGCAACGGCAAGGGCCCGCGCCACGTCATCTGGCTGGCGACGGGGCCCTAAGGGATTTGGGACGGGTTCCCGCTTGCCGGGCATTGCGAACCGGCCTAGCGCGCAGGCGGTCCGTCAGGACCCCTGAGGTCGCGTCAAACCCGATGTTTCGTTTCATCCATCCGCCGGTCCCGACCCACGATGTGGCGCGCCGATGAACGGCGGCGTGGTCGCGACAAAGCCGTCAGGCGGCCATTGGCCCGATGCGACGATTGTGCGACCGGCGCCGCGCTGGGTACGCTTCGCCGCCCCGGTCCTGTCGGTCGCGATCATCGTCGCGGTGGCGCAAACGCTTGGGCACCACGACCTGGCCGCGATGGTCCGGTTGATGCCGGCATCGCCGCTGTTCTGGATCGGTATCGCCGTCACCCTGTCGTTGCAGCCGGTTGCCGACTTCCTGATCTTTCGCCTGTTGTGGCCGTTGCCGCCCGCCGCCCTGGCCGCCTTGTTCCGCAAGACGGCGAGCAACGAACTGCTGTTCGGCTATTCGGGCGAGCTGCAATTCTATCTCTGGGCGCGCCGCCATGCCGCGCTCATCACCTCGCCATTTGCCGGGGTGCGCGATGTCTCGGTATTGTCGGCGCTGGTCGGCAACGCATTCACGCTGGCACTGCTGGTCGCGGCCTATCCGATGCTGGCCGACATCCGGCTCGGCGCGCTGGCCGCGCCTTTATTGTGGTCGGCGGTCGTGCTGATCGGATCGTCGCTGGTGGTAATGGTGCTGCGGCGTCATCTGTTCGGCGTGTCGCCCGGGCAGTTCCGGGCGATCGCGGCGATCCACCTGCTGCGGGCGGTCATGGCGACGGCGATGATCGGCGCATTGTGGTATCTGGTGCTGCCCGAGGTCGCGATCGGCTGGTGGGTGTTGCTGTCGGCGGCACGGATGTTCGTCGGGCGGCTGCCGTTCCTGCCCAACAAGGACCTGGTATTTGCCGGGCTGGCCACGAGCCTGGTCAGCGCCGACCGTCACATCGTGGAGGCGATCGCGCTGGTCGCCGGCGTCCTGTTCGCGGGCCAGGTGGTGATCGGCTTCACCTTTGCCTTGGCCGACCTGATCGGGACGATCATCGCGCGCGGGCGACCGGCGTGAGGCGGATCGGCGAGCGCGGACGGGAATGCGGATGAGCGTCGCCGGCAATCCGATCTTCTACGATGCGTCGGGACGGCGGCGGCGGGGGTTTGCCATCGCCCTCATCGCCTTCGTCGCTCTGGTCATCGTGTCGGCGGCGGCGTTCGCGCTGTCGATCGGGATCGTGCCCGCCCAGCCGCTGCTGCCGGTCGATGCCGAGCAGGCCAGCTTCCGCAAGCTCGCCCCGCCGCGTGACACGCTGTTGAAGCGGACCGGGCGCACGGTCGACTGGTATGCGCGGCGCATGACCGGGGAGATCGGCGGCAAGGGGGCAAGGGGGGGCAGCGGCGCGCCGCTGGCCATCGCCTTCCACGTGCCATGGGACCAGAGCAGCGCGGCGTCGCTCCAGCGGCATATCGACGAGCTCGACTGGGTCATCCCCGGCTGGGTGTCGGTGACCGGCCCCCGCCACGCGATCACCGTCTTTCGCGATGTCGCGGGCCGCGCGATCCTGAACAAGGCGACGCGCCGGCCGCTGATCCTGCCGATGATCCAGAACGCGATCCAGGGTGTGTGGGATGGGCCCGGCATGGCGGCGATGCTGCACGATCCGGCATTGCGCCGGCAGTTCCTCGACCGGCTCGAGCCATGGCTGGCGCGCAACCAGGCGGGCGGGGCGTTCTTTGACTTCGAGGAGCTGCCGCCGGGCGCCCAGGCCGATTACCGGACGTTCCTGGCCGAGGCGAATGCACGGTTTGATCGCCACGGCTGGCTGATCGCGATCGCCGCGCCCGTCGGCGATGCCAGCTGGAACCTGCCGGCCTATGCCCGGATCGTCGATCGCCTGTTCCTGATGAGCTATGACGAAAACGAGATCAGCGGCGATGCCGGCCCGATCGCGTCGCAGCAATGGTTCGCGCGATCGGTCGCGATCGCCGCGCGCGGTGTACCGCGCGACAAGCTGGTCGTGGCGATCGGCAATTACGGCTATGACTGGCATGACGGCGGCGGCGATCCGGTGACCGTCGAGGAAGCGTGGCAGGCCGCGCGCGATTCGGACGCGATGCCGATGTTCGACCGCGCCAGCGGCAATTCCGGCTTCGCCTATGCGGAAGGGGCCAGCAGGCACGTCGTGTGGCTGCTCGACGCGGCGTCGGCGTACAACCAGATCGGCTTCCTGCGCCGCGCCGGGATCGGGGGCATTGCGCTGTGGCGGCTGGGGTCGGAGGATCCGGGCCTGTGGTCGATCTTCGGCCGGTCGCATGCCCGCCTGCCGCCGGCGTTGGCGATCAACGCGATTCCCGCCGGCACCGACGTCGACATCGAGGGGGCGGGCGAGATCCTGAAGATCGCCGCCGTGCCGACCACCGGCGAGCGGATCGTGACCGCCGGCCCGGGCGGCATCACCGACGTCCGCTTCACCCGGTTGCCCACGCCCTATGTCATCAACCGCACGGGCTATCGCGCGCGGGCGGTCGCGTTGACCTTCGACGACGGCCCCGACCCGGCCTGGACGCCGCGCATCCTCGACATCCTGAAGGAGCAGCGCGTGCCCGCGACCTTCTTCATCGTCGGCGAGAATGCGCTGACCGAGCGCGGCCTGCTGATGCGCATGATCGATGAGGGGCACGAGGTCGGCAGCCACACCTATACCCATCCCAACCTGGCCGGCGCGTCGCTGACCGATACCGATTTCGAACTGAACGCGACGCAGCGATTGTTCCAGGCGTTCACCGGGCGATCGCTCCGGCTGTTCCGCGCGCCCTATTTCGGGGACGCCGAGCCGACCACCGCCGATGAAATCGGTCCGGCGCTGCGCGCGCAGGACCGCGGCTACATCTCGGTCGGCCTCCACGTCGATCCCGGCGACTGGCGGCGACCGGGCGTACAGGAGATCATCGACCGCACGGTCGCCGAGGTGCTCGCCGCCACGCCGGAGCGGACCGGCAACATCGTCCTGCTCCACGATGCGGGCGGCGATCGGTCACAGACCGTCGCGGCGTTGCCGGAGATCATCCGCCAGCTGCGCGCGCGCGGTTACCGCTTCGTGCCGGTGTCGGCGCTGGCCGGACTGTCGCGCAACACCGTGATGCCGCCGATCTCGGCCAGCGACCGCACCGCCGCCCGCATCGACCTGTTCCTGTTCGGCGCGCTAGGCGCGATCGTCACCGGGCTGGGCTGGCTATTCTTCTTCGCGATCTCGATCGGCATTGCCCGCGCGGTCGTGCTGTCGGCATTGGCGCTGATCCAGGCCCGGCGCGAGAGCCGGATGACGTTCCCGCCGATCGATCCGGACCGCTTCGTCACGGTGATGATCCCCGCCTTCAACGAGGAGGCGGTGATCGAGCGGTCGGTGCGCGGCGTGCTGGCATCGACCCAGGTCGCGATCGAGGTCATCGTGATCGACGACGGATCGAAGGACCGGACCAGCGCGGTCGTCCGCGCCGCTTTCGCCGACGATCCGCGCGTCCGCCTGGTGACGCTGGAGAATGGCGGCAAGGCGCGCGCGCTCAACCGCGCGCTGGCGCTGGCCAGGGGCGAGATCGTCATCGCGCTGGACGCCGATACCCAGTTCGAGCCGGCGACGATCGCGCGGCTGACGCGATGGTTCGACGATCCGGGGCTGGGCGCGGTCGCCGGCAATGCCAAGGTCGGCAACCGCGTCAACCTTGTCAGCCGGTGGCAGGCGCTGGAATATGTCACCGCGCAGAACCTCGAGCGGCGCGCGCTGGCCAGTCTCCAGGCGATGACGGTGGTGCCCGGCGCGGTCGGCGCGTGGCGGCTGGCGGCAATCCGGTCGGTCGGCGGCTATCCGGACGATACGCTTGCCGAGGACCAGGACCTGACCATCGCCATCCAGCGCGCGGGATGGCGCGTGACCTATGACCAATATGCCGTCGCCTGGACCGAAAGCCCGGAGAGCTTTGGTGGATTGGCCAAGCAGCGTTTCCGCTGGGCTTATGGCACGCTGCAATGCCTGTGGAAGCACGGCCGGATCATCCTGACCGGACGCCCCGCCGGGCTGGCGCGCATCGGCCTGCCCCAGGCGATCGTGTTCCAGATCATGCTGGCAGCGATCAGCCCGGTGATCGACCTGGCACTGGTCGTCAGCTTCGTGACGACCTGGCTCGCGGTCGAGGCGCATGGCTGGGAACAGACCCAGGGCAGCATCGAGAAGATGCTGACCTATTGGCTGGTGTTCACGACGATCGACGTGCTGTCGGCGGTGGTCGCCTTTGCCCTGGAACGGCGCGAGAAATGGCGTCTGTTGTGGCTGCTCGTGCCCCAGCGGATCGGGTATCGCCAGGTGATGTATTATGTCGTGCTGAAGGCGATTGCCCAGGCGCTGCGCGGGCCGCTGGTCGGCTGGGGCAAGCTCCAGCGGACGGGCCGCGTGCGGGTATGAGGGCGGCGGCGCAATAACGCCTCGCGCACGTTTTGCCGGTGGCGAGCGGCAAGGGGCGCTATATGCTGCACATATGGCATCCATATTCTTCGCACGTCGCGTCTTTCTGGCCGGGCTGGCCGCAATGGCGCTGGGCGCCGCGCCGACGCCGGCGGCCCCGGTGGTCCTGGCCGCCGCCAGCCTGCAGGAATCGATGACCGCCGCCGCCCGGGCCTGGGCGGCGAAGGGGCATGCGCGGCCGACGATCTCGTTTGCCGCCTCGTCGGCTCTCGCTCGGCAGATCGAGGCGGGCGCGCCGGCCGACCTGTTCGCCTCGGCCGACGAGGAATGGATGGACGCGCTGGCCGCCCAGGGGCTGATCGTTGGTGCCAGCCGCGCCGATTTCGTGGCCAACCGGCTGGTCGTGGTCGAGCCGGCGGGCGGCCGGTCGCGTATCCCGTTGCGGCCGGCGGCGGCGCTCGGTCATATGCTCGGCGCCGGGCCGCTGGCGATGGCCGACCCCGACAGCGTGCCCGCAGGCCGCTATGGCAAGGCGGCGCTTGAGAAGCTGGGGGCCTGGCCGCTGGTGGCCGCGCGGGTGGTGCGCGCGGAGAATGTCCGTGCCGCGCTGGCGCTGGTCGAGCGCGGGGCGGCGCGGTTCGGCATCGTCTATGCGACCGACGCCCGCGCGTCGGCCAAGGTGCGCGTGGCCGGCGTGTTCCCGGCCTGGACCCATCCGCCAATCCGATATCCGATCGCGCTGCTTAAGACCGCGTCGAGCCCGGAGGCGGAGGACTTCCGCCGCTTCGTCCTGTCGCGCGAGGGGCGCGCGATATTTGCGCGGTACGGCTTTTCGGTGCCTGGACGGTGAGGAACGGTTCTTGAGCCGCATCATCGGACGGCGATGCTGACCGCCGAGGAATGGGGCGTCGTCGCGCTGTCATTGCAGGTCGGGCTGGTAGCCACGCTGACCGCGCTCCCGGTCGCGTTCGCGCTGGCATGGATGCTGGCGCGCGCGCGCCTGCCGGGCAAGATCCTGATCGAGGCGATCATCTACCTCCCGCTGGTGGTTCCACCGGTGGTCACCGGCTGGATCCTGCTGCTCGCCTTTGCCCCGGCGGGGCCGCTGGGGTGGCTGGGCGGCGGCGTGCTGTTTCGCTGGACGGGCGCGGCGATCGCGGCCGGTGTGATGGCGCTGCCGCTGATGGTGCGGGCGATGCGGCTGTCGATCGAGGCGGTCGACCGGCGGCTGGAGGGTGCCGCCCGGACCCTGGGAGCAGGGCGGTGTCGGGTGTTCCGCACGGTTACGCTGCCGCTCAGCATGCCCGGCATACTGGCCGGCGCGGTGCTGGGCTTCGCCCGGTCGCTCGGGGAGTTCGGCGCGACGATCACCTTCGTCGCCAACGTGCCGGGACAGACGCAGACATTGCCGCTGGCAATCCATGCTGCGCTCCAGCGGCCCGACGGCGACGCGATCGCGCTCCGGCTGTCGGCGCTGTCGGTCGCGGTCGCGCTGGCCGCGCTGGTCGGCTCCGAACTGCTGGCGCGGCGCATGCGTGCGGGGATGGTCCATGGCGTTTGACATCGACGTGGTGAAACGGCTGGGCGAGCGCGAGATCGCGCTGCGGCTCGCGGCGGTGGAGGGGCTGACCGTCCTGTTCGGCCCCTCCGGGGTCGGCAAGACCAGCGTGCTGAACATGGTCGCGGGGCTGCTCCGGCCGGATCGCGGGCGGATCCAGGCAGGCGGCGTCACGCTGTTCGACGCGGCAAGCGGCATCGACCTTCCGGTGGAGCGGCGTCGCGCCGGCTATGTATTCCAAGAAACGCGTCTGTTCCCGCACCTGCGCGTTGTCGGCAACCTTTGCTACGGCGCGGTCAAGGGGGCGGCGGTCGGCCGCGTGGCGGCGATGCTGGACATCGTGCCCCTGCTGCCGCGCTGGCCGCGGACCTTGTCCGGGGGCGAGGCCAGGCGCGTGGCGATCGGGCGGGCCCTGTTGAGCGATCCCGCCTTCCTGCTGCTCGACGAGCCCACCGCGTCGCTGGACCGCGCGCGCGCCGACCAGGTCGAACGCGCGATCCTCGACATCCGCGATGGGCTGGGGCTGCCGATCCTGATGGTCACCCACGACCGCGCCGAAGCCGACCGGCTGGCGACACGGGTCGTCGAGATGGTGCGGTGAGCCGCGGCCGCGGATAAAGCCCGCTTAACGCTTGACCAGTTCGACGCGGCGGTTTTTCGCCTTGCCCTCGTCGGTCGCATTGTCGGCGACGGGCCTGGTCGCGCCAAAGCCCCTGGCCTGGACCCGGTCGGGGCTGATCCCGGCGGCGATCAGCGCCCCCATCACCGAATTGGCGCGCCCGAGTGACAGCGCCTGGTTGTGGTCAGGCGATCCCGCATTGTCGGTGTGCCCCTCGATCGTCAGCTTCAGCTTGGGATCGCTGGTCATCAGCTTGACGATCTCCGCGATCAGCGGCTGGTTCTCGGGCCGGATCGCGGCCTTGTCGGTGTCGAAGGTGAAATAGAGCGCGACATGGCCCTGGCTGTCGAGGTTGCTCTTCATCTCGGCGGCTGGGATCATCCTGACCTTCACCTCAAGCGGCTTGGTCTCGACGATCGTCAGCCAGTAATTCTTGCTGTTGTCCTCCCACGGATGATAGACCTCGACCCAGATCTGGCGGGTGGGGGTGCGCACCATGTACACGCCCATCTCGTCCTCGCCGAGTTCATATTGGCCGCGGAACCGCGCGGCCTGGAATTTCAGCTTGCGGTCTTCCATCGGCTTGCCGGTGCCTTCGTAGACGGTGACCCCGCCCATGTCCTTGACCAGCTTCTCATAGCTCTTCTGGACCTGGAAGAACGAGGCGCTCGATCCCAGGCCGCCGGTGATCATCGTCCGCCCCTCGACCGGGATCAGCTTGGTCCCGTCGAAGAAGTCGGTGCGGTCATAGCCGACATCCTCCAGGTATTTCTTGTTCTCGCGGCCGGCGATGTTGACCGTGTCGAACTTCTCGTAACCGTCCATCATGCCGAAATAGGGCCACGCCCCGGCGGGTTCGGTGCCGGGCGGCGCGGATGCCGGATCGAACCCGGCGATTGTCGGCGTCGCGGCGGTGGCGGTCGCGGCCGGGGAGGGCGGGGCGCCGGCGGGGACGACGCCGTTGGTCGTCACACTGTTGGCGACGAGCGTCTCCTCGGTCGACTTGGAACATGCGGCCAGCACCGCGACGGCGGCCACCAGCGACAGCTTCAATTTCATCACGCACCCCCCCTAGAATCAATGTCGTCCGGTCGATAGCCGGACGGCCATCGCGCGAAAAGACGATAGAACGGCATCCGCGGCAACGAAAAACCGCCGCCCGGTAAATCCCGGACGGCGGTTCTTTGGTTCAACTTGCCTGATCCGCAGGTTATTCGGCGGGGTTCAGATAATCGCCCGCATCGGCATCTGTCCCGTGGCCGCTCGCGGCGACGTCGGCCAGCGGATCGTCGCCGGTGCCGCCGGCATCGCGCGCCGACCGCGCGAGTTCGGCGGCATGCTCCTCGGCGGCCGAATCGGGCGCCACCAGCGCCGCCGCCAGCGCGCGCTGCTGGACCCGGAGCGCGGCGTCGCGGCTGGACGCCGCCACGCGCAGCCGGTTCATGCCCGCGCCGGTTCCCGCCGGGATCAGCCGGCCGACGATGACATTCTCCTTCAGCCCCATCAGCGTGTCCTGCTTGCCCTGGACCGCCGCCTCGGTGAGGACGCGGGTGGTCTCCTGGAACGACGCCGCCGAGATGAAGCTGCGGGTCTGCAGCGACGCCTTGGTGATGCCGAGCAGCACGGGCTTGCCCTGCGCCGGCTGCTGCTTGGGCGCCAGCTTCTCGTTGATGGCGTCCATCTCGTCGCGGTCGACCTGCTCGCCGGCCAGCAGGGTGGTGTCGCCGCCGTCGGTGATCTCGACCTTCTGCAGCATCTGGCGGACGATCACCTCGATATGCTTGTCGTTGATCTTCACGCCCTGGAGGCGATAGACCTCCTGGATTTCCGACACGAGATATTCGGCGAGCGGCTCGATCCCGAGCACCTCGAGGATGTCGTGCGGATCCGGCGAGCCGCCGATCAGATTATCGCCGCGCTTGACGTAATCGCCTTCCTGGACGTCGATATGCTTTGACTTGGGGATCAGATATTCGACGACCTCGCCGCCATCCTCGGGCTGGATGCCGATCTTGCGCTTGGCCTTGTAATCCTTGCCGAACACGACCCGGCCGGAGACCTTAGCGATGATCGCATTCTCCTTGGGACGGCGCGCCTCGAACAGCTCGGCGACACGCGGCAGGCCGCCGGTAATGTCGCGGGTCTTGGCCGATTCGCGCGCCACGCGGGCGAGGACGTCGCCGGCCTGGACGGTGGCATTGTCCTCGACCGACAGCACCGCGCCGGACGCCAGCATGTAGCGCGCGGCCTCGCCCGACGACGTGTCGAGCAGGGTCAGGCGCGGGCGCAGATCCTCCTTGGACTTGGTCGTCGCGCGATATTCGACGACCACGCGCTGGGCGATGCCGGTGGCTTCGTCGGTCTGCTCGGTCAGCGTCTTGCCTTCGAGCAGGTCCTGATACTTCACCGTACCGCCGGTTTCGGTGATCAGCGGCATGGTGAACGGGTCCCATTCGGCCATGCGGTCGCCCTTGGTCACGACATGGCCGTCATCGAACATGACGTACGCGCCATAGGGGATGCGGTGCACCGCCAGTTCGCGGCCGTCCATGTCGACGATGGCGATCTCGCCCGAGCGGCTGAGCACGACGCGGCGCCCGCGCTGGTCGACGATCAGGCGCAAGTCGCGGAACTCGACCTTGCCGTCCGACGTCGCCTCCAGGTTCGACTGCTCGTTGAGCTGTGCGGCACCGCCGATGTGGAACGTCCGCATCGTCAGCTGCGTGCCGGGCTCGCCGATCGACTGCGCCGCGATCACGCCGACCGCCTCGCCGATATTGACGGGGGTGCCCCGCGCCAGGTCACGGCCATAGCATTTGCCGCACACGCCGATCTTGGCCTCGCACACCAGCGGGCTGCGGATCTTCATGCCCTGCACGCCGATCGCCTCGATCTGCGCGATCATCGCCTCGTCGAGCAGCGTACCCGAGGGGATGACGACCTTGGCGGTCTTGACGTCGACCACGTCCTCGGCGGTGGTGCGGCCCAGGATCCGCTCGCCGAGCGAGGCGATGGTCGATCCGCCCTGGACGATCGCGCGCATTTCCAGCGCGCGCTCGGTGCCGCAATCCTCCTCCATGACGACGCAATCCTGCGACACGTCGACCAGGCGGCGGGTTAGATAGCCCGAGTTGGCGGTCTTCAACGCCGTATCCGCCAGGCCCTTGCGCGCGCCGTGGGTGGAGTTGAAATATTCGAGAACGGTCAGCCCTTCCTTGAAGTTCGAGATGATCGGCGTTTCGATGATCTCGCCCGACGGCTTGGCCATGAGGCCGCGCATGCCGGCGAGCTGCTTGATCTGCGCCTGCGAGCCGCGGGCGCCCGAATGCGCCATCATGTAGATCGAGTTGATCGGCTTCTCGCGGCCCTTCATCGAGCCGTCCTCATATTTCTTGACCGCCTTGATCTCGTTCATCATCGCGTTGGCGACCTGGTCGCCGCACCGCGACCAGGCGTCGATCACCTTGTTGTATTTTTCCTGCTGGGTGATCAGGCCGTCCTGATATTGCTGCTCGAAATCCTTCACCTGGTCGCGCGTCT